>CAZGAV010000029.1:22599-40580 GCA_964523575.1 uncultured Ignavibacteriales bacterium
TGGGGAATATGCTCTTCGTATTTGGTCACGAAGCCTTCTTCCCATTTCAGTTCTTTCATGGTGGCATCGTCGGGATTCTTGAACATGACTTTGCCGCTTTTCCAGTTCGGTTTGCTGGTGTCGGCGGCCCAGCGGGCGATATCCACATTGCCGTCCTTGTCGGATTCGATTCTAACCTTGATCGTTCCGGCATGGGCTCGGTCAGAGGGACGTCCCGTTTCATCCTTGGCGGTATAGAAATCGTATGAGACTTCATACACGTTCTTGTAAACGACGCCATCGATCTCGAGAACAGGTCTTCTCGCCATGATCGGCTCTCCTTATTTTTAGGTTTTATTAAATTTTGTCTGTTATGGCCTTATCTAAACCGGCTGTGTCATGAAATCGACTCAGGCCTAACACACTTTACTTGTCCTTCACATTAGTCTGGTTGTCTTCATTCCAGGCGGCGAACTCGATATTAAAGGTCCGCGCCGGGTATTTGGGATTGAGGGCGACCTTGATGTCGATTTCCTGCCGTTTGCGCATTTCTTCGTCGGCAAAAATTTCGACCTTGTAATCCTGGAGGATGTTATCGCCGCCGGAGATGGCTTTCATGAACTTGTCGATGTCGCGGCGCATGGTGTCGATGAATTTCTGGTCGATAACCGAGAAGGTCTGCTTATTGAGATAATTGCGCAGGGTTTTATATACATAATCATAGGTGCGCCGGATGGAATAGACGTTAAAGGTTTCTTTAGTGAACAGAGTCGCGGCGCCCATCGAGACCGGCGAGCCCTTGAAATCAACCATGGGATTAACGCCTTTTTCGTTGATTTTGCTGGCGTCCGGCTGATTGGCCCTGAAACGCAGGTACTTGGCCTCGTTGATCTTGCCGTATTTGAAGCCGGCCATCGGCTGTTGCATACCGACGGTGGTGTCGCCCTGATACATCTTGCCGGCGATGACGGCCGACGGCGGCACCCACATATCCTCGTCCTCGTACTGGTTTTTCTCGCGGGCCAGGACATAGTTGGCGAAAACCGATGCATACTGCTTGTAGCTATCGATTCCGCTGAGGTTGGCGTAGCTGGGATCCTCCAGCATATCCATGACTTCCTCAACGCTTTCAAAATCGGGCAGATCGGTCATGATATGGACCTTGTTGGCCAGTCCGATCTGACGGGCCACGGAATCGATACTTTCGACACTGCCGAGGTAACCGGGGACGACCAGCATGGCATAGCTGTTGTAAATATCCCACTCGCGATATTCGTCGGCAATGGCCTTGGCCAGTTGTTCGAATTTTTCCTTATTATCGGGATCGGCCAGTTCCTCGGCGCTGACGTTGGAAAACCAGGCGTTGACCTTTTCATCCGGCTCCTGTTGAGCATTGGCGAAAAATTTATCGATAGCCCGGTAGGTCGTTTCCAGTTCGCGACCGGCCCGATGAACCTTCTTCATATTCTTTTCGAGGTTTTCCTCGAGTTTGGTAGCCTGGTCAGTCAATTTCTTGCGGATGACGTCGGCATTGTCGTCCCGGGCCAGGAAATTCATCCAGGCTTCCAGCCTCTGGGCCAGCAGTTTGCGCTGGTCGGCAAATTCCTTTTTGGTCAGAAATTCCTTGCGCTGGAAACTCTTTTTGGGATCGAGCCATTCGACGCCGCGCACGAGATCGCCGTCGGCGGTCTTGAACGACGGCATCAGGGCCGACAATTGCTTAAAATCGCCGAAGGTGTCGCCGAGCAGGGAAGCGAATTCATCATCGCTTATCTTTTCTATGGTCACTTCCTGTTCGGGAGCCGCCTCGGCCGCCTGTTCTTTCTGCGGCTGCAGATCTTGTTTTTCCTCTTCGCCCATTTATCATCACCTCTTTTCTATTCTTCGCTGAGAAGGTCCATGTAATAACGCGCCAGCTTGAGCAGAGCTTCCTTCTTTTGCTTGTCGCTCAGCGTTTTCTTCAGCGCATTGTTTTTCTTGAGCTGTTTTTCGAGGTCGTTGAGGATTTCCTTGCCGTAGTAAACTTTTTGCAGGTAATCGTTCTTTTCGATCAACTCCTTGCTGGTGAAGTCCTTCATGGCCTTGAGTTCGAAGTCGGCGTTGACCTGCTCGCCATCGGTCGATTCCATCTCGACCGAAAAACCGGGTCGGAATTTCTCAAAAACCTCTTTCAGATTATTGCACCTGACGGGCGTGACGTCCGCATCCTCATCGTTGTTGAGTTTGGCGGCGTACATAAGCTTGTTGGACGGAAGAAGTTCAACGGGAATGGAATCATCCCGTTTAATTTTCTCAGTCGCACCAAGGATGAACTTTGCCATCGATCTCCTCCATTTATTCGAGTTTAAGCTTTCTTCTGCACTTCGAAAACATAGGCGTCGTCTTTGACTCCGATTTCGATATCGTCTCCGGGCGCTACGGTGCCGGTGATGATATCGACCGAGAGCTTGTTGATAATATCCCGTTCGATGGTTCTCTGTATCGGCCGGGCGCCCAGTTCCACCGTATATCCGTCCCGGGCCAGTTTGGCCAGCGCATCGGGACTTAATTTAGCCTTGATATTCAAATCTTTAAGTAATACGCACAGTTGCTGGAATTCCAGAGCCGCGATTTTCTCAATCTGCTCCCGCGTGAAAGTATGATAGATGATGATGTCATTGAGACGATTGAGAAATTCGGGGCGGAATTTGGTGAAGAGGAAATTCCGCACGTCCTCCATGTCCACCTCGCGGCCTTCGCGATCGGCGTCGAGGATTTTATCGGCGGCATAGTTGGAGGTCAGCACCACCAGGGTATTGGAAAAATCGACCGTCCGGCCCTGGCCGTCGGTGAGACGGCCATCGTCGAGCAGTTGGAGGAGGACGTTGAAAACATCCGGGTGGGCCTTTTCCACTTCGTCCAGCAAGACGACTGAAAACGGTTTGCGGCGCACGGCTTCAGTCAGCAATCCGCCTTCTTCATAACCGACATACCCCGGAGGGGCGCCGATCATCTTGGCCACCGAATGCGATTCCATGAATTCCGACATATCCAGGCGGACCATGGCGTTCTTGTCGTCGAACAGGAATTCGGCCAGCAATTTGGGCAAATAAGTTTTGCCGGTGCCGGTCGGCCCCAGAAACAGGAAGGATCCAACCGGGCGATAAGGCAGTTTCAATCCCGCCCGGGCTTTGCGGATGGCGTTGGAGATGGCGCTGATGGCTTTTTCCTGACCGACGATCTTCTTGGCCAGGAAGGCCTCCATATTGATCAACCGATCCTTTTCGGCGGTCATCATTTTGGTCACCGGGATGCCGGTGCGACGAGCGATGACGGCGGCGATATCGGCTTCATCGACTTTGTGCTCCAGCGATTCGACGACTTTTTCCAAAGCTTTGAACCGGTCGATCTTTCCGGCAAAGTCGTGTTTGAGATCATCCAGATTTATCTTGTCATCGTTCATGCCGTTTCTCCCGCCTGAATATCGACTCGGTGTCCCCAGTAGCTTTCGAGTAAATCCATGTTATGTGCGAAGCGGTCGAAACCGGCTTTAAGCCGGGCGAAAGCCTCCTGGTCGTCCTGCGGCTTTTTGCCCTCGCAGGCCGCAATCAATTTCTCCACTTCGGAAATCTGTTCCTTTATTTCCGGAATCCGGCTTTTGGCAAACTCCTCCTTGACGCCATACTCCGACCCCGCTTCGTCAATGATATCGAGGGCGACGTCGGGGAGGTTTTTCTCGCTCAGATAGCGCATGGCCAGTTTGACTGAGGCCACCTGCGCCTCCGGGGTATATTCGATTTTATGGTGATCAGAATACTTTTTGACGATCCCGCGGACGATCATAACGGCGGCATCGAAACTCGGTTCTTCGACCTTGATCTTCTCGAAGCGCCGTTCCAGAGCTTTGTCTTTTTCGAGGTTCTTGGTGTACTCTTCCTCCGTGGTCGCGCCGATCAATTTTATCTGGCCGCGAGCCAGCGCCGGCTTGAGGAGATTGGCGGCGTCATTGCCGCCCCCCTTGCTGACGATGGTATGCACTTCATCGATGAAGATAATAACTTTCCCGGCGGCCTTGACGACTTCTCCGATGAGATTTTTAAGCCGTTCCTCGAATTCGCCTTTGTACTTGGCTCCAGCCACCATGGCGCCCATATCCAGTTCCATGACTTTGACGCCGGTCAGCGATTTGGGCACGCCGCCATCGACGATCGCCTGCGCCAGTCCTTCCACGATAGCCGTCTTGCCGACGCCGGGTCCGCCGATCAGGATGGGGCTGTTTTTGCGGCGGCGGAGGAGGATCTGGATAACCTGCTGGATTTCTTTGTCCCGGCCGATAACCGGGTCAAACTCTCCGGCGGCCGCCTGATTGGTCAGGTCGATGCAGTAACGCAGAGTGCCGGCCACTTTCTTTTCGCCCTCGGGCGTCGTCTCATCTCCGCTCGCTCTCGGACCGGTAGCGATTTCTTCGACCGCCTTGCTTTCAGCGATAGCGCGATAAATATCTTCCTTGAGGATGCCGATTTTGTCGCGCAGGTACGGCGCGAGGGCCGATTTGGGATCGAAGACGGCGATAAAAATATGTTCCGGCTCGACGAGAGTGTCGTAGAGTTTAACTTTTTCCTCAATGGCCTGATTGAGGACGCTTTGCACCGCCGGCGAAATGGTCAGGTTGTCCTTGGCCGTCGAACGGCTGGCCTGATCCTTGAGGTAGGTTTCGGCCATCGCTTCCACGAACTTGGCGCTTTTGCCGAGTTGATTGAGGATAGATTCGACCTGGCCTCCTTCTTGCCGCACCGTCGCGATCAGGAGATGTTCGATTTCAATCTCCGGGTGCCGGAAGCTGGTGGCGATTTCCCTGGCGTTCTTGATGACCGCCCGGGAATCCGAGGAATAGTTGGCTATATCCATAATTACCCGTTGTTAGGTTTTTCAGGCAACGACTTCTATGCCGTTGCCTTGGATAATTCGTCTGTCGCAAATGGTAACCTTTAATGTTACCATCCGCCCCAAAGCATGTCAAGTTTTTATTCTACACTTCACCCTCGGAAAAGATCATGTTACCTCAGCCTTTTCCGGGCGCGAGGTTTCGGCGAAGACACCGCCCCATCCGTGGACCGTGGTTTCTTTACCGTTGGGCAGTTTATATTCAAATTCCGTCGATGATTCAATCGGAACGGTAACCAGGCCGTTGCCCAACACATCAACACGAATAAGCACTGTTGTTTTCATGGGCATGACTTTGTGTCGATAGGAATCGGGTATTGGGGGATAAACGTCGAACTGCGTACAGCGCCCGTCAGCGATGACGACCTTCTCGATCAGGGACTCTTTGCCCACCCGATAATCGATATTGCTGGGAAATCCGGTGACTCGGGCTTTGGTCACCCGAAGGATACCTTCTTTGGGTTTCAGTGTAGCTTCGATGACAGCCCACCGTTCCGGGTAAACTGAGGAACTGCCCCGGTATCCGATTTGCCATTTGATAAAATACTCTGTGCGATCATCGACGAAGCCGGGATAGATGCGCAGATTGACCATAGCACCGGTGTACAATTCAGCGATGAACGACGCCATCAGGGCCGTTATAGCTCGACCCTGGGCTTCCAAATTTTTATAGAACTGGTTGGACCGGCCTCCAAAATATTCCTTGTATAGGGTGCCCTCGCCCGCTTTTTCGCCCAGATAGGAATAAAGCGCGACGTCGCCCCATTGGGTGCGGCTGAAATGCGAGGCCAGCCAGGCGCCGAACATGGAAATGCCGGCGGCGGCCAATGCGATCCAGCCCAGGGGACCTGAGATTAATCCGCCGAAAACAACCCCGAAAACCGAAACACCAAAGCCGACGGCCGCGCCAGTGGCCTGCAAAACGCGTCCCATGGCCGCTTCGGGGTTTTCATTCATCAGGGCTTCCTTGCCGAATTCCGAGACGGCCGAGTGGAAATCGATCAATGATCCGCCGGCTCCAGCAATTGCGGCTACCCGGGTGAGGGCTTTCAATCCGGCCTTCGTCATGCCGGAGGCCATAACTTCGTCTTCCAGCATCGCGGCCTTGGCCAGTTGCTCGGCGCGTTTCATCGGGATTTCCATAGAAAGTTTGGCTATATCGGCGGCCAGGCCGATACCGTCGAAGCCGGCTTTCATCATCTCCTTGCTGTCGGCTTTCCCGGAAATGATTTTGTCCATGGCCAGAACGAGATTGATGGCCGCGACTCCGATGCCGATGGCCGAAAACCAGGAATCGATCTGATATTTATCGAAGGCCTCGCGGGCATCGGCCAGTTTAGTCCCTTTCGGCACTTCTATCTGGGGAGCGCGCATGGAGGCGGGAATAGCCTTGCCGAACAATCGGGGGAATTTATCGGAGTCGGGCGGCACCCATTTGAAACCCAGCAACTTCAGACCCAGGACTTTTTTCATGAAGGGTTGAAACTGCTTGCCATCGGATATGCTCAGGGCGTTGGCAAAATTTTCCACCAGCTTGAAAGTCGAGAGAACGCCATCGCGCAAGGGGCCGGTTTTGTCCCACCAGTTGCCTTCCGATTCGGCCTGTTTGAACAACATCTGGATGGTCCGCTTGCTTTCCTTCTCGTACATATTGAGCTGAAAGCACATGCCGGCTTCGATTTCGCCCATACGGGCCGTGACCTTGGCCCAATGGACAACCAGATACCAAAGCATATCGGGGCCGCCGGCTTGGCGATATTTCTTTTTGTCCTTGAAGAGTTCCAGCCCGCCCTGCTCCACCACTCGATGTCTCTCGCCCTCGAGCCAATCGGTGAGCCTTTTAGCTTGCACGTTGGCCATCTTTTTGAGGGCAGTCATTTCGATTTCGTACATTTTCAGACGGACATCGACGGCCGTTTTGGCGCCGATACGGGATTTTTCCCATTCTTTCGGCGTAATATCCGCCGCGACGGTTGACTTTCTCCCGTCGGGCAATCGTTTCGTATAACTCAAATCGGGCGGCTTGGAGCGGCCGTGGGCGTACCAGTTGAGCGGAGCCTGCAGATGACGCTCGATTTTGTGCGGGTCGGATTCGCCGCCGCCGGCGGCCATCGCGCCCCGGAAGGCCGAAGCGATAATTACTTCGTTGGTGATATCCTTGTCGTATTGCCGTGAGCGAAATAGATAAAGAGCCGGCTGGTAGCCCAACTGTTGCAGGTCCTCGGCCCAGGCGAAGGGGTCCGGTATCAGAAGGATGCAGGTGCGTCCGGCCGGTTGTTTTTCGAATGAATGCCAATTGGCGACATGCTTCGGGCTTTCTTCTTCCATATGCAGATCAAAGAAATAATCGGTGCCGACCAGGAACATGTAAGACGGCGCCTGCCGATTTTTGGCCGTGGCCTTGATCCGATCCTGCAACAGCTTGATGGTATCGGGGCCCAGCTGGATCGGGCTCAGGAAAAAGACATAGGTGCCGGTTTTCTTTTTGGGATCGGCCTGATACCAGCCGGAAGGGCGATTGCGATAATTGGGACGGCTTTCGGGGCTTTTGACTTTGCCCGGTTCCTTCAAGGCGCGCCAATTATGGATTTTTCGGTCGCCGCGCCGGGGAGCAAAAATTTCATCGACCAGAACCGGACTGGCGCCGGCACTCGGTTCATGGAAAGCGTAAAGCCATTTATTTTCAATTTCAATCCAGTCGTCAGCGCCCGGGAAACGACGTTCCACGACCCTGACGCAGAGTCCCCGGCAGGAGATGGCGAACCTGCCCATATCGCCCGACTTGCCCTGTTGTTTTTGAGTGCCGCCTGCCATTGTCTCACCTTATCGTTTCGCCCCTGTCGGGATCATATCGCCTTATTATTAATCGCGGCCGGGATCAGCCGCTGGTTTCAGCGCTGTCGGAATCAGAATCGCTGTCATCGCCCGTGTCGTCTTCGGTTTCATCGTCATCGGCATCAGCCGCCTGTTGTGCGCTGTTGACCGACTCGTCGCCGTCTTCCTCCGCAGTATCGACGGGGCCGATGTCGGGGAACTCGATTTCATATTTACCGGGGGGCACATCGTCGATCCGGGCATAGCCGTTGTCGTCGAGATTGCCTTCCTTTTCAGTGCCGTCGGGCAGAGTGATCTTATATTTTTCGTCGGCCGCCGGTTCCCCGTATTGATTCTTCAAATCTATTTCAATGTAATCCTTGAACGTAAGCAGTCCCGATTCCTGCTCACGCCCGAATTTCTGGCCGTCAATTTCGATAACGAAGAAATATTCCGGCGGATTGTATGATTTGCCGTATTTTTTCAGTTCCTCGTCGGTCGGCACCTCATCAACGTCCTCGTGGTATTCATATTCCCAGAAAATTTCTATTTTGTTTTCCTTCACGACTCCGGGCAATTCCACGATTCTGTCATGGACTTTGTCTTCGTCGTACTCGAAAATAGTGATTTTCGCCTCGGTGTCGTCTTCGCATCCCTCGACGTCGGCGGTCAATTTCATGACATCGCCCCGGCGGGCTTCGGTGGCGCTCCATTTCAAATTGCTGACCACCACCGGCGGGGCCGTCGGAATGCGGTTGGACTCGTCCGAAAGACCAACTTGCGACAGTTCGACTTCGAAATAAGCGGCGTCATCGAGTTCGACGTCATCGGGGATTTCCAGTTCGCCGATGAACTTGTTGTTTCTCATTTTGCCGCTGACTTTGCCGAGATTGTCACCCCCCTCGGTTTTGCCCTTGATTTTGATCTTGGAGCCATTGCCGACGAAAGCGGTCCCGACCTCGAAAGAAGCCATCTGCCCGGCCCGCGCCCGGCCGACTCGCCAGACGGCATAGACCAGTTCGGAATCGAGTTTAATCTTATGCTCGGCGTCGGTGTCTTTGTTATATTCCATCGGCATCGTCAGTCTTCATCCTCATCGACGGCATCGCCGGGCCGGAAAGAATCGATCATTCGCTCCACTTCCACCCCGATCGTTTTGAGAGTTTTTTTTGAAAAGTTGGCCGAGAAAGTATAACCGGCGCCGTCGATGACCATGTAAACCGTTTTTCGAAAGATCACTTGATCGTCGGTCGGAATCCATTTATAGACGCATTCGTAAGCCTCGCGGCCGCTGGGCAATGTTCTGGCCTCTTCCTTCAGGATTTCCGCGCCTTGCAGTGACTCCATGGCGGCGTCGATGCGATTACGGGCGTATTCCTCCAGCCCGATCCCGCCGGTATCGGGATCGATGATCAATTGCATCAAATGCTGGACGCCGCTATCGTCGGGTCCCATGAAGACATGCACCGTCTGATCTTCCCAGCCGTCGGGAAGGTCGATCCGGTACCGATTATTTGATGAACCCATATATTTTCTCCCTGACTCGACCGGCCTATGCGAGCCTTATTCCAGACAATAAATCCCGGTTCTGGTACCGAGATACAGCCGGCCTTTATTATCCACCACTGGCGGGGTGGTGATGATGGCACCGTCGGCGAGTTCTACGGCCAGCAATTCCTTGCTGTCGGGGTCGAATTGATCGATCTCGATGCCGCCGACGACGATGATACTATTATCCCCAAGGATGGTCAGATACTGGGTGCTGCCCGCGGGGACCGGCGCGGTCCAGGCCAGGCGGCCGTCATCGATAGCCAGCAGGCCGTTATTAGACAGAAAATAGACCCGGTTATTACCGTCAATCGCCGGCGGTTGATGGGACCATTCGCCACCCGGCGGAAGAGCGTATTCCCAGTTAAGCTCACCGGACAGGTTATAACTGCACAGTTTTCGTCCTTCATCCCCGGCATCCATGGCGATAATCAGATTATCCTTACGATCGATACTCGCCCCCACGAACACCGCCCCCTGAACTTCGAAGAAGTCGAGACGTTCACCCGAATCTGTATCGAACACCATCACCCGGCTCCGGTTGTCAAGCAGGACGAACTTCTTCCGGTCATTGGTGGCCAAACCGGGCAGAGCCAGACCTTCATATTTATGCAGCCATTTCCAGTTGAGGTCGGAGGTCGGGCTGGTCAACACGATGCTGTAATTGTCTTCGTCCGGGGGGTAGTCGATCTCAACCTCCTTGGCCAGATTGTATGTCTGCAGGATGAAGAAATCGTCGCCGACCGGCATCACCGCAACCAGTCCGCCGCGCGAAAAGCAATTGGGTATAAGGAATTCGTCGAAAAGTTCCTTGCCTTTACTGTCGACACCGTGCAGATTTCCATCGATTCCCCGGAAATATATATTATCGGCATCGGCCAGCACCGGCGGGGAGGTCTCGCCCGGCTTCGTCCACTGTATCGTCCCGTTCAGGTCCAGGTGCATCACCTGCGTTTCGTACTGAACGGTCAGACCGGGCTCGGAGACGACAACCAGCAGAGGGGACGGCATCCCCTCGGCTTTCGGATTCGGCGTCAGCCATACCTGCTTGCCGGCGATCCTGGCCGTCTGGGATTGACAGGAGCTCTGTTGATAATCGGCGTATATTTTGGGATATATGGTCATTACATTTTCCTCCTTACCGGAGCGCGCCCCCTCCTTTTCGGACGAGGGTTCGGCCCGGCATGACACCACTCCGATGACAAGCGAGAATAAGGCTGCATGGATAAGCACGCGGCGGCAATCAATACGCATTCGACGCCGGGCCCGGTTATTTCTTTTTGACTCTGAAATGGCCACCTGGAACCACCGTAGTGTTGAACCAATTACTGATAAAACCAAAATCGGCCTCGACGAATTCGGCGGAGCCGGCCGGTTTATTGAACAGATGCCAGAAAAGCTTCTTTCTCTTGGCCTTCGAATTACCCACCGAAATTTTATCACCGGCGATCGCCCAGACGGTGGCATCATTGTCCAGTTCAATCCGGTAATGATAATGGGTATGCCCCGGATTGGCGCCGGTATAGAAGTCGTATCCGGCCAGGAAGCGGATGATAATCGGATCCAGCCCCGAACCGCTGTTATCGCTCAGGTAAAAATGTCCCGGAAGCAGGTCCTTGTAATGAGTGAACATATTGTCGAACCATGAAGTCCAGTTTGTCTTGGTGTTATTATTCCACCCGCCCGGGAATTTGACGGACAAAAATACCCGCACCGCCAGAACCGCCTGATAGTCTTTGTTCCCGTCGCGCCGGGTTTCCCCGGGCTTCTGATATAAATAGACATTCATGGGGCGTTCCTGGTTGGGCGCTGGTTTGGCGTACAACTTGGCGTTGTGAGTGGCCGCCCAGGGATTTTTCTTCTGCCCATCGGTCCTGAAATACTTCATCGGATTATTGGCGTCGGGATGTTTATAAACCATCTCGAACTGGGCATCGGAGAGGAACTTTTTGAGCGGCGTCACCGGTTTTTTGCTGACACTGTCGATCTTCTCCGGATCCAGCCCCCCGGTGTTCAGCCATTGTACGAAGCGCCACACATGCCTCATCCGGATCGGGCCGTTCTTGTCCATCATTGTCTTGTCATCATGCGCTATCGGGTAGGCTTCACTGCTGTAAATGCGGTTCCCGAAATAATAGTTGTTGTATGCTGACATCATCCAGTATTCGACCTTGCATCCGGGCTGCTCGGCATTTATGATATGACCGTCCTTGTCCTTTATTTCCCGCCCGATTCCGAACTGGGAGTAGCTGGGGACTTCATGGGTCAGATATACCGGCGGCGGACCGTTACTGGTCTTCTCCTTTGCATTCTCCAGATAATCGTCGATCTGACCGGTGGCATGCCCCAGTTCATGGGCCATGGCCTGACAACCGTACTGACCCGGATCATTGAATTCGTTATACGGGAATTTCGTCTTCGTCGGAAAGGTATTGACGCTATTGAATCGGTCGTGCTGATCCTCCCGGGTTTTTCTGCGCAGGCTGACAATACTGAACGGCGGCGTCGTGGTGCGGGCGGAAAGCACCCAGGAACCTTTGTTCTCCTCGGTAATGAACACCAGGCTGTAGGGAATCCCGCCGCGGGAGTTTTTTAAATCCTGCTTAAATTTGGCGCTTTTTACGAGGTCGACCCTTTTCTTGAAATAATCGATCGGGGCATCAGGTGCGGTCAAGGAGAATTCTTCGTAAGCCTCGAACATATAGAACGGCCGGATGATATGTTTGGCGTCGTCGGCCGCAACGCCATGTTCTTCAAACTGGTATTCTTTCTTGTTCCAGTGATTCATGCTGTTGAACATGCCGATGCTTTTGAACTCGTTTACTTCGTCGTCGGTGGCCGGCTCCTTTTTCCCGACGGCTGTCGGCCCCGTAGACGGGTTGGTGTCTTTCATAACGAAGGCCGACCAGTAAACTACCAGATACGAGCATAGTTTTTTATCCAGGACATCGCTGCCATGCAAATAATGAACGCAGAAGTCACCGATGCCCGGAGTGTGAACATCGATTATTTTATCCTTATATTCGATTCTTTTATAGGTGTGCACCGACTCGTCGTTCAGAATCGCCGCCCGGGCGCCGACGATATGTCCCCGGCCGAACTGCACTTTTTTGTCCATGACGGTGCGCTTTGCGGTCACATCATAGAGTTCGCCGCAGAAGATCACGGCCCGCGTTCCACTCGGCGGAGCGGTCAGCAGGTTGCGATATTTGCCGTCGTTATCCTTGAGGAAGCGTATTAATGAAGCTCCCTCGAATTTCTTGACCTTGTCCTGGTATGTCGCCAGTTCAGTATCATAGGCGGCACCGGTGCCGGTCGGATGCACCGGCAATTCCTCGGTGGAATGGACCTTCAGGTATTTGGTTTCGGGATCGACATAGAGAAGGCGCACGCGCGAGCGCTCGCTCAAATCATGAGTAATCCCTTTGGGATAGCTGCTGTCGGGCCAGCCGCTTCGGTCGAACAGGTTTTGATCGACTTTTTCCGACACCAGGACGATATCGTCGAGCGAAAAAATCAGCGGTTTGGCCGGCTCGGTCAGGCCGCTGCCGAACGGCTTGAGTTTTTTGACTTCGGCCACGACCCGCTCGAAACGGCTGCCTGTTTTCATGTCGCCGTCGTAGCGGGTCCAATAATTTCTCGATGACCAGCGGTCCGGCAAATCGTAGTAATGGGTACGCTTTTCGGCGTTTTCCAGCTTATTCAAATCTTTGATTTCATCGGGAGTCTTGGTCTCTATCTTCGGCTCGGAATCGGCATCCTTGGTGTACACCCACTGATTGGTCGTTTCAAATTCGAAATGCAGGCTTTTCCGATTTTTGTCGTCGAGCGGCGTCTTGAATTGGACCTTGACGCTGTAAACGCCGTCCTTGACCCGGCACGACGTGGTCAACTCATCGGAACCGTTTTCAAAAGCTTTGATTTTCAGCCCCTTGGGCACCCCTTTGACTTCCTTGAGCACGCGGTCGTAATAGGCGAATTTCATGTGATAGACGACCGCGTAAAGGTCGTTGGGATCGATATACAACGGCTGAAAATGCCAGTTATGCCAGAGCGGGCATTCCGCTTCCCGGTGGACCCGCTTGGTGACCTTGGGACAATCCATGACCGGGGCTTCGTCTTTGTCGAAAAAGAGAATCACGACCCGGCGGTTGGCCTGCGAGCGATAATTCTCCTTTTCGGCCTGATCGACCGGGAAGGACTCACCGCATCCGACATATTTTTTCTTTTTATCTGCGAAGCGGAGGCGGTTGGACCGCAGGGTATTCATTTCCTCCGGGGTAACACCCAGGACCGAGCGTAAATCCTCATCGTAAAGATCATAGACGCCGCGCCAGAGGCTTTCCGGCCAGCGGTGTTTGCCGTCACGATGCGCTTTATTGGCGGCCGAGGCGGGCAGGTCTTTGGTTTTATGCTCATAAGCATAGATGACATTGTAACTATTGATGAAAGCCTCGGTGGCATGCCGGGTTTTGTCGCCCCACTTATCATCAATGGGGCCGGGGTCGCAGGGCCAGCCGCGCGTGACCCATAAGTATTGCATGATCTGCTGGTAATCCTCGACCTTATGCCTTTTATAGCAAGCCTTGGCCCATTGCTTCCGGTCACCCGTCAGGAGATGAAGGATGTTTTGGGCCCGGAGACCCGACAAATCGAAATTGAACTTGGTTTCGCCGGAAGTATCGGTATGGCCGGCGATGATGATACTTTGATCGGGATTGAATTCGAATTGTTTGAAGACCAGCGCCAGGGCCTTGACGCCGCTGATTTTCTCCTGGTCTTTCTTGGTGCTTTCCCGGGTGCCTTCGGCTCCGTCCTGAGAAGAGGCGCCCTGCGGATTTTCCGGCATCATCACGGCGCTGTTGTGATGAAAGAGGACATCCTCCATCTCAAGGATGTGGACGCTGATAGCCTCGAGGGTAATCTCCCAGCTACCATGGGAAAAGACATCGAATTTGCCGATCAATTCCCGGAATATGGCTCTTCGTTCAAGCGCGTCACTCAATTTTCAAGACCCGTATTTTCCATGTGATATTCATGATCGGGGATCGACCACAATTTTTGCTTTGCCCGGCGGGATGTCTTCCACCTTGGCATATCCATCGCCGTCCAGGGTTGCCTTTTTGACCGTACCATCTGGGAAAAACAATTTGACGGCCTTATTAGCCAGCGGATTGCCTTTGGAGTCCTTAAGTTTCAATTCGATATAGTCCCGGTACCAGAGCAGTTTCGAGCGGGCGCTGGTCCCTCCGGCCTTGACGACGAAGTAGAACCAGGGGGATGAGTAACGGCCCGTTTTTTCTTTTTGGTCCTGATCCTTCAACAGTTTCTTGTCGATCTCGAGGGTCCATTCGGCTTCGATTTTGTCGCCGTCAACTTTGGATTCGATTGAAGTCAGGAGATGGTCGGCATAGTTGGAGTCTTTGATAAAAATATCAAGGGTGGCCGGCGAGCCCGATTCGATACCGGCGGTTTTGGCCTTGAGCTTGACGGTATCGCCGACAGCCGCCTTTTTGGTCGACCATTCGACGCCCATCAGAGCCACCATTTTGACTTCGCAACTGCCTTCTTTCAGTCCCGTCTTTTTGACCTGGCCGGTCAGGACGCCTTCGGTCGTATGGCCATCGGGCGTTTTGACCGTATATTTCAAACCCGTGATGGGATTGCCGCTTTTATCCTCGACTTTGACGTCGAGGTAGTGATTTTCTTCGACCTCGGTTTTTTTCGTTTCGACCTTGGCTTTGCCGGTTTTGCCGCCGGCGCCTCCGCCTCCGCCCCCGCCGCCGCCGTCTCCAATCAGGACCGTCGTACAGCCGACGATAATGGAATCCGGCGGACCGGTGCAGATGGCCGTATCGCCCATCCGGGCGGCCGGCTTGCCGCCGATCAGGACCGTTACTCCCGTTGCGATAATGGCGGCGCCGACATGGGGAATGGCCGGCGGAGCGGGATTGACCATGGGGCAGGCGTGCATGTCGCCCATTACCGACGCCGGCATGCCGCCGATCATAACGGTTGGGACGCCGGGGCCGGTGATGACGCCGCCATGGGCTGTTTGATCGCCGATTCGGGCCGCGGGTTTGCCTGCCATATTCCCATCCTATATTGATTTGGACTGCTGTTTGTCATAAATTATACGCTGGTTTCAACCAAGTCAACTAATTGTTCAGGCTCCCCTTTAACTTTCCCGCTCCCTCTCGATTGGCGGCGGCATCGGTTATTTGCAAAAAAAAGCTTGATGTTGGTCGGCCGGATCACTTACATTCCCTTTTGCTCATCGACAGTTTGAGGCGGGAAGAGCATACCTGGGCCTGTCCGGGTTTATGCTTATGATTAACCTCGATCACCGGGAGTAATCGATGCCGGATAAATACGACGACACCGCTCCGCTGGATAATACCGAGCCCGAAGCCAATTTCGATCCCCTCGGTATAATGGGCTGGACTATCGGCGGCAAATACAAAATCCATTCCCATCTCGGCGGCGGAGGTTTCGGCGAAGTTTACGAGGCCTATAACGAGAACCTCCCGGAACAGAGGCTGGTGATCAAGTTTTTCAAACGCGTCCAGGCGCGCGAGAAATTCGCCAAGGAAGCCAAAATCCTCTGCATGCTCGATCATCCCAATATCTGCCGCGTGATCGATTATCTGCCCGATGAGGGAGCCGTGGTGGTGGCTTTCATCGACGGTCACGACGGCGGTGTTATCCTCAAGAAAACCGGCGCCTTGCCCGAGGAATTATTCATCAAGGCGGCGCGCGGCATCACCTCGGCCATAGCCTACGCTCACGAGAAAAAAATCGCCCACCGCGACCTCAAGCCGGGCAATATCATCATCGATAAAAATGAAAATGTTTTTCTGATCGATTTCGGAATAGCCAAAGAGATGGGGACCGAGGCGACTAAGACGGCATATACGGCTCTGACGCCGATGTTCGCCGCCCCCGAGAGGCAATCGGGGGAAAAAGGGTATAATCCCTTTATCAGCGATATCTATGAAACCGGCATAACGCTGTTTAATCTCGCCACCAATAGCCTCCCCTATCGCAATCCGACCAATCCGCTGGTGGAGGAATGGGGCGGCGTCGCCGCCAAACGGCTCTCACCTGAGCTGACTCGTATCCTTAAGAAGGCGACGCATCCCGATCCGGCCCGGCGTTACAAATCGGCGGCCGAGATGGCCGAAGATTTTAAAAACCTTAAAGTCGCTTTTGGGGGATCACGCCGGCGCACGCGCTTGCCGATTATGATCGGCCTGGCCGTTATTCTCATTGCCGCCGGGGCTTATTTCGGGCGGGGTTATTTATCCGGCTTTATGGCGACGTCATCGACTCCGGAAAAAACGACCGAGATTACCCCTCAACCGGTGATAAACGAATCGACCACACCGGCCCAGCCGCCTCAGGAAGAGGGAAATATATCGGGCGTTGCGGATCCCAATCAAAAGCAAACCGACACGGCGGCGACTGCGGCCGCCCAAATTCTGCCTTCACAACCGCAGACAATTCCCGGATCGGCTTCCGTCGAAGATAAACCGGCCGTGAAAGAGGCTGAGCAGGACGTGGTAAAAGCGCCGGAGCCAAAGCCATTACCGCCTCCGCCGCCGGCCAAATCGGAATTATACCTGGCTGTGATTCCCAGCGACAGCGTCTCGTTGAAGGTGGCCGGCAAGGTCCGTAAGCCCGGACAGCGATTTGACATCGATCCCGGCAAGTATGAAGTGGCGGTCGTGCAACCCGAATTCCCTATTTATCGAGGAACGATTGAGGCCGTCAAGGGGAAGTCCGATATCGTCCTCGACCTGGCCAAGCTTTCTCCGGCGGCCGATACCATCGAGATGCAAATCGCTCTTATTCCACCAACCGAGAACCACATTCTGGAGCTGAGTCGCAACGGCCGGCGGCAGACAATTTACAATTTCCCCTATTTCGGCTTGTCACAGATAACCGGCGAATGGGATTTTGCATTAAATATTAAACCGATTGGAGCCGCCCAGGGAACGACACCCAAGATCGATTCCTGCGTCATTTTCCCCTTTAACCCTGCCCTGCGCCACGTAATACGCGGTTCGGCGGGGACGATCAAGGTCGCCGCGCCATCAAGCGGCGGAGCCTCGGTGGCCCGTATGTTGATTTATTGGAGCCAGCCACAATAAAACGCTCATTATCCGTTCTGGCCGGGTTTTGCTTCGCTTCGATTCGGCTATGCAAATCAATTCACATTATTCAATGCGGACGTCGTCTTGATCGGTTACAGGCCCCGGATAGCCTGTAATTATGCTCTCCCCGGCCGGGTGTGAGGGGCGTCAATCGTCATTTCTTCTGATAAAATTGTTGCATAAAATCGTCGAGGCTGATATATTTATGACAGCATAGGGGATTTGCTGACTTCTCGTACTGCATCTGTGCTAATTTAAAGATTAACAGCTACACCCTTTTTACCAATTGAAAGGAGATTGGTATGGTAAGGAAACTTGCAGCAGTGTTCCTCCTCTCCTTATTAATCGTCGCCTTCGTGGCGACATCGGTGTCTTTCGGCGCCGACAAACCGGTGAAAAGCTTCAAGCAAGCGGCGTCTATCCCCGCCCGTTTTGCCCCGGTTTACAGCTTCCCCGGTTTAGACGGCACCGAATATACCGCCCCGGCGGCCCCTCCGGAGACAATCGATCTTCGGTACGACAAGGCCGGCGAGGGAATTATCACGACTATCGGCACGACAA
>CAZGAV010000030.1:0-39211 GCA_964523575.1 uncultured Ignavibacteriales bacterium
CTTGTTTGAAGAGAAAGGCAATTTTGAAGAACAGCAAAGGCAGTTAGAGGGGCGACGAGAAGATGCGATTGCTCAGGTATTCGCGGAAGGAAGAATCGCTTCTGTCCTTGCGTTTGCGAGAGAAGTAGAATCTCCTTGGCACGTTGGCTTCGCATTCGGCGCAGCGGGACCTGACAGTGCGGATTCTGAGGTTTTGCCGGCACTGCTGGAATCGACCGAGAAACCCCTTTCGCTTTTCGCGGGCGGCTTTATAAAGGGTAGATTTGGTAAGGGTAAATGGGACTGGGTCGACAGTATCGATTCCGTCCATTGGACAATGTCCCAAAAGGGCCAGTTTCTCGCGTACCTGCCATTCACGGTACAAACTTGGGATCGTGCAAGGCAACTACTCGGTCAGGATGAACGGCCCTACTGGTCTCGCACAAGCGCCAATGCCCATGAGGCCGAAACAAACATCCCATACGGAGTGGACCGATTAGTGGAATACGGCAGACCGTTCGCGGCGGCTCAATGCCTCGTCATTATTTTGTTCCGGAAAGAACGTCTCGATTGGCGTCAATCTGTTCGGGTTTTGGATGCCGGTATTCATTCAGCCGAGCCGCCGCAGATTCTGGACGCTCATTCGCTCGTCGAGGTAATCCACGCTTTGCAAGGCGACCCCGAAGCAAATTCCGAAGATATTATGCGGATTGAGTGGGCTTATCTTCCCTTGCTAAACGAGCATGGCGAGGCATCACCGAAATTCCTTGAACTACGTATTACCAAAGATCCCTCATTTTTCTGCGAACTTATCAGAATGATTTTCAGATCGGAGAAAGAGATGGACCGAGAGGACGCCGTAAGCGATCAGCAGAAGACTCGTGCACAAAGCGCCTACCGTCTCTTGAGCGAATGGAAGAGGCCTCCAGGCACTCTGCCAGACGGCACTTACAGTGGTGATGCGCTTATAAAGTGGATTCATACGGTAAAGGAGATCTGTGCTCAATCAGGGCACCTGAAAATTGCATTGCAGAGCATTGGTCACGTCTTGATCCACACGCCGAGTGATCCTGACGGTCTCTGGCTTCATCAATCAGCGGCCGAGGTCCTGAATGCCAAAGATGCTGATGAGATGAGGCTTGGTTTTAGAATTGAGCTGTTCAACTCAAGGGGAGTGACGATGTTCAGCGCTGGACGCGAAGAACGAGATCTTGCCTCCTCTTACCGTGACCGGGCCAAGCAGCTGAACGAGCACGGATTTCATCGATTAGCCGCAACCATCAGACAACTGGCCTCAGAGTATGACCGTGCGGCGGAACGCGAATCCACCGAGGATTACTTCGAGGATAGCTGATAGGAAACAATAAAATTCCATAATGCATTTTATGACTCATTTGGCGAATTCAAATATTATTGGAGCGGGATTTTTGGTTTTGAATTCCAGCCATATCTCCCTGCTTTCCGCAGAAAATGTTGGGCTACAGGTTGACGATGCACTTCAGGGACTTCCATATATTTGTCTGCCTACCGCTGACCGCATATTTACCCCCAGTCGGCAGGGTAAACAGTACCAGTTAGACATTTTTGAGCCACGAGGAATTATTGATTTGTCGTACTGACAAAATCACCTAAACAATATATTGCATAATAACTTACGGCTGAATAGGACGGGAGAATCTTTAATCCAGGCCAATATCTACCGTATGGGTTAAGTCGTTAATGTTCTTTGGATTATACAAGAAATTACAGATTTGGGAAAGGTCAACCCTTGATAGGACGCAAGCCATTATGAATTATAGGCATAGAGAAGACCCTACTGGCGTTTTTTCGACATAAATTATTTCAGTATCTTCGCCAGAGCCGCCTGCCCAGATATTGCCATGAAATCTCATAACCAATAGCAAATCAACGAATTAACCGAATCATCAAAATCCTTTATGGGTGCAGTGACAGGGGACGTTTTTACTACGCCTTGAAGAGGGTATCTGAAAGCAAACTGGCATTAATATTGCTATATGTATATATGTCTATATGGTAATATAACATCGTAAGTGACAGTAGGTGAATGTAGGGAATGATCTCGGTTTTGCCTTCTCGTTCGCCTGATATTTTCCCGCTGACATCGGACTCAGTTCATTTTGCACACATGACACAGCCCCCAGATATTATTAATTGCATATTGCCCTGATCGAATGCATCTTTATTCCATAATGGCCCGGCAATCAGAAAACAAAAAGGCGTTTAACGCAGAAGAGTTGGAGGCATTGGAATCGGATTCTCATTGGACTGCTTACGAATTCGGCCTGGATCAAGACAGGGTCCTATCTGTATATAAAAGAACGGTACATGAATTCAAATCATTTGTACGCAAATCCTCAAGAAGATCATCTTTTGAATCAGATACTTATCTCAGACCTGTTTTCAAGCCCGATCTTGGTTTAGCTTTGCGGTTCAATAAGTATGGTAAAGCTGAGTGCATGCTAACTTTTTTTGAGCGTTCTGATTTGCTTCGGCTGGCGAGACTTGAGCAGTTCGCCGTCAAATTGGCTAATGATCATTCAATGATTTACGATATATTTGATTGGGAACGGCTATTGTTTTTCCTGATTAACCATCATAGGCGACATTACTCCAGCTTCCTGGAAACGGGATACCCAAAACCTGGTATTGAACGTGAACAAATGGATTGGCATAATTGGAGATTTGAACGGTTTTATCCTGTGAAATTTATCGGCTATAGTTGCTCGGTACCGGGATGGTTTAGAACTACAATTATTGATGGCGAGGAAAAGGCGTTGCCTTGTCCATATGAAAAAGCAGATTATATTCCATTCCTAAATGCGAATGATGCTATGCGCCTTGGAGATGAAATCCTTCGCAAAAAGGTCTTGGACACGAAGGGGAGCGTTTTAGGATTCATACTCAATGAAATAGGAGAACGAGAGGGAAAGCAGACCAGCGTTGGTAAAGCAATGTCGTCGGTCAAGGGATGCCTGCAATGTATCAGCAGCTTTCTCAATCCTGAAGAGGTTAATTTTCTATTGAAAATGGATGTAACATATGAGAAACGCTTGGGCTTCCATGGAATCAGCGAGCATAGAAAACATATCACTTTTGATCCAGGCGGGCTATCGGCTCTTTTGGATACCATCGGCTATATTGGCGAAGAACTTGCATTAGGACTAAACTCAACCATTCATGATTCGATAGAAGATCACAAATTGAAGGATACCGGCATAGGGGTAGTTCTAAGATTGGAAGAGTTTTATAAAGACCTTTTAGAGGATCGAATCCATTGGCTTGAGGATCTTTACCACAAGTGTGAAACTATGCAGCCGGATATTGACGGATTTTGGGACGAATTTACAAAGCTCATCAAAACTCAGTGCCTCAATTCGGATTTGGCCGAAGGCTTTAATCCCTCAAGCACAATATTTGCTGGGTCTAATGATGCTCTACGAAAATCCGGACCTCCTTTATTCAAAATTATAGAGGATGATTCCTCAATTGTATATGATAGTAATAAGTACTGTCTTCCGGATAAACATTTCAGAGCCGTTGTCTTTATGGCTAATTCTCACATTGCAGGAAATCCTTGGATTCACAAAAGTGCAATTCATGAAGAATGCGATGTAAACAAGAAAAGCATGTGCGCGAAATCCATTTTTAAATGGTTTGTTGATTATCATGGTGCGCCAGAACGATTTGCTAAAGACGGGCTAATCAAGACAAATCCTAACCATGATGGCTCCTGCCAATTAGATGTAGAACCGGAGCAGATAAAAACCATTCCTGCCCAAAAATCCGAATAAAGCTCTTATAGGTACAGATCCGAAAAAATCAAATAATTTCGGAATTCAGTCCAGAATTCAGTCCGGATATCAGTCCGGCCTCATAATTATATTTATGCATGATTTGTTTGACGATTTTTTATCCGGCGATTGCCAAGATACTACAGCCCAAATGGATATTTTCTGCCCCCAGGGTTTTTGCCGGACCCATTCCAATGGTCTCCTCGCTGGAGGACGGAGTTATGGTAAAAGACTCGCCGGAAGTTCAGTCATTGAGGATAACGAAAGCGTGTTCCAGGTTTATACGTTGCTCAGTTCCCATATGCCCACTGGATATTTTGCAAAACTTGCGAGACTACCTCGCCGGTGAGCCGCGATGTACCCTTGCAAAAGCTATTCGATACCGGATCGGCAAAGATTCGGATTTGCCACGAAAGGGGCTGACCAGGAAGGAATGGGGCGGTTTGAAATCCTGGCAGGGACTGGACGCGACCACGAAGGCGGACAGAAATACTGTCCTAAGCCAATTTTCGTTTAAAAACAAGCGTGTGCCAGAACCATCTTCAAAAAGGGGTACCAAAGTACAACGAAGCTCAAGACGCGGCAACACACGGATGTTAACTGGCAAAATTATATCGGCGGCCTCCGGCTCGGGATCAAGAGTAGACGAGGTACGGACCAGTTGAGTGAAGCTCAGGTAACATTGCCGGAGTCATTTCTGGACTTTCTGGCCGAGCTTATTGCCAGAGAGTACTTAAAGAATAAAATAAATGAGGAGAAGACAGACGATGGAGCTTTCAATCGAGACGTTTCAAACCGAGGATCTTCATCTGGCCGCATACCTGATAGCCTCAGGTAAGTCACGCCTGCAAGCCATTTTAAATGGCGATTCGTGGAAAAAATCTTTTGAACTATCTCCACCTCCGAATGATGGAGATATAGCGGGCTACTATACCGGAAATGCAGAGGTTTCGGCTCTCAGGCTTTGCGAGCAACTTCGGTCACTAAAAACAGCAATAAAATATTCCATGGAAAATAGGATTAAAGAAAATGAAAATTCAAAAGCGTGCACCTGCGCCCGAACCCCTCGGTGAAAAGGGCAAACCCCCGACATCAATCGCGCAGAAACAGGAAGAATTGAAAAGGACTATCATTGAGCTTTATGATGAACGCGTTTGGTTCTTAACAGAGGCTTGCCTTTCAGTTCTCGTTTCTTGTGTTCTATCAGATTTGGCCAATCCATTAGCTTTGATTTTGGTAGGACCACCCTCAGACGGAAAAACCACAGTTCTTAATTTTTTTGAAAAATTACCCATGAGTTATCGCATAGACAAATTCACTCCTGCCAGCTTTCTGACACAGTCGGCAAATGTTAAGAAAAAAGACCTTAAAGATGTCGATCTACTTCCCAAAATACCGTACAAAACCTTGCTGGTGCCGGAAATGGCGCCGTTGTTCAATTTGCCAAAAGAAACTCTACGGGAGAGTTATGCGCTCTTAGCAACCTTATTTGATGGTCGCGGGCTGGTAAGGGGCGGCGCAATTCATGGAGCACGTAATCTCACTGGCGATTATCCATTCGGCCTTCTTGGGGCCACCACTCCTCTTACCCAGGCTGCTTGGAAAACTATGGGTAAATTGGGATCACGTATGGTATTTCTGCACGATCCGTCAAATCTTTCTAAAGCAGATAGACGGAAACGCGCAAAGGAGATTATGACTTCACCACTACATTATAGGCACAGAGGAAAAATGGCAAGAGATGCAATCGCGACCTTTCTCGAATTCCTTTTCAAACAATTTGATACTACTTATTACAAAATACCTGAGGATGTACCGGAAAATCTCACAAGCATAGATTTAATTCTTGAACATTGTGGTTATCTGCCGCGCTGTTTGGATTGGAATAAAGACAATGATGATGAAAGTACGGTGGATACAATTGCTTATCTTGCTGAGTTTCTTACTTCAGCAAGAAGCGACGTAGGGGTATGGACAGAAAAAGCTGAGGACGGTCACCGGGAAACGAATTCTACAGGGGTAATCCTTGAGGGAGTCGATCGTTTCACAGCAATCATTTATAACCTCGCGCGCAGTCATGCCATTATTTCTGGCAGGAATGGCATAAATTCTGACGATTTACCATTACTCGTGGACGTGACTATTTCAAGCCTGCCAGATGTTCGTCGGAGAGTAATTGAATTACTGATTGATCCTAAGATAGAATTCAAAAGGTCCCAACCAGGAGAGTTCACTATTAATGAGCTCCGCCATGCAATCTCGTGCTCAGATAAGACGGCCATGGACGTGATGAAAAGACTCGAAACAATAGGTATTGGGCGAATAAAGGTAGGCACCGGACGAAAACCAACACTATTTAAGCTGAACAATTATTATGACTGGCTTATTACTCATGACTTCCAGCAATATTATCACCGGTGGGATAAATCGAAAAGCAAATGATGATATTTCATTCAATATTCTACCGACCGTATCTCGGAATAAATCTGATGTGTGTATATGTTTATATATATATAACAATGAGTTACAAGAAATTTGATGCGCTCTTAATAGAGCGAGTTTGGAATTTTGTGATTGCCAAATAAGCAGGAAAAGGTTATTTAAAGGACAACATGCGTTATGCCATTTATGCAAGAGTGAGTACTGACGCCCAGAGTCAGAATTCCACAACCGATCAGATTCATGAATGTCGAGTTCATGGTGAAAAGGAAGGTTGGATTGAGGCAGGCGTTTATGTTGATGAAGCTATATCTGGATCAGATATATCCCGCAAAGAATACGCCCGATTAAAAACAGACGCATTATCAGGAAATTTTGAATATATTATAGTTGATGACCTGTCCCGAATTGGCCGAGATATGCCAGAGTTTACCAAGTTATTTCAGGAATTAACAGAAATTGGTGTGTATCTCGTTGGTGTAGGTGATGGCATTGACACTTCCAAACCATCATCAAAGTTACCTGTTTATTTCAAAGGAATTATAAATGAAATATTCCTCGATGATTTGAAGGCCAAGGTCGTGCGAGGTTTAAAGGGCCAATTTTTGAGGGGGTATTCTACTGGCGGCAGAGTTTATGGATATATAAGTGAACCTGAACTCGATCCCATGGGAGGAGTAGACAAATTTGGCAGGCCTAAGATAAAGGGTTGTCGAATCGTGGTCGTTCCCGAAGAGGCGGAAGTAGTTCGTCGCATATTTGATCTAAGGCTTTCGGGTCTTGGATATAGGGCCATCGCAAACGTTTTGAACAGCGAGGGTATTGCCTCACCGCACTCAAAAACGGCTGGTCGAAGTGGTTATTGGTGTTCATCAACGATCCGCACAATTCTAATGAATAGAAAATATACTGGCAGATGGGTGTATAATAAGACCCGATGGGTGAAGAAGCGAATTAACGGTAAACGGAAGGCAATAAAAAACAATCCGACTGATTGGGTTGAATATCAGTCCGAGGAATTAAGGACTATTACTGACGAATTGTTCTTTGCCGTAAACTCAGGAATTAAACAAGGCCAGAATAAAGTCTCTTCCGGAAAGAAGAAATACTTATTATCGGGATTGGTAAAATGTAGCCACTGCGGCGGGTCGATGGTTGCACAAAACTCTGGTAAATACTCATGCTTTATCTGTAATAACGCAAGGAGTCGAGGGGCTGTGGTCTGTAAATCAAAATCCCGAATCCTGCGTGCCGATGTTGAAAAGTCCGTATTGTCGGAAATTAGTCGCGTTTTTTTCAATGATGCTACCATCAATGAAATAACAAGAAGGGCAAATTGGAAGGTAAAATCATATTATTCAACCAGTAGAATTGATGTTGCCGAACTTAAACACCGAAGGAAGGCTATTCAGTCACAAATCGATAACCTTTTGAATCTGGTAGAGAATGGAAAAATGTCACAAGCCCTTCGTGTCCGGCTTGAGAAGAGAGAATGGGAACTGCAGCAGATTGAGATTGATGTTGCCAAGGCCGATCAGTCACCAGAAAATGTCGCTGAAATATCTGCAGATTTGGTCAGACAAAGGCTGGACGATCTCAAGGCCATGGTGGCGAATCGGCAAGATAGTACGATTCTGCTACGGAACGAACTTAGAAACTTATTTCCCGAAAAGCTGTCCATAACGCCGCTCAAGGTCGGGAAAAATGTGGGATATAAAATTACCGGCGCCATTAAACCCTTTGGTCTATTCAGCGCCGGTAATGTGTCAATATGTTTGGCAGCGGTACGGGGAATCGAACCCCGGTTTGATGGCTGAGAACCACCCGTCCTAGTCCACTAGACGATACCGCCGGATATTTTTCGCCCGGACCATAAAGCCCGGGCATAGCCCTCAAATGCAGAGTTCACACACCATCAACCACACCAGAGGGTACCATAAATATATCTGCCATTATTCAATTGTCAATATCGATATTTTAAATTCAACTCCGATTCAGGGTTGGGCATTCAATTTTTTGTCGTTATAAGATATTGTTATACAATAACATAGACGATGGTGAAAATTCACGACTCCGTATCCGGTTGATAGATTTGAGATTTTGGAAGGACTTTGAAGGACGAATTTTTTTATCCAAAAACGTCATCACCTGAAAAGGCACAAAATGAGTCCGGAATATTGGTTCCTGCCGCAAGATTATGCAGAATCCACTTGAATTTCCGTACAGATTGCGTAATATATGGGAAGTTAAAGAGTTAAAGGCGGCCGATAGCCGGGATTACCGGTTTGCGGACCGCCGAAACCGGAATAGAACGGCGGAAACGGAGCGAAATCCGGCTTTGGCCGATGGAGTCTGAGTGAAAGAGATAATTATCGGAACCAGGGGGTCGGATCTGGCTCTCTGGCAGGCGACGTATATAAAGAAGCAGTTGGAAGGTTTGACATCGATCCCGATCCGGCTTGAAATTATCAAGACCCAGGGCGATAAAATCGACCATTTGTCGTTCGAACAGATGGAGGGTAAGGGGTTTTTTACCAAGGAATTGGAGGAGGCCCTTCTGGATGGCCGGATCGATCTGGCGGTCCATTCGTTGAAAGACCTCATGACCACCATGCCCGACGGGCTGAAGCTGGCGGCGGTCGGTTTTCGGGAGGATAATCGCGAGGCGGTTCTGATTCGCGAGGAATCATATGACCCCGATTTGCCGCTTGGCGTTCGAAAAGCGGGGATTATCGGCAGTTCCTCGGTGCGGCGGCAAAGCCAGATTGTCGATTTGAGGTCCGATTTGTCCTTAAAGGACTTGCGGGGCAATGTGCCGACGCGGATCAACAAGTTGCGCGACCGGCAATACGACGCCATTATTCTGGCCTTTGCCGGTATCAAGCGACTGGAACTTGATTTGTCGGACGTGAAAATGCTGATTCAGGAAGCTCAGGATTTTCTGCCGGCTCCGGGGCAGGGGATTCTTGGTATTCAGACCGGCGCCGGCAATAAGGCCGTCAATGACATTATTGCCCAATTGGACGACCCTTCGGCCAGAATCCAGACTCAGCTGGAGCGCGGCCTGCTGGCCCGTTTCGAAGGCGGCTGTCAGCTTCCTTTGGGAGCGTATTCGGAGGTATCCGGCGACGAATATAGTCTGCACGCGGTGCTCGGCCATCGCCGGGAGAAGCGCTGGATCGGATTGGCCCGGGCTTCGGTCAGCGGCAAAAATATCGAAGTCATGATCGATGACGTGTATAAGGATTTGACGGCTCAAGTTGAGTCGTTTGAATAAAGAGGTATATAAATGAGCGATCTTTTGTATCGGCCCCGGCGGCGGCGGCGCAGCGGAATAATCCGCGACCTGGTGGCCGAGACCAGAATAAACCGGGACGGTTTGATTCAGCCTTATTTTGTTCGCGATGGTTCGGGAATTAAAGAGGAAATCGAATCGATGCCGGGAATTTATCGGGAATCGCCCGATGTTTTCATGAAAAGCATGGCCGAGGATTTCAAACTCGGTATCCGACGGATTATGTTGTTCGGGATCCCCGAGTACAAAGACGCCGACGCTTCGGCGGCGCTGGGCCGCGATTCGGTCATGGCCCGGACAGTCAAGGCGCTCAAGGACAAATACGGCGAGGACCTTTTCGTATCGGCCGACGTTTGTCTTTGCGCCTACACCGACAGCGGTCATTGCGGCCTGATTCGCAACGGCAAGGTCGATAACGATTCGACCCTACCGGTGCTGGCCGAAATGGCGGTGTCGCTGGCCGAGGTCGGATGCGATTGCGTCGGGCCGTCGGATATGATGGACGGCCGGGTGGGAGTTATCCGGGACGAACTGGACGCCAACGACTGCACCGAGACGTTGATTATGGCCTACACGGCCAAATATGCCTCGACCTATTACGGCCCGTTTCGCGACGCCTGCGAATCGGCGCCCGGCAAGGGCGACCGGCGCAGTTATCAGATGGATTATCGCAATCGCCGTGAGGCGATGACGGAGCTGGAATTGGACGACGAGGAAGGGGCCGATATCGTTATGGTCAAACCGGCTTTGGCTTACCTCGATATTATCGCCGATTTCCGCCGTTTTACCCAGCTTCCGGTGGCCGCCTATAACGTTTCGGGCGAATACAGTATGGTCAAAATCATGGCCCGCGAAAAAATGGTCGATGAAAAAGAAATGGTGCTGGAGAATTTGACGGCCATCACGCGGGCGGGGGCCGATATTATTCTGACTTATCATCTGCGCGATATTCTCAAGGGGGGCTGGCTCGAGTAGGCGGCGAGGGCGAATATATGGGGGAATTCGATTTTATCAGGGCGGCTTATGGTCTGCCGCATGACCGAGTGCCGATCTGGATAATGCGTCAGGCGGGCCGGTATTTGCCTGAATTCCGGGCCGTGCGCGAGAAAACGTCGTTTCTGGAACTATGTCGTTCGCCGAAATTGATGACTGAGGTCACCAAACAACCGATCGATATTTTCGGTTTCGATGCCGCCATAATGTTTTCCGATATCCTTCTGCCGCTGGAGCCGATGGGAATCAAGGTTTCCTACGACAACGGCGGGCCGTCCTTGACGCCGGTGATTCGGACGCCCGACGACGCGGCTCATCTGGCCGCCTACGATCCGGCCGAGGAAATGGCTTATGTGCTGGCCGGGATTCGTTCCATCAAGGAAAGACTCGAAGATATCGTGCCGTTGATCGGATTCTGCGGTTCGCCGTTTACCCTGGCCTGTTATCTGGTTGAGGGGGGCGGGTCGTTGAGTTTTACTGAAATCAAGCGATTCATCTATAATCATCCCCGGGCGGCCCATCACCTCCTGAGTAATCTGGCGGAATTGACCGGCCGGTATCTGAAAGAGCAGGTCAACACCGGCGTCGATGCCGTGCAGTTGTTCGATTCGTGGGGCGGGATTCTGCCGCTCGATGTCTATGAAGAATTTTCACTCAATTATATAAAGACGGTTTTCGAAATATGCCGAACCGAGGGCGTCCCGCGGATCCTGTACCTCAACAACAGCGCGCCCTATCTCAAGCTGCTGGCCGATCTCGATTGCGAGGTGATCGGTATTGACTGGCGCACCGATATCGGGGAAGCGATGCGTCTCCTTGACGGCAAAGCTATCCAGGGCAACCTCGATCCACAGGTGTTGATGAGCCGGGGGGAACTGGTTTATAAAAAGACTCTGAAAATCCTCGAAACCGTCGGTGACCGGGACAATTTCATTTTCAATCTCGGGCACGGCATTCAACCGCAGGCTACGGTTGAGAACGTGAAACTGCTGGTTGAGACGGTTCATGCCTTCAGGATTGCGAGAGATGAAGCGCCAACAGCATAAGGGCGGTAATCGTCGGGCAGGATAAGCCGTATTTTACACTTGAAATACCCGGGCCAATGCGATTTATTAATTGGGCTGTGATCGCGTGACGATGTGAACGAGAATCAACGGCTTTCCCGGATATGAATGAACGATGGGGCAGGACATGATTGAGGCCATAAAAGAAAATTCACGATTCCTGGAGCATCCCGGCCGCCAGATCGATTTCGGCGAGGAGAAATGGGGCGTCTTTTTCCTGAATATGGGCGGCCCCGAAACGACCGAAGACGTCAAGACCTACCTGTATAATATTTTTTCGGACCGCAACATTATTCGTTTGCCGCTTTCGACCTTTCTTCAGAAACCATTGGCTCGCTTTATCGCCTCGCGGCGGGCGTCCAAAGTGATCCGGCGCTACCAGATGATCGGCGGCGGATCGCCCTTGTTGAAATGGACGCGCCTGGCCGCTTCCGGGGTCAAGCGGGAATTGTCGAAGCAATATCCGCAGGTCGAGGTTTTTACGGGGATGCGTTATACCGAGCCGTATATCGAGGATGAACTCGAAGCCGCCGCCGACGAGGGTTGCCGTCATCTGGTGATCGTCCCGATGTATCCCCATTACTGTATGGCGACGACCGGGACGGCGCTGGCCGAAGTGGCCGAATGGCTGGAAGAAACCGAGGAAAAGATGACGATGTCGATTATCGAGAACTGGCATAATCATCCCCGGTATATCGCGCTTTTGCGCCGGAATATCGATCTGGCCGGCGAAAATTTCAAAGAAGGAGAACGGCCCAAGATCATTTTTTCGGCTCACGCCATCCCGCAAAAGCTGGCCGATTCCGGCGATCCTTATTTGTCTCAGATCAAGGAAACGGCGGAGCTGGCCGGCGAGGGTCACGATTATGTGGTGACGTTCCAATCGCGAACCGGCCCGGTGACCTGGGTCGGCCCCGACACGCTCAAGACGGTCCGATCGATGGGGGCGCAGGGGGTCGCGAACATGATTGTCGTGCCTATCAGTTTCGTTTCCGACCATATCGAGACCCTCTATGAAATAGATATCGAACTCAAGGAGGCGGCCGAGGCCGCCGGAGTCAAAAACTTCGTCCGCACGGCATCATTCAATGATGATCCTCAGTTCGCCGAGCTTCTGGCCGATCTGGTCGAAGAAAAAATAGCCGGCGATCAAGCCTGATTATATGAAACGAGTGGCCATCATAGGAGGCGGCATCGCCGGTTTGTCGGCGCTCCATTTTATCCGCACGCGATACGGCGAAAGATGCCGCGTGGTCCTGTACGAAAAGCATCAATATCTCGGCGGGACAATCGGCACCGACCGGATCGGCGGGTTTGTTTCCGACTGGGGTCCCAACGGCTTTCTGGACCGGGTGCCGTTGACGCTGAAGCTGGTTTCGGAACTCGGCGCCGAGCCTCTGCTCGATCCGGCGCGCGATTCGGCCGGCAAAAGGTATATCTACAATCGCGGCCAACTCCATGAAATTTCAGCCTCGCCAGTGGCGTTTATGCGTTCGCCGTTGCTGTCGCTCAAGGGACGAATGCGGCTGGCGGCCGAACCATTGATTGGAAAGCGCCGCAACTGGGAAGAGGATGAGTCGATTTATGATTTCGCCGCGCGCCGGATCGGCCGCGAAGCGGCATCGGTTATGATCGATTCGATGGTTTCCGGTATTTATGGCGGCGATGCTCATGAATTGTCGCTGGAAGCCTGTTTTCCGGTGATGCGGAAAATGGAAAAGGAACACGGCTCGCTGGTCAGGGCGATGCTGGCCAGAAAAAGGGCCGCCCGAAAATCGGGACAGGTATCGTCCGAGGGTCCGGCCGGACCGGCCGGGCGGCTGACGTCGTTCAAGAACGGACTTTACACGATTATCGAGATCATGGCCGAAAGGTATCGCGAAGCGATCACAACCGATTGCCCGATTGTCAAAATCGCCCGCGCCGAAAACGGATATCGGGTGGCGCGCGAGGGCGGTTCGGCGGTCGATTTTGACGCCGTTATTTGCGCCACGCCGGCCTATGTGGCGGCGGAGATGGTTTCGGGCCTGAGCCAGCCGTTGTCAGGCATACTGGGGTCGATACCCTACTCGTCGATTGCCGTGGTATGCCTCGGTTTCCGGCGCGAGGATGTCGGTCATGACCTGGACGGTTTCGGCTTCCTGATACCGCGCCGCGAGGGGAAGCGGATCCTGGGTTCGATCTGGACGTCGTCGATTTTCACCGATCGTTCGCCGGAGGGGATGGTGCAGATGCGAACGATGATCGGCGGCGCCACCGATCCGGGCGTGGTCGAACTGAGTGACGGGGCGATTCTGGATGCGGTGATTGACGATCTGACCCCGATTCTGAACCTCAAGGGGGCGCCGGCTTATATCCGGGTATTCAAGTACGCCCGGGGTATCCCGCAGTTTGTCATCGGCCATCCGGCGCGGATGGAAGAGCTGAAGCACCGTTTGCGTGGTCAGCCGGGTTTGTATTTTACCGGCAATGCCTATGACGGCATCGGACTGAACGACTGCGTCGTGCGTTCCGAAAAGGTCGTCAATGAGATGGCCGGTTATCTGGATTTGAAGTAATCACTATCTATTACATCTTCTATCAGCCTCTACCCGGTTTGCATCCCTGAACTGACGGCCGTAGCGCCGAGGGATATCCACAGCACAATCGTGAAAAAACGTCGGTTGATCTTTGCATTTAACCCGGCCATTGCGTATAATTAATAATCATAATGGAGGGTAATACCATGTCGGAGCTGAAAGGCAAGCTGGAGGTCGGGACGGACGATCTTCAATACCATCTGGATAAATCAATCGAGGCCAATTCCAAATTCGAAGATATCGAACCCTGTTGCGGCATCATCGGTCAGGACCGGGCCATGTCGGCGGTGGAACTGGGTCTGGATATAAAATCGAGCGGCTATAACATTTTCGTGACCGGGACATCGGGCACGGGCCGGACGACAGCCGTCAAGCTGTTGCTGGAAGGGGCGCAGGATCATGAAGCGCCGGAATTGCAGGATATCTGTTTTGTCAAAAATTTCAAATCTCCGGAAACGCCGCGGGTGCTGTATTTCGGGGCCGGCGAGGGGCGCAAATTCAAGAAGTCGATCAGCTTTTTGATCGATTCGTTGAAGACCATCATCCCCAAAATATTTTCCGGAGAGAATTACCGCGAACGGCGGATGCGCATTATCAGCGAGTTCGAATCCCGGCAGAAAGAGTTGTTCAAGGAATTCGAGAAGAAGATCAAGGAAAAAGGTTTCGCCCTGGTGCAGGTGCAGTATGGGCCGACGGTTCGTCCCGATTTACAGCCGGTAATCAACGGCGAACCGGTGTCGCTGATGGAACTGGAGAAGTCGGTGGATGAAAACAAAATGCCGGCCGAGGAATTCGAGCGGATCCAGAAGGAATACGAAGTCCTGCATAAGGAAATGCAGTTGACCTCCGAGAGCAGTCAGAAAATATCGGGCAACCTCGAGGAGGAGCTGAAAAAGCTCGACGCCTCGATGGTGGTGCCCCTGATCAACGATAAACTCGAAACGCTGAAGAATATTTACGACGATCCCAAAGTGCAGAACCATCTCGTGGACGTCAATGAAGTCCTGGTGACGGAACTCGATGTTTTCCGGCCCAGCAATCAGGAAGACGGGGCCGACAAAGAGGGATCGGCCTCGATGCGGGGATTCTTCTCGCAGTTTACGGTCAATCTGCTGGTCGATAACGCCGGCGAGAAGAAGCGGCCGATTATCATCGAGGATTTCCCGACTTACAAGAATCTTTTCGGGGCCATCGAGAAAACCTACAGTCAGGCGACCGGGTGGCATTCCGATTTCACCCGCATCCGGGCCGGGTCACTGCTCAAGGCGGGCGGCGGTTTTCTGGTGATCAACGCCGTCGATCTTTTTCAGGATCCGCTCGTCTGGCCGACCCTGAAACGAACCCTTCGCACGGGCCGATTGAATATCAATAGTGTTGAAACCTTTCCCATGATCGGCACCAGCCTCAAGCCGGAACCGGTTACTCTTGACGTCAAGGTCATCCTCATCGGCGAAAGCCGGGTGTACGATATTTTGTATCGGGCCGACGATGAATTCAAGAAAGTCTTCAAGGTCAAGGCCGAGTTCGACAATGTCATGAACAATGACGCCTCGGGTATCGGTCAATACACGCAGTTCGTCAAGAAGATCAGCAAGGAAGACGACCTGCTGGATTTCGACAGCTCCGGCCTGGCGGCGATCGCCGAACATGGCGTGAAACTGGCCGGACGCCGGGATCGGTTGTCGACGCGGTTTACGAATATCGCGGATTTAATCCGGGAATCGTCATGGCTGGCGCGGAAGGAAGGCAAAAAGAAAATCGACCGGGACATTGTCAAGGGCGCCCGCGAAATGCAGATCAAACGCATCAACCTGATCGAGACCAAGGTGCAGGAGATGTATGAGCGGGACATCTATTTGATCGACGTCAAGGGATGGAAGGTGGGGCAGATCAACGGCCTGTCGGTTTACGATCTTGGCGAGCATGCCTTCGGCCGTCCCGCCCGGATCACCGCCTCGTTGTCGCCCGGAGCCGACGGCGTTATCAATATCGAGCGCGAAGCGGCCATGTCGGGCCGCATCCATGACAAAGGAGTGCTGATCCTGTCGGGCTTCATGCGCCATCGTTTCGGCCATCGCCGCCCGCTGGTTTTTACCGCTTCTTTGTGTTTTGAACAATCCTACGGCGGCGTCGACGGCGATTCGGCATCGTCAACCGAAATTTATGCTTTGCTCTCGGCGCTTTCAGGCAAGCCGATCAATCAGTCGCTGGCCGTCACCGGATCGGTCAATCAAAAGGGAGAGATTCAGCCGATCGGCGGCGTCAATCACAAGATCGAGGGTTATTATGACGTCTGCATGATCGACGGTCTGACCGGCGAGCAGGGGGTGTTGATCCCGATTCAGAACAAACCGGATTTGATGCTTAAGGATGAAGTTGTGGAAGCAATCAAGGCCGGGAAGTTCCATATCTATGCCGTCGAGAATATCGATCAGGGAGTGGAATTGCTCATGGATGCTCCCGCGGGCGAGATGAAGGCCGACGGAACCTTCCCCGAAGGAAGCATCAATTACCTCGCCGATAATAAACTGGAGGAGCTGGCCGGCATCTGGCGTGATTATATATCATATCGGGCTCATTGAGGGATGGCCGGCGCGAGCCGGATGGGAAGATGATGAACCGGCGTCGAATCTTGTGCGATCGATGTCCTCGGAATTATGCTTTGAGAACCAACCTAATCCAGCATCGATGACGTATATAATGAAGCATGATGCACGCAAACGAAAAGAGATGTTGAAGATGCAAGTCAAAAATATCATTGCCGCTTGTTTTTTCTGTTGACAATGATGAAAAAAAGAGTATCTATTCAGCATAGATGAGTTCACACACCATCAACCATGATTGCTGAATCGCGATGATGCGGCAATCTTTTAAGGAGGGTTTTTCAATGCGAAAAACTACCAAGAAAAAAACGGCGGCCAAAAAGCCGGCGGCAAAGAAGGTCGCCAAGAAGAAAACCGCCGCCAGGAAGCCGGTTCGCAAAGCCGTAGCCAGGAAGCCGGTCCGCAGAGTGACGAAGAAAGCCGCCCCTAAGAAGACGGTCAAGAAAGTCGCCAAGAGAGCCGGCGGCGCCAATTTGTGGTCCGCGCCGGAAGTCAGGATGTTGAAGAAGGAATACAAGAGCACGCCGACAAAAGAGATCGCCAAGAAATTGAAACGGTCGCTGAGTTCGGTGCGTTCCAAAGCGGTGGCGCTTTCGTTGAAGAAAGCGGCGCCGAAGAGGAAAGCGGCTCCGGCTCGCAAAGCCGCGGCCAAGCGGAAACCGAGAACGCGTCGCTGACCGGTAATTTCGATCAGTTGACATGATATAGAAAGCCCGCCTGATGAGGCGGGCTTTTTTTATGCCTGTTATGGATGCGCGGCGATTCCGGATCGCCGGGCACGGTATCTTAGAAGTCGGCTCCCAGCGAGAAATAGTGATGCGTATGCGGGGCCACCGATTTAAGGTCGGTGCGCCAGGCCATATCATAACGCAAAACCAGAAATCCCAGGTTGGCCCGAGCGCCAAAACCGTAGCCGCTCTTTATTCCCACCAGCCGGGTGCCGCCCTTGGAGGTGGCGCCTTTGAAGAGGGTGTTGTCATCCCAGGCGGCGCCGATGTCGAAAAAGAGAGCTCCGGCGATCTGGCTTAAACCCATGTGCAGGGGATACCGCATCACGAAATAATCGATGAAGGGGAAGTGGAGTTCGAAGTTGGTGACGGCATAACGCGATCCCGGCAATTCGTAATAGTCGTAGCCGCGAAGCGGGGTGACGACGCCGGAGAAATACAGGTTTTCGACATTGTACACATCGTTGCCGACCGAAATAGTTCCGATTTTGTTGGTCGATCCACCCAGATAATAGGTCTTGGGATGACCGCCGTCGCTGAAACCGCCGGCTGTTTTGATGGCCAGCGAGAAGGGCCGGCCGAGACGGATGTAATGGCGAAAATCAAATTCGGCGGCGTAATAATCGAGGGAGCGGGAGCCGAAGACCGGCGTGGCCGCTTCGAGGTTGATGCGATAGCGACGGCCGTTGATCGGGCCGGTGATGCCCCACAGCACGGTGTCATGGATCCAACTCAAGGTGGCGTTGGCGAGACGGACGTCCCGATTGCTCAGGTCAGGGGCGTCATAGTATTTGCGGTCGACGAAGAAAGTGGCGGCATTGAATTCGAACCGGGTGAAAGTCGAGCGCGGCCATGACATCCCGGCCAGAAAACCGTAGAAACGGTCGGAGAAAAGATCGTTGCGGGCGTCGATATAGTAATTTTTGGTATGGAACAGGCCGACGTGGAAATCGACCCGCAGTTTGTTATAGAAATAGTAAAACTGCAGGTTCGACTGATCGATGGTGTTAACCAGGTCGGTGGCGATCATGATCTGATGATCGCCGAGGTAGTCGGAAAAGATGAAAACCGACTGACCCTGAAAACCGAAAAAGGAATCGTATTGCAGACCGCCGGCGATGATGTCGGGCGTGAATTTAGTCTTATAGGGACGAACCCGGTATTCGCCGTCGGGGAGGATATTGTTCAGCGAATCGGCGCTGAGGCTGTCCACCGATTCGCGGAAAGCGACGCGGCCCTCGTCGGTTTCGGTTGACAGGTCGCCGATTTCCTCGAAGGCGGAGTCCTTCGGGGCATTGTAAACATAGACATCTTCTTCCGGCGGCTTATGGGCGGTCGTAGTATCCGAAACCTGAGTCGTGTCGGATACGCCTGACGTGGCGGTCGAATCCTCAGCCGGGGTTGCGGCCTGAGTGGTATCCTCAGCCGGCTTCTGCTTTTCGGTTTCAGTCAGATGGCCCCAGCGATGACGGCCGGCCGCGCTTGCGGTCGGGAAATCCGGATCTTCGCGGGGGATATCATCGACGAGGGTGGTGCCGTCCGAACCCATAATACCTTCGGCTTCGCCGCCGCCGCGGGCCCATTCGCCTTCCTTATCGTATTTGCCGAGGATGAAATCGGTCGGCTCCAGCACGCCGTTATCGCCCTTGGCTTCGATATCCTTAATAAGGAAAAGATCGTATCCGGCTTTGTAGAAAGTCGAGAAGGCGATCATCTTGCCATCGGGCGACCAGGTCGGGGACTTGGCGTCGGTCAGGGCATTGGTGACAGCCTGAACCCGGGCGGAGTCGATGTAATAGACGTAGATATTCTGAATGCCGTTGCGGTCGGAGACAAAGGCGATCTTCTCGCCGTCGGCGGAAACAACCGGTTCGGTATTCTGGCCGGGGCCGACGCGAACGGGAGTAATCCGGCCATTTTGAGTGTCGAGTTCCTGAAGATTGTAATTGCCGTAGACAAATTCATTGGTGTCGATGACAACGTAGTCATCGGGATGCGGCCGGTCGGTGGAAAAGATGATCCGGCGGCTGTCGGGATACCAGGCGACGTCGATCTCGTCGAAGCGGTCGTCGGTCAGTTTGACGAGCTTTTCGGATTCGATGTTATAGAGGTAGAGGTTGCGTTCGGCGCTGGCGAGAGCCGAGAAAGCGACGTTTTTACCGTCCGGAGACCAGGCCGGTGAAATGATTGACTTCAACCCGAATTTTTTCCGCAGATAAATATCTTTGCCGTCGATTTTGAAGAAATTGAGAGCGTCCTCGCCGTTGGCCTTGGAGACAAAGACCAAATTATTGCCGTCGGGCGAGAACGACATTCCCGAAGTGTACCAGCGCAATGATTCCAGGGCGGCGTTGCGTTCGCCCTTGACCAGCCGGGCCAGGACTTTGCCGTTAATGGCCGAGATCAGAAAGATTTCCGAATATCCGGTACGGTCGGAGAACATGGCTATCGTTCGCCCGGTGGGGGAGAAGACCGGCTTTTCGTTGTAATGGGAACCGTCCTTGGTATGGTCGGTCAATTTCTTGGCGAAATCCTCGGGTTCGTCCCGAACGGAAATATCGGGCCAATACCTTTTCTTCATGTCCTTGGAGAATTTATCGAACAACTCTTCGGAATCCATACCGATGGCCGACTTCAGAGCTTTATCCATCGTGGCCAGGGCCTTGCCCCGTTTCAGGATTTCGCCCAGCTTATCGACCCCGTAATTATCGGCGATGTATTTGACCAGCGCAAAACCTTCAGTGTATGATAGAAAACCCATGTAATCGGGCGGGCGAAGATAATCGTTGACGGTGGCGTCGCGCACCATCATGTCGGCGTTGACGGTCCAGCCGCCGTTGGAAGAATATTCGGCGTAACCTTCGGCGAACCACATCGGCAGGCTGAACAGGCGGCGGGAACTGAGCAGGGATTTGAAGAACTGCCCATAGAGCATATCATAGATGACGGCGTGGGTCAACTCATGATGGACCAGGTGTCGGTATTCGGCATAGGAGCCGAAGAAATGGAGGACGATGCGATTCTTGAAAGCCTCGGTAAAGCCCTCGGTGCCTTCGCTGAGGATACCCCAGGTGATATTGGTTTGCTGAAAATCGTTCTGGGAGTTGTAAATGAACACCGGGACCCGCCGACCGACGAAATAATGAAGCTGATCGGTGACGGTCATATAGGCGTTTTCCATTTCCCGGGCAGTGAATTTGGCCAGATCGTAGGCGTTGTCGTAGAAGTAGATGTCGAAATGGTCGGTCTGTATATACTCCCAGTTAAAGATCCGGTACTGGACCTTGTTTTTGCCAAAAACCGTTTCCTGAGCCGCGGCCGGGAGGGCCGCTATGATCAACAGCAAAATCAATATTGCCGCTGTTTTCTTCATGATAATAATCCTTTCCGGATCATGCCGTCATTCTAATAATATCGGCCCCCACCGCCGATAACTTTTCCTCCAGCTTGTGGTAGCCCCGGTCTATATGATAGACGCGCAGAATTTCGGTTTTGCCCGATGCCGATAATCCGGCAATCACGAGGCCGGCTCCGGCCCGGATATCGGAAGCCATGACGGTGGCGCCTTCCAGTTTTTTGACGCCGTTGATAGTGGCCACGTTTCCGGCGACGCCGATATCGGCGCCGAGGCGGCGTAATTCCATGATATGGGAAAAACGATCTTCAAAAACCGTCTCGCTGATCCGGCTGATTCCGCCGGCTTTTGCCATCAGAGCCATCATACAAGCCTGTAAGTCGGTGGGAAAACCGGGGTACGGAAAAGTTACGGCATCGACCGGCGCGATTTTAGCGGGCGCGGCCAGCCTGATTCCCCGGGGCGTCGATTTGATTTCGGCGCCGGCTTCCCTTAATTTTCTTAACACGACTTCGAGGTGGGAAGTTTCCGCGCCGGTGACCTCAATTTCGCCTCCGGCAGCCATCCCGGCCATCAGGAAGGTTCCGGCCTCGAGGCGGTCGCCCATGACGGAATATTCGACGGCCCGCAGGCGGTTGACGCCTTCGATGACAATATCGGGCGTTCCGGCTCCGGAAATTTTGGCACCGGCCTTGTTCAGGAATTGGGCCAGATCGACAACTTCGGGGTCACAGGCGGCGTTGATAATGTGGGTTTCACCCTTGGCCATGACCGCCCCATAAATAAGATTCTCGGTGCCGGTATGGCTGGGTTTGTCAAAATAGATGGTATTTCCGACGAGCTTTTTGGCGGCCGCGACTATATATCCCTGTTTCTCGGTAATCTCGGCCCCGAGGGCCTTAAAGCCTTTGATATGGTAGTTGACCGGCCGGGGTCCCAGCGAACAACCTCCGGGCAGGGAAATGACGGCTTCTCCCATACGCTGCAAAACCGGCCCCAAGACCAGAAAAGAGGCCCTCATTTTATTCATTAATTCGTAAGGGGCGGTATTGTTGACCAGTTTGGAGGCGTTGACGGTCAGGGTGCGGTTATCACGATCAAATTGTACTTGAGCGCCGATATGTTCCAGCACGGCGATAATGGTGTTGATATCTCTGAGGGCGGGAATATTGTGAAGAACCGATTCGCCTTTATCGATCAATAAGGCGGCGGCGATAATCGGCAAAGCCGCGTTTTTGGCCCCCTCGACGCATAGTTTTCCGTTTAGCTTCTTTCCGCCCCGGATTACAAACTTATCCATGTTCCCTCATGTTCGCATAAAGTTAGACAATTGAAAGGCCCCGAAAGTCCAAAATTATTGCTCTTTTTGCCGCAAAGAAATGATATGTTCTTTCAGGCTTTCCCGCACCCGGAGCAGGAATTTGATAATTTCCGGGGTTTGGTAATCGGGATAGGTCCAGGGCAAGGCCGTGAAAGTCTTGTTTTCGTAGAGCATGGACACCTCGCCATAAATTCCCTCGCCCAGATATAGGCGATGCGCGAAATCCTTGGTCGAAGCCAGCGCCAGGTGGGCCAGACTGACAAGGCCGGGGTCGATATTGATGGTGCGGCCGCCGGCGTCATTGAGATACTGGCGTTCTATATCATTACATGATATCTTGAAATCCCGCAAACGGTCGGGGTTGATCGGTTTTTCGAAGGAAACGAAGCATCGCTGGAGTTCGTCGCCCATTTCCTTCTCATAATAATCGGTATGGGAAAATTCGAAAGTTTCGGATTCGAATTCGACGGCGCCGAGAAGACTTTCCAGTTTTTCCAGCGCTGAAATATAAAGATCTCGATGGCGGTAGAGAAAACCGCAAATCAATTTGGCCGGTTCGACCGCTATCGGATGAGAATTTCTAATTCTGACCATTTTCTTTTCCCGGGCAACAGTTGAGACACAGACCGCAGATCAGGTGACCAAAGTTCTGGTCTCTGGAGAAAAAGATCACCTGGTCGCGGCATTTTTCCAGATCGAAGTCCTCTGGGGTGTCGCCGATGGCCCCCGCCGGACATAGTTTGGCGCAGGCCCGGCATTGGCCGCAGTCGGCCTCGATGATTTTATCGGGCGGTAGTTCCAGATCAGTCAGAAGGGTGGCCAGCCTCATGCGGCCCCCGAAGCGGGGATGGATGAGCAGATTATTTTTGCCGCGCCAGCCCAGACCGGCCCGATGGGCGAATTCACGATGGCTGATATGCCCGATCATGGGGTAGCGGCTGATGACCTTCGACGCCGGTATCGGGATGGCCCGGCCGCCCATATCTGCAATTGTCTGCGACAGTCGGAAGGTGATGTCGTCGAGGCGGGCGTTAGCCGCCTTGTAATGCGATTTGTATATTTCATTGGGTCGGTCAACGATAGTTTCCATGACCGCTTTTTGGATTTCAAGGCCGATGCAGACGGCAAAAGGTAATTTTCGGGCCTGAGTCCGTATTTCGGGGTGGATTTTATCGATCAGATCGCCGATTTCGGCGACGCCGAAGGCCGACGCTCCATGTGAGAAGGCGCATTGACGCAACTCCTCTTTGGCATGCATAATATCCATAGTAACATATTAGATGCGCACAAAATCAAAGTCAACTAAAAGGGGAATATGAATGAGGAAATCCCTCGATCAGGCCGCGGATAGGGACCAGCCACTTGCGCCGGGCCGATTTTGTTCTCAAGCCGTCAAACTGCAATGCGTAAAACTTGACAGCGCGGTTGGTTTGAATGATAATCCGGGGGTGAATTACAGGTTGTTGCCAAGATAACCATGGGATGGGTATGGAACATGTCTTGATTATCGGGGGAGGCGGTCTCCTGCGCAAGGTCAGCCTTCATTTTGCCGAAAACGGGCAGGTGGTTTCCGTCGTAGGCCGCGATAAATCCAAAATCATCGAAATGGTCGCGGCGACTCAGAAGGCGCCGGGCCTGATAAATCCGATCGCGGTCGATTATACCGATATTCCGGCCTTGAGGCAAAGGCTGATCGAGGCCGTGGCTCATCTCAAAGCGCCGGTTCTGACCATAGTGCGGATAAATCCGAAGGCGGTTTCGGTTCGGCCAGCGGTGGCTCAATTTTTGAGGGAACAGGCCACGGGATGCCCGATGTTCGATTTACTATGCTTCGATGGCGGTATTTCCGATGAGGCTTTGGTCGAGTCAATGGGCAATTTTGAGATGAAATACCGCCGGATTTATTTCGGAGATACGGGCGACGCCGGTGCATCGCGAATGAGTGCGGGCGATATCTGCGCCGGGGTGCTGGAAGCGATTGAGCGAGATGAAGACGGATATGTAATCGGCGGGGCATGAGCGGGGAAAAGGCGGATCGGTTTTGATATGAAAAAGTGGAACAATTTGTCCTCAAACTGCATTTAATAGAACGGGTCGCGCCGCCGGCCCGATTCTATATAAATTTGGGGAAAGTAAGGTGATGAAAGATGAATTTCGATAAATATACGACCAAGGCCGCCGAGGCGGTGCAGGGTTCGATGCAGTTGGCCGGGCAGTTGTCGCATCAGGCCATCACGCCGCTACATTTATTGCTGGTTCTGCTTCAGCAAAAGGAAGGGCTGGTTCCGACTATTTTGCAGAAGATGGAGCGTCATCCGGAGACGATTGCGGCCCGGATCAAGGAAGAATTGGGCCGTTTGCCCCAGGTTTCCGGCGGCGACGGCGCCTACCTGGCGCCTGAAACCCAGAAGGTTTTTGACCGGGCCGAAACGGAGGCGGGGAAACTGCATGACGAGTATATCAGCACCGAACATCTTCTGCTGGCGTTATCCGAGACCGAAGAGTCGGCGTCGATTCTGAATGTTTCCCGGGATGAAATCCTCAAGGAATTGGCCGCTTTGCGCGGCAACCAGAGGGTGACTGATCCCGATCCGGAGGGGAAATACCAGGTTATCGAAAAATATACGCTCGATTTCACCCGAATGGCTCGCGAAGGGAAGATCGATCCGGTTATCGGGCGCGACGATGAAATTAGGCGTATTATGCAGATTCTTTCGCGGCGCACCAAAAACAATCCGGTTCTGGTGGGCGAACCGGGGACAGGCAAGACGGCCATCGTCGAGGGACTGGCTAAAAAGATTGTCGATCAGGATGTTCCGGAAACGATCAAAAACAAACGTTTGCTGGCGCTCGATCTGGGGCAGATGATTGCGGGGACCAAGTATCGCGGCGAATTCGAAGATCGACTCAAGGCTTTGATCAAGGAAATCGAAGCCTCGCACGGCGAAATTATTCTGTTCATCGACGAGCTGCACAATATCGTCGGAGCCGGGAGCGCCGAGGGAGCGATGGACGCAGGGAATCTGCTCAAGCCGGCGCTGGCGCGCGGAAAACTGCGCACGATCGGGGCCACGACGTTAAAAGAGTACCGCAAATATGTCGAAAAAGATGCGGCGCTGGAGCGGCGTTTTCAGCCGGTGATGGTCGAGGAGCCGTCGATTGCCGATACGGTCTCGATCCTGCGCGGAATCAAGGAAAAATATGAGGTGCATCACGGGGTCAGAATTCGCGACAACGCCATCATCGCGGCCGTCAACCTATCGGCGCGTTATATCACGGATCGTTTTCTGCCGGATAAGGCTATCGACTTGATGGACGAGGCCTGTTCGGTTCTGCGGATCGAGATCGACAGCAAGCCGACCGAAATTGACCGCCTGCACCGGCGGATTCGGCAATTGGAAATCGAACGGGAGGCGTTGAAAAAAGAGAAGGACGAGCCATCGAAAAAGAGATTGAAAGACCTCGAAAGAGAATTAGCCGAGCTTCATGAAGAAAGCGCCAAACTGGAATTGCGCTGGAAACAGGAAAAAGAAGTCATCGAGAAAATCAAGGAGCTGGGCAAAGAGATCGACCGTCTCAAGGAGGAAGCGGCACAAGAGGAGCGGCGCGGCAATCTGGAACGGGTGGCCGAGATCACCTACGGCCGTATTCCTGAAACGGAACGGAAAGCCAAAGAGGTCAAGGATAAGCTGGCGGAAATCCAGAAAGAAGGGCAAATCCTCAAGGAAGAAGTGACCGAGGAGGATATCGCCCAGGTGGTTTCGCGCTGGACCGGTGTCCCGGTGGCGCGGATGCTGGCCGAAGAGACGCAGCGGCTGTCGAAGATGGAGGAAGGACTTGCCAAGCGGGTAGTCGGCCAGAAGCAGGCGATCAAGGCGGTTTCCAATGCCGTGCGGCGCAGTCGGGCGGGAATTCAGGAAGAAGACCAACCGGTGGGTTCGTTTATTTTCCTGGGGCCGACCGGGGTCGGCAAAACCGAACTGGCCAAGGCCCTGGCGCAATTCGTTTTCAACGACGAGCGGCGGCTGGTGCGGATCGACATGAGCGAGTATATGGAGAAACACACGGTGGCGCGGTTAATCGGTTCGCCGCCGGGATATGTCGGATATGAAGAAGGCGGACAGTTGACGGAAGCGGTCCGGCGTCATCCCTATACGGTGGTCCTGTTCGATGAAATCGAAAAGGCCCATCCGGAGGTATTCAATGTCCTTCTTCAAGTGCTCGACGACGGACGGCTCACCGACGCCAAGGGGCGGACGGTTGATTTCAAGAACACGATTATCATCATGACCTCGAATCTCGGGAGTTCCGAGATCGCCGCTTTTGCCGATCATCCCGACAAGCAACGCGAAGCCATCGATTCCATCCTGCGCCAGACTTTCCGGCCGGAATTTTTAAACCGGGTGGACGAGATAATCATTTTCCAGCATCTGACCGAAGAAGAAATCGCGGCCATCGTGGAATTACAACTGCATCGGGTTTCGGATCGTCTGGCGAAGAAGGGAATCACAATCGAAATTTCGCCGGAGGCGTCGAGGCATCTGGCCCATGCGGGATTCGATAAGGTTTTCGGCGCCCGGCCGTTGAAACGGCTGATTCAGAACGAAATCCTCGACGAGCTGTCCCTGCAGATCATCGAGGGGAAAATCGGCGAAGGCGATCGTATTCTGATCGATTACGCCGGGGGCCGGGTTAAAATGAGCAAGACAGACGCGGCTCCTGAGGCAGCGGTATCAAAACGCGAATAGTAGAAAACACGAAGTATGTATGACCGGGGCGGCCCTTTTGGCCGCCCTTTTTTAATGGGTGGCGGGAAGAAAAGCCCAGTGGGGATGGTAATCCCGTATAGAAAGAGGGAAATTCCGATGAGGAGGAACCATGCGATTATTCTGCGTTTTCATCCTGTTTATTTTTACAGCGTCGGCAATTGCAGATGGCGACGGTCCAGCGGCAAACAATACAGGAAAAGCCACGACCCGGATTGGTCATGATTCTGTCTTCGACATGGTTCAAGAGATACCTATTAAAGTTAAAGCAGAAATCGTTCGGCGAAAAGAAAATTCCATTCAGCCGCTAATCCGCGATTTCATCCCTGCCCTGATAGATTATCGGACCTATAGTCTTTATCATTATTACCCTCGCGAGGGAATGTTCTATTTGATTTTTCGGGGCGGCAGGCATTTTCCTGTTTTTTCGGTTGAGAGGTTCAGGATAGACGAAGAGGCGCAGCAAGTCATAGTTAACTGCGCGGAGGATCCGATGGATGAATTGCTTGGATATGGGGGATCATTCATTTTTGACGATTTCGATTTTCGACGCCATATGATGGATTCCCTTGGACTTGAGCAGGGGATTTATTCTCCGGTCATAAAAAAATAAAATCAGCCGGGAAGAAAATGGGCAGGGGCTTGTAATCAATTTAGAAGAATTGCAGTCAACCCGAAGTCAAGGAGGTGGATCATGAATCCCCGAAGATTTCTCCCGCATGCAGTTTTGGCTTTTTTGCTCCTGATGGTGCCCCTGTTTATCGCCGCCACTCCAGTCGGAAAGATAAGGGGGACCGTGGTCGAAGACGGCGTCGGCGATCCTCTGGCCAATGTTTCGATCCAGATCGAAGGCACCACAATGGGAACCAAGACCAATCCCGAGGGGCAGTTTGTCATGAGCAATGTGCCTCCGGGGACATATAGTCTCATTGCCAGTTCCGTCGGTTATGAGACCGTCAAAATCACCGACGTCAAGGTTGACAGTGATCAGACGACGACGGTTGATTTTCGAATGAAGCAGGTGGCCGTCAGTACCGGGAAGGTGACCGAGGTTCGTGGAGTAAAAAAAGGTATAGATTTTCTCGCCACCGGAACGCAGACTATAAAGACAAAAGATCGAAAGCGCTCGAAACAGAATAAGTCCGCCGGGTCTCCAGGCCTCGTGTACGATGTTCAAGCCCCTTCTATGACCGGTAAGCAGGCTGTTCCCGACGAGGCAAGCATATCCAGAGTCGAGCGAGATAAGGCCCAGGCCGAGATTATGCGTCGGTCAAACAAGCCCCTGATTGCCTGCCCCAAGCCGCCGCCGCCACATCCTGAGTGGCAGTGGTACGGCAATGAATATCCTTATGATGATATGTTCTTCCGTAATTACGGCACCAATCCGTTTATCGATACCGAGGACGATCATCTTTCGACCTTTGCCATTGATGTTGACAACGCCTCCTATGTTTTGACTCGTTCGTATCTTGAACGGGGCGAGCTTCCACCCGCGGACGCTGTCCGGGTGGAGGAGTTTGTCAATCGTTTCGATTATGGATATGAGCCGCCCCGGAAAGAGCCTTTTGCCGTGTATCTCGAGGGAGCGCCGTCCCGTTTCGGGCGCAACAGTCAGCTCTTGCGGATCGGTATCAAAGGCCACGAGATCGGCGACCTGGAGCGCAAACCGGCCAATCTGGTGTTTGTCATCGACGTCTCCGGTTCCATGCAACGGGAGGATCGTCTGGGCCTGGTCAAGAAATCGCTTTATTATCTGGTCGATAAGCTGGAAAAGTTTGACCGGATCGGGATCGTGACGTTCAATACTACGGCACGAGTGGTTTTGCCCATGACGTCGGTACGCGACCGTTCCCAAATTTACCGGGCCATCAGTATTCTGGCGGCCGGCGGATCGACCAATGCCGGCGAGGGATTACGGCTGGGGTACGATATGGCCCAGAGAGCTTTCGACGAGGAACGCACCAACCGGATTATCATGTGTTCGGACGGCGTGGCCAATACCGGCGTCACCGGTCTTGATGAATTGCTGAGGCGGATCAAGGGTTATGCCGATATGGGCATCACGCTTTCGACTATCGGCGTCGGTATGGGCAATTACAACGATGTCCTGCTGGAACAACTGGGCGACAAGGGCAACGGCAATTACTCCTATATCGACGATCTCGAAGAAGCCAAGCGGGTCTTTGTCGAGAACCTTAGTGGAACGCTGGAAGTCATCGCCCGCGACGTCAAGATCCAGGTCGATTTCAATCCGGCGGTGGTGCGCAGTTATCGGCTGCTCGGTTTTGAAAATCGCGCCGTAGCCGACAATAAATTCCGCGACGATCGTGAAGACGGCGGCGAAATCGGCGCCGGGCATGAAGTGACAGCTCTTTATGAAATCAAGTTCGAAAACAGCCGGCGGTCTGAGCAATTGGGAACCATCTATATCCGCTACAAGGACGCCGACGGTTTTGAGGTCGAGGAGATCAGTTGCCCGATCACGGACCGGGTTTTCCATGACCGCTTCAATGATGCATCGGCCTCGTTCCGGCTGGCCGCGGCGGCGGCGGAATTCGCCGAGATACTCAGAGGTTCAGCCTGGGCTCAGAGTTCATCGCTGGCGGCCGTTTATGGCACCGCGCGCGACGTCTATCGTGAATGGAAAAGTCCCGAGGTGAAGGAGTTTATGCAACTGGTGGAACGAGCCGACCGGCTTCGCGAAGATCGCGCCGAAAGATAAGTCAGCTCACTCCCGTGTGCCTGTTTCACACGCCCGTGGAGGCGGCCGATAGGGCCGCCTCCTGCATTTTTGGGTACAGCATCCGGGTTTTCTGCATTGTCCCCTTGCGAAATCGCAGATTTCTATTATATTGAATTCCAGGCAAATCGGAACACGATTTCATATGAGAGAGGGGGCCGCCGATCGGCGGCAAAAACATCTGTTTTTTTCTGTGAGCAATAAATCAGCATGGGGCCCGTATCGGCCCTCGGGTTTCAGATTCGGATTCGCGAGTACAATATGGCGCAGGAATGCAATCCCGGCGCTGCTGTTCGTTATTCTGCTTTTATCGGCCACATTATTGCATGCAGCTGAAGACCATGCGAGAGAATTCAGGCTGAAACCGGTAGCCGGGATGGACAGGATCGCAGATTATTTCATAGCCGATCTTGACGGCGACGGTCAGCCCAATTTCATGCGTCTTCTGCCGGATCGCTACACCTATATCGCCAATTTATTCAGCGAGGGGAAAATCATCGGTCCGCCCATGTATCAGGGCAATTCCCTATATCCGATCAATTATATCGGTCCCGTCGAGATCGACAGCCTGCCCGGTTGGGAAGTGGCGGTGGGTAAAAAGGACGAAAGCGGCGACAGCGCCTGGGTCGAAATTTATGCCGGATTCGACAAGGAGCGGCTTCTATGCCGCACCGGCGCGGTTTTGGGCAAGAATATCAGCGACAAGCAGAGTCATGAAAATTCGGGTTGGGACGGCACTATCGCAAGTTGTGACGGCGCCGACCTCGACGACGACGGCCGCCCCGAAATAATCGTTACGACCTCGATCGCTTTCGATCTTTATCCGCGGGGTATTTTCGTCTATGATTATCCGTCGGGTAAATTGAAATGGAAATTTCTTCTGCCCGGGACCGCTTCCGACCTGACGGTTGCCGATGCCAATCATGACGGATTCCAGGAAATATATTTCAAAACCTCCAGCCCGGCCAACGGGGCTGTGGTCGGCCACTGGGCCGACACCACCTCGTACGTCTTTTGTCTGGATCATCTCGGCAATCTCCTCTGGGAGAATTGTCTCGGAGACCGTTTCGGTATTCATACCGGCAATATCAAACTGTGTGATTATGACGACGACGGCCGTTTGGAGATATTTTATTCGGTGCTGTTGAGGCAACAGCAGTACGACCAGCATGTGAAGGTGCTCGAGAAGCATCGCGCTGTCGACAACCATTTCCTCGGCCAGCGTCCTTTTGACCTCAGCCAGGAATTTACCGATATTTATACGGCCGATTTTGACGCCGATGGCGATTTGGAATTGCTCCTTGACGGCCAGATGACAATCGTCCAGCCGGAAGATATGAAGGTGTTGTCCTGCGGTGTGTTCGATAACGCCCGGGTATGCGCAATTGCGGACCTGGATCAGGGGGGAGATAATCTTCCGGAGATCATCATCAGCGAGGGCGATTCGCTCTATGTCGTCGATACCGGGTTTAAGACCGTCGGCGCTATTTATCTCGGGGCCGGCCAGTCGGCCGGGGTGAGCCGGTATTTTGTCAGCCCTCTGGGGGTCCAATGCCTGGCCCTGGCCACTGTTTCCAAGGAAACGGGCCAGAACAATTTAAATATATACAGAATCGATGTGGTGGGAGCCGAACGGTCATCATGGATAATCGGGTTTTTCAGGACCAATGGGTTGATTCTGATTATCGGTTTGCTGGCCGGGGTGATAATCGGCTATTTCATCAAACGGCGCCGTCAACCGCGGATCAGACATCGAGCCGCTCACATGGCTCAATACAACAACCTGCTTACGACCCTGGTCAATTTCGATCACGGCCATATGGCCGGCAAGAACCTGAACCGGCTGTTGTTTTTGTTTTCAAATCTGCCGGAAGCGGCCGACAAGCTGGCGGAGATCAAACCCAACCTCAAGTCGGCCATCGACGCTTATAATTCGTTCACATCGTTACAGCTCCAGAATACCATCGAGAATGCCGAGAGGTTGCAGGCGATCAAGGGCGTCGTGAATCACCTGTCCCGGGATGCCCGGCATCTTTCGGATCAGCTGAGAGAGATCAAAGTGGCCGAGATTGACAACAACCTGGCGAGCGCTCTGAGATTGACGATACCGGAGATGATCAATTCAGTCAAAGACGCCATCAAGCACATCATGGCTTTTCTGCAAACCTATTATTCGAGCAATTTACTGCGCGTCATACCGGAAGTGCTGGCGGCCGTGGCCGGACAGTTTCAACAGCAGGGAATCGGCTTTTCCGAGATCACCACCAAAGGCGGCACCAATAAGCTGGTGTTTTTCGACGAGGCCGAGCTGGCCTCCATATTCGAAGAAATTCTGAGCAATGCCAGCGACGCTATGGCCGAAGCGGCGAAGAAGGAATTGACCATGGATATCAAATTCGCTTCCGGAGAAACGGTTATCCGGCTGTCCGACACCGGGCGGGGATTGCAGGCGAACGGCGGCGAGGATATTTTCAGCCGCGAATACAGCACCAAGGGAGCCGATCGGGGGTTTGGATTGTATCATGCGCGCCAGCAGGTAGAACGGTTCGGCGGCCGCATCAAAATCTACAATAATGAAGGCGGGCCGGGGGCGACCGTCGAACTTATTTTAAGAACGGTGAACAATGGATGAGACGCCTCTGAAAATCCTGCTGGTCGATGATGATCCCGATTTTGTCGGCGATTTCAGAACCCTCCTGCCCGACTACATCACCTGCCACGACGTCGCCTCGGTGCCACAGGCCGATGCTTTCCTGAGCGGTAATGACGTCGATGTGGTGTTTCTGGATATCGGATTGGGATCGGGCGGCGACGGGCTGGAATATTTACAGAGCCTGAAAAGCGAAAATCCCTATCTGCCGGTGATAATGATATCGGCCGACCAGGGGATCAATACCGTCGTCCGGGCGATGCAACTGGGCGCCTCGCATTATGTCGGCAAAAGCCCGCATCTGGATCAGCTCAAATTATCCATCGACCGGGCCATCGAGGAAAACCGGTTCCGCCTGCACTATGCCCTCATGGAGTCGGAATTATATACCCTGACGGGCGAAATGATCGGCGAGAGCGAAACGATGCAGTCCATCCGTCGTGAGATGCAGAGGCTGGCCGAGGCTCCCTCCAACGTTCTGATTACGGGCCGAAGCGGCACCGGCAAGGAACTGGTGGCGCGCGGAATCCATCGTCTATCCTCGCGCCGGAGTCATCCCTTCATCGCCGTCAATTGCCCGGCTCTATCGCACGGTTTGATCGAGAGCGAGTTATTCGGCCATGAAAAAGGGGCCTTCACCGGGGCCGATATGAAGCATGTCGGAAAATTCGAGCAAGTTGACGAAGGAACCCTTTTCCTCGACGAAATCACCGAAATACCCATTGAAGTCCAGTCAAAATTATTGAGAGTTCTGCAGGAACGGGAATTCGAGCGGGTCGGCGGGCGCCACCTGCTTCCCTTTCGCGGCCGCATCCTGGCTTCCTCCAACCGGGACGTTGATCAGGCCGTGATCGACGGCAAACTCCGTGAAGATCTGCTCTATCGATTGAACGTGACTCAGATTCATCTGCCGCCCCTGTCCCAGAGGCGGGACGATATTCCCCTGCTGGTCGATTATTTCGTTCGCATCAAGGCGCTGGAGATGAAGAAAAAACCGCCCCTGGTAAGCGAGGAGGCGATGGGTTTGCTGTGTTCCCATGACTGGCCGGGCAATGTCCGCGAATTGAGCAATTGCATCGAGAACGCCATTGTCTATACCGATCGCGAGATTCTTGATATGAGTGATCTCAGCCGATGCCTGATGCACGGGCAATTGATCGGGACCTACGAAGAATCCAAAAAGAAATTTATGGCCGAGTTTCAGCGCAATTATATCCGGGTCATGTTGCAGAGAAACCATGGGAATCTGACCCGCACGGCCGAGGAAATGGGCGTCACCCGACAGGGTTTGAGCAAAATGATGAAATCCTGCGGCCTCGAGGAGGAGGACGACGATTAGCGGGCTTTGTAATGAGGTATGAAATCATAGTATTGGGGCTGATTTCGGCCCCCGGTGTGAACTCCCGTTTCGAATCGTAAACTCCGGTTTACCCTTCCCAAGACTAATCATCTCAATAACTTATTAGCCGCGGCCGGCTGTCGCCAATCCAAATCGGCTCAATTAAGAGAAATTGCGACTTTGGGGGCTCGCATCGCAGCCGCCTTGCGATTTCTCTAAGTCGTTGGCAGTATGTCGATAATGATGAATTTCAGGATGCGGTTGAGTATGCCTGACGGTTGGCACCGATTTTGTTTACATATGGTTAGTTAATCGCATTATGTGACGGGAATTGGGATGATAGACTGGCGTGAAAAACCGCGGGTGCTGATCGTCGATGACGACGATGAATTTATTGCCGATCTGAAAGTTCTGCTTTCGTCGGAATTCGAGGTTAGCGGTGTGACCGGGACGCGTCAGGCGAAAGAATTGTTGGCTGCCTATCGGCCCGATTGTCTTCTGCTCGACCTGAATATGCCGATTCATTTCGGCACCGATCCGGACAAGGAAGGACTTTCGTTTTTGGAGCATATTCGAGGCCTGGCCGCATTCGGCCCCTCTGGAGATATTCCCGTAATTGTGCTGACCGCCCGGCAGAAGGTCGATTTTCTGGCCGTGGCCAACGAGTATGGAATTACTACTCTTTACAGCAAGCCGCCCGATATCAAGCGGCTCAAAACTTCGATCTGGGACCTGGTTACGGATGTCAATGAAGGCGTTTCTTGATTCGCAGGAAAACCGTGCAGGGCTATCTATAATAGAGGAAACTTGCAGGGCGTTTGATACATCTTAATCATATCTATCAATGACCCGCCATCTCCCTGCGGGCCGGCTTTCGGGTTGAGTCCGTTTTTGAGGGGGGAAGGGCTAGGACTGGCGGGAATATAGACCGGTGGGGTTCGTGCTCTCTCTGCCGGTCTTATTTTTTATACCGTTTGCAAATCGTTTCCCGAAATCATAAATTACGCCAATGACGTTTTCCGGCAACAAACGGCGCCGGCTCGCGTCTATTAAGAAATAATGTGGCTTATGCGATGCGACTGTTTAAAGACTCACCCGGAGGAATTATGCGATTTAAAATCATGTGGCTGACTGTCGGCCTGCTGTTGATCTGCGGTTTTTTGTCGGCGGAAGAGGCGCGGCTGTTGAGATTTCCGGACGTGCACGGCGATAAGATCGCCTTCGTTTACGCCGGCGATGTCTATGTAGCCCCGCGCGGCGGGGGGCAGGCAGTCCAATTGACACATCATGAAGGGCTGGAATTATTTCCTAAATTTTCGCCGGACGGCGCCATGATCGCCTTCACCGGCCAGTATGACGGCGATATGGACGTGTATGTCATGCCGGTCGGCGGCGGCGAGCCGAAGCGCCTGACCTATCATCCGGCCATGCAGAATATGGCCGAGCGGATGGGGCCGGAGAATATCGTCATGGGCTGGCATCCCGATGGCGGGTCGGTTTTGTTCCGGTCCCGCAAGGAGGCGCCCGATTCCTGGTTTGGGCGAGCCTATTTGGTCAGCCTTGAGGGCGGACTGCCGCAAGCTTTGCCGATGCGTGAAGCCGGGTTTACCAGTTTCTCACCTGACGCCGGGAAGGTCGCCTATTGTCCCATTTTCCGTGATTTCCGAACCTGGAAGCGGTATAAGGGCGGCATGGCCCAGGATGTTTGGACTTTCGATCTCAAAACCGAAGAAGCCAAAAAAATCACCGATTGGGAAGGCACCGATAATATGCCGATGTGGTACGGCGACAAAATCTATTTCAACTCCGACCGCACCGGCAAGCTCAACCTGTACTGCTACGACACCAAAACCGGTCAGACCCGGCCGGTGACGACTTTCACCGAGTACGACGTCCGCTGGCCCAGCCTCGGCCCCGACGGAATCGCCTTCGAAAACGCCGGTTACGTCTATGTCCTCGATTTGCCATCGGAAGAGCTGCATAAGGTCAAGGTGGAGCTGGTTTCGGATCAATTGCCGACGCGCATCGAATATAAAAATGTTTCGGATATGATCTACGATTTCGATATCGCGCCCGACGGCAAGCGGGCTGTTTTTTCGGCCAGGGGCGAAGTTTTCACGGTTCCGGCCAAAGACGGCAATACCCGCAACCTGACCAACAGTTCCGGGGCCCATGATAAATCACCGGCCTGGTCGCCGGACGGCAAATGGATCAGCTATTTTTCGGACGAGACCGGCGAGGATGAAATCTTCCTGGTTTCACAGGACGGCTCGGGAAAAGTCCGGTTGACGACCGACGGTCATGGCTGGCGCTGGGGCATGCTCTGGTCGCCCGACAGCCGGATGGTGGTTTTCTCGGATAAAGATAACAAGCTGTTCTATGTCGATACCGGAACCAAACAGGTGGTCAAAGTCGATGAATCGCCTTATGGGGGATTCTACGATTATTCATGGTCGCCCGACAGCCGTTATCTGTCCTATTCCAAGCGGATGGAGAACGATATTTCGACGCTGTTTATCTACGATGTCACGGATCGCGCTATCCACCAGGTCACGGCCGGGCATAATCATTGTTATTCGCCGATCTTCGATCCCGACGGCAAGTATCTCTATTTTCTGTCGGATCGTTCCTTTAACCCCATTTTCGACACCTACCAGTTCGAGTTTGTCAATAATTCCATTTCCGATCTGTATATGATTCTCCTGAGCGCCGATACGCCTTCGCCTTTTGCGCCGAAGAGCGACGAGGTCGCGGTGGAAGAGAAAAAGGACGAGGGCGAGGCCGCGAAAGACAAGAAGGATGAAAAAGGAGAGAAGGACAAAGGGCAGGAAGGGAAGAAAGAGGTCGCGGTCAAGATTGATTTTGACGGCATTTACGACCGCGAAATAGCCTTTGACCTACCGGCTGGGAGCTATGGCAATCTTTCGGCCATCTCCGGCGCCGTCTTTTATATCTCCCGTCCGATGCGGGGCATGGAAGGCCGGATCGGCGGCAGTGAATCGATGCTCCATAAATATGTCATTGAGGATAAAAAGGACAATGAATTCGCGGGGGGTATCGATAGTTATGTTCTTTCGGCCAACCGCGACAAGATGATAGTCAGAGCTCGGGGCGGCTATAATATCATCGATACCGGCGGCCCGAAAGCCTCGATGGAGGATAATCGCGTCGATGTCTCGCATATGGAGATGAAACTGGATCGCAAGGCCGAATATGTCCAGATGTTCAACGAGGCCTGGCGGCGCAACCGCGATTTCTTCTACGACGAAAATATGCACGGCGTTGACTGGCCCAAGATGCGGGAACGATACAGTGTGCTACTGCCTTACGTGGCCAACCGCTTTGACCTCACCTATGTCATCAGCGAGATGGTCAGCGAACTGGCCTGTTCGCATACTTATGTCGGCGGGGGTGATTTGCCGCGCATACCCTCCAGCCAGGTCGGTTTGCTGGGGTGTGATTTCGAGGTTGATCCCAAAACCAACCGCATCCGCATCAGTCGTATCCTGAAAGGCGAAAACTGGAATAATGAACTGCGCTCGCCGCTTTCGGAACCGGATATGGACGTTCGTGAGGGCGATTATCTGCTGGCGATCGATGGCCATGAAATCACCGCCGGCGTCAATCCCTATACGCTGACGGATAACAAGGCCGACCGGCTGATTACATTGACGGTCAACGAAAAGCCGACTATGAAAGACGCCCGCAAAGTGACGGTCAAACCGATCGCGTCCGAAACGAGCCTGCGTTATTACAACTGGGTTGATGAAAATCGGGCCTATGTCGATTCGGCCTCGGACGGGCAGATCGGCTATATCCATATCCCCGATATGGGCGGCTACGGTCTGACCCGGTTCACGCAGATGTTCTATTATCAGGCGCGTAAACCGGCGCTGATTATCGACGTTCGGGCCAACGGCGGCGGCTTTGTCTCGCAGTTGATCATCAAACGTCTGCGCGAGAATTTGTCGGGGGTCAGCGTTTCCCGCAATTCGGCGCCGAGTCCGCGGCCCGGCGACGCCGTCAACGCCCATATGCTGACGCTGATCAACGAATACTCAGTATCCGACGGCGACATTTTCCCCTACTATTTCCGCTTTTATGGTCTGGGACCATTGATGGGCGTGCGCACCTGGGGCGGGATCGTCGGTATCAACGGCGGGCGGCCGCTGGTTGATGGGGGTTATAATTACATTCCCGGCGGCACCCAGTACAGTCTCGACAGCAAATGGATCATTGAGAATCATGGCGTGGAGCCGGATATTGAGGTAGCCAATACACCCGATCGGGAGGCGAAGGGGTATGACGATCAGTTGACCGAGGCGGTCAAATATCTCAAGGCCAAGCTCAAAGAGGACCCGAAGAAATTGCCTCCGTATCCCGGCCCGCCCGCGAAACGGTAGGACAGATTTACACGCAGAAATCAAAAAAGCCCCGGGACGAATGGTCTCGGGGCTTCTACTTTGATCTTATAAATTGAATTATGGAAAAAAATAAAATGCTGATCATTCGACTGATGGGCATAAACTTGCTGGGGAATCATAAATTGCGCTTGTAATGAGTTGCGAATTGGCTTATAATGTTATTTTAAATGTATCTATTAGGTCACCCAAATGATGGAATCGGACGATTTAGAAATCGGAGTTCGTGATTGGATATGAAAAATAATGCAAAAAATCGTATTGACAGACTATTAAGAAAAATTCCTCTTTTGTCTGAGGGGCAGTTGATCTGGTTAGATAGAGTAATTCAGATATTCGAAAGTCCAAATGAGTATTTATGTTTCAAAAGTGACCTATTCGATGGTGTTGACATAAATAATTTCGGTGATGCTTTGCGCATACATCATAGCTTCTCAGTTGAACCTTTTTCGAAGGATAAATTTGAATATGTGCTTGAGAAGGTATTGAATATGAGGAAGAAGAGGGCACACTTGGCTCCAAAAGGCAATAGGGGATATGATATTATCATAGATGATATGCCTGTCTCACTCAAGACTCAGGCAAATAGAGATATAAAAGATGATAAAATATGGATTAGCAAATTCATGGAATTGGGGAAAGGCCAATGGACCGATAAGCCGGAGGATTTTATGAGTCTACGTAAGGCGTATTTTAATCATTTAAATGAGTACGATCGAATTTTAATTCTCCGGGCGTTGACTCGATCTCCTGAATGGTATTATGAATTGGTTGAAATACCAATGAAATTAATGAGGCTAGCCCAAAATGGCGAATTGGAGATTAAAGTAGATAGTAAGCAGTTCCCCAAACCGGGTTACTATCATGTGTATAGCGAAAACATGGATAAATTATACGACTTGTACTTTGATGCGGGAAGCGAGCGAAAGTTACAGATAAAGAATTTAGTAAAATCTCATTGTATTGTGCATGCCACTTGGAGGTTTACTATCCCTAGGGAAGAAGAATAGTCTGTACGGCTGAAGTCCTTTTTCGGGCTATTTTGATATATTCCTTCTTCAGTTCAATCCCAATGCACCTTCGCCGCAATTCTGCGGCCACGATGCCAACGGTTCCAGTGCCAAAAA
>CAZGAV010000031.1:0-39190 GCA_964523575.1 uncultured Ignavibacteriales bacterium
ACCGTTTCGTGGTCACCTTCTTCAATATCCAGAACTATATCACCGGCGGCGGCACCGGATCGCTGACTTTCCAGGCTATACTCTATCCCAATGGTCAGATAATCTTGCAGTACGCCACTATGGAGCCGGGCACCGACCCCGACGGTCTGGCGGGAGCGACAATCGGTATCGAGAACGTTTCCGGCACCGACGGCCTGCAGGTGGCGTACAACGCCGAGTATATTCACGGTCAGATGGCCATTTCGATGGCCGCGCCCCGCTGGATGACTCTGACACCGGCTTCGGGCACGATCGAGCCGTATTCATCGGCTACCGTAACTGTCGGCTTCAACGCCACGGATTTGGAATCGGGGACTTACTCGGGTGAAATCGTCGTCGACTGCAATGATCCCGAAACGCCCACCGCTTCCATACCGGTCTCGCTGACGGTGGCCAGTTTCGTTTGCGGCGACGCCAACGGCGACGGAGACGTCAACGTGGCCGACGCCGTCGTTTTGATCAACTATGTTTTCAAGGGCGGCCCGGCTCCGGAGCCGATCCAAGCCGCCGACGCCAACGGCGACGGCGACGTCAACGTGGCCGACGCCGTCTATTTGATCAATTTCGTCTTCAGCGGAGGTCCCGAACCGATCTGCTGATCGAAATCGTACAGGAATGAATCATCCGGGGAGAGGTCAATGGCCTCTCCCCTTTTTATCGGATTGAATCTTATGGCCTAATTTCCCCCCGCCTCAGGCCGAATAATCGGCTTGTATAATGCAAAATCTCCTTTATATTTAAGCGACGATTTTTTGCATCAGGAAAGGAAGAATTGCTTTGCGCCGATTTTGCCTGCTCGTTTTTATCATATCCATCCTGGCTGTCGGACTGGCGGCGGCCGCCTCTTCCCCGGCCATTCAGGCCCGGGTCTATTACAGCACCAAAGCCGGCTGGCTCCGGCTCCAGAATATGTCTCTCGATCAAGTCTGGCTCGGTGACGGCTATGTGGAAATTGTCACCGATCAGTCCGAGCTTGATCAGATCATAGCCCTGGGTTACAAGACGGAAATCGTCCATGCCGACTTGACGGCGTTTTTTCAATCGCGTATGCCTGAGAAAAACATGGGCGCCTACAAATCGCTGGATGAAATCAATCAGGCGGTCGATGATATGATTGCCGCGTATCCCGATATCGTTTCGGCCAAAGTCAGTATCGGGACGACGCTCGAGGGCCGCGATATGTGGGCGGTAAAAATTTCCGACAATCCCAATGTCGACGAAGATGAACCGGAATTGTTTTACAGCGCGGCCATTCATGCCCGCGAAGTTATCACGCCGGAAATCCTGCTCTATTTCATGAATCATCTGACCCAGCAATACGGGATTGATCCCGAAGCGACAGACCTGGTGAATAACCGCGAGATGTGGTTCGTGCTGGTCAATAATCCCGACGGCTACTATTACAACGAGGTCATCGCTCCGGGCGGCGGCGGGATGTGGCGCAAAAATCGGCGCAATAACGGCGACGGCAGTTTCGGGGTCGATTTGAATCGCAATTTTGGATATATGTGGGGGTATGACGATGAAGGCTCGTCGCCCATCCCCAGCGATCCGACCTACCGCGGTTCCGCCGCCTTTTCGGAACCGGAATCTCAGAACCTCAGGGATTTCATCGCGGCCCATGATTTTGTCCTCACCATCTATTACCATTCTTATTCCAATCTGATTATCTGGCCCTGGAGTTATGATCGTCTATATTGCCCGGACGAGGACCTGTATGCGGAAATGGGCGATTCGGCCGCGGCCATGAACGGCTATGCCCCCGGCCCGGGGTGGATATTATATGTCGTCAACGGCGGCAGTGATGACTGGGGTTATGGCGAACAATCGCTGAAGGATAAGAATTTTTCCCTGACGCTCGAGGCCGGCAGTTACGACGATAATTTCTGGCCCCCGGCCAGCCGCATCAACGATCTCATAACCGAGAATCTGGAACCGAACCTGTTCTTCGCCAGAATTGCCGACAGCATTTACAATTTGAAGCCGCCGGCGGCACCGGTTTTATCCCTGCCCGATACGGTTAATATGAACGCTTACGACGTCACCTGGTCTCATAACGATACGCTTAACCCGGCCTCCCTTTATGAGCTGGTTGAAATGACCGGCTATCAGGTGATCGAGGATCAGGCCGGTAGTTTCGATGACTGGCTGAACGCCGGATTCTCCCTTTCAACCGACATTTATACATCGGGCCCGACCAGTTTCTACTCCGGCATGGGCGATAATATGATCCGGTATTTTCAGAGTCTTGAGCCTTATGCGGTTCAGCCCGGCGATACTTTGAAATTTCAAATCTACTATGATATCGAGACGGACTGGGACTACGCCTACGTTGAGGTTTCAATCGACGGCGAAGCCTTCGCTCCCATAGCCGGCAATCTCACGACCGAGACCAATCCCTATGGGAACAACCGCGGCCACGGCATCACCGGCTCAAGCGATGACGCCTGGGTGTCGGGGTTATTCGATCTCAGCGCCTTCGTCGGCCAGGAAATCTTGTTCAGATTTTCCTATTACACCGACGAATCCGTGACCATGTTCGGCGTCTATTTCGACGATATTTATCCTCATGGAGTATTCGCTTCCAGCGTTTCATATTTTCCTGTCGCCGATACTCTCTACACCATGACCGCCAAACCGCAGGGCGAGTATAGTTATAAGGTTCGGGCTCGCGACGCTCAAAGGCAATACAGCGTCTATTCCGCCACCGCGACCACCTATGCGACACAATATTATGCCTGCGGCGATGCCAACGGCGATGGTTCCCCGGACGTAGCCGATGCCGTCTATATCATCAACTATGTGTTCAAAAGCGGGCCGCCCCCCGATCCCTCGGCCTCCGGCGACGCCAACGGCGACGGCGACGTCAATATCGCCGATGGGGTTTATCTTATCAACTATGTCTTCAAGAGCGGCCCGGAACCGATTTGCCCCTAAATGTAAAGTCACTGTTGCGAATACAAGACGGCCGGTTGAAACCGGCCGTTTTTTTGGGCGAAATTCGCCGTCATCAGACGACTGAATAAAAATGTTGCCAAAATTAATCTATATTATATATTGCCGTTGTCCGCTTACATAGCCGGTATTTGAACCCGGCCGACAAAATACCTCACCGCCCCGTATGTCGAGGATGTTGAATTTTTGGGCGACAGCCGACAGCTCTGGAACGATATGAAAATATTTCCTCGAAAATCATCACTGCGGCTGACATTGTCTTTTGCCGAATACATATCACAGGGAACCGTAGCTCCCTGCGGATAGTTATGTTTATAGACAAATGGGACTTAAATTAAGCGTTTTCAGGAAGGAAGATATGAGAAGAGATTCCCGGATTTCGCCGCCTGCCAATTTCCATAAATTCACTCAAAAATTAATCCTGATCGCCGCGGCCGTGGCTATCCTGCTGGTCCTTCCCCGGATAGTCCGAGCCGAGGTGGCCGGTTACGAGGAAATGCAGGAAGTGGCTCAAAACTGGATCACCTATATTGTCGCCCAGACCGGCGATTGGGCCGGCGCGACTGATCCGGCCATCGTCGATGTTCAGGATATGATCGTGGGCGATACTCTGGTCGCCCGCTATTATGCCGTTTCATCCGGCGGGTATGTGATCGTCCCTGTCCTCAAGGAATTACCGCCGGTCAAGGCTTATTCCGAGGTCAATCCCCTCAATATTTATGACGAAGACGGATTCGCCCTGCTGTTAAGACAGGTGCTTCAGCAGATGACAAGCATGTATGTCGAGAAGTATGGAAGCCTGGAAGCTTCTCAGCCGCCCGACGAAGAACCGCTTTTTGAATTCAAAAATCATGACAAGTGGATGGACCTCGCGGTTTCTCCCAAGGAGTTCGTCGGTTCGGCCAGTAAGGCTCTTGATGTCACGCTTGAGGGTGAAGGCCCTCTTCTGACGTCGACCTGGCATCAGGGCGCGCCCTATAATAATCTTTGTCCCATGGGTGACGGCGGCCGATGTGCGGTCGGTTGCGTCGCCACCGCCGCGGCCCAGATAATGAATTATCATAGGTGGCCGCCCGCCGGCGAGGGCAGTCATTCATATAACTGGGGCGGCGATAATTCCTGCGGCGGCAGTTCTCCCTCCCAGGTACTGACGGCCGATTTTTCGGACCCTTACGTCTATGACGATTCGCCGGCGTCGGTGGCTGAAATCAGTTACGAAATGGGCGTGGCTTTTGATATGGATTATGGTTATTGCGGGTCGGGTGCTTACACGATGTACGGCGCCTCGGTCTTTCCCACTTATTTCCGTTACGATGAATCGGCCCATGCCGTTTATCGCAACAACTACACCTCCGACAGCTGGTTCAATCTGGTCAAAAACGATATCAACAAGGGTCATCCGACCTTATATAGAATATACAGTCATGCCATCGTCTGCGACGGCTGGCGCGTTTCCGGGACGCTGGACCAATATCATTTCAACTATGGCTGGGGCGGAAGCCAGAACGCCTGGTATACGGTTGACAATCTGTACTGCCCTTGGAGTGGCTGTGATCCGATGGTGGAAGCGATGGTCGTAAGCATCATCCCCAAAAACGGCAGTCCCTGGTTGAGCGACGCCGAATTCACCGACGATCTGGGCGACGGCGACGGCCTTCTTGAAGATGGCGAAACGATCGAAATGACTGTGACCGTGGCCAACTACGGCGGCGCGGCGATCACCGACGTCACCCTCAATTTGTCCATTGACGACGCTTCCATTCCCATCGTTGACGGTTTTTCCACCATAGGTATAATAAACCCCAATGATTCGGTCAGTAACAGCGCCGATCCTTTCGTCTTTGACATTCCGGTCGATTATGTATCGCGCCTGGATTCTTTCGTGGTCGAGATTTCCTGGAACGGCGGCGCCGGGCTGGATACCCTGGTTGTCGAAAAAGGTATCGGGCGGGTGTCGATCATGCTGGTGGATGACGACGAAAACGGCGACCGCAATAAATTTTATGAAGAGGCGCTTGGACATTTTCGCATTCCTTACGATGTCTGGGAGTTTGCCGCCTTTTTAACCCCCGATGCCTCCCAGTTGAGCAATTATGATATGGTCATCTGGTTCACCGGCGATTACCGCAGTTCCCCGATCAGCACCGCCGAGGTGACCTCGATGAAGGGTTATCTGGACAACGGCGGCAAGCTGTTCCTCACGGGACAGCGGATTGCGGCCCAATTGAATACGCTTGATCCCAGTTTCCTTAGCGATTACTTGAAGACAAATTTCGTCGGAACCCAGAATATACCGGTATTATCGACCCAGGCGGGCCAGGTTGTCGATACCGGCTACATGGTCGCCATTCAGGGGGGCAACAGCGCCTCCAACCAGATCCATCCCGATCTGATCACGCCGGCCGGCGGCGGGCAGGCCGAATTGAAATATCTCGGTTCCGATTATTTTGGAGCGGTCTCCTATTCGGGTTCGTACAAGTCGGTCTTTTTCTCCTTCGGATATGAGGCGGTGGTTACCGGTGACAGCCGCTGGCGGGATCGCGACAGCGTTATGTCGGATGTCCTTAATTTCTTCGGTTATCAGCGGCCCGGCAGTTACCCGATGGTCTCCGATCTGGCCGTTACCCCCGGTGATCCGATGCACCTGCTGAATCATACGCCCGATTTTTCCTGGTCCTTTTTTGACGCCGCCTCGGCGCCCCAGACTGATTATCAGATTCAGGTTGGTTCCGACAATAGCTGGCTGACGGCTGAGATGTGGGATTCGGGACCGGTGGCGGGATCAGAGACGCAGGTGACTTATGCCGGTGCCCCCTTGGCCGATGGCGGACACTATTACATCCGGGTGCGGAGCTTTAACGGTAATCTCTGGTCGGCCTGGACTGAAGGAGAAATGCGATTAAATTCGGTCCCGGCTCCGGCAACCGACATGGTACCGTCTGACTTGCAGGCTGTGACCTCGACCACGCCCAGCCTGAGCCATGTCAACTCCGTCGATGGCGAGAGTGATCAACTTACCTACGATTATGAAGTATATGCCGATTCGGATATGACCCTGCCGGTGGCTCAGGTGAGCGATCATCCCTCAGGTTACGGTACGACTTCGTGGCAGGTGACGACGTCGTTGGAGGATAATACCATTTACTACTGGCGGGTGCGGGGAAGCGATCCCTATGAGACGGGTGAATGGACCGGTCTGGCTTCATTCTGGGTTAATTCGCCGAACTCTCCGCCCGAGCCGTTCGATCTGATATCTCCCGCCAACAGCGCCAGCCTTCCGGGCCTCAGCGTCGATTTTGACTGGTCGGCGTCATCCGATATCGACCTCTACGACCATGTCAAGTACACTCTATACTATTCGACCGTGCCGACCTTTGCGCCCAAGGTCACGGTTTCTAATCTGGATACGACGGCCTACTCCGTGACCGGCGGTCTTGAATACGGGACCGTCTATTATTGGAAAGTCCTGGCTCTGGATCTGTTCGGAGGGCAAACCTACAGCACCGAAACCTATTCCTTCGCGACGATCAATCGGGGTGACGCCAACGGTGACGGTCAAATAAACGTTGCGGATGCCGTCTTTATCATCAACTTCATCTTCAAGAGCGGACCGGAACCCGATCCCCTGGCCTCTGGCGACGCCAATTGCGACGGTAATCCCAATGTCGGCGATGCTGTCTATATTATCAATTATGTATTCAAGAACGGTCCTGAGCCCGGCTGTCATTAGGCCGATGACCGCTTTTCTGATAGTTTACAAAAAGGCCGGCCAAAAAAGCCGGCCTTTTTTCGAGGTTTTAGGCGTCATTGGCGGCTAACATATTCCGGGGCCGGGACCGAATTAAATATTGACGGTTGAGAGATATTGCTTATTTTGAGGTTATAGAGAGGAACTTCGATGCCCGTGCCAGCCTTTATAGACCGGTCTCACCGAAGTTGAACCGCCATGCGTAACCATTTGACCGGAAGGTCGTCATCATGAGGAAAATCTCCGGGGTCATTTTTCTGCTCGTTTTCTTGCTTGCAACAAGCTTGTTGGCAAAAACTTCCGAGCATTACTTCAAGTTTCAAATTAACAGCAAAAGTGAATTGAGCAAGATCACGCGCGTAGTCTCCATCGACAACGTCAAGGGATCGACGGTCTATGCCTACGCCACGGACGATCAGTTGCGGGAATTCGAAAACCTGGGTTACAGCTATGAAATCCTTCCCAGTCCCAGTACGCTGATCAAGCCCGAAATGGCCGCCGACAAGTACGATATCACGGCCTGGGACGTCTACCCCACCTATGACGCCTATATCAGTATGATGTATCAGTTCCAGTCCGACTATCCCGATTTGTGCAAGATATATAATATCGGCACGACGGTTGACGGCCGCGATCTCCTGTACGCGAAAATATCGGACAACGTCAACGACGAGGAGGACGAACCGGAAGTAATGTTCACGTCATCCATACACGGCGATGAAACGACCGGGTACGTCCTGATGCTGAGATTGATCGATTCTCTGCTGGTCAGTTACGGGTCGGACTCTTTGGTCACCCGTCTGGTGGATAGTTGCGAGGTCTGGATCAATCCCCTGGCCAATCCCGACGGAACCTATGCCGGGGGCAACAGCAGTGTCTATGGCGCCACGCGCACCAACGCCAACGGCGTCGATATGAATCGCAATTATCCCGACCCCGATGACGGGCCCCATCCGGACGGACACAGCTATCAGCCGGAAACGATCGCCATGATGAATTTTGCGACGGCTCATTCCTTTGTTATCTCGGCCAATTTCCATGGCGGCGAAGAAGTCGTCAATTACCCCTGGGATACCTGGGCCCGCCTTCATGTCGATAACGACTGGTATGTGGGGATCAGCCATGTTTATGCCGATTCGGCCCAGTATTACAGTCCGTCCGGTTATATGAACGGCTACGATGACGGTATTACCAACGGTTACGACTGGTATGAAGTCCAGGGCGGCCGGCAGGATTATATGAATTACTGGCGCGGATGCCGAGAGGTTACGATCGAAATTTCTTACGATAAAACGCCGGCGGCCAGCCAGCTTCCGGCCTACTGGACTTATAACCGGGTATCGTTTTTGAACTGGCTGGAGAACGGGCTGTATGGTATCCGAGGCGTGGTCACCGACGCCGTTACCGGCGATCCGGTGTTTGCAAAGGTGCGCGTCGTAGGTCATGACAGCGATCTGGATAGTTCCCGGGTCTTCACCGATCCCGACATCGGCGATTATCATCGCATGATAGAGGCCGGAATTTATGATGTCGAGTTTTCGGCGCCGGGATACTATCTGAAGACCATCAAAGGCGTAGCCGTATCCGACGGCGCGGCGACGCACGAGGACGTCGCCCTCAATCCATTGCCCAATATTCCCGATCTGCAATTCGTCAGCCAGAACGCCGGGACGGTCGATCCGGGCGATGATGTTTCCATGAATATCACTCTCACCAATGCCGGCGCCGGCAACGCTACCGGCGTCTCCTCCACCCTCCTTACCGACGACAGCTACATATCGGTGACTCAGCCGTATTCGGATTATCCCAATATCACGGCGCTGGGCGGCACCGGAACATCGCTGAGCGCTTATCAGTTTTCGGTATCACCAACCTGCCCGCTCAATCACATGGCCCAATTCGGACTCGAGGTGTCGGCTTCAGGCGGTTATACCGATACCGTCTTCTTCGAACTGGAAATAGGTCAGGTCATTGAAGACTTCGAATCCGGCGGCTTCACCTCGATGCCCTGGGTGATGGGCGGAAATCAGGCCTGGACAATTACCTCCTCCAGCCCCTATGAAGGCGTCTATTGCGCCAAATCGGGATCCATCGGCGATAGCCAGACGAGCCAGATGAGCGTCAGCTTTGACGTCAGTTCTTCCGGCACAATCAGCTTCTATTATAAGGTATCGTCCGAAAGCGGCTGGGATTACCTCCGCTTCTTTATCGACGGCGTAGAGAAGGGCAGCTGGTCGGGTTCGTCAGGCTGGACTCAGGTAAGTTATCCGGTAACCGCCGGAAATAGGACTTTCACCTGGAAGTACACCAAAGACGGTTCCTATGCCTCCGGCAGTGATTGCGGCTGGGTTGATATGATCGTCTTCCCGGCTATCACCATGCCGGCGCCGGAGATCACGACCGTCTCGTTGCCCGATTGGACCGGAGGTGTTTATTATTCTCAGCAGTTGGCGGCGACCGGGGGCTCCGGGAGTCTGTCCTGGATGGATAAGAACGACGATCTGGCAGGCACCGGGTTGACTCTGTCTTCCTCGGGTCTGCTGTCGGGGACTCCCGCCTCGGCGACGGCGATCTCATTCACGGCCCTGGTGACCGACGAAGGGGCGGCGACCGACGAGCAATTATTTGATTTTACGATCAATCCGGCCCTGACCATTACCGAAATCAATCTTCCTCAGGGAAATATCGATGAAGCCTATTCGCAACAATTGCTTTCCAGCGGCGGTACCGGCAATATTATCTGGTCGGATAAAAACGGAGATCTGGCGGCGACCGGATTGAGTTTGTCGACGGCCGGGTTATTGTCGGGAACGGTCGCAACACCAGGCACCATAAATTTCACGGCCCGGGTAGTGGACAATGTCGGGGCTTTCTCGGAGAGACCATTCAGTGTTGATTTTATCCGTCCTTATGTCTGCGGAGACGCCAATGGTGACGGCGATGTCAACGTCGGCGACGCTGTGTATCTGATCAACTTCATTTTCCGCAGTGGTCCGTCGCCGGAGCCGTTGGAAGCGGGCATGGCCAACGGCGACAGCGACCTTAATATCGGCGATGCCGTGTATCTGATTAATTTTGTTTTCAAAAGCGGCACGGAGCCGATTTGCCCATGAGCGAACCTCGGATTTTTGAAAAAGGCCGGTCTTTACCGGCCTTTTTATGTATTCAATTGAGACTTTCGGAATCGGCAAATTATGACATCGTATCATGGACGTAATTACCTCATTATAAATCTTTAAAACTGCCACTATAACATAATAACAAGCTATTAAATAATATAGAGATGCGCTCAATCGGCCACCGCCATAATCGTCGCCCGAACTTCCCATAGTAAATCGGTGATTACCCCCGATTTATTATCATTTTATGCTTTACAATTCATTGAGATTGTTTATCTTATAGGGGTAGAGGTAATTGGCAATTTTTACATCATATACCTCAGCAGGTTGGTGCTTAAAGATTAAATGACTACCGTGACAACTTTGGTTACTTGTATACAGCATTCGGAAGATGTGTTTCAAGATTCGGGAGGTCATTTTGAAAAGAGCTACAGGAACGGCATGGCTGGTAGTACTGGCCATCGCGGGTTTTACTTGTTTGGCCGCCGCCGGTCAGACGATTCAACTCAGTAATTCTCCATCACAAATAGCCATATTTGACGCGGATGCCAACGGTATCAGCCTTCGCGTTGAAATCGGCGCCATCGAATTTTTCCCGGTTACGACGGAAAAGGGAGAGTTCGTACTTCCGCGTATTGACGGTTTCATCAAATCAAATAATGTCGGCGATCCGGAGCTGCCCACGGCCAATCGGATGATCGCCATCCCCTACGGCTGTGAATTGAGCGCCACAGTCGTGGATTATAAAGAGGAAGAAATCGCGCTGGCCGACCATGGTATTACGACGATGCTGATGCCGAATCAGCCGTCGTTGTCGAAATCACAGCAACCCGAAGACGTGGCTTTCGAGTACAACGACGCCGTGTATGAGGCGGATCAGTATTATGCCCGCCCGACCGTCACCGCCGAGGCGCAAGGGATCATGCGATCGGTGCGGCTGGGTTTGATTTCAGCTTCTCCCCTGCAATATAACCCGGTGACCAATACCCTGAAAGTTTACCGGGAGATGACCATCCGGGTCGAATTCCAGCATCCGGACTGGGTGCGGACCGAGGCGCAGATGGAGAAATACAGTTCCCCGTTTTTCGAAACCATCTTCAAACAGCTTCCCAATTATCAGGAAACCGAAGCGGTGCGGGACACGATGACCCGCTATCCCGTAAAATACGTAATCGTTTCCCATCGGATGTTCGAAGCTCAGCTTCAGCCCTTCATTCAGTGGAAAACTCAGAAAGGCTTTAACGTCGAGACCTACTACACCGATGAAATCGGCACTACTAATACGGCTATCAAGAATTTCCTTCAGGACCTCTACGAAGCCGGCACGCCAAGCGATCCGGCGCCGTCATTCGTGCTTTTCGTCGGCGATGCGGCCCAGATTCCCCCCTTCAGCGGAACGGCCGGTTCGCATGTGACGGATTTATACCTGGTCGAATTCACCGGCGACATCTATCCGGAAATTCTGCATGGCCGGTTTTCGGCGCAGAATCCCGACGATCTTCAGCCGCAGATCGACAAAACCATCGAGTATGAGCGATACGAAATGCCCGATCCGTCTTACCTCGGCGAGGTTATCATGATCGCCGGCGTTGACGGTTCCTATGCGCCGACTTACGGCAACGGGCAGATCAATTACGGCACCAACTACTACTTCAACGCCGCCCACGGGCTTTATTCCTACACCTGGCTATATCCGGCTTCCGACGGTTCCGGAGCCAACACCCAGATTATCGGGGAAATCAACGACGGCGTTTCCTTTGCCAACTACACCGCTCATTGCGGCCATGATAGTTGGTCCGACCCTTATATTAACACCGCCAACGTCAATGCCTTTACCAATTATCACAAATACCTGCTCGGTATCGGCAATTGCTGCCTTTCAAATACGTTTTCGGAAAGCACCCCCTGTTTCGGCGAGGCCTGGATGCAGAAGGACAGCGCCGGCGGGATTGGCTATATCGGCGGCACCAACTCCACCTACTGGGATGAGGATTACTGGTGGGGCGTCGGCTATGGCCCGGTGGTCGGAGCCGGCCCGACTTATGAACAGACCGGACTCGGCGCTTATGACCGCCTGTTCCACGATCATGGTGAACCGGTATCCGATCAATACGTCACCAACAGCGCCGTCTTTTACGCCGGCAACCTGGCCGTCAGCGCCTCGAACAGTTCGCGCAAGACTTATTACTGGGAAATTTACATGCTGATGGGCGACCCCTCGGTGATGACCTATATGGGCGTACCGGCGGTCAATAATGTCTCCCATCCCGATGCTCTGCTGATGACCGAACCTTCCATCACGGTCGACGCCGACCCGGCTTCATATGTCGGTATTTCGGTCGATGGCGTGTTGTACGGCGCCGGTTATGTGGACGAAAGCGGATCGGTGACCATTCCTCTGGCCGAGTTCACTCAGCCGGGTGTGGCCGATATCGTTATCACCGGACAGAACAAGCAACCATATATATCGACGATTCAGATTATTACGCCCGCCGGGCCTTATGTCATTTACAATAATGATGAAGTGGATGACATGATGGGCGGTAACGGTAACGGCCTGGTCGATTACAGCGAAAGCATTGTTCTGGGAATGGAGCTTCGCAACGTCGGTCCCGACATTGCTTATGCCGTTCAGGCGGCGCTTTCGACCGGGGATACCTACGTTACCATCACCGATAACGGTGAATATTACGGGGATATCGTCGGCGATAACGGGACCGTCTACGTCGCCGACGCCTTTTCCTTCGACGTCGCCGCCGATGTTCCCGATAATCACAAGATAACCTTTACGGCGACCATGACCGACGCCAATGACAGCGTCTGGACCAGTAATTTCACGATCACGGCTCATGCTCCGGTTGCGCAGTATCTGGCTGTCGAGATCAGCGATCCCACGGGTAACAACAACGGCGTCCTCGATCCCGGAGAGACGGCCGAATTCGTGGTAACGCTGCAGAACGCGGGGAGCGGTCAGGCCGATGAAGTGACCGCCACGCTCGTCGAAAGCGATGATTATGTATCGCTCAGCGACGATGCCGGCAGTTTCGGAACCATAAGCGGTTCCGGCGGGACCGGCGACAACGGTTATGACGTGTTCGTGGTTACGGCCGACGCCTCCTGCCCGCGCGGTCATGAAGTCATGCTTACACTCGACGTTGCCACCGCCAACGGTTATACCGCGACCTTGTATTTCACTATCGTCGTCGGTGACCGGGTGGTCTTCTTCTCCGACGACTTCTCCTTCGACCAGGGCTGGACCGGACTGGGCGGCACCGGTGAATGGACCATCGGCCCGGCCACCGGCGGCGCGGGAGCCGATAGTTACGGCGGCCCGGATCCGGCCATCGACCACAGTCCGACGGAGGACAACGGAGTTCTGGGCAATGATATCACTCCCGGTAGCGGCGGTGACTATGCCGGCGGCATGAGCAGTACTTACTGGGTCACCTCGCCGGTCATCGACTGCGGTGATTTCAACGGCGTGATTCTGGATTTCTATCGCTGGCTGGGCATCGAAAGCAGTAGCTATGACCATGTTTATCTGCAGGCCTATAACGGAACCGGGTGGGTTCCGCTTTTCGAAAACTCGTCGGCCTTCGATGAATCGGAATGGTCGCTTCAGGAATTCGATCTGTCGGCCATAGCCGACTCAAATGCCAACTTCCAGCTCCGGTTCGGAATCGGGGCAACCGACGGTTCCTGGAATTACTGCGGCTGGAATATCGACGACCTCACTCTGAAAGGTTACGGCGAGCGGACTTCGGCCGTCATCGCGCTGGATACTGACGAGCTGGTGGACAGCCTGATTCCGGGCGACATGATCGAGGATACCATCATTATATACAACCAGAGCGCCGAAGCCATTCTTCGCGTCAGTTTTGTGCCCAATAACAGCTGGCTGACCTGCGACGGCGAACAGCAATTTATCGACCCCGAGAGCAGTCAGGAATTCATCGTGACGCTCAATTCAGCCGGGATGGATCCGGGCGATTATGTCGGCTCGATTACCTATATCAGCAACGATTATGCCCATCAGTATGACACCCTGATGGTCTCCATGCATCTGTACGCGCCGGAGATGGAAGTGATAGCGACCGCTATCGAGGAAACCATGCCATCGGGCGAACAGGGCAGTCATGAAATAACCATCAACAATAACGGCCCCGGCCGGCTGATGTTCGAGGTCGGATGCCAGATGTTCAAAGAGTCCCAGCCGATCTTGCTGAAGGCGGCTTTGACCTCGATTCCCATCGGTACCCGTGCCGCCGACGGCGATAAATCCGACGCCACCGAACCGTTCTTTGCCAAAGTGGATAAGGGTTTAGGTGGTCCCGACGCCTTCGGTTACAGCTGGATCGATTCCGATCAACCGGATGGTCCGGCTTACAACTGGGTCGATATTTCCGGTCTGGGAACGGCCGTATCGCTGGGCGATGACGGCGCCGTCGGCCCGCTGGCCATCGGATTCGATTTCCCCTTCTATGAAAACAGTTATAATGAAATATATATCGGTTCCAACGGCCTGATTACGTTCGGCGCCGGCAGTACCAGCCGCCTCAATGTCAACCTGCCTGACTCCGGTACTCCCAACAATCTCATCGCCATGTGGTGGGACGATCTCGATCCGGGCGAGGGCGGAAATGTTTATTATTATTATGATGCCATCGGCAATCGTTTTGTCGTGAGCTTTGTCAATATCCAGAACTACATCACCGGAGGCGGTACCGGATCGCTGACCTTCCAGGTTATTCTGTACCCCAACGGTCAGGTCGTATTGCAGTACGCAACCATGGATCCCGGAAGTGATGTTGACGGATTGACCGGAGCCACCATCGGCATCGAAAACGCTGCCGGTAGCGACGGCCTGACTGCGGTATATGACGCCGCCTACATGCACGACAATCTGGCCGTCTCGTTCCGGGCGGCTCGCTGGATGACAGTCACTCCGGCGTCGGGAACGGTTGAACCGTATTCCTCGACCGTTTTGACCGTCGGTCTCAACACCGCCGATATGGAATCGGGCACGTACACCGGAGAAATCATAATCTCGGGCAACGACCCCATGTCGCCCAGCGCTTCGGTGCCCGTGACGCTGACGGTCCAGAGCTATGTATGCGGCGATGCCAATTCCGACGGTGACGTCAACGTGGCCGATGCCGTGATATTAATCAATTTTGTCTTCAAGAGTGGCCCGCCTCCCGACCCGCTTATGTCGGGCGACGCCAACGGCGACGGCGACGTCAATGTGGCCGACGCCGTTTATCTGATTAATTTCGTGTTCAGCGGCGGCCCGCCGCCGATCTGCTGATCTTTGCAGGACATTTTCGGGCGGTGACGGATTCAAACCGTCATCGCCCGACGAGATAAATAGAATTTTAGAAATCTCCAAGGAGGACCGTGAAGTGAATGATCGGCCGGAGATTTTAGACAACTTGGTCCGACCTCTTGAATTTAGTGGATGGATTCCCCTACCCGCGGGGATCCCGGCGTGGCCGTCTTTTGCGGCTCCCGGCATCCACCAACCGGCCGCAATTTTTATAGAACAAAAGAATCAAGAGCCATTAACTAAATCTGTGGTCTTTAATCATAGGAGGAACTTCAAAAAGAGATAGGAGATCTTGGATGTTTCAAGACTAACGCAAGAAGGACAGGAAATTGGTACAAAATTCACCACACAAACAGAGAGGTAACGTATGACGAGAGGAAGAATGTCACCGGCAATTATCCTCGCGCTCATTGCAGTGTTAGGATTTTGCCTCGTTGCGGTGGCGAATGAGAAACCGGTTGTCATAACCAAATCTCTTTCGCCCAACGCAACCGCGCAGACTCCCGATCCCAACTGGGAGTTAAAACAACAAATGGGCGTGGTCGAAAACCCCGGTTCAGCAGTGCCGGATTTCGATCCCCTTGGAAAAGTCGGGCCGAAGAAGGGGCCGGCTCCGATCAGAGACATGAAATCCACGCTTTTGGGCGAGGATTTCGAGGTCTCCGTTCCCCCCGCGGGGTGGGGAGAAGTCAGCACGCATATCGATACCATGACCTGGTATCAGGATGATTACAACCCGTATTCGGGTTTGTACCTGGCTGACTGTAAATATGACGAGGCCCTGGTTCCTCAGGACGAATGGCTGACGACGCCGGTTATGGATTTTGAAGGCGCCACCAGCGATTTGAAACTGACTTTCCATTTCCTCATGAGTTATTACTGGGGCATCGATCCCTATGATAACTACAATCTCGAGGTCTGGATTTCGACCGACGCCGGCGCCAACTTCACCACCAAGCTGTGGGACGAAGGCATGTACGGTCTCTTCGATAACTGGGTCTGGTACGAAGTCAACCTCAGCCTGGCCTCGTATGTCGGGGAGAAGGACGTGGTCCTGGGCTTCCGCTATGTCGGCGTTGACGGCGCCCAGGGTTCGTTTGACCTGATTTCGGTCAACGACGACCCGCCTCCGCCCGGCCGCTGTTGCTACGGCGACCCCCTGGCCCCCAGTTGCACTGAAAACACCCAGTTCGAATGCGAAGCCCTGGGCGATTTCATGTCCTGGGAAGAAGGGCTCACCTGTGCCGACGCCTGCCCCGTGGCCGGCCCCGGCGACAATTGCAATAACCCCCTCACGATGACCTTCCCTGCCGATTTGCCGTACACTAACAACAATTATACATGCGGCCGCGGAAATGATTATTCCGAAGTCGACATGTGTTACACGTATGGTTACGGGAGTGGTGAGGATATCGTTTATGAAATCACGGTCACCAGCGATGTTCAAGTCACGTTCACCATGGATCCGAAGGGCACGACCTGGACCTATTGCGAAATTCGCACCAGTTGTGTCCCTCCGTCCGGCGAATGTGTGACTTACTTCAGAAGCACCGCCGGCGATCCTTACAGTTCAAGCCTCATCTCTCTTGCGGCCGGAACTTACTACATGATCATCGATACCTGGGCGACGCCCGATTGTATCCCTGATTTTGATATCTCGGTCGAGGAGTTCACCGGCAGCGCCGAAGGCGATGAATGCGGCAATCCTATCATGCTCAAATTGCCTGATGATATGCCGTATTTGAACACCAACGCCACCTGCGGCCGGATGGACTATTACAACACCACCTGTCTGGGCAGTTATGACGGCGGCGAAGACATCATCTACCAGGTCGACGTCGATGCCACCGTTACGGTCGATATCATACTCGATCCCAAGGGCACGACCTACACCGGTATTGCCATTGATGCCAATTGCCCGCTGGATGCTTCCTCGTGTATTGCCACCAGCACTAATAGCGGCAGTGGTGTTCATGGTCTCTACGGTGTCACGCTTGATCCCGGAACCTATTATATCATGATTGACACTTATCCTTCCCCCAACTGCATTCCGGATTTCGACCTTTCGATAACGACAGCGGCGGGCGGTCCCGAGAATGACGACTGCGCCAACGCCATCAAGATCGGCGACGTCGTCGACCTGGCCTTCACGACCGTGGGCGCCAGTTTTGACGGCGGCGGCACCTGCCTGACCTCGCCGAACGTTTGGTATTGCTATACCGCGTCCTGCGACGGCAACGCTACCTTCAGCCTGTGCGGTTCCGGTTACGATACCAAGATGGCCGTTTACGACGGCTGTTTCTGCGATCCCCTGGGAACTCAGCTCGGTTGCAACGACGATGCCTGCGGTTTGCAGTCGCAACTGATTCTTCCGGTTGTCGCCGGTCAGGAATACATGATCGAAGTCGGCGGCTACGGCTCCAACTTCGGCACCGGTGTTCTCAACGTCAGTTGCGCCGTAGTCGGTCCGCCTCCGGCGAACGATAACTGCGCCGACGTCACCCCGACGACGCTTACGGCCGGCGTGACGACGACGTTCACCGGCAATAATGTGAACGCCACCAACGACTGCAGCGCCCTGGCTCCGGCGACCGAAGCCTGGGAGGCCTTTACGATCGACGAAGCCATGGATATCACAATCACCTATTGTGGCACCAATCCGTCCTTCGATCTGGTCTATATCATTCTGGCCGATGCCTGCCCTTGCGGTGAGCTGACCTATGCCACCACAACCGATTGGGACGCCTGCGGCGATGGTAACATCACCATGTACTTCCCCGGTTTACCGGCCGGCACTTATTACATCCCCGTGCTTGCCTTCCATCCCGACTATACGACCGGGTACTATTACGCTGGTGATTATACCATCAACGTCACCGGTACCTCCTGGGAGCCCGCTTATTGCGACGCCAGCGGTGGTTGCGATGAGTATATCAGCAACGTCACCGTGGCCGAGATCAATAATACGTCGGCTTGCAGTGGTTACGCCGATTATACCGATCAGATAGCCAACATGCAGTTCGGAGCCGGTTATCCGATTACCATCACCAACGGCAATCCCTACAGCACCGACTATGCCGCCGTTTGGGTGGACTGGAACCAGGATATGATCTTTGACGCCGCCGAGAAGATTGTTCTCGACGTTAATTATGGCTATGGCCCATATTCCGGAACCATTACGCCTCCCGGCGACGCTCTTGCCGGCTTCACCCGGATGAGAGTCCGTATCAGTTATTCCACCGAACCGGCCGCTTGCGGTGCGACTTCGTACGGCGAAGCCGAGGATTACACCATCAATGTCGGCGGCGAACAGTCAATCCTGACTATCGACCCGGATCGGATTGATTTCGGTACGGTTCCTCCGGGCGCCACTGGCAACTCCACCTTGACTCTGGGCGCCGACGGCACGGCTCCGATCAGCTATTCGATCGCAATCGAATATGGAGCCAAGAATGCGGTCGGCGGCGGACAGAGTGAACCGGCGCTGAGGACCAACCCGTTCCGCGGTACCGGTCATACTCCGGCGGCCGACAAGAATCCGAACCAGCTTCTGTTTGAGGGATTCGAAGGCGGCACCGTGCCTCCGCCCGACTGGACGGCGGTAGTCAATAATGCCTACACTTGGGAAATTGACAGCTACGATCCGTATGAAGGCTCGTACAATGCCAGTTGCTTCTATGACGAGGCGTATACCGGCACCCAGGATGAATGGCTGATCTCTCCGGTCATCGATTTCGGCGGCGGCAAATACGTCCTCGATTTCTGGTGGTTGGGCAGTTATTACTGGTCGGTAGACCCGTATGACAACTGCGACTTTGAGGTCTGGATTTCGCTCGACGGCGGTACTTCGTGGACCATGATGCTGTGGAGCGAAAACGACGCCGGAATCTTCGACAACTGGACCTGGTACAACGCTGTCGTGGACCTGAGCTTCTTTAAGGACGAAAGCAACGTCAAGCTTGGATTCCATTATTATGGCTATGACGGCGCTCAGTTCTCGCTCGACGCCATCGGGCTTAATCCGGCTCCGCTGAGCTGGGTGAGTGTCGCGCCGACTTCCGGCTCAATCGAAGGCGGCGGGACAGCTCCTATCACCGTCAGTTATGACGCCAGCGATCTTGAACTTGGTCTTTATGGAGCCAACCTGGTAATTACCCATACCGGCGCGGCCAATAAGACAGTTGACATGGTTCCGGTGTCGATGACCGTCGGTGAAGAATCGCAGGTTGAAATCGATCCCTGGCCGGTTTTCGCTCTTGCCAGATTCGCCATGGAACCGATAACCGGACACATATACATCCGCGATGATGATCTTGGTGATTATCCTGGATACGCTGTCGGCAATATCGATGAAACTTCATTCCAGATAAATGGCGGCAGTGTTCCGACGACTGGAATCGACTTCCCTGCCGAGAGTTTCTTTGACGTCTCCTTCAGCCTCAATGACTTCATCGATTATTATCCGCTGATGTGGGATGTCGTCGAACTTCCGTACACGGTTTCCGGTTTGTTTACGGACGCCACGCCATTTACTATCAGCCGTACGGTTGATGGTATCGGCCACGTGTCCGGCGACGCCAACCTTGACGGACAGGCCAACGTCGGCGACGCCGTCTTCCTTATCTCTTATGTATTCAAGGAAGGCACCGCGCCGAGATTGGATGCAACAGCCGACGCCAACTGCGACGGCAACGTCAACGTAGCTGACGCCGTGCGTCTGGTGAATTACATCTTCAGGAGCGGAACGGTTCCGTGCCATCCGTAGTAATTCACTGATTTGAAAATTGAGGGACCGGCTTTGAAAAGCCGGTCCTTCTCTTAATCGACCCCGAATAGACCGCCTCATTATCACGCCCGGCCGAAAGTACTACGGACTCGCCGGAAGGACATACAGGCTTTAAGTGGCGCGCATAAGATATTGTGTGACAATGTCATATCAATTATGTCCCGTTTCAGTGGAAGGCCCCAACCACGCCGATTTCAGCCAATTGTCGGCAATGCCGATAGAAAGTATATGACGTCGGAGGTTTCGCCCGGAAGACAGCCACGCCCGAAAACGCTTGACATACAAGAGAATATGGATTTTATTGAAATCTCTGCCTTAGAGCAAAGAATTCGAAACTGACCACTGCGGAAAGGTCTCGATGTTGCGATCAACTGCCCTAATTTTACTTCAGCTTTGTTTAGTCATCAGCGCTGTCGCGCTTTTGGCCGCCGATCGACAACAGAGTTATGAGGCTTGTGTCCGTCAGGAATATAAATGTGTCCCCAGTTATTTTTGGAAAATTCCCGGCATGGCCGAATATTGCGCCATGCGCTTTTCCGTGAGCGGCGGCGATACCCTGCTCGGCGCCGTCGGTCTGGGCTTATACGATGACCAGACTCAGGGAACGCCTGATCTTGATATTTATGTCTGGGGCGATGACGGAGCGGGATTCCCCGATCAGTCGAATGTTCTGTATCAAACGACGGTGCCCTTTTCCGGCCTGGTCTTCTACCCCCAGTATGTCATGGTTGACCTGTCCGCCGCCGGGATTGTCCGGCATTCCGATTTTCATGTCGGCTGGAAGACCAACTTCGAATCCGATCCCGGTGGTGTCCTGGCGGTAATGACCGACAACGGCACCTGCGGTCAGCTTCGCAGTTCTATCAGGCGTTTCGGAACCTGGATGAATATGCCCGACGCTTCGGGAGTTGATTACAATTTTCTTATCTATGTCGAGATGTGCAATCCCGATCTGGATTCCGATTCGATCTTAAACGAGACCGATAATTGTCCGCTGGTTTTCAATCCCGGGCAGGAAGACGCCGACAGTGATGCCGTCGGCGATGTTTGTGATAATTGTCCCGTTGATTCCAATTTCGACCAATCGGACGCCGATGACGACGGTCGTGGAGATGTTTGTGACAATTGCCCGCTGGCGGGCAATTATGACCAGGCCGACGGCGACGGCGACGGTATCGGCGATGCCTGCGATAATTGCCCCGCGATTTATAATCCCTCTCAGGACGATGCCGACGGCGATTCGATCGGGGATATATGCGATGATTGTCCGGATGATCCCGATAACGACATCGACGCCGACAATATCTGCGGCGAGATTGACAATTGTCCCTCGGTCTATAATCCCGGCCAGGATGACGCCGACGGTGACGGGATTGGCGATCTCTGCGACGACTGCACCGATATTGACGGGGACGGATTCGGAGACCCGGGTTACGCGAGTAATCAATGCGCTCTGGATAATTGCCCGGAGGTATTCAATTCCGACCAGGCAGACTATGATAATGACGGCATCGGTGACTCTTGCGATTTCTGCAACGATGCCGACGGCGACGGTTTCGGCGACCCCGGCTTTCCGTCAGATACCTGCGCTCTCGACAATTGCCCGGAGGTGGCCAATCCCGATCAACTCGACAGCGACGGCGACGGCCGGGGCGATTTATGTGATCCCTGCCCCCTGGATTCCCTCGATGACATCGACGGCGACGGGACGTGCGCCGACCTCGATAACTGTCCCAGCCTCTATAATCCCGGCCAGCAGGATACCGACGGCGATGGAATCGGCGATGCCTGTGAATCGGCCGACACCGTTTATATCGATATCGCCGTTGGCGATTCGGGCGTGGCCGTGGATACCCTGATCGCCGGTCACCATCATCAAATCCGCCTCTGGTTAAGAAATCATGTCAATCTCGGCGGGATGAGCCTCGGATTCAAAATCTGGTCGGAGGACGATGCCTCGTGGTCATGGCTGGCCATGCCCGATGGTTTCGGGCCGACCGGCCCGGGCACCGGGCATGCCTGTGTTACGGTTGTACCCGATTGTCGGATGGACCCGCCGCAGCAGGTCTGGGATATGGGCGGCCTGCTCATTGCCGAAAAAAATATGGACGGAGTCTCCCCCGATACCGTTCAAATCGGCGGCATTTCGGGTCTTGGGGTTCTACTGGCCGGGCCGCTCGAACATATGCTTTCTCTGCATTTCCGGCCGAGCCTGGTCGATAAAACGCCCCGGACCCTGTGCGTTGACAGCTCCTTTATTCCTCCCTCGGGCGATTTCGTTTTCGTCAATTATCAGGGTGACGCCCTCACCCCTGAGGTGGTCGGTTCGAAATGCTGGGTTATAAGACCCCTGTGCGGCGACGCCAATGGCGACGAGCAGGTCAATGTCGGCGATGCCGTTTATCTTATAAATTTCGTTTTCAACGGCGGCCCGGCCCCGAATCCGATCGAAAGCGGCGATGAAAATTGCGATGGCCAAACCAATGTCGCCGACGCCGTTTACTTGATAAATTACATTTTCCGGGACGGCCTCGGGCCGTGCTGTCCATAATCTCTCAGCTCCGGCCGCTCAGATAGAAATCCAGATACCGCTTCCCTTTATCGGTCAGATCATAATAAGTATGATTGCGGTGTTTGATCCATTTGCCCTTGACGATATTTTTCCGATATTGAATCATGCGCGGTTCGACCCGTTCCAAAAGCCCCAGCTCCCGAAGGCGGGAATGGCAGTCGAAGACGGCCCGGCGGTCGAGGTTCAGCATGGCCGCGACTTTATGAGAATAATCCGGCCCATACTGCCGGTGATGATTCAGGATCATAAAATCGATATCATTCAGCTCGTTGAAATCGTCGTCCGGAAGAAACGCCTCCGGGCGGGTTATTTCCTTCCATTCCAAGGTCACCAGCCGAGCCGATTCGGCCTTGGATAAATTGGGACAACCGCATTTATGGACTTTGATGATGCCGTCATAACTGTTATAGCCGACGATCTCATCGTCCGGCGACGGCTGACAGCAATTGGCGATGATGTAATCTTCTTTCAGGCGCATAATAGAAACGCCGCCGCATTGGGGGCGGCGGCGCATCGGCCGATCCGATTTTATCAGGTGTTGTAATAAATCTCGAACTCGTACGGCGTCGGGCGGATTCTGATCTGATCGACCTCTTTGCGTTTGAGCTTGATCCAGTTTACCAGCAAATCCTCGGTGAAAACGCCTCCTTCGAGGAGATAGGCATAGTCTTTTTCCAGAGCGTTGAGAGCCTTGTTGAGCGACGTCGGAAGCTGGTGGATCTCGGCCAGTTCTTTTTTGGACAGACGGTCAAGGTTGACGCTGAGCGGCGCGCCGGGATCGATCTTGTTTTTGATCCCGTCGATGCCCGCCATGAGCATGGCCGAGAAAGCCAGATAGGGATTCATGGTGCCGTCGGGCGGACGAAATTCCAGCCGCATCATGCTGGGATCGCGCTGGTATCCGGGAATCCGAATACAGGCGGTTCGATTGCTCTGGGCGTAAGTGCCGGCCACCGGCGCCTCGAAACCGGGCACGAGACGTTTGAATGAATTCGTGGACGGATTGGTGAAAGCCAGCAGGGAATCGACGTGTTTGAGAATGCCGCCGATATAGTAAAGGCCGACTTTCGAGAAGCTGGCCGGGCCGTTCTTATCGAAGAAAATCGATCCCTTGGCGTCAGCTAAATACTGATGCACATGCAGTCCCGAACCGGGCTCGTTGAAAAGGGGCTTGGGCATGAAGGTCGCCGACTTCCCGACCCGGAAACATTCATTCTTGATGATATATTTGATCATCATGGTCTGGTCGGCCATCTTCAGGAGGGGCGAAAACTGGACTTCGATTTCATGCTGCCCCCCGCCGCCGACTTCGTGATGATGATACTTCAAACCGACGCCCGCGGCCGCCAGCATCGACGAGATCTGGGATCGCAGGTTATAGGTGCGATCCATCGGCGGCGCGGCATGGTAACCTTTTTTATAGGGAATTTTGTAGCCGAGGTTTTCCTCGTCGTCGGCGGCGTTCCATTCGGCCTCGTGGGAGTCGATAAAGTAAAAGGCGCTTTCCGGCCCCTGGTAGAAATTGACTTTGTCAAAAACATAAAACTCGAATTCGGGTCCGATTATCAGGCTGGTCCCTTTAAGATTTTTGCTCAGGTATTTCTCGGCGTCAGCCGCCACCCGGCGGGGGTTTCGGGAATATGGCTTCATTTTATTGCCGACGTCCAAGATATCGCAAATCATCGAGATAGTCGGAGTCTCGAAGAAAGGATCGATCAGAGCCGTTTCGGGTACCGGGATAGCGATCATGTCGCCGGCTTCGATCTTGGAGAAGCCGGGCAGAGAGGAGCCGTCAACGCCGACGCCGTTGGTGAACAGCTTCGGACCAAGGGAGGATATGGGAATGGTGATATGATGCCAGGTTCCCGGAAGATCGGAGAATTTCAGATCGATATATTCGGCCCCGTTATCCCGGGCCATTTTTTTCAGAGCTTCTAATTTCACAGGGGTCTCCTTCGGAATCGGATTCATCGTCTCTGTCGTTTCAGGGATAAATTAATACATCTTTTGTAGAAAGCAAGCAATCTCGCGGTCATAACGACCTGAGAAATCATCGACTTTTCAAATCCGCAGCGCCGCTGAAATCAGCTGCACGGGGCAAGAAAAGTCGTCCGGGGCCGACAATATATAAAGTTGACATAAAATAATAATATCATATATTGTAAAGAGTTACGATACTTTTATGGCCTTAGCGGTAATTACTTCGGGAGCCGGGAGGATTCGCCCGGATTCGAGCGTTTACAGGATATCGGAGGGTTTATGCAGCGTGCTTTAATTCTGCTATTATCAGCGTTATTCTTATGCAGTATCGTCGGAGCCGATGATTCCGATGGCCCGATTCGCGGCGCCAACCTGCTCCGCGGCGATAAGAACGTCACCACCTATCGGGAAAGCGACAAAGGTATTCCCCTCTATGTCGAAGGAAATCTTTCGACCGAAAAAGCTTCAGGAAACGAAGTTGATGCGGCCTTAGCCTATTTTGAAAAGAATAAAGGCGCCTACAAGATGTCGGTTCCGGCGGATGAATTGAAAGCCGGAAAAGTAGTCACCGACGATCTGGGTATGCGCCATGTCCGCTTCACTCAGGAATATCAGGGAATTCCGGTCATCGGCGGCGAGATGCTGGCTCATTTCAGTGCCTCGGGTCAGTTGAAAACCGTCAACGGTTATTACTATCACGACATCAATCTCGACATCACCCCTTCGATATCTTCCTCTGACGCAATTCAGATCGCCGCGGTCAATCTCAAGTCGTTTTTCGGCGAGGGCCGACCCGGCGATGCCCAATTAGTCGTCTTCCCCTGGGACGACCAGTATTATCTTGCCTGGCGTTTTTTCATTTATTCCGACACCCCCATGGGCCGCTGGGAATTCATCGTTGACGCTAAAACGGGCGACATCATCTTCAGCGCCAACCGGATTATGAACGCCAATGACGTCGGCACCGGCTATGGCGTCATGGGCGGCGTCCGCGATCATATCGATACCGATCTCAACGGATCGACTTACCGGATGCGCGATTATACGCGGCAGTTGAACAACAATCCTCACGGCCATGACGGGCAGATGCCTGACGGCAATTATATCCAGACCAATGTCGCCGGCGGTTCCCTCCCCGGCTCCATTGCGACCGACGCGGATAATTACTGGGATGAAGCCTCGGTTCAGCGTCCGGAGGTCGATGGACAAGTTTATTCCGGTCTTTTCTATGATTGGTTGCTGTCGGCTCTGGGGCGGAACGGCTACAATGATAACGGGGCCTCGATGCTGACCAGCGTCAATTATTACGCCGAGGGGGACAATAATGCTTATTGGAACGGCAGTCAAATTGTGATCTGGAGCTGGTCAACCGGCTGGCGTTCGCTGGCCGGCTGTCCCGACGTTATCGCGCATGAATGGGGTCATGCGGTTACCGAAAATTGTTCTAATCTCGTCTATCAGCTGGAACCGGGCGCCCTCAACGAGTCTTTCTCGGATATGATGGGCGCGGCTTTCGAGTGGGCTCACCCCGATTATGACACCCCCGACTGGGGCATGGGTGAGAACGGCCGGACAACCGGCGTTCCTTTCCGGGATATGGAAAACCCCCACACTTACGGCGATCCGGATTACTACGGCACCTCCGATCCCTATTGGATCAACGTCGTTGGCTGCTCGCCGTCATATTACAACGACTATTGCGGCGTCCATACCAATAGCGGGGTCGGCAATAAATGGTTCGTCCTGCTTTCCGACGGCGGCACTCATCATGATGTGACGGTCACCGGTGTCGGCGTCGCCAACGCCATCGAGATCGCTTATCGGGCCAACTCTACCTACTGGACCGCCAATACCGATTATCATCAAGCCGCTCTCGGTACGATCTCGGCCGCCAATGATCTTGATCCCACCGGTGCATGGGGATCGCAGGTGGCCCGGGCCTGGAATGCCGTTGGCGTCACGACCCCGGGGCCGACGCTGGTATTCGGCTTCCCCAATGATGTTCCCGACCTGATGGCGCCCGATGTGGACAAGACTTTTGAAGTCGTCATTACCGGCAGTCTTGGCGGGACGATTATCCCGGGGACGGCCCAGATTCATTACTCCCTGGATGGCGGTATTTATACCGCCGATGTTCTGACGACATTAACCTCCAGCCGCTATCATGCGACTCTTCCGGCGGCGGCCTGCGGCAGTCGCTATGATTATTATATCAGCGCCGAGGAAGCCACGACCGGGACCTACTACGATCCCTCGCCGTCGGCGCCCTACACTGCGGCCATAGCCGATTCTCAGGTCATCATTTTTGAAGATAATTTCGAGACTAATAAGGGCTGGACGGTTTCAGGCGACGCCACCGACGGTCAATGGAGCCGCGGGGTTCCGGCCGGTTTGGGAGAACGAGGCGATCCGGCCGCGGATTATGACGGTTCGGGACAATGCTATTTGACCGACAACACCTACGGCAATTCCGACGTCGATGGCGGTACGACCAATCTTTATTCGCCCGTTTTTGATCTCTCGGACGGTGACGCCAGAATTGAATACGCTCGTTGGTACTCCAATGACTGGGGCGATGCGCCGTACACCGATACTATGAAGGTCTATGTTTCCAACAACGGCGGAACCAGTTGGATCTTAGTCGAGAAAATCGGGCCCGTCAATCAGGCTTCCGGCGGCTGGTATGAACATTCCTTTATGGCGGGCGATTTCGTAACGCTGACGAATCAGATGATGGTGCGTTTTGCCGCTTCCGATCTGGGGAGCGGCTCGGTCGTGGAAGCGGCCATCGATGCCTTCAAGATCAGCCGGTATTCCTGCGGGTCCTCCCCGGCGCCTTTGACGATCACCACCGAGACTCTCCCCGACTGGACGGTCGGTTATCCCTATTCCCAGCAATTAATCGCCTCCGGCGGCACCGGTTCACAGATGTGGGTCGATGAATTTGACGATCTGCTGGGCACCGGGTTGATATTATCGCTTAACGGGGTTCTGAGCGGGACACCGATAACCAGTGGCCCGATTTCGTTCACGGCCATGGTCACCGATGAAGGTTCCGGTAATGACGAGCAGGTTTTCAGTTTTGCCGTCAGCCCTGAGGTAACGATCTCGACGACAAGTATCCCGAATTGGACGGTCGGTTTCGCCTACTCGCATCAATTGACCGCCGAAGGCGGGACGGGCAACAAGATATGGACGGATAAGAATGGACTATTGTCCGGCACCGGCTTATCATTATCCGCCGGAGGACTCCTTTCGGGTACACCTTCAGCCGCTGGGCCGATCGGTTTCACAGCGCAGGTTACGGATCAGATTGGGGCTTCGGATGAGCAAATCCTCGGCCTGACGATCAACCCGGCGGTGGCCATCACAACCGCCTCGGCGCCGGAAGGTGAAGCCGGTACAGCCTATTCGCTGCAGTTGGAAAACGCCGGCGGGACAGTACCTCTGGTCTGGTCCGATCGCGATGATAATCTCAACGGCACCGGCTTGGCCCTTTCAGCCGATGGCCTGCTGGCTGGGACACCTCTGACCGCCGGCCTGATCAGTTTTACGGCCCGCCTGGTCGATGCTGCTGGAAGCGCCGACGAGCAACTCTTTAGCTTTGATGTCGTCCTGCCCTATGTTTGCGGCGATGCCAACGGCGACGGCGATATCAACGTCGCCGACGGGGTATATATTATCAACTATGTCTTCAAGAGCGGTCCGGCTCCCGAACCGCTGGAGGCGGGCGACGCTAATTGCGACGGTGACAACAACATAGCCGATGGTGTGTACATCATCAATTACGTTTTCAAGTCCGGTCCGGAGCCTTGTTGCCCATAATTATGTTATGGCAGTCGTCCTGAATTTCTTATGGAGCGGCCTTGGCGCCGCTCCTTTTTTTTGGGAGAAAGCCTCGGATTCTCGACTCGACTTCGAGAAACTTAGTTGTTCAGTTTCAGGACAACTGGGCACATGGGGCAAGACATTACCTTGTAACAGGTTACACAGAAACTCCGAATTAGAGGCCAAAATTGTCGGATGGTGCTACAATTACGGCGGTTATGGGATTAGAATCGATTGGGGTCTAATACTCTATTGCATTGCCGCACAATATCTTATATCGCTATGCCGAATCCGGCATAAGAATTGCTCAATCTTGGCTATAATAATCTATTTAGGAGGTCATAGACTTGGTTAAAAAGATCCTCTTTCTGTCGGTGCTCGCAGTCATAACGATGGTGAGCGCCTCCAACGCCGGACTTCTGGGTCACTATTACAATCTTCCTTCCACACATCCGGATATGGAACGCTGGATCACCGGGGTTACGACCGGGATGGTTGAGAATACGCTGACCGGAAGCACCCCGACGCTGACCGCTTATGGAGCGACTCAGGTCATTCAGTGGGACTGGTGGGATGATATGTATCATGATTTTGATCGTATCGATTCCGACGCCGATTTGAATGGCGCCTTCGCGTCGAGCTGGTTTCCGTCAAGCGACGGCCTGCCGGGCGACCCGCATGATTTCGCGGTTCACTGGACCGGCACATTTTATGTCGGAGCCGACCAGACCTACAATTACCAGATGGGTAGCGACGATGATTCCTGGCTGTTCATCGACAGTGATTTGAGACTGGACCTGGGCGGCGTTCACGCTCTGGCCATGACCAGCGACGACGTTTACCTGACTGCTGGCTATCACACTATCGATATCTTCTTCGCCGAGCGGCATGTCAGCGAATCAGGATTCCGCTTGAATTTCTTCTCGGATCTCGAGCCTACGCCCCCGTCCGTTCCCGAACCGACCACCCTGCTTCTTTTCGGAGTTGGTTTGATCGGCCTTTCGGCGCGGCGCTTCAGAAAGCACTAAGGCAAGTTCCGGCACAAGATTAACGGCCCCGTCATCGGGGCCGTTTTTTTTGCCTCCGATTTCTCCCTAAATTCGCATGAAACAATAATGGTGTACCCCTCCCGCCGGGCTTGATTATGATTCCCTCATTGTCTCGACTATGTGATACCCCGGTTCGATGATCCGTAAGAATCAGGCAATTATTATTGCGCCGATAGCAACTTCCACATACTTTTATCAGACAGTTGAACCAATTCCAATAAGGCGAGTTCTGAGATGCTTACAATCGATGTGATGACAACCGAGGATATTCCCTTTGCCATTGAAATGACCGATTATGAAAAGTGGGGAAATATCCCCTCCGACTTCGCTCGCCTGATCGCCCATGAGCCGGAGGGATGTTTCGTAGCCCGGGAGGGCAAAACGCGGACAGGCATGATCACGACGACATCGAGTAGCGATTATGGCTTTATGGGCAGCCTGATCGTCAAACCGGAATATCGCGGCCGCGGCATCGGGAAGGCCCTGATGATGAAGGGCCTCGCCTGTCTGCGTGCCAAAGGGGTAAAATTCATTGAGCTGGATGCCACCTTTGAGGGTGTTCCATTATATAGGAAACTTGGTTTTCGCGATAAATATCTTTCGTTACGGATGCGCCGCCCGGCGACCGGCCGTCCGGTGGAAGCGCCCCCCTCGCTTGAACACTCGGTCGATGAAGTTCTTGCCTTCGACCGGAGGCATTTTGGATTTGACCGAAGCCGTCTGATGAGATCATTCGTCGATGATTTCAGCGAATCGATTCATGTCTCCGGGGCGGATGAAATCGATGGTTATGCGATCACGTTTCCGAGAGCCGGCAACCTCCGGGCGATCGGCCCGATTGTCGCCTTATCCGATGACATCGCCGAATCGTTGCTGGCCGATATTGTCGCCCATAATGAGGATCATGACCTCACTCTTGGCCTTCCCGAAACCGCCGACAATTTCACCCGAACGCTTCTATCGCAGGGGTTCGAATATCGGGAGCCGTCATTGAGAATGTATCTCGGTGAAAAGCGAGAATATGAATCCTTCGTCTATGCCATAGTCTCGCCGGAGAAAGGATGATTTTCTATTCACCTCTTCCCCGTCGGAAAGATGACCCACAAAAAAAGCCCCTCAACGGGAGGGGCTTTTTTTATATGTATTCGCAGGGCCTGGAGTTATTTCATGAGGACCATCTTGCGCGTTTCCGTGTATTGCCCGGCCGTGGCCCGATAGAGGTATATACCGGAGGCGACTTTCTGACCGTAATTGTCGGTGCCGTCCCAGGTAATTCGAACGGTTCCGGCATTGTCCGAGCCCGAATACTGACGCACGACCTGGCCCGAGATATTGAATATCGTCAGCGTCCAGTCGGCCGAAACCGGCATCGACAGGCTGATCGTCGTCAGAGGGTTGAACGGGTTGGGACGGTTCTGGCTGAGGCTGAATTGCGCCGGAATCGTCCGCGACGTCACATTCAGGATATTGCCATAGTAATCGGCCGCCTCAACCCCGGTCAGGACCAACGATCCTGAGATCGGAATCGACAGCAACTCGTGATCGCCGGAGGCAATCGCCTGCGAGCCGATATTGTACACCAGCACTCGCAGTTCGTCTCCGTTGACGGAATATTCGATATCCATGCCCTCGGCGCCGTCGCCCATAACCGGCTGACCGACCGTACCCTTCAATTCAAAGGTCAGCAGAGCCGCACCGATACGGTCGGAAGCGCTGTAATCGACTGTCAGCATTTCGTCGGTCGCATGAGTCGTCATGGTAACCGGGCCGGAAGGCAGCGGTTTGTAATATGGCGCGGCGTCACCGACAATCACCCGGACCAGATACACCATATCAGCCACCGACAATGTCACCCCGTCGGCGTTGACATCCGAAGCGGCTATCGAGGCCTCGAGATGATCGCCGAAGGCCCCCAGACCGCTGATAAAGTAATTGGTCAGCATGACGGCGTCGGCTACTTCATTGGGGACACCGTTGCAGTTGAGGTCGCCACGGGCGTCGATGGAGTCGGAACAGACAATATCGATGCCGCCATTGTACAACTCGAGGCATCGAATGGGAGTCACCTTGTCTCCGGCGAGGCAATAATCGGCCGCCCCGACGAACGGTATCCGCACCCCCTCCGGATAGATATCGTCGTCATTTTCATCCCAGATCAGGTTACCTTCGAAATCGAAGATCTTGCTGTCGAGGATAAGGCTGTCGCCGTTGAGCGTTGACAGGGCGTTATCGGAGCAATCGGCCCAGAAGAAATAGATCGGGACATACTGGCATTCCAGCGTTCGGTCGTTGGAAACCAAGAATCGCATTGTCGCCAGTTCATGCGGGTCGGTGTCGGGCGGCCCATAACAGGTCGGATGATTGGCGCCGTTGTTGGTTTCGGCGATGGCTATAATCCGAAGCAAACCGGACGGACAGGCATTGCCGCAATTCCCCTGCACGCCGTAGCGATAGGTGAAGTACTCCCAGCCGCAATCCTCCAAAAGCTGACCAAGTTCGGCCTCGGCGAAACATAAAGCCGAAGCGTCATAACCGATCAGGATATCAAAGCCCCCGATATCAGGGATACCGGCGTCCGGATCGAGCTGATAGGTCAGGGAGACATCTTCATAATGCCCCTGGAGTGTCCCGTGGGTTTTTTCGATGGCGATAACCGGGCAGCTTGCAAGCCTGGTGACCATAACGGTAGTCAGACAGGTATCGGTCCGACCGCAGTCATCCTCGGCAATCAGATAGATGTCATTATCGCCCCAGACCGGCATAAAGCAGACTTCGCCGCCTGTCACCGGGTAATCAACGCCGTCTATGACAGCCCTACAATCGGCCAGGTTGCCATCGGCATCGGAGCACGAGAAACCGGGAACGCATATCTCCGAAAGCTCGAACATGGCTTTGAAAATATTGTCCGGGCATTCAGCAACCGGCGGTTCATTGATCTCGAAATCAATTGTAAATGAACCCTCACAGGCCGAAGCGTAACCGTACACTCCGTCGCATTCATCCCAGCATCTTACGGTCACGGTTACCGATTGATCGCCGGTCGGCGTATAACACCACATTCCGTCAGCCAGAGTTCCGGGTCCGGAAACGATTTCGCATCCAACCAGATTATCATCGACATCCGTCGCGCCGACCGGGAGACAAACCTCCGTCGGGCTACATTGGATAAATGACTGGTCGTCGGGCAGATTACATACCGGGGGCGTATTGACCGTCAGATGGAAGCAGACGATGGCCGTATCGGCCACCTGGCAGGCGTCGTTAACGATTATCGTGTCGCAATAATTCCCCGACGGATAGAACGGGTCACCGGCCAGGAACCAGACAGCGCTGTCGGAGCTTCTAAATAAACCCAGGGAGGTCCAGAATTCCAAACCGTCATCCGGGTCGAAAGCCGACAGATGTATCTTGACCGTATCGCGATAACAGGCAAAGACCGAAGTCGGCGGATCGATCACGGTCAGGGTCGGAGCCGAGTTCACCACGGCGGTGATGGTATAAGCAGCGGTATCCGCGTGACCACAACCATCGGTGACGACCAGAGCCGCCGTGATGACGGTATCCTGATCCAGATAGATGCAAACGGTATCGGCTACGTCACGGCCGTCAAATGTCCACGAATAAGGCGGCTGGCCACCGGTGACGCTCGGCAGGCCGAAGCAGACCGAATTTGGCGAACAAAGAGCGACGGCCGCGGCGGTGTCGTTAACGACCGGAGGCGGGATCAGATTGATGGTAACGGTCGTATGGCAGGTATCGACCATACCGCAGTCGTCGGTAGCCACCAGCATCAGGTCGTTGACGCCATCGACCGGCATGAAACATACCGTGCCGTTATCCAGTGTTTGTCCGACGACCTCACAGGAAACGAGATTCCCGTCGGGATCATCGCACGAGAAACCGCTGATGCAGATAGTCTCGGGATCACAGACCGTATATGCGGCATTGCCGGGACAGGACGCTATCGGCGCCTGATTCAAAGTCACGTTCACTTCAGTCGTGCAGGCGGCAATAGATCCGCACTCATCGGTGGCTGTCAGGATAACATAGTTGACCCCGTCGACCGGCGTGAAGGTTACCGATCCGCCCGTCGGCGATCCGACATTGGTCTCGCAGGATACGAGGTTGCCATCGGGATCATCGCAATTGAAACCGTCGAGGGTAATCGGTTCGATGGCGCACATGAAGGTATCGAGAGCCGAAGGACATTCCACGACCGGCGGCTGATTGAAAGTGACGGTGACGCTGAACGAATCTATGACGCATGAATTCGGCGGCGACGGCAAGGCCGGATTGCTCGGAGTCCCGCAATCATCGCAGACCTGGATCACGAACCAATAGGTGTCATCGACACCTTCGGCCGGTGTGAAACAGAGTTCATGCCCGGATATATTACCGGGGCCGGACAGCAGGTAGGCGGTTGGCTCAGTCTGATTGGCCGGATAATCGGGGTCGCCGAAATCGAGCGTATAACAAATTTGATTATTATCGCACAGGAAGCGATTGTCGTTTTCGGGCAGATTAAGATACGGCATCTGGTTAACGACTACGGTCACCGTAGTCTGGCAAACGTCCGTGGCGCCGCAGGCATCGGTCGCCGTGAGGGTGATAACATTCGAACCCGCTACCGGCGAGAGGGTCACCTCGGAACCGTTAAGCGTACCGCCCGTGGCAACACATGAAACCAGATTATCGTCGGGATCGGCGCAGGCGAATCCCGGCAGAGTGATATCGGACAGATCGCAAACGAACAGGGTAATATCCCCGGGACAGGTCGCCGTTGGGGCGGTGTTCATGACTATTGTCACGTTGGTCTGACATTCATCGGTGAGACCGCAGGCGTCAGTGGCCGTTAATGTCAAAGTATTGACGCCAACGACTGGCGTAAAGGTTATCTGATCGCCATTGAGCACTCCCCCGGCGGCTTCGCACGAAGTCAAATTGCCGTCGGGATCATCGCAACTGAATCCTGATAAGGTAATCGGCGACAAATCACAGACGAACAACGTCTGATCACCCGGACAGGTCGCGACGGGAGCCTCATTGGTATAAGATACTGTTATATCGACCGAACATTGCTCGATCGCGCCGCACTCGTCAGTGACGGAATAGACGATGGTGTAGATTCCCGGAGCATCGGGAGTGAAACATACCGTGCCACCGGTCAACGTCCCCAGACTTACCGTTTCACTGATGATATTATCATCGGCATCGGTGGCTCCAAAACCGGGCAAACAGATTTCCGACGGTTCGCAGGCGAAATTAACCGTCTGGTCACCGGGGCAGGTTACCACCGGCGGGCTGTTGAGAACAACCGTTATCTCGGTCTGGCAAGTATTAGAGGCGCCGCAGGCATCGGTGGCCGTCAGGGTGATCGTATTGATCCCGGCCGCCGGGGTAAAGGTGACTTCATCGCCGCTTAAGGTTCCACCGGTGGCGTCACATGAAACCTGATTCCCGTCGGCGTCGGCGCAGACGAATCCCGAAAGTGTAATCGGTGAAAGATCGCAGACGAACAGCGTCTGATCGCCGGGACAGGTCGCGACCGGAGCCTGATTGTAACCGACGGTGATACTGACCGTCCCGCCACAGGTGGCGTTGCAGTCATCGGCGCATTCAAAGGAAGCGGTATAGACTCCCGGACCATTGGTCGTGAAGGTCCAACTACTACCGTCAAAACTACCCGGACCGGCGGTCATGGTACAACCGGTAAGGTTGCCGTCGGGGTCGGTGGCCGAGACCGGGAAATTGAAGGTGGTGTCGCCGCACACAAAATAGGAGGCGTCCGACGGAAGATTGCATACCGGGGCGTTGTTGACATTAATCGTGATCACGGTCTGGCAAGTATCGGCAAGCCCGGCGTCATCGGTAGCGATAAGAGTTATGGTGTTGGGGCCGGCTGTGGGAGTGAAAGTAACCTCACCGCCGCTCAGACTGCCGAGATCGACAGTGCAGGAGGCGAGGTTGCCATCCGGATCGTCGCAGGCGAATCCCGGGATGGTCATCGGCGACAAGTCGCAGACAAACAGGGTCTGGTCGCCCGGGCAGGTCGCCACCGGAGGTTGATTGTAGTTGACCACCATGTTGATGGTGCCGCCCGCCGCCGCGCCGCCGCAGACTTCACCGCAGGCATCTTCGCATTCAAAAGTGGCCGTATAGGTTCCGGGACCGTTGGTAGTAAAGGTCCAGGTACTACCGTCAAAGGTGCCGGCCCCGCTGATCATGGAACAACCGACGAGGTTGCCGTCGGGATCAGTCGCGGAAACCGGGAAACTCATCGTCGTATCGCCGCTGACAAAATATGTCCCGGGCGTTGGAAGATTGCAAACCGGAGGATTGTTCAAGGTAACGGTTACATTCGTTTGGCAAACGTCGGTTGCACCACAGGCGTCGGTGGCCGTCAGCGTGATCGTGTTGACACCCTCGACCGGAGTGAAGGTCACCTGATCGCCGCTCAGGGTTCCACCGGCAGCGTCACAGGACAAAAGGTTGTCATCGGCATCGGAGCAACTGAATCCCGAAAGCGTGATCGGCGAAAGATCACAGACGAACAACGTTTGGTCGCCGGGGCAGGTCGCCACCGGGGCCGTATTGAGCACTACCGTGACGTTCGTCTCGCAAACATCAGTTGCGCCGCAGGCGTCGGTGGCCGTCAGCGTAATCGTATTGACACCGGCAACCGGAGTGAAGGTCACCTGATCGCCGTTCAGGGTTCCACCGGCAGCGTCACAGGACAAAAGGTTGTCATCGGCATCGGAGCAACTGAATCCCGAAAGCGTGATCGGCGAAAGATCACAGACGAACAACGTCTGGTCGCCGGGGCAGGTCGCCACCGGGGCCTGATTGTAGCCGACCGTAATATTGACTGTGCCACCGCAAGAGGCGCCGCAATCGTCTGCACAACTGAAGGTCGCGCTATATACTCCGGGGCCGGAAGTCGTGAAAGTCCAGTTGGCGCCGTCGAAACTCCCGACACCGCCGGTTTGAGTGCAGCCGGTCAGATTGCCGTCGACGTCGGTCGCCGAGACCGGAAAGGAGAAGGTCGTATCGCCACAGACAAAGAAGCCGGCGTCGCTCGGAAGAGAGCAGACGGGGGCCGAATTGAGGCCGACGGTGACAAGGGTTTGACAGGTGTCGGCCGCACCATAGGTATCGGTGGCGATTAGCGTAATGGTATATGTACCGGGACCGGACGGAGTGAAACAGACATCGCCGCCGCTCAAAGTCCCCAGAGAGACATAGCAGGATTGCAGATTGCCGTCCGGGTCGGTGCAATTGAAACCGGGCAGGCAGATTTCGCTGAGATCGCAGGCGAAGATTGAGGTGTCGCCGGGGCATGAAGCCACCGGGGGCTGGTTACAAGCATCGAAAGTGACGGTGACTTCTTCGCACACGTTCGACGCCGAAAGCTGTATTCTTTGGTCCGGGGCGCAGGCGCCATTGGGAGGATCCCCGACTCCGGGTTTGTCCTCTCCCAGGAATTTGGCTCTGATGCTGTATATACCTGGCGTACTTGGCGTCGGCAGTGTCGCGCACGCCTGACCGTTGGCGTCGGTATAAACGGTATCCAATGCCTCCTGCCCCACATTCACGCCGCAATTGCCTTCGTTAATAAAAAACAGTATCGGGCGGTTCGCCAGTGGGGCATTCGTACCGCCAGGACATTTTTGCATGAGAACGGCGCAAACATCCGTCAAGGAATTCGGACAGACCTGCATATCATAGGTCAAGGACAAAAGAGTAGTGGCATCGGTAAAGGTTGTAGTGGCGACGTAATTACTGGTTTGACCCGTGGCCGTTACCAGAAGCGTCTCACCCACCGCGTCTTCGGGCACAATCCAGGAAGTTTCGAAGTTGCCGAAACCGTTGGCATAAACCTCCCAGGGATCATAATCCGGAGTGACCGGCGTGAAGCCGTCGAGTTGCGTGACCTGAACCGTCACCGGCTCATCGGCCATGAACCCGACCCCGGTGATAATAACCTGATCACCGGGTGGATAATCAAGTTGATCGGTGTAAATCTGGGCCGCCATTGCGTGGGATGAGAGCGCACCCCCAATGAACAGCAGTATAAAAAGAAAGGTGATGGTTGCGCCACCTGAACGCGGCGTCAACCGGAAGAACGGATGGAACCCTGACATCGTCTTTCCCCCAAACTATAAAAAATTACATATTTCTCTTCCGGTAGTATTAATGTGCTCTATTTAGATTACTCGCCTCATTCAGATGTAAATTTGAGGCCATATTTCTGTCATCGTCAAAAGTAGTGGACCAGTTGTAGTCGATTAAAATATAACGAGATACGGATTTTTTGCAAGCAAAAAATTGACTTTTTATGACTTTTGACCGGTTCGCGGGCCGCCTAAAGTCACTCCCATTGGAAGCTATTTATGTAATTGCCAGATAACGATTTACAATGACAATCTGATTCGCGATCCGGATGCCCTTTTAAGGATGGGAATTGAGACCTATTCGGACCTGGTCTGGGGGAATTTCGATTTTAGCAATTCCAGGTATTTTTAGACATAGAACCCATCGAAAAAGGGGCTCACGCAGTCACGGCGAGCCCCTTATGATTCAAGATACCGAAGGTCGCATCATCGCACGGTCAAGCCGGCCATGAACTCCTCAACCTTTAACTTTTCACAGTCGAAGATCATATCCCGGATGTTGGCTTGTCGATCGGCAGTCAGCAGGGTCGCCGACAGCCCATTAAACTTGGCTTCCAGATCATCCATGGTCATCGGTTCCCTGGGATCGCCTTTGGGATACTCAAGATATTCCTCGAAGGATTTTCCGTCGGTGGTTTTGACGATCACGCGCGACGGCTGTTTAGCCGGAAACATTTTTTCGAATTCCTGGGAGGCTTCGCCTTTGATTTTGTCGATCACTTCCCAGATTCGTTTATCTTTGAGTTTCTCCTCCGAGAAAGTCTGGGTCGTCACCTTGTGATCGACCAGCGCCGCCGCCACGCAATAAGGCAGGGAATGATCGGCAGTTTCACGGGAATCGGGGCGGTATTTATGGGGATCGAACAGGATATCGCAGGCGCGCGCTATAGTCGTAATAGTGACCTCCTCGATCCGGTCATAGGTTATATTATTCTCGGTCACCGCCTTGAGCACCGCCGACAAATGGGTGTGTGTCAAAGCCTCCGTCGGAAAAGCCTTCATGCCGCATTCCATGATTTTGTATTTCTTACCCAGTCCGCCGACCAATTTATCCATCGCCCAGTCGGGGCCGAAGACGTCCATGAGCCCTTCCTTCCCCTCAAAAACGGCCTCGGTGCCGGTATATCCCTTCTTTGCCATCAGGGCCGCCATGACACCGCTTTGTACGGCCATCGGATCGACCGTATTTTTCATCATGGTCAGTTTTCCGGCAGTGGGGCATCCGATAGTATGGTTATGAGAGCCACTGATACCGATAGCATGGACCATCTGATCAACCGTCAACCCAAGCACCTTTCCGGCCACGACGGGCGACACGAATTGCGTCAGGGTGGCATGATGCCATTTCCGTTCCCGCACTCCCGGCACCGCGAATTCGCAAAGCCTCTGCTCGAACTCATAGGCCAGAACGATAGCAACAATGACATCCTTCATCGAAACACCCGCCTTCTCGCCGGCGCACAGGGCCGCCGGGATCAGGTCGGAAGGATGCGAGGGATCTTCTTTCCAGTAAATATCATTGAAATCGAGCGCCCGGATCATCAGGGAATTGACCAGAGTGGCGTTGACGGCGGGAATTTTTTCGCCAAATGCGAACAGGGTCGCCTCGCCGGCGCC
>CAZGAV010000032.1:0-1704 GCA_964523575.1 uncultured Ignavibacteriales bacterium
CTTGATATAGCCTGAAATAATGTCGGAAAATTTATCCCGCATCTGTTTGAACCGGTCGAAATCCTCCGGCTCGATAACCGTCACTTCGTAGGCTTTACTCAAAACCACTACGGCGGCGTTCTCGTCGGAAAATGATCGGAAGTTGATGTAGCCGAAGGGGAATATCAAACTGTCATCGGGTGGGAGGACAAGCGAATCGCCCCCCGAAATCCCGTCCCATCGGACAATAATGCTGTCAACCACCATATCCGGATAAGATAAATCAATCGGCAGATTCCGATTTTTAAGGGGGACACGTTCCCGTTTGGTGAGACCATTATAAATGAACGGATTGACATAAATACAATCGCCTATTTTTCTGGCCGGTTTCATCCATTCGGCGGCAATCGTGACAATCAGAGGCTGGTAAATATCGTCGTAATTAATGACGTCATAGGATACAATATTGAATTCTTTTTCGGCTCCGGGGAATAGCTTATTGATGTACCGCCGTTTTTCATCATTGTTAAGGCCTTCCAGAGCGTACCTCAACGATGCCGCAACATGGCCGGTGGCTTTGAGACTGGTTGCCATTTTAATTTTTTGATTGGGCCCGATTTCAAGAACAGTCGTCCGTTTTTCTACGTTGTGGTCGGCCGCCGCCAGGGGTGTATGGCATATTTTCCCGCCGTTCTCGCCGATTACCAAAACGTCGATATCCTCGATGCCGTAGGGAATTTCACCCCAGGGGCAGAATTTACAGGTCGGATCCATCCAGATAGTATCGTTGTTGAAAACAGCCATCGAGATAACATGATTGAAATCGGGCGAGGGAAATTCGACGTCGGTATAGCCGTTGTCTCGGGTCATGGCCAGGCAGGGGCGGGCGTCAAAACCGTTGTTTTTGAGTTCCGAGACCAGCAGGGTGGACATATCCTTGCAATCGCCGTAACCCACCTTTTGGGTTTGCTCAGCCGCATGCGGTTGCCAGCCGCTGATGCCGATTTGCACCGCCACATATCGCGTGTTGGAAATCACCTTATCATACAAAGTTCTAATTTTGTCGCGGCCATCCGTCCCCGCAACCGCCGTCGCCGGCGCTATGGGCTTGAGATATTTGTCCCGGGCCATATCGGCATACCAGCGCGCGATATCGGCCCATTCGAAACCGTGCTTTTTATAACCGTAGAGGTCAAAAGCGCCGGCGGTAAAGCAAATATGTATCGGTTGATCGTATTCGACCGGGATATAGTCATCTTCCGGCATGGGCGGAATATTCCGCATGGCCCAGCTATACAGTTGGGCGTCGCCGCCCTGAATCTGAATTTCCGGTTCGATTTCCGCGCCGTAAACCTTGTAGCGAAAAGGAAGATCGCCATCGACTTTTAGTTGATATAAAGCTTCCTCGACGGGAATGCCGCTCTGGAAAACAGCCGGGCTCCAGTTGAACAGCGATTTGGCTTCTATTTCATATTCATATTCGATGGAATAGGGAAATTGAGGGGCTTCCAGAGAGGCGTAATAATGGCACAAGTCGGAATACAATGCGTATTGGCTGAAACCGCAAATTTTCTGCATATCTTTCTTTTGCCGTTGGTAAATTTCACGTCCATCCGGGCCGAAAACATGGGCTTTGATTTCCTTAAGGCGGACATATTCATTTTCCGACAAAGTCAGACTGCTGTATTCTTCGCCGCGCTGATTATTGATAGTGATTTTTGCCGA
>CAZGAV010000032.1:1804-4993 GCA_964523575.1 uncultured Ignavibacteriales bacterium
GAAATCAGAATAATGCTGGAATCGGCTATTCGGGCGTGTCGTTCATAGGAGATACCTTCGATGGCGAGGGTCAGATCCTCAGGGAGTTCATACTTCTGAACGTCGCCCGCACAGAAAATTTCCACTTCATTGCGATATGTAAAGGGATAGCTGAAATCGACTGGGAAGAACCTTTGCCGGCTTTTGAAGGGATTATCCTTGAAGGAATAGACCACCGGTTTGATAAGCAGGTTGTTATCCAGTTGTTCGACCATGTCGTCCGATGAAAATTCAAGATCGACCAAAAACCGCTGAAGCGAATCTTCGTGGCAATTATGGTTGACGATGGTGTATGGCGCCCCCAGCCGGTCGGCAAAGTTGGTTTTGATGAATTCGTCAGGCTTGCTGTCCTGATAGAGATCGGTGAAATGCGAGGCATAATAACCCGAGAAACAGCAATGCGACTGACCGGTAACGGTGCCGTCCTCATTGATATACAACTTAATTTTGTCGGTGCGGGTCGATTCCAGATCCTTGATGGTCATCTTTACCAGCCCCGAATTTTTACCGTCGATTATCAGTCCCGCATCGGTCAGGCAGGGCGGCGGTAACAGTCCGTACGGCAGAAGGGGCACGGAGGCGTCGATAAATTCCCAGGCGTCGGGGAACTGGACAAAAGTTATAAGATAATCGAACTGGCGCATATCGGGGGAATTGGGGTTGACCCGGCCGTGTTCGCGGGTGCTGATCAGCACCGGCCAGGCGGGAATACCCAGTTGCTGGTGCATACGAGCGATCAAAAGATTCAGGCCTTCGCCGGACCCGTAACTGGTTTCCAGGAGTTTGGCCATTTTTTCATGAACAAAGAGTGACCACTGATATTCTTTGGAAACGGTGAAATTATTTTTGACATAATTGAATATCGCCTCCGATTTTTCCCGATCGGTGGCCTTACCGGCGGTGATTTCCAGGGCCAGATTTTTTACTTCCTTATCCCGGTTGCAGTAGGAATCGATAACGTTGTCTTGGAATCTTTCGCCCAGTTCGCCCCAGTCTCGTTCAAACGTCAGGGCATTATACTGATCGGTAAAAGAATAGAGCCGAAAAAATAGAGCCGACCGGTAATCATTGACGGCACTCATATACGGCTCATCCTTGATAGGCGGGATATTTTCGCGGGTCCAGGAAAAAGTGCTCAGGACAATATTACCGGATGCGCCGCCGGGCATCAAAATTTCGCCCTCGACCGCCCTTTGGCCCATAATCGGCACATTCCGATATTGAATATTATAGGCAAAGCCCGGGTAAAGGCAAACGGTGAAGGCTGATCTCAAAGTATATATATCATTCTGAAAATACCACGGTTTCAGGTAATAAAAATTATCACTGATAATTCGATACTGATATTCGACGATCACGCCCGGTTTCAAGGACGGAAAGGTAAAGACTCTTTCCTTCAAATCGCCGAATTTTCTGATGAAAATGGCGTCTTTATCGACCTTTATTTTATTGCCGTCGGGGCTGACCGTATGGGCCTTGAAATTTTTGATCTTATCGAGATCGTCATCATAAACGATGCTGGTTTCGCCGACTTCATCGACTCCCGCGGCCGTCAAAACCTTGATTCGAGTGTGGCAATCGAGTTCGATGCGATCCCGCAAAATGCGCATTTCGGCTTTATCGAAGAGAATAATGGCGTTGGCCTCAGGGTAATTGGCCGGCGCTCCGGCTTGCCATTCGGCCTCGGAAATATCGCCGAAATCACCTTCGCCAGCCATGGCCGGCAGTACCGACAAACCGATAGCCAGCGACAGACCGCATACCCTTAAAATAATTGAATGGATACTCATTGCCCTCTCCCCCAGATACGCATGAATAAAGTTCAAGTAAATGAAATATATGCGCTCTGGTCGATCCGGTCAACATCATTATTTTATTGAGACAAAAGAAACGGAATCTCAATGACGGCCGTTGAACCATCCGGCCAGGGCGGCGACGGCATGGACTTCGAGATAACGCAGATAACCCGAAGGGGTTTTTCGAGGGCGGTCGATTTTGCGACAACAACCCTCATCAAAATTGACAACGTTTTCGATGAAAGCCGCTATAATGTCGTCATCGGTGATCACCGCCACCGTCTCCTGTTCGAAACGATAGCTGAAATAATCGAAATTGCTCGACCCGATAATCAGGCGTCGATCATCGATCAGCATCGCCTTGAGGTGGGTCATGCCGCGTTCATATAACCGCAGGTCGAATCCCGATCGCGCCGCCTCGTAACGAATATATCCCCGAAGGGCTTTTTTGTTGTTCTTTTCCGGCGAAACCAGGGTGACCGCCACGCCGCGACCGACGGCCTGGCGCAGGTGATCGATAAAGGGATGACACAAATACGGGCTTTGCACATAAATTGTCTTTTCGGCGTCGTCAATAAAATCCAGAATAGGCTCAAAAGCTCTCTCGTTGGTTTTACCGTCGAACGCGAACAATTCAATCCGGTCGAATTGCCGTCGCCCGCCAAAATGCCGTCCCTCCCACGAAGTCAAAAAATCTTTCCTGAGATAGTCGGCGACCTGCTCATCGTCAATCCGCAACATCATGTCATGCCATTGAAAATTATGATCGCTGAAATTGATCCCGCCGATATAACTGATCCGGTCGTCCACGACTATAATTTTCTTATGGTTGCGCGAAGGAAGATGACGGAACATAAACCCAAAAGGATTGACGAAACGAACCCGGGTGCCGTCGGCCCGCAACCCGGCGATCATATCGTGCGTAGCCTGAACCTCGCGGCGCAGATCGGTATCGAACCAGTTTTTGGGCGAATAGAGAAATTTATCGCTCAGGATATAATTAGTATAATGATCGACGATAATCCGCTTGTCGGGGGCGGGCGAAGCCAGCATTTCATCGGCCAGCGTTTTCCCGACCCGGTCCCCTTCGAACGATAAAGTCTGGATATAGACATTGCGGGAAGCCGAGGCGATATCGGCCTTGAGACGATTCCAAAATCGGTCGGAATCGACCAGAAGCTCGAAAGTCGCGCGCTTTTTCTGAACCATTTCTTCGACTTTCTTCATCGACCGCCGCAGACTATCCTTTTCGTATTAAATACCGCCCGGTTCCCAGCGGCCGGGCGCCAGCATTTGATGATGCAATAAATTGTCGTGGGGAAAGCGTGTCAAGCGATTTTGGGAGAAGATTCGA
>CAZGAV010000032.1:5093-38006 GCA_964523575.1 uncultured Ignavibacteriales bacterium
TATTTGGCGATACATTCGAGCGTATTCATCGATGGTCGTGGTGCAGGGACCGAAAAGACGGTCGGCTTCACGGGAATCGCCGGCGATACCGGAATCGTCATTTTTTTCGAAAAAGGCCGTCGTCCGCACCAAAGCCCGGAGTTTTTTGTTGAATGAAAAAGCGGCGACATAGCGGGCCAGCCACAGGGGCATGCGTTTGATCTTGGTCTCGGGATAAACAACCCGGATGAACCGGGCTAAGGCATCCTCAAGCGAAACCATTTCCGGGCCGAAAATAATTAAGCTTTTGTTGTCAGCCTTGTCGGATTGAAAACATTCCGACACCAGGCGCGAATAATCGGCGGTGGTGATGAAACGAAAAGTGCTTCGGCCCGATCCGACCAGAGTCGCCGTCTGGGCGCGGATCATCAACGGCAACGATTCGCAAAACCAGGTCGGTTTCAGGATAATATATGTCAGATGCGAGGCTTTGAGGGCCTTCGCGGCTTCGAATTTGACCTTGGATCCTATGTAAAAGCGGTGTTCTTCGTCAGCTCGCGCTTCGCTTATTTGCACGACCTTTTTTATACCCGTTTCTTTGGCGGCAAGATAAATATTTTTAGAACCTTGTTCTTCGATATGTTCATAATCTTTTATAGTCGGGCCGCCTTTGAGATTTATATAGACACAATCACAGCCGGCCATCGCTTGCCGGATACTTTCCCGTACCCGGACATCGCCTTTGGCGTATTCGATCTGGTCACCGAAATATCTTTTGGCCCGGTCGGGGTTGGTGCTCATCACCCTGAGGTTGAACCCATCCTGAAACAGCCGCACCACGACCGGCCGCCCCAGCATCCCGGTCCCGCCGATAACCAATATTTTAGGCGTTCTCGGTTCCATTCAAATGACCGCAAGATTTATCATGATAGGAATATATGAATCGAGCCGGGCCGGGCGCATCTAAAAAAGACGTTCCCGTTTAGCCAGGAAGGCGTAAAGAGCCTTGTCGAAGGGAGTCGAGGTGTCGATCAGGTGATAATCGGCCCGCGCCTGACGGAATTCGGCGGCCAGACGGCCGACCATATCATCGAATTTGCGAGTATAATCTTTCCTGATCTGCCACGGCAGGGTCGTGATTTTTTCGCCGGTTTCCATGTCCTCGAAAATTGCCTCGCCCGAGAAAGCAAAATCCTGCTCCCGGGGATCGACGACCTGGAAAACGATGACCTCATGGTTGCGATGGCGAAAATGTTTGATACCCGAAATAACCCGGTCGGGATCGTCGAAAAGATCGGAGATAATTATAATCAGGCCGCGGCGTTTGATCCGTTCGGCCATTTCGTGAAGCGGCAAGGCGATGTCGGTGGTCGAAGCCGTCACCAATCCGGAAAAATGCCGCAGGAGGACATGCAGATGGCCGGTGGCCGACCGGGGCGGTATGTAATCGAGAATGTCATCGGCGAAGGTCGTTAATCCCACGGCGTCGCGCTGTTTGAGCATAAGGTAGGTCAGCGAAGCCGCCAGGGTCAGCGAATAATCGAATTTGTTCTGGATAGCGTCGCTGGAGCTGTAACCCATGGAGGCCGAGCAATCGAGCAGGATATAGGCCTTGAGGTTTGTCTCTTCCTCGTATTGCTTGATATAATAACGATCCGATTTAGCGTACACTTTCCAGTCGATATCGCGGATGGAATCGCCCGGCATATATTGACGGTGTTCGGCGAATTCGACGGAGAAGCCGTGATAAGGCGATTTATGCATCCCGGCGATGAATCCCTCGACCACCATCCGGGCCTTGAGTTCCATGCCCTTGAGCTTGGAGACAGTATCGGGGCTCAAGAATTTTCTATAATCGGTGCGGTGCATGTTGACCTATCCTTTATCGAGGTGACTGACATGTCCATTGGTGGCCCATACGCCCCATTCCTCATTTATCAAAAATGGCAATTTCGGTTTTGCCGTCGGAGAGCCTAAACCCGCGATACATACCCTCGCTGTTAAACGGCATCGCTATCTTACACTCACGATCAATAGCGATTACTCCGCCACTGCCGCCTAACTGCTTGAATTTTATCAGTATAACAAGTTCGGCTGACTCCGCCAGAGACATTTCTTTATATTCGATCAATGCCGCAATATCATGGGCCACCACGCCACGCATAATATATTCGCCAACTCCGGTTGCCGAAATCGCGCAGGTGGCATTGTCGGCGTATGTCCCGGCGCCGACAATCGGCGTGTCGCCGATACGACCGAGGCGCTTGTTGGTCATGCCGCCGGTCGATGTCGCCGCCGCCAGATTGCCGTTCTTATCCACCGCCACCGCCCCGACGGTGCCGATTTTACCCGAATCGACGGAATGATCCAATTGCACCTTCTCTTCACTTTTTGTTTTTTCCGCGTCCAGGGCCTTCTGCCATTGCTTCCAGCGATGTTCGCTGAAAAAATATTGCGGGTCCTCCACGAGTTCCATACCATTGGCCGCGGCAAATTCCTCGGCGCCGTTTCCCGCCAATAATATATGAGGGGATCTGTCATACACCAGCCGCGCCAGCATGATCGGATTTTTAATCCGTTTGACCGCCGCCACTGCCCCCACATTTTTAGTCGCACCGTCCATGATGCAGGCATCCTGTTCATGATCGCCATCGTGGGTGAACACCGCGCCTTTGCCGGCATTAAACAGCGGATTGTCCTCCATTACTACCACTGCCGCCTGAACCGCTTCAATAGCCGTCCCGCCGCCTTCCAGTATGAGATAACCGGCCTGTAGCGAATCGGCTAAGCCTTCGCGATACGCTTTTTCATCTTCGGGGGAAAGGTGGGAACGAAGTATCGTTCCGGCGCCGCCATGTATGACAATTCCGAATTTACTCATGTCGGTTTATAATGGACCGCGAAAACGGCAGAGGTTCAATTCTTTCGTATTTCCACCGTTATTCCTTCTCCTTGACCGTCTCCAGCAACTTATTGATAATCGCGATGGTATCCACGCCTTCGGCCTCGGCGTTGAAGGACGTCACGATCCGATGGCGCAATACCGGAATGGTGGCAAAACGGACATCCTCGACCGACGGCGTCGGACGGCCTTCAAGAATCGCGCGCGTCTTGGCGGCCAGGATCAAATACTGCCCGGCACGAGGGCCAGCGCCCCATGAGACCCAGCTTTTGATAAAATCGGGACTGCCCGGTTCACCGGGTCGAGTAGCGCGCGCCAGCCGGACCGCGTACGACACCAGATGTTCCGACACCGGCACGGTGCGAACCAGTTGCTGAAGAGCGATGATTTGTTCGGCCGTCAAGACCTTGCCCAATTCCGCCACCGGAGCGGCGGTCGTGGTCATGACGATTTCTTCTTCCTCGCCCTTCTTGGGATAATCGACATAAATGTTGAACATGAATCGATCCAGCTGGGCTTCCGGCAACGGATAAGTGCCTTCCTGCTCGATCGGGTTCTGCGTCGCCAGGACGAAAAAGGGTTGATCGAGTTTATAGGTCTGACCGGCGGCGGTGACTTCATTTTCCTGCATGGCCTGCAACAGCGCTGCCTGAGTTTTGGGGGGAGTGCGGTTGATTTCGTCAGCCAGAATAATATTGGCGAAGACCGGACCATGAACGAATTTAAAACCGCGTTTGCCTGTGGAACGATCCTCCTCGATGATTTCCGTCCCGGTGATATCGGACGGCATCAGATCGGGCGTAAACTGGATTCGAGAAAATTTGAGATCAAGGATGCGAGCCACGGTCGAGATCAGAAGCGTTTTGGCCAGTCCGGGAACGCCCACCAGCAGGCCGTGTCCGCGCGCCAGCAGGGCTATAAGCAATTGTTCGATAACAGCATCCTGACCTATTATGACTTTGCCGATTTCAGATTTAATTTTTTGGTATGAAGCCTGCAGATTTTGCAGAGCGGCGGCGTCATCGTATTTATTTTCCGACATTAATCCTCCGATTTGTATTCATTATACGGGAATAGCGTCGAATATCACCCAAAATCACATGGAAAATATGCGAAAAATCGAGGAAATTGGTATTCTGGCGTAACCCTAACCGGGAGTGGAAATTGTGGATAAACCCTTCACCGGGTCTTTACCGGGCAAGCGTAACGGTTTGCCCGGTAATTAATTATCGGCATTTCCACAATTGCTGACTACTTATCAACAACTATTTGGTCGTGGTCGTCTGCTCTTTCCTGATCTTTTCCGCCACCTCGGAATACTTATGGACGCCGGGCTGGGTTTCTTTCATGTTGCAGGAACCGCAGAAGATAGCTCCCTGCTCGATGACCAGCGACTTGGTTTTGAGATCGCCGGAAATCTCGGCTTTGGCCTGCAATTCGACCTTTTCCGAGGCGACGATGTTTCCCGAGACCTTGCCCGCGATAGTGGCGATTTTGCAATTGAGTTCGGCTTCCACGTCGCCGCCCGCTCCGACCGTGACGGTGTCGGAGGAGTTGACCTGACCTTTGACCTTGCCGTCAATCCGCAACGGGCCTTTGACGTCGATGGTTCCGGTGATGACCGAATCCTTGCCGATGAGGGTGTTCATTGATCCATCCATTTTCACTTCTTCTTTTCTATCTGGTTTGATTTTCATATACGAAATACTTTACAGGATTTATCGGTATATGGTTAATTCTTATTTCATAGTGTAGATGCGGCGCCGAACTTTGCCCGGTGTTGCCCGACAGGGCGATGCGTTGCCCGGCAAAGATGGTATCGCCGACCTGGACCAGATTACGGCTGTTATGGCCGAATACGGTTTCGATACTGTCGTTGTTCTGCATGACTATCATATAGCCGTACTGAGCGTCCAATCCCGCGAACGTCACCGTCCCGAATGCGGTCGCAAACACCGGCGTGCCTTCAGGCATAGCCATATCGACGCCGGGATGTTTTCGTCCGGGGATTTCGGAAAAACCGCGTGAAATCCATCCCGTGGCCGGGAGGCCGTCGGGAATCGGCGAATCGGGCGGCAGGGAACGCGAAATGCTTCCGGGGTTGATCATCGATTCATCGATTTCGGTCATCGAATCCTCTGACCCGAATTGATCGGCCATGAGGACCGAATCGAGCCCGGCCATTTCCGTTATCTTTGCCATCAACTGCCGTGTCTCCATCAGCGATTGTTCCAGTATCTGTACCTTATATTGGTATCGGCGGAGTGACTCGTTTTCTTCAGCCAGCCGTCCGGCGTCGGCGGCCCGCGCCAGAACGTCGTAATATACGGCGATATATATGACCGGTGCGATCAGGACCAGCGCGATAAAAACCAAAAGGGTGCGATAGAGCCAGAGCGGCATCCGCAACCGCCGGGGGTTGTCGGTGTCCTCGTGGGAAATAACCATGACTGTCACATACTTCGTCGCCACGCCCGCCTCATGATATCTTTCGCATCAAATCCAGCAAACGGTTTAAATCCTCGTCACCATAGTATTCGACCTCGATCCGCCCCTTCTTTAGCCCCGGTACGATTCTTACCGCCGTTCCCAGCGTTTGTTTCAAAAAGCTTTCGGCTTCTTCGATGGCCGGCGGTTTGCGTCTGACCACCAGCCGGCGTCTTTTGGTCTGCCGCGCCAGCCCCTCGGTTTGCCGCACCGACAGCGTTTCGGAAAGAATCCGGTGCGCAATCCGGTCCCGCATGGCGGCGTCGGAGACCGAAAGGATAGCCCGGGCGTGTCCCTCGGTCAGTTTTCCTTCGGATATCAAATTTCGGATATTTTCCGGCAGGGATAAAAGCCGCAGGGTATTGGCGATAGAGGCGCGGTTGCGGCCGATTTGCTCGGCCAGCTGGGCCTGGGTCAGGCCGCATTGTTCGATCAATGAACTGTAGGCCTGAGCGGTTTCGATCGGATTAAGATCCTCGCGCTGTAAATTTTCGATCAAAGCCAACTGCAGCATTTCCGTAGGGCTGATATCTTCCATTATCAGAGCCGGTGCGGTAGTCAATCCGGCTATTTTGGCCGCACGAAAACGGCGTTCCCCGGCCACCACCTGGTACCCGGTGCCTTCCTTTTTGACCAGAATCGGCTGTAACATACCGCGCGATTTGAACGATTCGGCCAGCTCCGCCAGTTTTTCCTGATCGAATTCTTTGCGCGGCTGATTGGGATTGGGCGCGATCGTTTCCAGCGGCAGTTGGCGCAATTGGCCGCTCGTTTTCTCATCGCTGGCGGCGCTGGTCGGGATCAGCGCCTCCAATCCGCGTCCTAAAGCGATTTTACCCATGACTCAAAATCTCCTTGGCCAGAGATAAATAGTTTTGCGCTCCGGTGGAAAGGATGTCGTATTTGACAATCGGTTTTCCGAAACTGGGCGCTTCCGACAAACGCACGTTGCGACAGATGGTCGTGGCATAGACTTTATCGGGAAAATATTTGCGGGCTTCGTCGGCCACCTGGCGCGAAAGGTTGAGGCGGCCGTCGTACATGGTCAACAACACGCCCTCGATGGCCAGATGGGGATTGAGATGCTTCTGCACCAGGGTGATGGAGTTGAGCAGTTGGCCCATGCCTTCCAATGCGTAATATTCACATTGAATTGGTATTATAACGGAGTCGGCCGCCGTCAGAGTGTTCAGGGTCAGCAAACCCAGCGAGGGCGGACAATCTACTATAATATAATCATATTCATTTTTAATGGGAAGCAGAGCTTCCTTCAATTTATGTTCGCGGGCCACCATCGGCACCAGTTCAACCTCGGCTCCCACCAGCCGCACGCTCGAGGGCAGAAGGTTCAAATACGGGATCATGGTGGGCACGATGGCCTCGGCCGGGTTGGCGCCGCCGATGAGAACTTCATAGATGGTGATATCGGATTCTTCGCAATAGCAACCAAGCCCGGAACTGGAATTGGCCTGGGGGTCGATGTCCACCAGAAGAGTTTTTTGCTCGGCTACGGCCAGGCAGGAAGCCAGGTTGATGGCGGTCGTGGTTTTTCCAACGCCGCCCTTTTGGTTAGCCACAGCCATTATTCTTGACATAGACGCCTCATGTTGGTAACATCCCTGTTCAGGCTCTTAGATTATACAATTCTTGAAATTAGGGCAACAACTATTTTAGTCGAAAGTATATTTTATGATATTTCTGACCGGCAGGTTATCTATCGAATATTCAAACGATTGGGTCGAAAGACGCCAATCGTCAGGGAAACTGGAGCCAAAATAAATCAATTCGCCGCCGGGTGTAACCAGCCTCTGCAACCGGCTACGGACTTTTTTATCGAGAGCCACTCCGCGGAGAATAGCCTGTGAATAAAGCTCATCAGATTTCAGGTCGATAATATCCCCGGCGATAATATCGGCCTTCAGGCCGAGACGGTGAAACAGAAGCAAAAGAAAATCGGCCTTTTTCTGCGACCGTTCCACCAGAGTTATCTTGATGTCCAGACCCGAGAGTAAAATCGGCACGGCGGGGATGCCCCAACCGGAACCGATATCGAGGAGAGGCCCGGAAGATTCGTGGATCCAGCCCCGATCGACGGGTATCAACGATTCGGCCGCCAATAATTCCAGATCATGGCGCTGAAAATGGCGGGAATAGAGATTGAATTTTTCATTGGCTTGCTGGACCTCGTTGAGCCAACGGTTAAGCCGACCCGTGTCGATGTATTGATTCAGCAAATTATCGGATTGAATATTAATCATAGCTCAATTGTTTCACGTGGAACTTATTCGGTTGAGACGGCCCTCGATTTCAATTAAGAACTTTGGTTCAATTAGGTTACCTGCACGGCATAAAACCCGATGCGGCGATAAAGGTCGAAAAAACCGGGTCAAGACAAAGCTCGTTTCTTCAAATAGATGGTCAAAACCGCGATATCCGAGGGTGTAACGCCTTCGATACGGCCCGCCTGTCCCAGAGTTCGTGGGCGAAATTTTTTCAGCTTTTCCAGCGCCTCGGTTTTCAGGCCGTGGAGTGAACGGTAGTCGAAATTTTCAGGAATAGATGAGTTTTCGTTTTTCTCATGGCGCTTGATTTCCCGGTCCTGCTTGTCGAGGTAACCTTTATATTTAATTAGAATTGCGGCTTTTTCAAAAATATCGCGGCGGGCCTTCAGACCGTTGCCGGATAATTCCAGTAGATGATCTATTTCGAAATCGGGACGGCAGATAAGATCGGCCAGGCTGACCCGGCCGCGTTTGGTCTGAAGGTCGAAACGATCGCGAAGGTCGGCAGTGTTGAAACGTGTCGATTTCAAGTATGAAATCATCTCATTCAATTCCTGCTCCTGGCGGTCGATTATTTCCAATTCGACTTGATCGTAAATTCCATATTTGCGGCCATACGGCGCCATGCGATCAAGAGCATTATCTTCGCGTAAAGCAAGACGATATTCGGCCCGGCTGGTGAACATTCGATACGGTTCCGAAATATTCCGGGTAACGAGATCGTCGAGCATGACGCCGATATATGATTCATGTCTTCCCGGGATGAGCGGTTCTTCTTTAAGGATGTGAAGCGAGGCATTCAAGCCTGCGATCAGGCCCTGCGCTGCGGCTTCTTCATAGCCTGATGTGCCGTTTATCTGCCCGGCCAGAAACAATCCGGCCACAGGTTTTGATTCCAGCGAAGATTTGATCTGATGCGGCGGGACATAATCGTATTCGATAGCGTAACCCCATTGGGTGATACGCGCTTTTTCCAATCCAATAATCGATTGCACCGCAGAATGTTGAACATCCTGCGGTAGCGACGTGGCAAAGCCATTGAGGTATATTTCGTCGGTGCCGTTGCCCTCCGGCTCGATAAATATCTGATGCCGGGGTTTATCGGCAAAACGAACGATCTTATCTTCAATGGAGGGGCAATAGCGGGGCCCGGTACCCTGAATCTGGCCGGAGAAAAGCGGCGCCCGATCAATATTGGCCCGGATAATTTCCGCCGTGCGATCGGTGGTGTAAGTCAAATGGCAAAGGCTGTCATTGTTCAGCGTTTCTTCGCCGGATGCGAAATGCGAAAACGTGGGCTTCGGTTCCTGCCCCGGCTGGGCTTCGGTTTTGGCATAGTCGATGGTTCCGCCGTCAACGCGTGGCGGCGTTCCCGTTTTCAATCGTCCCGTCTCAAAGCCGGCCTGGTTCAATGATTCAGTCATACCGATCGCCGCCGGTTCGCCGCGACGACCGGCCGGCGTCGTTTTTTCGCCGAGATGAATCAAGCCTCCCAAAAAAGTGCCTGTCGCCAGAATTACGGTTCGAGAAAGGCAACGATCCCGTTTTTTAGAGCCGGTCCGATCCCTGTGCTTGATTTCCAATCCGCAGACCGCGCCGTTTTCAACTAAAAGCCCAATCGCTTCACCCTCAATGATTTCGACACCCGGAAGAGCGGCCACGAAATCGCTGACATATTCAGTATAAAGGCGACGGTCGCATTGAACGCGCGTCGAACGCACCGCCGGGCCTTTGGACATGTTCAAACGTCGAAATTGAATTCCGGCGTAATCGGCCGCTCGACCGATGATACCGCCCAGGGCATCGACCTCCCGCACCAGATGACCTTTGCCGACTCCGCCCACCGCCGGGTTGCATGACATCAGAGCCAATTTACGGCGGTCCATCGTCACCAGCCCGACCTTCATTTTCAGGCGCGAGGCGATCCGAGCCGCCTCGGTCCCGGCATGGCCGCCCCCGACAATCAATATATCGAAATCATGGGAATTCATCTTGGCAATATATAACGCAAAACAGCCGTCGCGTCAATGGACATTATTAGTTCTCCTCGCATGAAAAGTAGGGCAAAGTCTCATGAATCATCTGAATTTTGCGTGCCGACGATAATATTGTTGCACGTGAAACGAGTGCATTTGGGATAACGATTATTTTCCAATACAGAAATTGGCGAATATTTCGTCGAGGATTTCCTCGGTATACACGGCGCCGGTGATTTCACCGATTCGATCCGCCGCCTGACGCAACTCCAATGAGATAATTTCCGGCGGCATTTCATCCATTTGCCGCACTTTTCGAAGATGTTCCAGACAGCTTTTGATTTTGATCTGGTGCCGATGCGAGGTGACGACCAGCGAAGAGGTCAAATCGGCCGCCCCGGCTTTTTCGTAAATCTTTGTCTGTAAACCCCTAAGGCCTTTGCCGGATTTGGCCGAAAGAGGCACGAGATCGAATTTGGATCCGAGCTGTTTCATCCACTTTTGAAGACGCACATCCTTCGGTTTCAATAGGTCGACTTTATTGAGAATAACTATCATTTCCTGCCCGGTTGCCGGTAGAATTTCAGGCTTTTCATAAAATTTACCGCTCAGGTCAAAAAGATAGATAATCAAATCGGCGCTACTTACCAATTGGCGGGTTTTATCAATTCCGGCTTTCTCCACCCTTCCGAGCCCGCGGCGCAAACCGGCCGTGTCGAATAATTCCACCGGCAAGCCGTCGATATCGATCCATTCCGAAATATAATCGCGAGTCGTGCCGGCTATGGGTGTTACTAGGGCGCGATTCTGTCTCATCAGCCGATTGAACAATGATGATTTCCCGGAATTGGGCGGTCCCAGGATAACCACCCGATACCCATCCTGAATAATTTTCCCGGTTCGATAACCGGCGGCCAACTGCTCCAAACTTTCAATGAGATCATCCAGGCGTTCTTCCAGCAATGAGCGGCCGATGGAACCGACGGTATCTTCATCAGGAAAATCGATATCAGCCTCGAGTTCGGCCAGAAGATGAACGATCTGCTTGCGCAGGCTGGCGATATATTCGCCGTAATTGCCCAGAAGATGTTCTCTCGAAAGGCGATAAGCGAGGTCGGTCTTGGAGGCGATTATCTCGGCGGCGCCTTCCAGCCGAGTCAGGTCAACTCCATGATTCAGAAACCGCCGCATCGAAAATTCACCCGCTTCAGCCGGTCGGCAACCAAGTTCTAAGATATTATCCAATATTGTCTTAAGTACAAAATGACCGGCATGGCAATAAAGTTCAACCATTTCTTCGCCAGTGAAGCTCTTTGGTGCCGGCATATATGCCGCCAACACTTCATCTAATTCCTGGCTGTCATTATGGCTTACGATTCTGCCAAAACGAAGCATATAGGGGATAATTTTCGATTTTGGTTTTAGCGCGATGAATATCTTTTTCAGGATATCAACCGCATCGGGCCCGGAAATGCGGACGATTCCGACGCCTCCCGAGCCGGTGGGAGTGGCGATGGCGGCGATAGTGTCGGTCAGATTGTGGCCGGCATCGGCCTTACTTGCTTTCTTCAACTACCGTCACCGCCTCCTGACGTTTGCGGACATAGATGGTTTCAATAAATGACAGGATATTGAATCCGGTCCAATAAAGTACCAATCCGGCCGGGAAGTTCATGAACAGCCAGCCGAAAAATAGCGGCATGATATAGACCATCATTTTTTGCTTGGGGTCGGTCATGGTCATTTTCTGTTGAATGAACATGGTGATGACCATGATAATTGGCAAAATGTAGAGGGGATCGGGCACCGACAAATCGGTAATCCATCCGACGAACGACGCGCCGCGAAATTCAATCGTCGTTTTGAAAACGGTGAACAGGGCGAAAAAGAGGGGCATCTGCGGCAAGAGCGGGAGGCATCCGGAAAGAGGATTGGCCCCGGTTTCCTTGTAGAGTTTCATCATCTCTTTGTTGAGACGGCCCGGATCCTCTTTGTATTTCTCCTGCAGCTTCTTCATCTTCGGCTGGAGTTCTTTCATCTTGGTCATAGCCAGCGTCTGTTTCCGGGACAGAGGGAAAATGAGCACCTTAACCAGCAGAGAGAAGATCAAGACCACCACGCCGTAATTGGGGACAATGCTGTAAATCTTTGGCAGAAGCCAGATTATAGCGATCGAAAAAGGCTTGATAATGATCCACCCGAGGGAAGTCAATTCCTCCATGCTGTTGTTGTACTTCTTGAGGATTTTGTAATCGATCGGTCCGGCAAAAATCGTAAAGGAATCCACCACTGTACCCTGAGAGGGAATCGAAAGGGTCAAACCAGCCGCAAGATCGCGTACTTTGATCGAGGCGCCACCGATTTCCTCTTTGGTTTCAGTGCCTCGGGCGGTGATGCCGTCACCGAAACGATTGCGGGGAATCATGATCGCCGCGAAATATTTGGTTCGCAGTCCGGCCCAGAGGACGACGCCGGGGAGATCTTCCGACATCCGCCCGTTTTCAAAATCGGCCAGGTCAATATTCTTATCCATCATCCCGACGACTTTATAATAGCTGTAATCGTCCTTGAGATTTTTTTCGGTTGGAGCCGGCGTTATTCCCCAGACCAGATCATAATTACGCTCGAAACCGAACGATTCTATTCCGTCGACCGTGATATCGAAATCGACGTCATAGCGGTCGGGATTGATGGTAAAGGTTTTGATAATGCGGCCGCCATGATCGTTATCGTAGGTGAACGTAATTTTTCTGGGGCTGTCGCCTTTTTCCAGCTGAAAATCATTTTGATCGCATTGGAACCGCAGATGGTTGGCCTTAAAAGTACCGTTGGCCGTCTCGAAGTCGGGGACGACTTTATTCGAACTCTGGGTCAGGATAACATCGCCGTTTCCCTGATACTTGTAATTGCGCAACTCCAGGTATTGAATGCCGCCGCCATAATTGGTCAGGATCATGCGATACAGCGGCGTCCTGACTTCGACCGTCTTTTCCGCGACCAGGGTGTCGACCGCTTCTATGATCGGATGTTCCGGCGGCAGAGTATCGGAAGGCGTGACCACCGGCTGGGTGGCGGCGGGGACAGCGGTCGTATCGACCGCAGTCTGCTGGGTCTGAGTCTTTTGCGGCGTCGCCGGCGCATAACCCAAGAATTCCATGATACGGCCCCAGAAGAGCAAAAGCAAAACGCAAATGACGACGGCAATAATCGTTCTTTTATCCAAAATTACCTCTCCACCTCATACTTATTCGACCGGATCGTAACCGCCGGGGAACCAAGGATTACACCGCAAAACCCGCTTGACAGCCATGAAACCACCCCTAAAGGCGCCGTATTTTTTTACAGCGTCGAGGCCATACTGAGAGCAGGTGGGATGAAACCGACATTGGACGAAAAGCCCCACAACCGGGCTTAAAAGCATACGGTACAGATGGATAACCCCGAGAAAAAGGTAAGCCAGCGGCGACCGGCGCCGTTTAGCTCCATCTGAAATAACGTGAGAAGTCGGCAAGGAAATCCTTTTCGCTGATACTGTCCTTCAAGCGGGCGGCGTTGACCCGGATGATATAATCGAAACCGGGCTCGATCCGCTGACGATGGTGTCTTATAATTTCCCGCAATATCCGTTTAATTCGATTCCGCCGGACGGCTCCGCCGCATGCTTTGGAAACCGACAGGCAAAACCGGCTCATATTTTCAGAAGATATCGATTTCGGGCCGGGTTCGCTATGCTCAACTGTGGCCGCGCCTGAAAAAATAGCCCGGTAGAAAACAAGCCGTTCGCCACGGAAAATATCGCGCCGGGCATAAACGGCTTGAATGTCTTTCCTGTTTTTCAGTCGGCACTCAGCAGGAAACCGATTATCCACAGCTATTTCTTGCGGCTGACACTGACGGTTAACCGTTTTCTTCCTTTGGCCCGACGGCGGGAGAGCACGGCGCGTCCGTTTTTGGTCGCCATCCGTGTCCGGAAACCGTGATCGTTGATCATTTTCCGATTGGACGGCTGATAAGTTCTTTTCATCGTTTCTATTCCGTTCGTAGTTGTCGTTTAAAACAAAGCCTTTTATTATAATAAATTAGCGGCAACTGTCAAGCCCAAAGTGGCGCGACGATTTCGGGTTTACCAAATCACCGAAGCCGGGGGGCCATCGGTTTTGGCTCAATTTTGTCCTCCGGGCCGTTTTTCTAATTTTAATACATTCCAAATATCCGGTTATTCAAAAAAAAATTGTAATAAAATTGAAAATCGTCAGGCTGGTCTCAGAGCGACAATTAACGTAAAATGCAGGTCACTTTACGCCTTTTGGGGCATTTCATCCTTATCGAGCGGCGGGGCATGTGGGCCGTTCGATTAAAACAATTGCCTCTTTGATTCATAATCCTTATCTTTGTCAAGCAATCAAATCAATAGCGCTATCTAACCGAGGTCGGGATTTCGATGACGTCGTCGAATGATGATATGAATGACGCAACCCGGTCGCATTTTTTTCTGACGAAAGACACCGTTATCGGGCATTACCGGATAACCGAAAAAATCGGTGCCGGTGGAATGGGCGAGGTCTATCTGGCGGAAGATACCGAGCTCAATCGCAAGGTCGCGCTCAAATTTCTGCCGTTACATCTCTGCCGGGATGCCGATTGCCGAGCCCGGTTCAAACGGGAGGCACAGGCGGCGGCGAAACTGGGCCATGCCAATATCGTGGCTGTCTACGAAGTGGGAGAGCATCAAGGGCGCCCCTTTTTTGCCATGGAACTGGTAGAAGGGTCCCCGCTCGACAAGATTGTTACCTCCGGCCGTCTGAACCAGGATGAAATCGTCGAACTGGCTTTAGGTATCTGCAATGGCCTCCGTAAAGCTCACGATTCGGGCATAATTCATCGGGATATCAAACCCTCCAACATCATTGTCGACCATGACAATATACCCCGAGTTTTGGATTTTGGGCTGGCCGTCATACGGGATAGCGATCGATTGACACAGGATGGATTGACCCCGGGGACGATCGGGTACATGTCACCGGAACAGATCGCCGGTCGGGAGGCCGATGCCCGTTCCGATCTTTTTTCCCTCGGCGTCGTCCTGTACGAATTAATCACCGGTGTCAATCCCTTCAGGCGGGACAACCAGGCCGCAACCCTCATGGCCATTTCCGAAGATCTTCCGGAACCACCGGGACGTCGTCGCAGCGGGATATCCGAAGAACTCCAGCGGATCGTCGCCAAACTGCTGGAAAAAAAGCCGGAACATCGCTACCAGACTGCCGCAGACCTTGGCGCCGATTTGCGGCGACTAAAAAATCCGGCTGAATCGGCGATAAGCCGCGTGCGAACCCGCTGGTACATCGCGGCTATTCTAACGTTGATTATAATCAGTGCTCTTGGTCTTGGCTATGTTTTGAAAAACAAGGCCCCATCAGGCAGTGCTCGAAAGATGCTGGCGGTGCTGCCCTTTGAAAACCTTGGGGCGCCGGAAGACGAGTATTTTGCGGATGGAATCACCGATGAAATCATAACCGCCCTGGCCGGTCTCTCCGGGTTGGGCGTAATATCCAGAACCAGCTCCATGCAGTACAGGCATACGGATAAAAGCCTGAAGCAAATAGGCAAAGAATTGGGTGTCGATTATATCCTTGAGGGGACTATCCATTGGGAAAGAAAAGGATCCGAAAGCCGCGTACGGATAAATCCCTACTTAATTCGAGTCTCGGACGATTCTCACCTGTGGGTGAGCAGGTATAACGCCGTGCTTACCGATGTTTTTGAAGTGCAGTCAACGATAGCCCAGGAAGTAGCGGCGGCATTGGATGTTACCTTGATGCAGGCAGAGCAGGAAGTGCTGTCCCGGAAAACTGAAATCGATCCCCGGGCTTATGACTACTATCTGAGGGGAAAGCGATTTTTTTCTGTCGTTCGCTATAAACAGAACGAAATGCCGCTTGCCGAGATGATGCATCTTAAGGCGATCGAATTGGCGCCCGACTTCGCCCAGGCCTATGCCGAATTGGGTTCTCTCTATACCGAGATGTACTGGGATCGGACCGACCCGTCTCAGCAACGGCTGGACAGTGCCATTATGTTTATCGATAAAGCTTTGCGCCTGGCGCCTAATATGCCGGAAGCGCATCAGGCTCGGGGCTGGTACTATTACCACGGACTTCGCGATTATAAGGGGGCCCTTCAAGAGTTTTCCAGAGTACTTGAGCTTCAACCCAACAACGCGCTGGCGATTGCCAGTGTGGCCTGGGTAGAACGTCGCCAGGGTAAATGGGACGAAGCCACCGCCGGACTTCAGGCCGTTGTCAAACTTGATCCCCTCGACGCATGGTACAGGTATGAACTGGGTATAACATATCTTTACTGTCATCGTTATTCAGATGCGATAGCCCAATTCGACAGGGCCATTGATATGCAACCCAATCATCTGTGGGCGTATATTTTAAAATCATGGGCGATTCTCAACCAGACCGGTGAAACAGGCCAGGCGCGCGAAGTCCTTGATGCGGGACGCGCCTGTAACGGCCGCTGGCCGGAGCTGAACTGGCTTGAGGCGTATTATGATCTTTGTGACAAAAATTATGACCACGCCCTGCGCCTGATTACGTCTCCCGGTGAGGTGTTTTTCCCGGATCACCCGGACAGTTCAGATTACTATTCATTGAGGGGTTTGGCTTATTCGCTGATGGGGCAGCGGCAGGTCGCGGCAGTCTATTATGATTCTGCTCGGGTATGGCTTGAAAGCAGGCTCTCGTTGACGCCCGACAACGCGCCGATTTTAAGTTCGCTGGCAAGCGTCTATGCCGGACTCGGACAAAGCAGTATGGCCATACAAATGGCGAAACGTGCCGCCGATATTAATCCCATATCCGAAGATGCGCTCAGCGGACCGGATTATATCAGAGTCCTCGCAATGGTTTACGCTCAAGCGGGTCAACAGGACCAGGCCATTGAATTGTTCGACTACTTGCTTTCGATACCATCAAACCTGTCTGTCATCATCCTAAAGCTGACTCCGGAACTCTCTTCTCTCCGTGACAATCCCCGCTTTCTGGCGGTATTGGAAAACCATAAAAGTATTCAGTGAATTCCGGCCAAGCCGTTGCCATATAACAAATCGTTACGTTAATCCGGGTTGCGCCTGCGGGGCAATTTCCATATATTTATTAATGTTTTACCGAACATTCCGGCTTCACTATATGAAAAAGATCCTCCGGACGGATCATTCGAGATCGGGGCAGGCGTATGGAATTAAAAGACCGTAAAATCTGCGCCATTCTTCCCGCACACAACGAGGAACATAATATCCGGTCGGCCATCCACGATCTCCGCTACCATCATCCCGAAATAAAAATTATAGTGGTCAACGACGCTTCGACTGATGGTACCGGAATAGTCGTCCGCGAAATGGGCGAAACGGTTTTGAGTCTGCCGATCAACCTGGGTATCGGGGGCGCGGTGCAGACCGGCTTAAAATACGCCCAATGGGCCGGCTTCGATTTCGCTATACAATTCGACGGCGACGGCCAGCATCTGGCCGGCGAAATCGAAAAAATCCTGACGCCGGTCATGGGCGAAGAAGCCGACGTGGCCATCGGGTCGCGTTTCCTTGGGGCGGGGCAATACAAATGCACTTTCTGGCGCGGGATCGGCATCAAGATTTTCAGCATGGTCAACTCGCTTATGGTCGGCAGTACCATCACCGATAACACCTCCGGCTTCCGCGCCTATAACCGGCGAGCCATCGAATTTCTGGTGGACCATTATCCGCAGGACTATCCGGAGCCGGAGTCGGTTATCGAACTTTTCCGCAATCGATTCCGTATCTGCGAGGTGCCGGTTTCGATGCGGGAAAGAATTAGCGGAGATTCCTCCATCCGGTTATCCAAATCGCTTTATTACATGGTCAAATGTCTCATGGCCAACTTCATCGCTTATACTCGAAAACCTGTCAGCAAGGAGTAAATCCGAGATGGTCGCACGCATACAGATTTTGTCGATCGTGGCCAGTGTTCTGGTGATTATCCTCATCGTTTATCTTATCCGGCGAAAGAAACTGCGTGAGGAGTACAGCCTGATGTGGCTGGGAGGGAGTCTGGTGCTGATAGTTTTTTCAATCTGGCGCCGGCTTCTGGAAATCATCGCCGGTCTGGTGGGCGTCTATTACGCTCCGGTCGTTTTGCTGTTGGTGGGCATATTTTTCGGCGTACTGATATTTCTGCATTTAACCGTCGTGATTTCGAAGCAGGCCGACCAGAATAAAATCATGGCTCAAGAGATCGCGCTTCTCAAAGGCCGGGTCGATGAACTGACCGCTTCCCGGGCGGAAAGCGATTCATAATCATTCCGACCGGCGGCCCGTCCAGCGTTTTAACTGCGGCCATACCCGATAGGCGGCATAGACCAGCAGAGTTGAGGAAGCCATCCCCGAGGGAAAGTAAATACGCGAACCCTGCCAGAAACTGAACCCCGCCAGAAATGTGAAATAAGCCAAGGTCAGCCCCAGGAAAATGGCCGCGAGATAATTTTTGTCGAAGTATAAATATGCGATACCGATCAATGAACCCAGAAAAACCATCACCCCCAGCCATTTTTCCTGAAGTCGTATCAACAGGCGCCAGAACGGATCCAGAGCCGGAATTTGATTCAGCGGCATATAATTTCCGGTTCGCATATTGCTCCAGACCGTTCTGAGATAAGCCTTGACGACCCAATCAGGATGCTTGGTAGCGATATTCATGAACCGGGTTTTAGCTCGCTCGTAGTAAATCCGGGGAGGCTCTCCCCGGTATTCGCCATCTTCATCGATCCATCGTTCTCTCAGGGTCATGATATTGTCTTCGTCGGTGTTTTCCACGACCGCTCTAGCCCCCAGACAAGATCTCATGGTCAACACGCCGTTACTGCCGAAAGTGAAAACATCGTTGACGACATAGTTGCGAAACGACCAGGCCGCAATTACCACAATCATCAAGCCGGCGGTCAAAGCGACATAACCGATCATTGACAGACGCGACGAAAACTTCCATGAAACCGGAATTACCAAAGGAACGGTCAGGAGTAAAATCGGCCAGAGCAGAGCCGTGGAACGGATCAACAGTGCGGCCCCGGCCAGCAGACCGGAGATTATAAACCACCGTTTTCTCCCGGTGGTGAAACCCAGTACGAAACAGACCATCCCGGCCGTCTGGATAGTGAAGAACGGTTGGTCGGTCAAAATAAGACAACTGAGTGAAATCGACGTCGGCGAAATCGCCGTAAGCAGACCCGATAACAAACCGACGATTCTAAGGCCGGTCAGATGGAAAGCCAGCATATAGATAAAAATCGGCGCCAGACTGCCCATCAAGATGTTAAAGGCCGTCGGATAGACCAGACTGGTTCCGAATAATTTCTGAAGACCGGCGAGGATCAGCCCATAACCGGGCCCCACCCGAAAAAGATAATAGCTCCCCATGGGGTCGCCGCCGAGAATATGCCGGGCGACGCTTAAATAAGCTTCCGAATCGAGAGCGTAGGCGGCCAGTTGATCGAAGCCGAGATGCGAAACGGCCAGAATCAGATAGAGGAGTCTAAGAAATAAAGCCGTTATCGCGAGAAACCAGAGATGCCGGCGAATAACACGGCGATCCTCCGTATTTCTGATTGCAACTTGCGGCTGGGCGGTCAAGTTTTTCCTCCGAAAAGGACTCGCATTAGAAGTCTTTATGCACCTTATGTGGTTTCGGAAAAATCAGATCTTCAGTCCCATGGAAAATAGAAATTCGCGATCGGCCGGTTCTGGTTTGGTGTGCCAGCGATTATGCATCCAGATCCATTGTTCAGGATACTGACGGATCAAATCCTCGATAATCGAAGTCATCCGGCAGGTGACGCGATAAACATTTTCGCGCGAACGTTCGCGCGATTCGGGAATCATTTCTTCACCGAAGATAATTCTATATTTGCCTCCCGGGAATGACAGGCAAAATATGGGCAAAAAAGCCGCACCGGCCATGAGACCCAGTTGAGTCGGTCCGATGGGAGTTTTGGCGGGACGTCCAAAGAAGGGCGTCAATTCACCAGTCACCCGAAAAGAATCGGTATCGATTAAAAAGCCGATGGCGTGGCCGTCTTTGAGGAGTCTCAGAATAGTCATGGGGGAATCATCGGTGCGGACATTTACCAACCCCATGGCCGACCGGTTGGCGACCAGAATTTTATCGAGCCGTTTATCGTATAATTCGCGGCCGATGACGCCGCATTTGTATCCGGCCTGCGCCGTATAAGCCGCCAGCAATTCAAAATTACCGACATGTCCGGTGAAGGCCACTATTCCCTTTCCCCGGTCATAAGCCCGTCGGAAATTTTCTTCGCCAATCACCTCGATCTCCGGTCGGATTTGGTCATGGTAGTGCTTTCTAATCCTCATGGCCTCGACCACCGACCGCCCGAAAGTGATAAAACAACCACGAGCGATTTCTTTTTTGCGGCGGAAGGATAATTCCCGGCCGTAGGCGCGGTCCAAATTAACCAAAGATTTGCGGCGTTCTTGCCGGACGATTGTGTAGGCCAATAATCCCAGAATTTCGCCGATGAACAGGGTCAATTTTCGAGGCAGAAAATTGATCAGGCGCATAAGGCCGGCGGCGCCGAAATAAACCACGTCGTTTTTTATCCGATTGCCCACGCGCCGATACCCCTAAACCAGTTTGGAGGTCAGGATATCGTGAAGGTGAATAATGCCCACCGGCCGTCGTTTTTTATCGGTCACGACCAGAACGGTAATTTTGAACTGCTCGCACCGCGCCAAAACTTCGTCAAGGATGGCATCGGGCGAAATCGTGCGCGGATCGCCGGTCATCACTTCGGAAATCGGCCGGTCGAAGAAGTCCTTGCTTTGCTCCGTCAGTCGGCGCAGGTCGCCATCGGTGAAAACTCCGGCCAGTTTGCCGTCATCGTCAACAACCGCCGCAATTCCCAGCCGTCCCCGCGACATGGTGATCAGGGTTTCCATGACGGTTTTGGATTCGGTCACAATCGGGATATTGTCACCGGTATGCATGATATCGGAGACCCTAACCAGCAAGCGCCGCCCGAGCGATCCGCCCGGGTGAAGCTGGGCGAATTCCTCAGCCGAAAAGCCCCTCTGGCGGAAAAGAGCCACGGCCAGAGCGTCGCCCATGACTACAGCGGCAGTGGTCGAGGCGGTAGGAACCAGATTATTGGGGCAGGCCTCGGCCGGCACCGAGCAATCGATGACGATTTCGGACCGTTGGGCCAGAGGCGAACCGATTTCAGCCGTCAGGAGTATCATCGGAATGCCGAGTCGTTTGAAAGCCGGGATAATTTGATGCAGTTCGGCCGTATCACCCGATTTGGAGATGGCCAGCACGATATCGCGGTCGGTGACAATACCCAGATCGCCGTGGATCGCTTCGGCCGGGTGAAGAAAGATCGCCGGTGTTCCGGTTGAGGAAAAAGTAGCGGCTATTTTTTTGCCGACCAGACCCGATTTGCCCATGCCGGTTACAATCACCCGTCCGCTGGTCTGAAGAATAGCCTCGACCGCTTTTTCGAAATTGACGTCGAGGTTTTTCAGAAGCCCTTGAACCGCTTCGGCTTCCTTTTCGATGACTTCTCTGGCGATATCAAGTATCATTTTTTCAAAAAATCGGCCGTATTGAGGCCTCTCCCTTTGAAATAAAGGTCGATAATTTCCCGCACCGCGCCCTGGCCGCCTTTCCGGGAGGTGACATAATCGGCCTCCGCGAGCAGTTCTGGATGAGCGTCCTTGACGGCGACGCCGATTCCTGCTTGGCGCGCCAGCGATATATCCATAATATCATTGCCGATGAAGGCCGTGTCCTTCAATTCAAGCGGCAGATTATTTTTCTTGATATAATCGCCGACCAACTGGGCCTTGTCGCCCCGTTCCTGAATGACATGTTTGACGCGGAGGTCATTCATTCGGGTAACCGTCGCCGGCGAATAGCGGTTGGACATGATAATTATTTCCAGCCCCGCCCGCATGGCCAGGACGATCATAAGACCGTCGCCGATATTGAACCGTTTCAGCTCAAAGCCGTCGGACCCAATATACAGGCTGTCGTCGGTCAAAACACCGTCAACGTCCAGAATCAGGGCTTTGATAGCGGTCAATTTTTTCTTCAATACTGCCCGGGTCAGGCCGGTTTTTTTCCGAGTTGCCATCTATTATCGTCTCACAATTTTAAGCACATCGTTTAGCAATTCGGGCATCTTATCCAGCGGCAATTGCGTGGCGGCGTCGGATTTGGCCCGTAGGGGATCCGGATGCGTTTCGACGAACAAGCCGTCAATTCCGACCGCCGCCGCCGCCCGCGCCAGTGAGTTGATAAATTGCCTGTCACCGCCGGAACTGGTTCCCAGACCGCTCGGCCGCTGGACCGAATGAGTCGCATCGTAGATTACCGGATAACCCAGTTCCCTCATAACAATCAGCGACCGGAAATCGACGATTAGATTGTTGTAACCGAAAGTCGTTCCCCGTTCGGTGAGCATTATCCGCCTATTATTCAGACCGGCGCCTTTTTCGGCCGCTTCTTTCATATTCTCCGGGGCCATAAACTGGCCCTTCTTGATATTGACCCATTTTCCGGTTGCGGCCGCCGCTCTAATCAGGTCGGTCTGGCGGCAGAGGAAAGCCGGAATTTGCAGAACATCAATATCTTCGGTCAGTTTGATGTCGGTCGTTTCGTGGATATCGGTCAGAAGCGGCAACGACAGATCTTTTTTGATCCGGCACAGAATTTCAAGCGCCGCCTCGTCGCCGATTGTTTCAAACGACTGCGCCGAAGTGCGATTGGCCTTGCGATACGAAGATTTATAAATCAGGGGCAGGTCCAGTTTCCGGCAAAGGTCGCTGAGAAATCGAGCGGTTTCCAGGCTGGTGGCTTCGTCCTCGACCACACAATTTCCGGCGATCAGGAAGAAATTTTTCCCGATTCCTATTTGATCGATCAATTGGGTCATAGGCAGGAAATATAAACAGCCTTATGCCGGTCGGCAAGAAGGAAGTTGACGATGAAATCGGGCCGGATTCGGCAATTGAATCCCGAAATCAGGCTTTGTTGGATTCGAGGCTCTTAATATTGACAGCACTGTGGTTGCGGTCCGTATCTGAACGAAGCCGCGATCAGAAAGACAATATCGCCGACATCCAATGCGCCGTCGCAGTTGGCGTCGCCCAGTTGCCACGGATTGGGCGCCAGACCTTCGCGGAAGACGTAATTTATCATATAGACGGCGTCGCCGACATTAACGTCGTTATCGCCGTTGGGATTGCCGCACAAAAGCTTGACCGGCTTACAAAAATAACAATCGATTTCGGGCTGTATCCCTGTACCGTATTGGTCTATAAATATGTTTGGATCTGGGGGGGGTATAAAAGTAGTGTCGAAGCAGATGCTACCTGTCACCCCGGCTTCACCCCAAGGTCCTATGGGTCGGATATGCAAAGAAATCATATGCTCCAATGGTCCCATTGGAATGCCTTCAGTTAAACCCACGCCACCGACGGCGAAATCGTCTTCTCCACCTCCGGACATTGCGACTTCCGTAACCAGCAGGCCGGTCATATCAAGAGTTTCTTCGGGAGGATCCATCCGGCAACCGGGAACCACGGTTACGAAGCCTGTCGCACCGTATCCGTCTTCCTTGGTAACATATTCCCAGGTGGCTCCATCTTGAGACCATAACGCGAAAAACGCCCCTACAGCTCTGATTATGAAATCACTCTCAATCCAGATTCGGAGCTCGTACTCGCCACCAATGTAAAATGTATCACATGGAACCGGCCCCGCCCCGGACTTTGCCATGTCAGCAAATAATATATTTGCGGCGCTTGAAAACGATGCAAAGAAGACAACTAAAAGTACGCCGCAAGCGATTATTCTTCGCTTCATTTGCTTTACTCCTTTCTACATAGGCTTCACTCGCAGCACTGTGGTTGCGGACCATCTCTGAATATTGCCGCGATCAGAAAGACGATATCGCCGACATTCAATTCGCCATCGCAATTGGCGTCGCCCAGTTGCCAGGGATCGGGAGCCGTCCCCTCTCGGAAAACATAATTAATCATGAATACGGCGTCACCGACATTGACATCGTTGTCGCCGTTGGGATTGCCGCAAATTAATTTCACCGGCAGGCACAGCTGCCCGCCCCATTCCGGTATGGCGGCGTTGCCGATAATATCCACCCATACCCATATTGGCCCCGGTGCCACCAAACAGGTATCAAAGCAAAGCGTATGAATTTCGCCCGGGATCCAGGGACCCACCGGCCTGAAATTAAGCGAAATCATATGTTCCAACGGACCGGTCTGCAGTCCGTTGTTAAGGGCAAAACCGCCCCATGCCAGGGTGTCCCGATTTTGAGTGTCTATGTTATATTCAGTCACGAAAACACCGGTCATGTCGAATGGAAAACCATCCAGCCTTGATCCCGGTACGATAGTAAAGAATTTGTTGGTACCGATGCCCCATGGGCGACTGATATACTCCCATTCAGCTCCGTCATCCGACCAAATTTGAATGGGGGAGGATATTCCGCCGATGACGACATCGTTTTCAATCCAGTAGCGGAGTTCATATTCGCCACCAACATACAACGTGTCGTAGTGAACGGGTGCCGTGCCGGATTTGGCGGCATCAATTTCTATCCGGTTGACGGCCCCGGCCGATATCATCCCAATCAGGGGCAGTAAAAATATGGCACAGACAAAACAAAAAAATGGGGTGCGATAAAAAGCTAATCTGGTCATGACCAGCCCTCCTCCAAAATTTATTAATGAGCGACAATGATGCGGCTAGATAAAAATGATGGCTCATTAATTAGATAAACACTAAAGATATAATTGTCAAGCTTTATTTTGACCAGTAGCGGGTAATTTTCACTGTTGGCGATCAATGATCTCGTCGGGGGCTGTCTACAGATATCGTCTTCGGCCCGGGGGCAGGCGAGTCACTGGGAAATGACGGTCAGTTTAGCGTATTTGGCGATCAGCTTCTTGGGGCCAACCGAGGCGAAATCAACATCAATCCGCATTTCTTCACCAAAACCTTCGACTTTGATCACCCGACCCTGACCGAATTTGGGGTGGATTACGATATTGCCCGGCCGCATCCCCTCGCCTTCTTCATATTCGTAATAAACGCCGTCGGGCCGGGAAGGTTTGGCCGGCTTGGCGGCCGGGGTTTGAGTCGGGCCGAATTCGTAACGATAGGACCTGCGGTCGATTTTTTCAACCAGATCATTGGGGATTTCCCTGAGGAAACGCGACGGCGCCGATTCGGTACCGCCGAAACGATAACGAAAACGGGCCGCTGTCAACGCCAAGTCACGGCGGGCGCGAGTGGCGCCGACATATAATAAACGCCTTTCTTCTTCCAGTTCGGCCGGTTCATCGAAAGATCGCGCCAGCGGGAAAAGACCGTCCTCCAGCCCGGTGATAAAAACAGTATCAAATTCCAACCCCTTGGCGTTGTGCAATGTCATCAGGGTCAATTTATCGTCGGTTTCCTGATAATTATCGAGGTCGGTGAAAAGGGTGATTTCGGCCAGAAAATTGTCAAGGGTCGGTTCCGGGTTGGCGTTATAAAAATCGGTCGCGGCGGCCACAAATTCGTCGATATTTTCCACCCGCGCCTCGCCAGTGACCGAATCTTCCTCAAGATATGCCTGACTGAGTCCGGTATCGTCAATTATTTTTTGGATGAGATCATCGATCATGAGGGTGTCGGCGTCTTTTTTGAAACCTGCGATCATGGCGGCGAATTTTTTAAGACCGTTTTGGGCGCGACTCCCGATAGAAGGTATCTGGTCGGCTTCGGAAGCCGCTTCCAGAAGAGACTTCCCCGCCCGATTGGCAAAAGCGGTCAGTCTTTCAAGCGAGGTCTGCCCCAGAGCCCGTTTGGGGAAATTAACGATGCGGACGAAGGACGCTTCATCGCGGGGGTTGGAAATCAGCTTGAGATAGGCGATGACGTCTTTGATTTCCTTGCGCTGATAAAAAGATACGCCGCCGATAATCTGGTAAGGCAATTTTTCGCGCCGCAGAACTTCTTCAAAGGCGCGCGACTGGGCATTAGTCCGGTAGAGGATGACCATTTCCTTAAGGGAACCGCCGTTGCGACCCTCGAGGATGCGGTCAACGACCCAGTCGGCTTCGTCCCCTTGCGATTCGAGCAGGGCAATTACTATTTTATCGCCGCCCTGGCGTTCGGTCCAGAGCGTTTTGTCCTTGCGCGACAGGTTGTTCTTGATGACGGCCGAGGCGACCGACAAAATCGTCTGGGTCGAGCGGTAATTTTGCTCCAATTTGATGACGCCGGCGCCGGGGAAATCGGATTCGAAATTCAGAATATTAGAAATATCGGCACCCCGCCAGCCATAAATCGATTGGTCCTCATCGCCGACGACGCAGATATTTTTATCCGCACCGACCAGAGCTTTAAGCAAACCATACTGAGCGTGGTTGGTGTCCTGATATTCGTCAACCATGATATATTTGAAACGTCTTTGCCAGGCGGCGCGGACGTCGTCATGAGCCATCAGAAGCTGAACCGATTGACTCAGCAGGTCGTCGAAATCGAAAGCGGCCGAAGCGCGCAATTTGCTTTCATAAAGAGTGAAAACCTGCGCGACCCGCTCGTCATAGTAGCCGCCGGCTTCAGATGCAAACCGTTCGGCGGTGTAGAGACGGTTTTTGGCCGAGGATATTTTCCGTAAAACCGAATCGGGGGTGAATTGCGAACCGGCGATACCAAGGTCTTTGAGACTACGTTTTATCAGCGATTTGCTGTCGTCGTTGTCGAGAATGGTGAAGTTGGACGGATAGGCGATATGCTGAGCCTCCATCCGAAGGAAGCGGGCGCAAAAGGAATGAAAAGTCGAAACCCACATCCGGCTGATATCGAAGCCCAGCAGGGCCGCGATGCGTTCTTTCATTTCGCCGGCGGCCTTGTTGGTGAAGGTTACGGCCAGCACTTCCCACGGTTTGGCCTTTTGCTGGTCGATAATATAGGCCAGCCGATGGGTCAGGACGCGGGTTTTCCCCGATCCGGCCCCGGCCACGACCAATAACGGGCCGTCGATTTTGGTGACGGCCTCTTTCTGCCGATCGTTGAGTTGATCCAGTAGTCTGCTCATAGCGGGACAATATAAGGAGTGACAACCGCGCAGGCAATCATTGATCGAAAAATTGCCGCCAATAATTCGAATTTAGACCAGGTCAAAGCGCCATTGCCCGATCACGAGTCCTCGGGCTTGGAAGAATCCAGATGAAAACCGCGCTGGACGAATTGTTTCAAAAGCGGTTTGATCGACTTGTTCCATTGTCCCCATTTACGGGAAATATGCTCGGTCCAGGAATAAGTTTCGAAATCAAAGGTTTCCTTGCGGCCTTTTTCAAGCTTGATCATTAAATTCGAATCGCGATAATATCCTTGAGCCATATAACCGTCGTCCATCACTCTCATGGCGGCCTCAAGTGTGGCATCATCGAATTCGGGATATTTATCTTCGAACAGAACAAAATCGAGCGGATAGCGCGGACGGGGCGGCGGGTCCTCGGCCGGATAACCCATGACCAGACCTACCAGAGGAAACACGCGCGGCGGGAGGCCGAATTTTTCGGCGACCTTATCGGCGTAATAGGGCGTAGCGCCAATAAAACAGCTTCCCAACCCGAGGCTTTCTGCGGCCATGACCATATTTTCGGCCATGAGGGTGGCGTCCTGCAAACCGAAAAGGAGAATCATGAGGTCGTTGGAGATCATCTTCCAGCCGCGTTTTTCCATAATCCGTTCCAATTTATAGGAATCGATACAGATAACGAATTCCAGCGGCGCGCCCCAGGCAATACCTTTTTTCCGGCGTGAAAGAAGGACGCTGTACGATTGCGAAGCAAACGGCGCCTGCATGCCGGCTCGCACAATAGCACGAATGACTTCATCCGATGGCATTTCTTTGGTGTATTTGCGAATCGATTTGCGCCGGAGCATGGCGTCGATTATGGGATTGGATTGCATGGTTTGTGCCTCCCTGTTTCATCGATATAAATTCTATTTAATAACCCCTTGCCGGGTCGACCGCATTGGGCAACGGTTCGCCTTTGGCGGCTTTGTTAAGCATGGCGGCCAATTCGGCGATGCGAAGCGATTCGGTGGCGTCGGAATGGCCGCCCAGATGGGGCGTCATGACCACATTGTCCAGTTCGTGAAACGGATATTGCGAAGGCGGCGTGTTGGTGCGCGAGGCTTCATCCTTGGGATAATGGTACCAGACATCCAGTCCCGCGCGGCGGCGGCAGCCGCCTTTCTGACCGGCCGATTTTAGCGCCTTAAAGAGAGCCGGCTCATCTATGATCGGTCCTCGGGCTATATTAACTATGATGGCTTCGTCCGGCAAAAGATCCAACTCCTCTTTTCCAATCAGGCCTTTGGTGTCGGGGGTGAGCGGCAGGCAGACAAATAAAACGTTGGCGCGCGGCAGGAGGTGATGCATGGCCTGAAGCGAATACAACTCTGCCGAACTGTCGGAATAGGCCGGAATGTTTTTTCTTATGGCCAGGACTTTCATTCCCAGCCCCTGGCAGGCCTTGGCGATATGCTGCCCGATAGCGCCGAAGCCGAGAATCAAGGCCGTTTTACCTGAAAGAAGAATCGGCCCGCCTGAGGTCAGGCCATCAAACTGATAGCTGGGAGTCCAATCGTGGGCGCGAAACAAACGGTCGACCGGAATAATCTTTTTGGCCGCGGCCATCATCAGGGCCACGGCGGTCTCGGCGGCGGGAGCGGCATTGTGATGGAGGTTGTAGACGGTAATATCGGGGAATTCCAACATCAATTCGCGGGTGGCCGCGGGCATACCCGACCAGGGAATAATCAGCGTATTCAATTTGCTGCTGCCTGCCAGATGCGACTGTTCGGGCCGCCCGGCTATCAGAATCGAAAAATCGGCCGGTGAAGGCAACTGCGATCCATGTGTCAGGGTGATGTTGGGGTCAAGGCCGGATTTTAGCCGTGCGACCCAATCGTCATCGAAAGGTTGGAGCAGATGAACTGTCAGACCCATAGCCGAATCTCCCGCCGGTTTCACGACTTCAGTTGCGATACAGGCTCAATTTATCTAATCTGCCCGCCAAATCAAAGGCCTTCTTCCAACCGCGCATTCCGCAATTAATCAGCGTCGAAGGTAAAAACGACTTGACAAAGACCTACAGTAATCATATATTATTAATACTGCAAATACCGCTAAAGATTGTAAGTACATATTTCGTCCACAGACTTATAGATAAGCCGGGAGCGGCCTATTACCTTTCGCTAAGGGTAGCTTAATTACCGCCGATTTACAGAGGAGGAGGAACTATGTTTTTAAGCTTTACCCACTTTAAATTACCCCGACCAAAACGGCCGGGGCCGATGGCATTTTCGGTCGCCCTGATTATTGTCGGTATGATGGCCCTAACTGCCCCCGCAGGGGCGACAGATCCAATCCAACCGCAGGCCGCGGCGCAAATCGACCCCGCTGAAAGTCAATTGGATTTTTCCTATTGCCGCACCGGACTTTGCGGAGGCGACCTGGAGCCCTATATGTTATTTGGCGCCTATTCGTCTACAGTGTACAACGGCGATCTGATTGTCGGCGGCTATTTCGCCACCGCCGACGGCAACCCGGCTAATTCCATCGCACGATGGGATGGCGCGGCCTGGCACGACCTGGGAGGGGGAGTGAGCGGGGCGTATTATAATATCGTGAAAGCCCTGACGGTTTATAACGGCGAATTGATTGCCGCCGGAAAATTCAACTCAGCCGGCGGTAATTCGTCTCTGAATATCGCCGCCTGGGACGGATCTTCCTGGCGGGCACTGGGCGACGGCATAGCCGGAGAAGTGTGGGCCTTGTGTGTCTATGACGGTATGCTGATCGCCGCTGGTAATTTCAGCACCGCCGGCTCGATTCCGGTGCATGATCTGGCCGCCTGGAACGGATCGTCATGGATAGACCTTCCGGGATTGTCGGCCGACGGCGGCATGAGCATTGAAGATGTCATTGAATATGACGGCCAGTTGATTGCCGTCGGCAATTTCGACTCTCCGCCGGGCAGGATTGCAGCCTGGAACGGTTCTTCATGGAGTACGCTGGGGTCGGGGCTAAACGGCCCGGCTTACGCGATGACCGAATTCAACGGATCGCTGATTATCGGCGGGTCTTTCTCGACTCACACCCAGTCTCCGGGCAATCAAATCATCGGCTGGGACGGGAACGACTGGTTTCAAGTCGTTGACAGCCTGTCCGATCCCGAGACTAATTATCAGCCTATCGTAAACAGCCTCTCGGTGTATCAAAACCGGCTGATTGCCGGCGGAATTTTTGCTCAGGTCAATGAGGTGCCGGCCCATAATATCGCCGCCTGGGACGGATCGGGTACGAGCGGCTGGCAGGCTTTGGGCGACGGCATGGGCAGTAATTATTCTTATTGGGTCAACTCGGTCATTACCCTGACTCCCTATGACACCCTCCTGATCGCCGGGGGAACATTTTTCAAGGCAGGTTCCGCCCCAGGCAATCGCATTGCTTCCTGGGACGGTTTATACTGGCGGGAAGTCACCACCCCGCAGGGAACGCCGTTCGCTTTCCAGATTGAAAGAGTGGTGCCCGATGGCGGAGTGCCTCACGGCGATCCGATTTCCGTGCCCGTCACCAAAATCGGCGGCACCGAAAATATGTACGGTTTTGATTTTCTGATAGGTTTCGAAAGCGAAGCCCTGACCTTGACCGGAGTGACGCCGGGGCCCCTGTTCGATAATTCCGGCGAGTATCAATGGGATTATTTCGAATATCGTGATGATGTCGGCGGATGCGTCGGCGATTGCCCGTCCGGTTTGGTGCGCATCGTGGGCGTGGCCAATTTGAACGATGGTTCACCGCCGGCGCTGTCAACCGATATCCCCGACGGCATTCCGATTTTCACGCTCGATTTTGTCGCCACCGAGGATCAAAGTATTGAATGCCGGGACTCCTACATCGATTTTTTCTGGATCGACTGCGGCGATAACGGCGTCGCCCTCGAAAACGGCGACCTGGTCGTTTCCGACGGAGTTTACCAATGGACCCCAGACGGCTGGAGCGATGTGTCGAACCCTTATAGCCATCTGCCCACCCTGTTGGGCGCACCCGATTCCTGCCTGTCGCTGGGCGAAAACGCCCCGGCGCGTTTCGTCGATTTTGTCGATGGATCGGTCTTTATGTTCTGCGATCCGAATGATATTGATATGCGCGGCGATATCAACCTCAATGGCATAAATTATGAAATCGCCGACTGGGTTATGTACACCAATTATCTGCTGTATGGCTTTCAAGCTTTTGATTCTCACATCGAAGCCAGTATCGCCGCCAGCGACGTCAACGCCGACGGATTGGTTCTGACAGTCGAAGATCTGATGTATCTATATCGGATAATAATCGGCGACGCTATTCCATATCCCGCACTGCAAGCGGATAAAGCCGTCGGCGATACTCTTAACATCATCCAGGATCTTTCGAGCAAAACCGTCAGCATCGAATTTCCCAATACTCTGGCGGCCGTTTATCTCATTTTCGAGGGAGATATCACGCCGCAATTTCTGTTGGATAATCAGGACCATATTCAAGGTTACTGGTACGACGGTCAATATACTTATGTCTTAATCCAGCCCCAGCTAATGGATATGGATAATGTCGGCGCAGGCTTTGGTGAAGGTCCCTTGTTTACCTATACCGGCTTTGGGCGCCTGGTTTTCATGGGTAGCGATTACAGGATAACCGGGGCCGCCGATTTTGATAACAATTCGTACACCTTCGGGCCATTTACCAATACTCAATTGAAGATCATCGGTGATTATGATGGTCAGGCCACGGCCGATCCCGATCCCTTACCAAGAACCCTGGCTCGAATCGGGCCATCGGAGACGCTTGCACTGCATCTCGGCGGTTTTGCCGAACATGATGTCGGCGATGTCGATCAATCGACCTTGAAAGTCAATGACACCATTGTTCCGCTTTCGGTGTCTCTGGCGGGTGCAGGGATGGATATTCTCGTTCCGGCCCGGTCTTTCATCAATTCCTATTATTTCGGCCCGGATTCCAATGATGTTCCCATTTCATGGTTCGAAGAGATGGACACGGTCAGCGTTCGCTCTTTCCTTTTTAAGGTGTCCGGAACTTTCACCGACATTTCATCCTTCAATGCTCTCGGTCACATCACCATGTTCGATGAACCGGCGACGATCCTGGTGCCGTCATCGTGGCCGACAATCGGCGAAGCTGCCGATGTTGCTCAGGCCGGCGACACCGTTCTGATCGCCGCCGGCCTTTATGACGGCAACGGTAATCGGGATATCCACATCGGCGCCAACCCTTCGATATTCGACCAATCCCGGCCGCTGGCCCTGAGCTCGGAAAACGGCCCTGGAACGACCATAATCGACTGCGGCGGCAGCTCGGGCGAATTCCATCGAGCATTCTATGCCGATACCGGGAGTATTCCGCGTTTGGTTATCGATGGCTTTACCATTCAGAGCGGATACAGCGACAACGGCGGCGCGATTATGCTGAGAGACACGACCATCGATTCCATCCGCAATTGCCATTTCATCGACAATGAGGCCCAGTTCGGCGGCGGCGCGGTCTTCGATTCCCAATTGACTATTTATGAAAATTGCCTTTTTGCCGGAAATCACGCCGCCCGCGGCGGCGCCGTCTTCCTGGCAAACATCTACGCCGGCGGGCATTCGAGAATCAGAAACTGCACTTTCGTCGCCAACTCCTGTTCGGAGCAGGGCGCCGATTTGTATTCCGGCCATCCGATATTGTTGGTCGACAATTCCATTCTGGCGTTTGGCGAAGGAGAAGCGGTGTCCGTCCTTCCTCCTTCAAGTCCAGTCTTCACGTGCACCGATATTTACGGTCACACGGCAGGCGATTGGACCGGAGTTATCGCCGATCAGTTGGGCGTGAACGGCAATTTCTCTAACGACCCGCAATTCTGCGATACGGCCGCCGGCGATTATGATCTCAACGGCCTTTCACCCTGCGCGCCGCTCAACAACGAGTGCTATTCCACTATCGGAGCTTTCCCGGTCAGTTGCGGCGTCCTTTGCGGCGATATCAGCGGCAATGGTGTGGTCGATCTCGGGGATGTCGTTTACATGATAGCTTTCCTGTTTCGTGATGGACCGGCCCCGGCCGATTTGGCTAATTCAGACCTCAATAACAACGGACAACC
>CAZGAV010000033.1:0-36699 GCA_964523575.1 uncultured Ignavibacteriales bacterium
GCGTGAGAAGGCCATCTACTACGAAAATCTGGGGTGGATTTATCTTCTTGAACAAGATTATCAAAGCGCCGAAACCGCCCTGCTCGAGGGCCTCAAAATATCGCTCGAAATCGCGCCGGGATCGGCACTGATTTCTCAGATCAAACGAAGGTTGGCCGACGCCTGTTTCGGCCTCGGGAAATATGAGTTGTCCCGGCAATACGCCGACGAAGCCCTTGTCGTCGCTGAGAAGATCAACGAGAGAGTCGAAATCGCTGCTTGCTACCGGGTTTACGCTCAGCTGGAATGCCGGAATATGGCCGATGATCTCGGCCGCGAATGGTTCCGGAAAGCCAATGAAATTTTCGATATGATCGGCGCCCGCTACGAACTGGCCGCGACCCGCTATCTGGCCGCCATGTCGGGGTTATATCATAACGGTGAACGTCAGGCCCAGTTGTACCTGGCCCGCGAGTATTTTGAAAGCGAAAATATCCGCCATTACGTCGAAAAGATCGATCATGAGTTGAGCCGTTTCCATTACATCCCGGTCGCCGAACGTCCCTCCGGGAACGGTGAACCGCCATCCGTGATCACGGTCAACGGACGCATGAAACGCCTGATCGATCTCATCACCCATATCGCGGCCTCGAATATGTCCGTCCTTCTGAGCGGAGCCACCGGAACCGGCAAAGACCTGATGGCCCGGTTCATTCATTATCATTCGGGGAGAAAAGGCGCCTTCGTTTCCGTCAATGCCGCCGCCATCCCCGACAACATGATCGAATCGGAGCTGTTCGGCTATAAAAAGGGCGCCTACACCGGCGCCGACCGGACCACCACCGGACTGATCCAGGAGGCTGACGGCGGGACCTTCTATCTCAACGAAATCGCCGACGCCTCGCCGGAAATGCAGGCCAAATTGCTCGATGTTCTGGAAAACCGCACTATCCGCCTGCTGGGCGAAAGAGCCCTGCGGCGGGTCGATTTTCGAGTAATCGCCGCCACTAATCATGACCTGGAGCAGATGATCCGCGACGGCAAATTCAGGCCCGACCTCTACCACCGGCTCAAAGAAATCCCCATCTCTCTCCCCCCGCTGGCCGACCGCCTCGACGATATCCCGGCCCTGCTGGAGTATTTCCTGGAACGTTCGGAATCGGCCTCGCAGATAAACGGTAATGGCGACGATGTTGACCGGCTGGCCAAAGTCCTTTCTTCCTTTGAATGGCCCGGCAATATCCGGGAATTCAAGGCCGAGGTGGAAAGGCTGGCCCTCATTGCCAATGGTCATTTCGGACGCATGGTCGAAATCGCATCGCAGATGAACGGTTCCGAAAGCGACCAACTTTTGGCTCTGCTCACCCGCACCGGATGGAACCGCTCCCGCGTGGCGAAAATCCTCGGTATCACCGAAGGTACCGTCCGTCACCGCATAAAAAAATACAGCCTCACACCGGAAAATAACTCGTAACATCACGAATCGGGGCCGACCCGTTACGAATGCGTAACTCATTATGCAACAGCCATATAGTTCCCCTCGTTACGAATTTCGTAATTGCTTTCGTAATTCCCCCCAATCCGCCCCTCTGACGCCTCTCGGCGGACATATCCCATTGACCGATAAGTCTAACAAACACATTATATTATAGGTAATATCGCATCCGGCCATGCGATTGGCACGATTCTTGTTACTCTATACACCGGATAAACCTATTTCATACCTCCTTTAGGGATTGGCCGACGGCTATCGCCCTTCGTGGGTGCTCTCCACCAATCCCCTGTGCGAACCGTCGGCTAGTTTAGTGATGGGTTTCCACACTTCCTTCCCTTGGCGGGTGGGTGATCTGATGCCGTCACTCACCCCGAAATACCGCCGGGCTGGGGCTCAGCGGGGCTGGAACAGGAAAAGGGGTTCACCCTCGTAATTTTCTACGTCCCGGCTCGACGGTAATTAAATCCCCTTCAACCTGCCCAAAACGTCAGCGGCTATTCGGATAATATGAGTTGATCTACCCTGCAATTATGAAGAGGAAAATCAGCCAATAAAAACCCACCGGCCGCAATCACGGCCGGTGGGTCATTATTCTCAGGCGGAATTTAAAGGTGACGGCTTAGAAACCGTAGATTTCTCCGAACTTCTTGTTCATATAGGCCATGACCGGCTTATGCGACAAACCTTCGCCGGTGACTTTCTTGCAGAGGTCATCGGCCCGGTAACGCTTCCCATGCTGATGAATATTGGTCCTCAGCCATTCGCGAAGCGTCAGGAAATCGCCCGCTTCGAATCTCTTATCGAGATCGGGAATATCCTTTTGGGCTTGAGCGAAAAACTGAGCCGAATAGATATTGCCGAGGCAATAGGTCGGGAAATATCCGAACAGGCCGCTCGACCAATGGACATCCTGCAGGGCGCCGTTGGTGTCGGAGTCAACTTCGAGACCAAAGTAATTCTTGAAGCGGGCATTCCATTGCGCGGGCGCATCGGCCGGCTTGATATCGCCCTTGATCAACGCCCGTTCCAGCTCGAAGCGGAGCAGGATGTGGAGATTATAGGTGACCTCATCGGCTTCGACCCGAATATATGACGGCGTGACGTTGTTGATGGCCGCATAGAAATCATCGAATTTTATTCCGTTAAGGGCATCACGGAACATCCCTTTGAGGATCGGGAAGAAATATTTCCAGAACGGCTTGGAGCGGCCGACGAGGTTTTCCCACATTCGCGATTGCGATTCGTGAATACCGAGCGAGGCGGAATCGGCCAGTACCGTCCCAAAATATTTCTCCTTGTCCATACCCATCTCATACAGAGCATGCCCGGCCTCGTGGACGGTGCCAAACAGGGCATCGTTCAAGCGGTGGGGATTATATCGGGTCGTGATTCGTGTATCGCCGGGGCCGAGGCCGGTGGTGAAAGGATGCGTGGCGATATCCAGACGCCCGGCGTTGAAATCATAACCCATGGCGGCGGCCACCAATTCGCCGAAAACTTTCTGACGATCGACATGATAGGGGCGCTCGACAATAGAGACATCCGGCTTTTTGGGCGCGTTCTTGATTTTTTCGAGCAGTTCAACCAGTTCCACCCGCAGTTTCTCAAAGACGCCGGCAACTTGATCGACCGTCGCCCCGGTCTCGTAATTATCGAGCAGAGCATTATAGGGTTCGCCTTCATAGCCGTAAGCGTCGGCTTTGCGCCGGCACAAATCGACTATTTTCTCCAGCCATGGGAGGAATTTCTTGAAATCGTTATCGCGGCGAGCCTGCGCCCATTCGTTATGAGCCAGCGAGGTCGTCTTGTCGAATTCAACCACCAATTCCTTGGGAAGCTTGGTTTCTTTATCGTAATCGTGCCGCAGTTCGCGCACGGTCGCCGCCTCCACCGAGGCCGGATCCTTGACCAGGTCCGAACCTTCGATTATGGACAGCAGTTCGCCGACTCGAGGATCGGTAAACTGTTCGTGCACCATCCCCGCCAGCATGCTGCCCTGCCGGGCGCGGAAAGCGGTACCGGCCGGCGGCAGGTTAACCTGATGATCCCATCCCAGGACTCCTTCGCAGGAAACCAGCACCGACACCTCGCTTATACGCTCAATCAATTCGTTATAGGCTTCTTTGGGGGTCATATCCAACTCCTTGCATGCAAAGATTATTGTCGCGGCCAGACTTCGCGCGAAACCGACCGGAATTATTCGTTTTTTATTCGTCGCCCAAGATAGGCAATAATGATGAAAAAAGCAAATCATCACCGCCCGATTCAGCCTATCCCCAACCATCGCGGTATCGATTGCGCCTCTATTGACTATTGGCGCCAACCCATATTTTACTATGGGGCAAATACCACAGGGCTTTCATAATCTCTTGAATTTCAACGCTATAGAACGACGCCTCAGACCGGCACGCCCTTTGCGAAAACTGCCGTCAGTAAAATAGAACTTTATATCGGGGGAAAGAATGGGTAAACGGAAAAAACGAACTGAGACTACCATTTCGCGCAAGCTTTTCTATTTGATCAGCCATATATGCTGTGGAGTGGTAGCTATTCTTGTCTTTCTGACGCTGGTCCAATGCACCGTCAAAAAGCCGGAGGCGCCGACCTGGGATACTAAACTGATCCTTCCCCTGGTCAACAAGGCCTACGACATGCCGGAATTGATCGAGAAGATCGATCAGGATAATCTGGTCACCGATTCATTGGGCAACCCTTTTTTCTATTATGAAAAAATCCTCGACACCGTAACCATCAACGGCTCTTTTGCCATCGAGGACATCTCTCAGAATCTTTCGGAGTCACTCGGCGTTATCCAGCTCGATCCTTTCACCGGGACCACCGTGGCGGTAAACCTGAATGACTATGTCCCGTACGCCTCGGGTGATATTCCGCCGCTGTCGTTCGATGTCGTCGAACCCCTGCCGCCAATCGGTGAATTCACTATTGCCACCATCGAATCCGGATATGCCCTGGTTACCATCGACAATAACTTCGGCCTCGACCTTGATGTTGTCGATGTCACCATCGACGATATCATTCTGAGCAGTCAGCTGACCTCTTATTCCATCCCGGGCGGCATACCGGCCGGGGTGACCCAGGTTGATACGATTTTTCTGGACGGAAAAACCGTTTCCAACCAATTGCAGATAACCTTGAATTGTCATACTCCCGGCGCCACTTCTTTTTCGACGGCTGATAAATCACTCTCGACCACGGTCTCCATGCCGGTCGGCCCAAGCGTATCATCGGCCACGGCCCAGATTCCGCGCATCGTCCGGGATTTCGACGAGATCGTCGATATCGACAGCGATCATCTATTGCAAACGGCGGTGCTGAGTGATGGACAACTGGTCCTGAATATCGATAACAACACCAACGTCCCGGCCAATCTGGTTATAACTCTTCCTGATATCAAAAACGGCGCCGCCCCCCTGACTATTAATCAGCCGATATACGCCAACGACACCCGGCAAGTCATATACGACCTATCCGGCTATTCGCTGGAACCGGTCGATCAAACCATGCCGCAGACTATTCAGGTTGATATTCAGGCGGTTATCGATTCCTCGGGGGCCCAGTTGGTCACCATCGACGCCGGCGACAAAATATCGGTCACGACCGGCATTTTGAATGTCGGCCTGGCTTCGGTCCAGGGGATTATCGCGCCGACGACGGCTGAATTTGACAATATCCAACAGTCTATCGACCTGCCCAAGGGTTTCGACGAGGTGCAGTTGACCTCGGCCATGCTGACGCTTGAAATCGAAAACCGGGTCAATATCCCCGGATCATTCTCGGTCAATCTTCTGGGCGATATGGGTCAGCTCAAAATCATCACCGGCAATATTCTGCCGGGTACGCCCGAATCGCCGGTGACCTCGCTGATCATCGACAGCAATATCACCGCCTTCATGAATCCGGTTCCGGAATTGTTGACTATCAACGGCACCGCCACCTTTGGCGACGGCGTCACAAGCGGTTCGATTAACGCCGACGACTTTGTCACGGCGACGATTATTCTCAATTCGCCGCTGGAGATGATCATCGATTCGGCCACTTTTGACGGCGACTGGGAATCGACCGACATCGATCAGAGCGATATCAAGAAAATTACGGATAATATCAATCTGGCCCATTTCTATACCACCGTTGTCAATCGCCTGCCGCTGGGTATCGAGGTGGAATTTTATCTCAGCGGCGATTCCGCGACGCTTTATACCAATCCCGAACTGACTCTGGGACCGATTGCGGTGGTTAACGGAAATCTCAACCCCGACGGCACTGTCGCTTCGTCGGTGATTTCCGAGAATGTCCTCACCCTCGACTCCGACCAGACGCGCATATTGGAAAACGATCCTCTCTGGATCGGTCAAATGTACACCCTGGCCGGCACCAACGGAGAAACCGTCCGTTTCACGGCCACCGATTCCCTCAAGGTGAGCAGTTATATCGAACTCGATTTCACCGTTTCTTCAGACCTGTGGGAGGACTAAGACCATGAAGAATCCACCCAAAGCTATCGACCGCGGCGTTCTAATGAAAAATGTGCTGGTATGCCTTCTGGCAGTGGTTTCTCTCCTTGTTACAGCGGCGGCTCCGGCCACCGCCGCCGGCCTGGCTAACGCTCGCGCCACCGCGATGGCCGGCGCTTATACCTCGCTGGCCCGGGGATATTACTGCCCGTCGTTCAACCCCGCCAACCTCGGTCTGGCGGCCGGCCGCATGGACGGCATTCTCCTCCCGGGCGCAGGCGTCTCCATAAAAAACAACAGTTTCTCTCTCGATGATTACAATACCTATACCGGCGCCCGACTCAGTGAACAGGACAAACAGGATTTGCTGAATAAAATACCGGCCGAAGGTCTCATCGTGTCGGCCGACGCCGAGGCCAATATCGTCGGCGTCAGTTTGGGAAGTATGGTTATTTCGGTGTCGGCTCTGGGAGCGGCCGAAATCAACATGAGCCGGACGGCCATGGAATTATTGCTCAACGGCAATTCTTTCGCCGAGTCGATCGACCTGAGCGGCGTTTATGGCGAGGGCTACGGCTTCGGCGCCCTCAATTTTTCCTACGGACGAAACCTTTACAAAAGCTATGATCGCCAATTGGCCGCCGGAGCGACTTTCAGATATCTTAGGGGCTACGGCTATGAAGAAGTCGTCGAGGCCAACGGCGAACTGGTCACCCTGGCCAGCGGCTTCGACGGCCACGGGAGTCTCGTCTCAAGAACGGCCTCGGGCGGTTCCGGATACTCCCTGGATCTTGGGGCGGCTCTGCAGATCAATAAGAACTACACCGTCGGGGCGACGATTTTCAATTTCATGAGTCATGTCAAATGGAGGGATAAAACCGAAGAACATCGTTATACCTTCGCCTTCGATACCGTGACCATGGTCAATATGTCGGATGATTCTCTGTTTACCAGCACTGATACGACCGTGCCCATAAGCGCCTTCACTTCCCACCTGCCCTCGGTCATCAAAGTCGGTCTGGCCAAAACTCAGGGTACTCTGCTATGGGCCGTCGACTGGGAGCAGGGTTTCAAGAGAGCCGCCGGCAGTAGCGCCATCCCGCGGCTGTCAACCGGCGGCGAGTACCGCCTGCTGTCCTTCCTGCCGATACGAGCCGGCTTCGGCGTCGGCGGCAAACAGGGCACGACCTACGCCGGCGGGCTGGGACTCGATTTCGCCCTGGTCCATCTCGATCTGGCCGCCGCCAATTTCAACGCCATCAGCGGTTCATCGGGAAAAGGACTTAACCTGGCCGTCAATGCCGGCTTTGCGTTTTAAGGAGTAGATCATGAAAATGACGATAGACAAGAGATATCCTCGAATTTTCACATTGGTCGCCATCGGCCTGATGATCGTCATAGGTTCCACCATACCCGTTACCGCCATGCCGCCAACCCCGGAGATTCAGGAAAAAATCGATAACGGCGAAATCAGGATGCCCTTCATGGCCAATTTCTTCCCCTCGATGCCGGCCAATATGAAACCTAATGCGCCGTCAGCGACTCAAAGCCCGTCCATGGCCGGACCGTACAAAGCCCTCTGCATTCTGGTGGATTTTTCGGACAAGACTTCTCAAACCAGCGCTTTCAAATTCGACACTCTGGTTTTTGCCGATAAGGTCGGCACCGTCCGCAATTTCTATCAGGAAGTATCCTATGCTCAGCTGGATATTGTCACTGTCAATTTGCCATCGACCATCGGCTGGCAACGGGCTCCGCAGACTTATGCCTATTATGTCGACAACAATTACGGTACCGATTCCCCCTACCCCAAGAACTCTCAGAAATTGTGCGAAGACCTGGTCGATCTCGTGGATGGAGTCGTCGATTTCTCGCAATATGACAATGATGGAAATGGATATGTGGACGTGGTCATGATCGCCCATGCCGGTCGAGGCGCCGAGTTGTCGGGGTCTTCAGCTGATATCTGGTCGCACAAATGGAACATCAACCCCCGCAACCGTGACGGCGTCAATATATGCGATTACACCATCATGCCCGAATACTGGTACAATCCCGGTGATATGACCATCGGCGTTTATTGTCATGAACTCGGCCATGTTTTCGGCCTTCCCGACCTGTATGATACCGATGGCAGCTCCAATGGGACCGGTTACTGGTCGCTGATGTCGTCGGGAAGCTGGAATGGCAGTCTCGGCAGCAGCCCGGCGCATCCCGATGCCTGGAGCATGATCAAACTGGGGTGGGCGGCTCCGACTAATATCACCAGCAACGTCACCAATGTGGCCATTGCGGCCATTGAAAATGGCGGTCCCATCTATCGCCTCTGGACTTCCGGGGCCGATGGCGATGAGTATTTCCTCGTGGAAAATCGCCAGAAGCAGGGATATGACGCCTCTCTTCCGGGCGCCGGCCTGATGATATGGCATATCGACGAGGCCGTCTGGTCAAACACCAATGAATGGTATCCGGGGCACACGACTTTTGGACATTACCGGGTGGCTCTGGAACAGGCCGACAATCAATATCATCTGGAACGCAGATTATCTCTTGGAGATAACGGCGACCCCTTTCCGGGTTCATCGTCCAATATATCCTTCTCGCCGACAACTTCGCCCAGTTCCGACGCCTACAGCGCTTCCAGCAGTTTTGTCGCCATCACCAATATCTCGGCCTCGGCCTCGACCATGACGGCCGATTTCGCCGTTTCCTTCGCCGTCAGTAACGATGATGACGATGATACGCCGGTTCTGCCGAAATTTGCGTTGGAGCAGAATTACCCCAACCCCTTCAATCCCGAAACTCGTTTTGATTATTCGATCGCCTCGCCGGGGGAAGTCGAAATCAGCGTCTATAACGTCGTCGGCCAGAAGATCAAGCAGATAGTCGAAGGCCACCATCAGGCCGGCGTCTATACTGCCGTCTGGGACGGAACCGATGCGAACGGTGAGGGCGTTCCCAGCGGTGTGTACTTTTACGAACTTGTCACTGAAGAGGAAACGACGGCGCGCAAAATGCTGTTGATGAAGTAACCCGGACCCGCATCGTCCTCAATGGACGGCTCACCTCCGGGATACGAAGTTTTAACCTGATTTCCGCAAAAGGCCTCTGTTTTCTGATAAGGGGCCTTTTCATTTCATTGATCCTGTGCGACGGATAAGTCGACTTCCGTATCGACTTCTCGACCGTGGTTTTTCTTGCCCCGTTTTCGTTGCATATAACAGGTTTTGCACAACTTCGGATCCTCCGTATACCCCTTTTCCGCAAAATACTCCTGTGCAGCAACGGTGAAAACGAATTCCTCTCCGCAGTCGGCACATATCAGGATCTTAGTCTGGAAACCAGAATCCATGATCCCCCTCTCTGGCCGATAATCTTACATCCCTGTAATTCAACCAATGTTTAAGGTATTAGCATACAACTATCCGTTTCCATGAATGTATGCCAGTGTCAAATTCGTTGTCAACATAAAACATCCGACGATATCGGACGACCGCTGGTCTTCCCATCCGGCCACAGTCCAGCCTTTTGTATATCTTTACGATTTTCGCAACACAAGAGTTGCGGCGATTACGATTTTACTACCGCGGGGTACAGGGTTCGTCGCCGTTCTTGAAGACATAATTGATGATACTTACGGCGTCGGCGATATTGACGTTTCCGTCGCAGTTGGCATCCCCCGTCTCCAGAATCGGCTTTGGGGCAGCGCCACTGTAAAACACGTAGTTGATTAAATACGAAGCGTCGCCGACGTCGGTGCTGAAATCATAGTTGGCGTCACCGTAGGGAATGATCCGGGTCGTAAGATAATAATTATTGGCCGTCAGATAACGGGAAATCACGAGCGGGATCGCCGTGACTTCCGTGTAATCCTCGATAAAGGGGATGTAAATACTGATCGGGGTCGTCCCGATACTCGGCTTCATCACGACAACATCGCTGTCGTTGCCTTGGCACACGGCGTCCAGACCCCACCGAACCAGGTTGCTTCCCTGCAGATAGATTTCCAGGATGCCATGAGCCGAGGTGTCGACGTCGTAACGGATGTAATTGCAGCCCATCCCGTCCGGCGGATAAAGAGGCTCAATCGAATCATGCACGAGGGTGGGGAGCCATTGATCAAAACTGACCTGCGGATAATCGGTCGCCTCCGCATAATATTTGTCGAGCAGAGCGCGGTTTCCGGTATAGTAATTCCAAATTTCGAATTCGGGGAGAACGCCTTTCAGGTTGGTCCCGAAATAGGCCAGGGCCGAATCGGTGGCGTCCAGCGACAGGTTGTATCGCGAGGCTTCCCAGGCTTTCCGGATAGCCGTATAATCGAATTTCTGCTGCAAAAATCCGCCCCAGATAAAGGACCCGTACTGATGGTTACTCGTTAATGAATTAATGCCTCGTTGCGGATAGTCGAAAAAGCTCGGCAGGTAATTCTGGTTGTCATTAACCTCCGGGTAAACGACTTCCTCCATCCAGGTCGCATTCGCCTCCATCAACCATAGGAATTCGGAGCTATTGTAAACATACGCCAACTGAGTGGCATGAAAAAATTCGTGGGCGCAGGTCACCTTTTGAGCCCCGATGGTGTCGCCTTCGGGGTCGTCGTTGGTGAACAACCAGGGGACGTCGAAACTGTAATGAATTCCGATATGGCTTTTGGCGTCGTTCCAGACGCTGTCGCCCGGTCCGTCCGGAAAGGTAAGGCCATATCCCGAGATGGCCAGCAAGTAAATATCATACCTTTCGTCGCCCCCGGCCGGAGAATCATTCGGCGGCGGTAGGTAGCCCATCGCCTCGTAAGCCCGCCAAGCGCTGTCACAGTAGGCGGCCGTCCGTTCCACATAATCGGGCACAGCATCGCCGTCCACATCCTGGGGTGGAACCATTTCGGCACCGATCGTGTCGTAATGAATTTTGAAATGGCCGCCCGGCGAATAAAAAGCCGTATCCATGGTGGGTTGGCCCATATATTCCGCAAGTAACGACTGCTGCTCGGGCGAGAAATCATCCCACTGATCTTTGACCTCCAAAAGCAATTCGGTGCCCGATTTCAGAAACGACGGCGCCGTACTCTTGAATTCAGCGGAGAGGTTTTGAGGGGCGAAAAAGGCCGTCATCCGGTCCACCAGCATCTGCGAACGGTCGATTTTTCCTGCGCGGTAAGCGTCATCGATTTTAGCGAAACTGCTGGCTTCGCCGGCGGCCTGCAAGCCGCCATAGAGACTCAGGGAAAATAATACCGTGATTAATATTGTCCGGATACCCGGATTCCATGTTGCGGGATAAGACATAGGTTTCCTCTTCTGCAGTAATACGGCAGTAACCGGACTGCTGGCACATTCCTACACATTAATAATGTACCGCATTCTGTCGATGTGTCAAGCTCATTATTGACCGGCTCTTGCGACTATAACGACTTTCTCCCGCCCCGGAGTTCCCGTGAATTAGAAAAATTGGCCGGTCCCGATGGAAACCTGCCAGCTTTTTCGCTTCGGGGCATAGGCGAAGTCGATGCGCACGACCTCTCCATGGCTGCTGCGGCTGACTCCAAAACGCAAACCGGCTCCGAAGGAATAGATCGACTTGACCAGAGCCGGGCTTTCGCCGCGCGACCATATATTGCCTATATCGGCAAAGACCGCCCCCCCTACACCGACCGAGAGAATCTCAAGATCGGAATAAAATCGATTCTCGATGTTGATGATAAGCCGATCTTCGCCGTTTAGGAAATAAATCGGATAGCCGCGCACGCCGCTTTCCTCGTCCAGATAGAGAGTATATGAGCGGTCTATCAGATGATTCAATGACAGGCGGGCGCCTAAGGCAACGGTATAATTGCGATGATATTGCCTGTAACCTTTAAAGTAATAGTTTAATGCCTTGCGGATCGTCTGGCCGCCGCTGTACCATTCCTCATGCTGAAATCCGGCAAAGAACAGATTCGAACCGAAGGCCAGAGTATATTGGGGCCAGACGGCCAGATAATGATAGATAATCACGCGCAATCCCTGCCGAAAAGCCCGGCCATAACTTATCTGAAAATCCAAACCGAGGTTTATATCCTCGGGCTTATAAAAACGGTTCAGCCTTTCAAAAGCGGTATACCGAATTTGCTGAAGGCGGGCCGTTAATTGAAAATAATTAACCAGGGAATCCTCGGTGGGGGGCGGCAGGAACGGTTGAGCCGCAGAATCATAGAGATTCATACCTCGGGAACTGAGATCGATATATTGATAGACCTGGGTAAACTGATACTTTAGATTATTTGGCCCATCCCTATACGATATTTGAGTTTGCAGGGTGTTTTTCAGACTTCTTTCCTGCCCCACCAGAACTTCTGAAATATAATAATCGCGCCGCCGCCGCAAATTTACATAATCGATGGCCGCGCCCCATTTCTGGCTCAGGTTATAATAGGGGCGTTCGAGAAGCAAAGCGACGCTTCCGGCTCGAGGGTCGTCCGAATAAAACAGATCCACGAGCACATTCTTTCCCAGAAACCGGTTGTCGCTCAATTCCATCTGATAATAATTTCGGTCCTTTTCAGGGATAAAAAAATTATTGGAGAAATAGATACCGTAGCCATAGAGATTACGCTCCTGCAATCCGAATTGCATATCGTTCCGACCGCCGGTTCGATGGAAAGAGGCTCCACCCGAGGTCGTCCATTTATCGCTGGTATTGACGACCATGATATTTTCGTTATGGGGGCCTTTTTCGAGCCGGATATCAGTCTTCAGCAAGAAATCCAAACGCCGGAGATTGCGGATACTTTCATTGACCAGCGAGGTGTCATAGCGGTCTCCTTTATCCAGCAGAAGTTCCCGTTTGATAACCGCGTCGCGGGTCACAAAATGCAGTTTGTCGGCCATCCGAAAGAGGAAATTATCATAGCGCGGATCGTCGAGGTCATAGACATTTTCCGCATTGATAACCACGGAATCGATAATCGGTCCGGCAAGAGAGCCGGACGCAGGCGGGTTTCCGGCGAAGGCTCCGCCGGCGAGAATAAGCAAAGCCATAAGGGGCGGCAAAGGGCCGCGATGAAACCGGCAAGGGTCTAAAAGCCAACCGTTTCCGGGGGTCGAGAGATGTCGGAAGCGATCAATCAGAGTCATCATTCACCGTCAAGTATATCGGTTATTAACCGATAATAATAGCAAATAATTGTACAATATGGCTACCGAAACACAAAAAAAAATCGGCGCCCTTCTGTTGGAGAAGGGCTATATCACCGAGGACCAGCTCAAAACCGGTCTCAGTATCCAGAAATCGTCCGGCAAAAAGCTGGGCAATATCCTGGTCGATACCGGTATCATCAACGAGGAACAGCTGGTCGAGGTCATCTCGGAGAGGTTGAAGATCCCCAAGCTTAACCTGTCTTCGATGGTCGTCAATCCGTCAGTTATCTCCATCATCCCCGTCGATATCGCCAAACGCTACCAGGTCCTTCCGGTTTTCAAGCTGGGCACGACTTTGACCCTGGCCATGGCCGACCCGCTCAATGTCATCGCCCTGGATCAGATCAAGTATCTCACCAAGTGCATAATCAAACGGACCGTCGCCGGCGAGCGGGCTATTGCGGAAGCCATTGAGCGCTATTACTCCGTGGCCGATTCGGTGCGGGATATTCTGGGTGACGAGATCGAGGAGACCGGCCCGGATGAACCGTTGTCGATTCAGGCGGGCGACGTCGTCTCCGGCGACAGCACGGTCGTCAAGCTGGTCAACATGATTCTGACGCGGGCCATCAGGGACGGCGCCTCGGACGTTCATTTCGAGCCCGACGAGCGCCAATTGCGGATCCGGTACCGGGTGAGCGGGGTCATGCGGGAAGAAGCGGCCCCTCCCAAAAAACTCCAGGCCGAAGTTATTTCACGAATCAAAATCGCCTCTGAGATGGATGTTTCTGAAAAGCGTCTCCCCCAGGACGGCCGTATGTCTATCCGGGTCGATGATCGCAATGTCGATCTGCGCGTTTCCACGCTCCCGACCATCCACGGCGAAAAAGTCGTCATCAGAATCCTGGATAAGAAAAATCTGAAAACCGGTTTGCCGGAATTGGGCATGTTACCGGAACTGCTGAAGCGTTGGCGCGAACATATCCAGAAACCGGAGGGGCTGATTCTGATTTCGGGACCGACGTCATCGGGTAAAACCTCGACGCTCTATGCCTCCCTTCAGGAAATCAACAGCATCGAAAAAAATATTATCACGGTTGAAGACCCGGTGGAATTCTCCATTCCGCTTATCAATCAGGTTCAGATCAATGAAAAAGCCGGGCTTGTTTTCGCCTCAGCCCTGCGGTCGATACTGCGTCAGAATCCCGATATTATTATGGTGGGCGAAATCCGCGATACGGAGACGGCCGCCATTGCAGTACGCGCGGCTCTGACCGGGCACCTGGTGCTGTCAACCATTCATACCAACGACGCCATCGCCACCATCACCCGGCTGGTCGATATGGGCATCGAACGATATCTGGTGGCCTCGGCGCTGGAGGCGGTCCTGGCCCAGCGTCTGGTCCGGGTAATCTGTGAGGAATGTAAAGAAGAGACCGAAATATCCCCGGCCATCAGGGAAAGAATCCATGCCCCGGAACATCTATCCGATTTGTGCTTTTATCATGGAGCCGGCTGCCGCAAATGCCGGGGAACCGGCTATACCGGATTGACCGGCCTTTATGAACTAATTGGCGTCAGCGATAGAGTTCGCGAAATGGTTCTGGGCGGAGCCTCCGAGGCGGTTATCAAGAGCGAGGCGCATCAAGCCGGGTACCGGCCCCTCAACACCGCCGGTATGGAATTGGTCGCCAGAGGAATCACGACCATCGACGAAGTCCTGAAGGTGACGACGCCGGTGGAAGCCCAGAATATTATATCCTCCCCGGTTCTGGTCGGTGATATCTGATGAGACAGGTTTGGACTTATACCGCCCGGGATCAGGGGGGCAACCGGATCAAGGGGGAAATCGAAAGCGAGTCCCGCGAGCAGGCCCTTGAGACGATTTCCGAACGCGGCCTGATTCCCACTAAAATCGAATCGCGATCCGAAAAAACCTCTCTGGCGTCGATTATGGGCAATTTCGGGTCGGCCAACCGCGAAAAGCTGATCATTTTCACCAAGCAGTTGATGACCCTCAACCGAGCCGGTATTCCACTTTTGAGAGCCCTCGGATGTATCGAGCGAGGCGCCACCGATATCGGGATGAAGGATGAAATCGAGGGGATTCGTAGTCATCTTCAATCGGGAACTTCGTTGTCCCAGGCCATGGCCTTCTATCCGAAAAAATTCCCGCCCATCTATGTAACTTCGATTGCCGCCGGGGAAACGTCGGGAACGCTTGATGACGTCCTGAGACAACTGGCTTCGCTGGTCGAAAGAGAAATGGTACTGGCGCGACAAATCAAGTCGGCGATAAGATACCCGATTATGGTGATAGTCGCCATCTCGCTGGCCACCTTTGCCCTGATGACCTTTGTCATACCCCGTTTCACCAGCCTATACAGCAAATTCGGAGCGGATTTACCCCTGCCGACCAAGATCGTCATCGGTGTCAGTAATATTTTCGCCTCCTATTGGTATGTCATTATTGCGCTTATAGTCGCGGCTGTACTGGGGCTGAAGAAATACCTCTCCCGACCCGAGGGGCGGTTGAAATGGGACAAAATGATGATAAAAATCCCGATTCTGGGTGACCTGATCGTCAAAGCCAACATCGCCCGATTTGCAGTAATGCTTAAAATTCTATTTCAGAGTGGCATACCGATGGTCGCTTGCCTGAAAATTCTTGAGGAAACGACCAGCAATAAGGCTGTTGCCGTCGAGGTCGGCTGGCTGGCCGCATCTTTCGAAAAAGGTCAGGAGATCGGCGCCGATATCGACCGTTTTCGCTACTTCCCCCATATGTCGCTGGAAATGTTCCAGGTGGGCCTGGAATCGGGATCGGTTGAGACTATTATGGAAGAACTGGCCTCTCACTATGAAATGGAATTGGACTACAAATCCCGCAACTTAACGGCCCTTCTGGAGCCGCTTTTGACCGTCGTCATCGGCGGGATGGTACTGCTTCTGGCTCTTTCTATCTTTCTGCCGATGTGGAATCTTATAAAAGTATTTCGTTAGCACCCTAAATATGACAAGTGAATTTCCGATATATGTTTATAAGAGATTCTGTCAGTCTAAACAATCGTCATTCATGAAGGAGTTCAAGCATGAAACCAAGAGGAAATTCCGGTTTTACGCTCATTGAGCTGGTTATCATCATTGTCGTCCTGGGTATATTGGCCGCCATCGCGATTCCCAAATATCAGGATATCACCTCCGACGCCAAGGAAGCCGCCTGTCGCGGGGCTCTGGGCGGTCTCCGCTCGGGCGTGACCATTTTTTATGCCAATCAGGCTGTCACCACCGGCACCGCCGCCTGGCCGACCGGGGCCGATATGAACACCGTCGGGACGGTCATGGAACAGGAGATTCCCAAGAACCCGTATTGTGACGACGCCAACTATCCGGATAGTATCATTGCAACCGTCAGCGTCAGGGGAACCCTGGTGGGCGCGGATTGTGGCTGGGCCTACAACGCAACCACCGGTGAACTCTGGCCCAACACCAATGTCGCCGGAGAAAACAGCTGGTAAACCGATGACGGCACGGACATTTCGACAACGGGGCTTCACCATCATCGAGATGGTCATGGTTATTGTCCTCCTGGGAATCCTGGCGGCAATTGCCATTCCCAGGATGGGTGGAATCTCGGAAAGTTCGCGGATAACGGCCACCAAATCGGAAATGATGATGCTCAAGAAGGCGATTGTCGGGAATTCTGCTATCGCCACTGCCGGGCGTTATATCGATGTCGGGTTCGAGGGGAATGTCGGACATCCCCCGGCCAGCCTGTCGGAATTGGGTATCAAGCCCGATTCATTGCCGGCGTACAACAAATTCACGCGGATCGGCTGGAACGGACCCTATGTTGACACCGCCGGGGATGACTATCTCAAGGATGCCTGGGGCGTTTACTATGTTTACGATGGAGCGGTGCGGGCTATTACCTCCGTGGGCGGATCCGATACCATTTCGGTTTCGTTCTGAGACTCTGGGGCCGTCGAACCGGCGGCTTCATGAGGTTGTGCCCGACGCCCTTCCAAAAGGGGGAGTACAACCGCCAACCGGCGGATTGAAAGGCGGCGTTTAAAAGGCCGCGCTGATCGCCTAATTTTTATCTTTTTCGTTGGAGTCAAATGAGCAAGGCAGAATTGAAAACAGGATTGACCGGGCTGAGGGAGGCGGCCGGATTTAGCCTCAAATCCATGGGGCAGGCTTTGTCCTCCTGCCGGATCGGATATCAGACCGGCCTGATGATCTCGGGGCAGACTCTGCGCCTCTGCCTTATCAAACGATTTCTGACTCGTAATCGGGTCATCGATGTCGCCAGCTTCTCTCTCGATCCAGAGCGGTCCCGCAACTGGACGGAAATAATCGAGTCGGCCGCAACTGTTCTGACCGGCTTTTTCAAAGACCATGGACTAAGAAGGACGCCGGTCAATATCGGCTTGATCGGCGAGGATACGGCTTTTCGGAGACTTTACCTGCCCCATATGTCGCTCAAGGAATTGGCCCCGGCCGTCAAGTGGGAAGGCGAAAAACTCTTTCCCTTCGACCTCGATCAATGCCTTGTTTATCATCGACTCGTCGAGAGGGGCGGAACCGATAGCAACAGCCAGGACGGCGTCAATATCATCGCCTTCAAAAATGTTATCATCGAGGCTATCTACGAACGGTTCCATGCCGCCGGCCTGACGGTCGGTCAAATCGGATTTCTCCCGGATTTCATCGCACCTGTTCTCCATAGTCAGAAGTCGGATGTTCCCCGCCGGGATCTGGTCGTTTACCTCGACGATGAACAGAGCATGGCGATATTCGTTCAGAACGGCAGTCTGGAGTTCTTCCAGCAATTCGTGACTCGTCCGCTGGTGCACGACGATACGGAGGCATCGCTGGCCAACCTGGAGGCGCTGTCGGCCGAATTGATTTCATTTATCGACCTTTATAACGGTCAGAATTTCGGAAACTCGGTTCAGACAATATATCTGGCCGGTAAGTACGGTCAAAGCCCGGAAACCGTCGCCTTCCTCTCCGAAAACACCGGTCTTCCCTGCCAATCCCTGATCGATGAAGCCTCGCTTCCCAGCCGGCTGGGCCATCCTTCGCGGGAACAGATCGCCCTCTATCTCGACGCCATCATGACCGCCCTGGCCGAACCGGACGAGCACCCGCTGGCCCCCAAATCGATACAGACCAGAGAGGCCAATCGAAAGCTGGTTTACCGGGTGGGCGCCGTAGGGGCGCTGGCCCTGCTGACGGCGGTGAATATGCAACTTCTGCTGGGACGACAGGAACAGATACGGAAAAACGAACTGGATTCGAAAAAGGTCATTGCCCATCTCTTCGAGAAATCGGCCGGGTACCAGGGATATATCAACCTGATGGGCAAACTCAAGCGCGAAGAAGCTTACCTGAATCATACCCGTGACCGGCACGATTCGCATTTCCATGTGCTCCTGAAGGAGCTTTCTGTGCTGGCTCCGGAGTATATCGGCCTGACGGCCGTCGACCTCGATGAAAAGGACGGCCAGTATAGCCTTCGCCTCGACGGACGGGTCCGGGTCACCGGCTTCTCGCCCGAAATAATCCTGGCCGACTATGTGGAAACGCTGGGCAAATCGCCCTTCTTTCAAAACGTGAAGGTCTCCAGTCACAACAAGAAACGCGAGCAGAATTATTTTGATCTGACCTTCCAACTTATCATGGATGCCCGGGTATGAAGCGAACACTATTAATGTCTCTGGCCCTCGTCGCTGTGATAATCGGCGGCTGGTATTTGACTCTGGGCAAACCGATCAAGGCCCGGATCGTCGATTTAAACAAGAAATTGGCCGCAGAGGACAAAAAGCTGGCGGCCTATCGCGACGCCCTGGCCCAGTTCAATGACCGGATCGAGGAGTATAACGGCATGCAATCGGGACCGAAAAGCAGCGCCGGCATATTTTCGGGCCGCGATGAGGTCGTCACCCTTTATCATGATCTCGATTCATTATGCCATCAGCCCGGATATCGCCTCGAGGAAATCACACCTTCGGTGGATGAGGTGATTAGCTTCTTGCGGGAATGGGAACGGTCGGATTCGACCATCAATATCCCCATTCGAATCCGCATGGACGCCGATTATCGGTTATTGGCAAGCTTGATCGAAGCCCTGGAACAAAGCAAGTATTTCGAACGCCTCTCGACCTGCCGTTTGCGCGGCTCGGAGGATTTGTATCCGCGTTGCGATGTGGAGGTGACATTTATCGCCGGTTTAAGCAATCGATTGGAAATGTTCGACCTTGAGTGAAAAAACGCGAAAAAAACTGGTTTTCGGTATTTTGATACTGGCGCTGATCTGGGCCTATTTCAATTTCACCGGTTCCGGCAAAAAAACGGCCGGAAAACCCAGAACGACGGTCGCAGTCAAGCCGGTTCGCCCCGGTCTACAGGCGTCTTCGGAAATCGGCGCATTGCCGGATTCCATTTATCGCAGTTACGACAATAAGCCCTGGGGGAAAAACCCTTTCTACAGTGAATACCGAATATCGTCCTCAGAGGCTTCGGCCCTTCCCGAACAAATCGAACTCCGTCTGTTGGGCGTCGTCTATAGGGCGTCCCGGGCCCACGCCCTCATAAATAATAAGATCGTCACGGTCGGCGATAGTCTCGAAGGTTTTCGAATCACCGATATCTACCGCGACAGCGTTATTGTCAACAACGGTGTCAACCGCATTACGCTGGTGGTAACAAAGGAGTCGTCTTGAAACCGATAAGATTTACGCTGATTATGGCGCTGGGCCTGATGCTTGTGATGGCTCCAACCCTGACCCTGGCCCTGGACACGGATCTCACGGTGAGCATGAATTTTGAAGACACTCCCCTGAGCGCCGTATTGAAAATGCTGGCGACCCAGAATAATCTCAATCTGGTCGTCTCGTCCGCCGTCGAAGGCGATATCTCGATAAGCTTGGATAATGTTTCCCTGAAATCGGCTCTTGACGCTCTCCTCCTGCCCAACGGATATGATTATTATATCAATGATGATATCATCATCGTCAAAGACGCCAATCAACAATTGGCCGGAGAATTGATCCCGCAAACCTACCGGCTGAAATATATCGACGCCGCCTCGGCCGTGGAGGCGATCAAACCGATGCTGTCGGCCAACGGCAAAATAACTATTCTGGCCCCGGCGGAAGAGCAGGTGGCCATGGGGCAATCCTCGCGGCAGTCCCAATTTGTCGTCTTCGATCGCCCGGAAACGCACCGGGCAATCGCCGATTTCCTGCCCCAGATCGACCGCAAGAAACGCCAGGTTTCGGTGGAGGTCAAACTGATCGAGACCAACCTGACCGATGAGGAAAAACTGGGCATCAACTGGCCCAAGTCGGTGGCCGCCGCTCTCAACGGGGCCACCACTCCCGGCAGCTCAACCGAGTTCGGCGGCAACGAGGGCACCGAGGCAGGTGTTATGCCGCTGGAAAACGGAAACTGGCAACTGGGTTACCTCAGCGTTCACCAGATGGACATTGTCATGGATTTTCTCCGCCTGCGTAATAATTCCAAACTGCTTTCCAATCCCCGGGTGACGACCATGGAGGACGAAACCGCCACCATCCAGATCAGTACTGTCATTCCGATTCAGACTATCAATCGTTTCTCCGAAGGCGCTGTCATCCAGGATATCGTTACTTTTCAGGACGAAGAGGTCGGCATCTCGCTGAAAGTCAATCCCCATATTATCGACGATTCCGCCATCACCATGCTGGTCAACCCGATTGTACAGGAAATTATCGGCTACAGCGGTACCAGTCCCAACCAGAAACCGATTACCTCAGAAAGATCGGTCAATACCACCGTCACGGTAAAAAACAACGAGACCATCGCTCTGGGGGGTCTGCTCAAGGAGACCCGAATCGAGAGGGAAGAAAAGGTCTTTCTGCTGGGCTCCATTCCGATACTGGGCGCCCTGTTCACCAACCGCGGCAGTGAGGTTCAGACGACCGATCTATTGATCCTTATAACTCCCCAGATCGTCGATTAACGGCGGGGAAAAAGGCAATTGTCGATCATCCATCGACGGCTGGTCGAAATAAGCAGAGCGACCCCGGCCAACAGGTAAACAAGATCTCTCAAAAGTAACTGCAACCCGGCCGATTTGGCCCGCGTGCTGACGGTAAAACAGCCGCATTCGAGATCAACGCCCCGGATGACATTAACCCCGATCGCCACCATGAATATCACCAGCATAATCAGCAGGAAATTGCGGGCTCCGGCATAAAAGACGCCGGTTATGAGACAAACGCCGGCGACGAACTCGGCCACCGGCATAATCAGGGCGACCAGATTAACCAGGTAACCCGGCAAAATATGGTAGTTGAAAATGATCCGGGCGAATTGATCGGGATGGGCGATCTTGTCGAGCGAAGCATAAATGAAGATAATTCCAAGAAATAACCGCAAGGCCAGAGTCAGGTAATCGTTGGAAAGAAATTTTTTCACTGCCCCTCCCCGGTCTGGCTTCCATCGCCCTTGACGATCGGCAGGTTATTGTCAACCCATTCCTGCCAGCCGCCATAAAAAACGGTCAGGTTCTTGAATCCCCGGCCAAAAAGGTAGCGGCCCAGGTATAACGAAGTCTCACATTCGCCGCCGCTACAATAGACGACATACCCCCGGCTGTGATCGAGGGAGTCGATATAGGCGTCCCAGGCGTCATCGATATATTCGAAGGGTATATTGATGGCCCGCTTGATATGGCCGTATTGATAATCCTCGGGATCGCGGGAATCGACAAAAATGATGTCGGGCGACTGGTATTTGGCGACCGCGTCTTCCAGCGTAATAAACGGGGGATCGCCGGGTTCGGCCGAGGGGGGAATGATCGGACCGGCGTCATCGCGGGTGCCGGATGGCCAATCGCCGATGATGGAAACGCCTCCTCCGCGGGCCGAATTTATCGCCAGGGCGATACCGGTTGAAACGATCAGGATTGCGATTATCTGAACTAACCAGTTTCTCATCTTGGTTTTAACACCTCGGGTAAAGGTCGAAGTTCCTGTATTTACCGGACGCCTGCAGGCCGGCATCGGTTACCCGGTATTTCCGCCGTCCCGCGGCCACTACAAAATTACCGACGTCGGGCAAACCGGCATCGGATTGATAAATTGTATACGAAAAAAAATGACGGCGGTCAAGGAAAATCACCGCCGGCCGTGTTGATCGAATTTTGAAATGAAAGTCGGGTTCAATTTATAAAAAAAGGCCGGTATATAATACCGGCCAAGTTTTTCCCCCTCCGAAAAATCGATTTGCGCTTGCTTGTCACTAATCCCCTTTTGCGAAGCCCCGGCTACTGCTTAAAGGACTGCGGCCACCTGAGGTCGAGGAGCACGAACCGCCCGCCAAGGATGCGATTGACGACATTCGCAAACTTGTCGGTGGACAGCGCCTGAAGACCGTAAGGATGCCACAGATCCTTAGTGCCCTTCTGGGCGTACTGAATAGCCTCTTTTCTCTTGGGCATGACACCTCCCCATAACGATTCACAAAATTACTGTTAAGGCGGAAATTTCGTGGGGAGCAATCGTTGGGATATATCACCTCCTCCGATTTGTGATAGCTGTAACGCAAGAAAGTGAGGGGTCTAACTTAATATGTATTCCAACAAGGTGGGTATAACCTCGTATCCAATAACCTCTCAATCTCAATATAAAATGCTATTTAAAAGCCTGTCAAGTAAAAACTTGTCCATTTTTCGCACTTTCCGCAGTTTTTTTCAAACGGTCAATTCGGGCCTTTTACTATAATTTACGAATGTGTTATCATTTTTATTGTAAGCATTAGTTTAAACTCGATGCCGATTTTCGAATCAAAACCAATCGGACACCGGCAATCGCATAAATTTTATCCCCGACAATCGTCAATTGTCGACAATTTCATTCAGGTCTTTCTCCGAAAGGCCGAAATACTCTCGAGCCTTATTCTTGATTTCCTTGATTGAGACCTCGCGTTCATACGAACTCAGATCGGCCGGAAGCTTCGATACTTCCCCCTTATAAAAGGCCGCAATTAGTTTTTCAAACTGTTCGGCCTGAATGCACTCGGCTTCCCTGACGTCTTCTTCGGCAACCGAGAGCCGCTGTTGAAGCTGACCGATCAAGGTCTGGAGCGAATCCGTCTGCGCTTGAGGCAGACTATCGATGCGGCCCGTCAGCGACTCATTGAGTCTGGTCAAGGAATCGGAGTAAGCCTGCTTCAGAGAATCATAGCCCCGGGCGTCCTGCTCCTTACTCAGATAATCATCGAGAAGTTCGGCGGGGACAACCTTCGCCACCTCCGGTGACAGGGAAGTGTGACGCTCCTGATGCGAGAAGAGGGCCCGAACATAGGCAATGCCGATCAACAACAGGACCAGGAATATGACGGCGATGACTTTACGTTTCATATATTTACAACCCGAATTAGAGTGCCGCGAAAAATCGCCATTTCTTGTACTATTTTATGCCGTGTTTTCAACGCCGGCGCAACTTAAAAAATGCCTGTGACCGGCGGCATTGCCTTTTTCTGGTATTTTTTTATCGGCCACAATTGGGGAAGAATCGCGTATATATCTATGGAAGGCAGACTGGCAAATCAGGATTCACCATCCCAGCCTTCGCTTTCATCATCGAACCGACACCATATCATTTAAGCCACCCATTTCCCCGGGAGGTGTCACATGAAGACCTTCGTTATGATGACCAAGATCGCCAAGCATGACGCCAATCTGGTTGAGGTCGGCGCCAAATTGCAGGACCGAGCCAGAAACGCCCAGACCTGGCTGGACGATGTCAAAAGCCAGTGTCCTGAAGTCAAATTCATCGCTCATTACGCCCTGCTGGGCCACTGGGACTTTATGGACATCTATGAGGCCCCCGATGAAGAAACCGCCGTCAAGGTCTCTATCATCAGCCGGACTTATGGAGCCCATCAGATCGAAAGCTGGCCGGCCATCCCCTTCGAACGGATCTTCCACTTGACCTCGGAATTGAACGATCATGAGTAAAGAAAGCGGAAGTCGCCGGACATCCGCCTTGAGAACCTCAAACGCTTAAGAGGAATAATAACCGATTATTTCCGAAGCCAATGAATCACGATTTTTAATGGTTAACTCAAATAATCTGGAATCATAGCGCTGTTTTATTTCGTCAATGAAGCCGCTCCCTTTCATGGCCACAGTGGCAATCAAATCACGATCGGAGGCCAAAATCGACCTGACCAGCGAGACAAATTGGGGAGAAAGGCATTCCATTTTCCCGATTTCGTCGATTATTATCAACGGTGAAAGCGTTTGTAGTAATCCGGAATCATGGAGGTAAGTTTCGAAGGCCTCGATATCGACGCCGTAAGTGCCCACCCGGGAACGACTGGAGATTTCTACATGAGCCAGTATTATTTTCCGGCCGTTCAGGTCGATCAGGCGAAAGCCTTTCCTCCGCCCTTTGTCCCTGATTTCGGAGGTATAGAAGCCGGCCGGGTGAAGATGCTGAAACTGCCGTGATATTTCCCTGATCAAAGTGGTCTTTCCGACACCCGGGAAACCTGTGACCAGAATAGTTTTCCCCTGAGGTTTCATCGGGACAATGTAGCCAATGGAACCGACGGGAATCAAGACTTTTGAGTCAAAACGAGCCGACCAATGCAAATTCCTGGGAAAAAGTCAAATATTCCGGTCTCAACGCGAGTAAAAATTTAAATTGACAGGCCCTTTCCCGGCTGGATAGATTCATTCAGTTACATCAAATACTTAAAGAGGGAGTTTTATGAAGAAAATATTTTATCTGGCGATAATCGGCGTCTTGATTATAAGCCTGGCCGGTTGTGCCTCCATGAGCCGCAAAGAAAAGGGCGCCATAATCGGTGCTACCGCCGGAGCCGTGGCCGGCGGCGTGATCGGAAATCAGGCCGGCAATACCGCCATCGGGGCTATCATTGGCGCCGCGGTGGGCGGAGCCGCCGGGGCCTATATCGGCAATTACATGGATAAACAAGCCGCCGAGATGGAGCGCGACCTGCAGGGCGCGCAAATCGAAAGAATCGGCGAGGGTATCAAGATCACCTTTGATTCCGGGATACTCTTCGACGTCAACCGTTCCAGTCTGCGTGTCCCGGCTCAGGTCAATCTCCAGAACCTGGCCCGCATTCTCAATAAATATCCCGATACCGAAATTCTGATCGAAGGTCATACCGATTCCACCGGGCCCTCCGAATACAATATGGATCTTTCCATGCGGCGGGCGCAATCGGTGGCCAATTTCCTGAACAACGTTCAGGTCACCCCGACTCGATTCAGGATTATGGGGTATGGCGAGGATCAACCTATCGCCAGCAATGACACCCCCGAAGGACGCCAGGCCAACCGCCGCGTCGATATTGCCATTTTCGCCAACGATAAGCTCAAGAAGGTCGCTAAAGCCGAGGGCTGATCACACGGGAATCGCAGTTGTTTGAAAAATCCTGCAGGAAAGTCCGGGAGTGGCTGATCTGTCATCCGCCCCTCCCGGCCTTTCTCAACTCGCTTTAACCGGTTGACATAACTCCGCCGAAAATCTATTTTAATAGTTAGAGAAGTATTTGCGCGTCCATTGGATTTACCCGTTCCAGAGGTATTATGTGACAAATCGATATCAAAGATAATGCGGGAGGTTACCCGGTCATGAAAAAGCATTTTTTTCCATCAATCTCTATAACGGTCGCCATTGTCGCGCTATTGATGCCGATGGCCTATGCGGGACCGACTTCTGCCATCGATAAATATTTGCAGAGATCAGCCCGGGTCGAAGCCATCGATATCCAGCCACAGCGGGTCCTGCTGGCTTCTCCGCAGAAGCTGAATGATTTGTCAATGTCGTCCGTGTCTCTGAAAAATGCAAATGCCTATGAAATAGCGCATCCGGTCATCGATCAGGCGCCCGGTGGAATCGTCCTGAGGGGCATGGAATATTGCTGCAATGTCGATAACGACAGCGTCATCTATTGGCTGGCCTCAGACGATGGCGGCGACAATTGGTACATGGCCTGGAATTTCGATGTCCCCGGCGCGACCTACCCCTCCCTTGATTATTATAACTCGGGACCGACTTTTTTCGGCACCTTCGTCACCCCGGCCAATTTTCTTTCTGGCGGAGGGATAGTCTATATCGAATTCCAAAATGCGGTCAATTACACGACCTGGGCGCCATGGTGGTCCGATTTTTCGGATGACGGTTTCTACGGGATGAGTTTCAGCGACATCGCCGCCGACAACAGCCAGCAATCATGGAATTGGGGTTTGATTTCGCTGGTGATGAGTTATGATGACGGGGTGAACAGCTTCGCTGATGTTCCCCTTATATTCAGTCAATTGAATTCGCTGGGCCAGATGCAGTTGAGCTGGTATCCCGAGTACCCCGGATGTGGAACGACGGCCGTCGATATTGACCGCGCGGCGGGCAAAACATACGCGGTTTATGATCGCTATTACCCCTCCGTCGATCAGTGGCGTCTGTTTCTGCGACAGGACTATTTCAGCGATTGGTATCTGCCCACTGACGGCGCCTCGATATTTTTCGAAGATTCGACCTGGCAATTGAAACACCCGGCCGTTGCGGCTTTTGGCGATACGATTATAGTGCTGGCGGAGACTTATGTTATTGATAACCCCGCCGATACGGCCATTGTCTGCTGGAGTACCTTTATCGGCGACGCCGACAGCCTGATTTATCGGGAATTAATCATTGATGAAGCCGGTTCCGAGACATCGCCCCGGATAACTCATCTCGATAATGGTTGTTTTGTGGCCACCTATATTAAGTATCAACGGCTGTATTCGATCACGACCTGCGATGGCGGCCTCACCTGGACCGAGCCGATTATGGTCAGCCATCCCGATTATGAGATCAGGTCGGGATACCGCGCCACCGATCTCAGCGAGGATGGCCTACGCGCCATCTATCAGGTTGGAAATGAAGATATCGGCATCTCGGATATGGAATGCCTGGATGATGACCTGGACGGCATCTGCAATTACGCCGATAATTGTCCGGCGGTCTATAATCCGGACCAGACCGACAGCGACGGCGACGGCGTTGGTGACGACTGTGATGTTTGTCCCGGGTTCGACGATAGCACCGACAGCGACGCCGACGGCACGCCTGACGGTTGCGATAACTGTCCCGATCTGGCCAATCCCGGACAAGAGGATTTCGACGGCGATGGTATCGGCGATGCCTGCGACCCCTGCACGGATTTTGACGGCGACGGTTTTGGCGATCCCGGATTCGCTTCCAATCAATGCCCCGATGACAATTGTCCTGCTGTCAGTAATCCGGGGCAGGAAGATGCCGACGGCGATGACGTGGGTGATGTTTGCGATAACTGTCCGACCGCGTTCAATCCCGATCAGGCCGATCTCGATGCCGATGGTATCGGCGACGTCTGTGATGATTGTGTCGATCCTGACGGCGACGGTTACGGCGATCCCGGTTATCCGGCGACTACCTGCGGGCTCGACAACTGCCCCCCGCTCTATAACCCCGATCAGGCTGATTCCAATTCCGACGGTATCGGCGACGTCTGCGATGTCGCCTGCGGCGACGCCAATGCCGACGGAGAGGTCAACGTGGCCGATGTCGTTTATCTGATCAATTACATTTTCAAGAGCGGTCCGCCGCCGGCTTCCGACTGGGCCTCGGATGCCAATGGCGACGGCAATGTCAATGTCGGAGATGCCGTTTATTTAATAAACTATATATTCCGCAGCGGCCCGGCGCCGAACTGCCCGTAGATTATTTAAATTTGATGAGTGAATGACAGCCGCTCGCTCAAATCGCGGGCGGCTTGTCAGTGCTTGATAGATTTTTTCAGGTAATTAATGGCCGCTTCAAGAATTTCGTCTTTGCCGCTTCGAACGGCATCAATAGTCGGAATCACTTCTATATCGGGCTGAAGGCCGATTCCATAAACGGCGCGGCCATCGGGATAGACCGCATCCGTGCCGGTGAATTCAACCGATATCTCTCCCGGAAGGACCAGGCGCCTTTTCTGACCGGGACTCCCGGCCGAAGGCCGGCCGATAAAAGTCACGCCGGGCAGGACTTTGAGGTACAGGCCGCAAGCTTCGATCTCCCCCGCCGTGCCGGCATCAATCAACACCATAATTTTTCCATCATAGGGACGTTCACCTGCGGGGCGAATTTCCACTTTGCAGTCGGCCCATGAATATTTATCGAGGTCAGGCGTGTGTCGCTCGAGAGTCCGCCAACGTCCGGCATCGATGACACGATTCGTAAAGTGCGGGAGTAATTCCCTTATCGAATCGAAAGCCTCCTGATTCTGCCCCCTCAGATCGATTATCAATCCCCGCGATTCGAGAATCGCATCCAGGTTATTTACGCCTTTTGATCCTGCCCAATACCCCGGACCGATATATGAAATATCGTCCTTGAATTTCATAGTAACAGCTCGATTATATCCGCTCAAGCCCTGATATCGGCCGGCATGGCGTCCGGCGGTCACATCGACCACTCGCCCATCCTTCTTTTCCAGCTTCAGGCTGACGGGCTTGCCGATGGAGGATGCCTGCAGAACCGCATTTTCTCTGAACTGCAGGGATTGCGGAGTCGATGCCGGCAAAACATCGGCCATCCGGGCCCGCCTCTGTTCGATGTCCTCTCCGTCGATACTCAAAACCACATCACCATCTTCAATTCCGGCATCGCCCTTCGCTGCTTTGGTGATGACCGTCTTCCCATCGACAAACTCCAGGCCGAATGATGGAAAATAATTGCCGAAAGGACTCTCGCCGGCCTTGTTCCGGATTTGGATGTTGGAATCATGCAAGCGTCCGGTCAACCGGGCCATAGCCGTCATATATTCATCTTCGGTATCGGCGGTTTCGAATATCGGGATAAATTCAGTCAATGCCGAATCCCATCGGGACCCGAAATCATTAATATGCGGGTGGAAAAATCGAATTTCATTCCAGATACGGAACATAGCCAGTAATCGAAATTCCATTTTGTGATAGGCCGTCTCGCCATAGCCTCGGGCGACTTTTGCGGTCAAACCCGGCGACAATACTACTCCAACCGGCGGCGGCACTTCGCGCCCCCCTTCGATGATATCAAGGGCGAGCCGGATCGGCGGGCAATCCAGCAAAGTTGTATCGGTGATAAAGGGAATTACCAGATCGGGATGGACGCTCTCAGTGCCGTTGCGTTTGATCGTCTCGGTCAGGCGCATCATTACCCTGACCTCATCGGGGAGATCGACGGCATAGGTCCCGATGCCCCCCTCCCGGTCGAAATACCCTTCATAGACAATCGCCCCCTGATGGCTCGCCTGAAGACCTCCCAGCAAGTTCAACAGGTCCGCACTGCCCTCGTTGAGAATAAAAACCATCGGCAGAGAATCCCGGTTCTCTCTCAGGTGCGCCAACGGCAAACCTGGAGTATAGATGAAATTCTCTTCCGCTAATAGCGCATCGGTTACGGGATTGACTGTATATGCCCGATATCGTGACGACGGCTCATAAGCGCTGTCTTTCAGAAAGGGCGGAAGCCAATGTGAAAATAAAATTTCAAGATTGCGGCTGATATTGCTTTGTTCTTCATCGGTTTTCGGCGCTTGAAAACATCGAGTATCAAATATGACGCCGCGCGCCTCCGCCAGTTGGGGTAAAATATTTCCGGCATAAGCAAGCAATTCATCCGATGGATACTGGCGTTGAAATCCAAAAGCAGTGATGATTGAGATATCATCATCCGTCCAGATTAAAGACGGCAGGCCATTTGCATCAGGCAAATCAGATATTTTGGCCGGAGTAAAAGCATAGAGGCTGTCCGGTATGTAGGTATTGGGGTCTTTGAGGGAAGCCAGCAGATATTCAATAGCGCGTCTATAATCGGTCCCGTTTTCGGCTTTATTGATTTTGGGGATGGTCTTCAGCAGGGCTTCATCCCAGTCAATATCCTTATAAGCCAGAAACGGGTGAAAATATTCGATGTCACCCCACAGACGGCCCAGCCCGGCCAGCCTTTCAATCCTGAGGTCATTACCGGGGACGGCAACAGCGTCATCGGCGGCGATAACCGAAAACAGGAGACAGCCCGATAGAGCGACCAACAGGGCCGGTTTCAGAAATTGGCTGACCGCTTTTCCTCTTCCATTTGCAGATGCGAACGCCATTTTTCGAATATGCCGTCTTTTTTTCCCATTGTCAAACACTGCTTAAACTAATACATTGGACGGTGGCGAGAGGGCCGAGGCAGGAGTATCCGTATGGCAAACCCGATCAGTACATATTTCCGTTTTGAGGCCCTGCAGACCAGCTTCAAAAAGGAAATAATCGCCGGCGCGACGACCTTCGTGACTATGGCTTACGTCGTAATTGTCCACCCCAAAATACTGGAGGCGGCCGGCATTCCGTTCGGCCCCTCGATGGTGGCGACGATCCTGAGCGCCTTCATCGGCACATTGGCTATGGGACTTTTCGCCCGGCGACCGTTCGCCATTGCCCCCTATATGGGCGAAAACGCCTTCATCGCTTTTACCGTGGTCGGTGTTCTCGGGTTTTCCTGGCAATCGGCGATCGGCGCCATCTTCATTGGCGGCATCCTGTTTACGCTGGTCAGCGCCATCGGCATCCGAAGCTGGCTGGCAAAAGCCATACCTGATTCTTTGAAAATCGCCTTTGCCGTCGGTATCGGATTATACCTCGCCTTTATCGGGTTGAATATGACCGGCATTGTCGTCCTCGGTGCTCCGGGAGCCCCGGTACATGTCGGGAACCTGACTGAAGGTTCTGTCATCCTGGCCATCATTTGTTTTCTGCTTATGGGCTTGCTGACGATCCGGAAGATAGCCGGGGCCATGCTTATCAGTATCCTCGCCGTGACTATCCTGGCTTTCGTTTTCGACATCGCCGAACCACCCACCGAATTTATAAGCGCCCCGCCGAGCCTGGCGCCGATATTTTTGAAGCTCGATATCATGGGCGCCCTTCATTGGGGATTTTTCGCCGTCATTCTCACCGTTTTCGTCATGGATTTTGTGGATACCACCGGCACTTTACTGGGGCTGGCTTACAAATCCGGTTTCCTCGATAAAGACGGCCAATTACCCGAAATGGAAAAACCGATGTTATGCGATTCTTCGGCCACAGTGATCGCCGCCCTTCTTGGGACGACCACCACCGGGACCTATCTCGAATCGGCCACCGGTATTGAAGCCGGGGGTCGTTCCGGTTTCACATCGGTGATTACAGCTTTCCTCTTTCTGATGGTCCTGTTTTTCTCTCCCCTGCTGACGTCGGTGCCGGCCTGCGCCTATGGCCCGGCCCTGATATTTGTCGGCCTTTTGATGCTGATGCCAATCGCCAGGCTGGATTTCAGCGACCTGACCGAAACTATCCCGGCTTTCTGCGTCATCGTGATGATGTGCTTTTCCTATAATCTTGGTATTGGGATTACCGCCGGATTCGTCGTTTATCCTTTGATTAAGCTATTTTCGGGGCGAGTTCGTGACGTTCCCGCCGGCATGTGGTCCCTGGGCGCCCTTTCGGCCCTTTTCTTCGTTTTCTATCCCTATTGACGATTATTTCCAAAAAGAACGGCGTCATCGAATGATGACGCCGCGAATTTTCTGCTTTCCCATATGACCGAATCGATTTCTCGCACAGCTCCGCCGGTCATTGGGATTTAATATCCCTGCCAGGCAATTACCGCACCGGCACTCGTTTCCGGCGGACAACCCAGATGGCCGTCCCGATCAGGAGAACTGCCAAGGCAACCATGCCCCAATGGCTGAGGGCCGGGACGGGACCGGCTGAATATATGCCGCAATTCGATCGGCAGTTAAAACTCAGCTCCTTAGTGTCGAAACAGACGACATCCATGCAAAAAGAAACCGCAACCCCTCCGGTCGAATTCGGGGTTAAACAGTTCAAAGTCACTGCCCCGGAAGCATCGGGGCCGACCAGATCGACTGTCCCCCCGGCTGCAGTATCGACACAACCGGTGGGGGCGACATGAATGGTGTAAGTGGTGCCGACGTCACCGCCGGTAATCGAAAAATTAACCTGCTGGGTGGCCTGGTCAAAATATGCCGATGTTTCAGGCAGGGCGTAGGCCGACTGACTGCATAAGACTAGCATAACGGCGGCCAAAATCAGGCCAAGGGTGCGACGAGTCATGGATTCCTCTCCTCTCTGTTGAATCTCTCACGGTTGAATACTGGTTTGCGAGCCATTACTCATCTATGGTATGGCTGAATTTATCTCGTCAACGCTGCTTATCTATGCCGCCCTTCGAATAGATGGAAATCGTGGCGCGGACCGTTCCGGCATAGTTAAATAATTATAGCCAATCTTCGCTTCAAAACAAGCATAATATCGATCTCGGCGCCAAAAAGAGAGTTCCTGAATCCGCTTTTTACGGTAAAAAGGTCGCCCCAATTGCCGTGGCAAGCCTTAATTCCAAGGCTTTGAGCCAAAGAAAACAGTTGCGAAATTATTTTGATATTCTATATTATAGGATGATATATGACCAGATTGGTATTCATTGCTCGACAATGAATTACGCCTGATCGACAGCGTTGATGGAGACATAATGAGAGCACCCGGAATTATCCTGACCATAAGCATTCTAATCTTTTCTTTGACCCTGCCGATTCTCTCGGCTTCCCTCTCGGATTCCCCGGATATTTCGCGAGCGACCCCCACCGATAATTTTATAGTTCCCGAAACTTCGCCGCCACGTCTGGTATTGACAGCCGACGGCCGCGACAATTATAACTGCAATCTAAAGGTTTACATGGTCGAGAAGGAATCGCGCTGGAAAGATTACACCAATTATTATCACTACGAACGCGGTTTTCTTGATTTTGCCTTCGACACCCTGCTCTCTCTGCCCTATCATCAAACTTATCAGCAGACTAAAATCTGGGATGCCCGCGCGGCCGGCTGGGCCGGCGACGCCGACAGCACCTATATCAGGGAAAACAACATGATGGCTATCGCCGTCTTGTTCAATTCAGAAAGCGACGGCGTCAACCACTCCGATCCTTATTACGACGACCCCCAGGGCGCACCCTTTACCATCTATCCGGTCGATGCCAGCGCCGAGGCGATGTCGGGAGTACCCGGTTATGATACCGCCTACGGTTCGTCCACTCATACTGTCTTCATTGAAGAAGGCACCGAACATACCTGACCATACTGCCCCAACACCCGTGTGGCGTTGAAATTGGTTAAGGGCACCGGCAACTACAACTTCCTCTATGCCGCCATGGTAACCAGCAAGAATATCAAGGCCTACCAGCGGATGAAAAGCGATTATAATTTCTACTGGGTCCCGACCTGCTATTGGGATGGGGGCGAGGATATTCTGGTCGGCTACAGCCTCGACACGATTCAATATATAAACCGGATACTGGAGACCGGCCAGAGAGAAGTGCCCGATATCGACCTTGATGTTTCCATGACCTGGTTGGGGAATTTCCAGATGCAGGTAACGGTCACGATCACCAACAATGTCTATTCCAATACCGCCCCGAACACTCCGGCCGCTCCCGCCGGACCGGCCGCCTGGCTGGTCGGCGAAGATTGTCAGTTCAGCGCCGCCGCGGTCGATCCCGACGGCGATCAAGTTTATTACCTGTGGAACTGGGGCGATCAGCAGAGTGGATGGCTCGGACCTTATAATTCGGGCGAAACTACTGATTTTCAGCATATCTGGAACGCCGCCGGTGTTTATGATGTCGGCCTTAAGGTCAAAGATCAATACGACCTTGAAAGTGGCTGGTCGAATACGGTCGCGATTCAAATAGTGGCGCGCGGTGACGCCAACGGCGACTCGGCTGTTAACGTCGGCGACGTGGTCGCGCTGATAGGCTATATTTTCCGTGAGGACCCGGCGCCGGTTCCGGTCATGGCCGGAGACGCCAATTGCGATGGCGCCACCGACGTCAGCGACGCGGTGTATTTGTTGAACTACATCTTCAAGGACGGCCCGCCGCCGGATTGCCCTTGAACGCGGCGGGATTAGTTAAAAAAGCGGCCTGTAGCCGCCGGAAAAGTTAATGGCGAAACGGAGACGTCATATATATTTATATAGAGTCGGACAACTGCAGAGGTTTTTATTTTCGGGTAGCAGGTTGAACCCGGACAAGACGATGAGGGAGATCATATGAGAGTATTCGGAAGAATTTTGACCACGGGGCTTCTGGCGCTGTTTATCGCCGGAATCGCCCTGACGGCGGATCAAATATCGCCCGGGCCGGTTTCCCGCGTGGAGCTGGCCGGCGGTGATGCCGCCCAAATCGAACCGCAGGCGGCGCTAAATCAGGCGAGCGGTTCCCGCGCCACCTATGATTGCGCGTTGAAAGTCTATATGGTGGAGCAGGAATCTCGCTGGAAGGACGCCACGGGCAAGCGCTTTGAAAACGCCTTGCTCAGCTTTGCCTTTGACACCACCCTGTCGCTGGCGTACGAGGAAACTTTTTCTCAAACCAAAACTTATGACATTTCGGCGACCGCCTGGGTTGTGAATACTCCCGACAGCATCTTTGTCCGCGAGGACAATATGAAAGCCATCGCCGTATTGTTTAATTCGGCCGTCTCGGGCGTGGGCGATTCCGATCCTTATGCCCCGGTTGCGCCCTTTAATATTCACTATGTCGACGCCAGCGCCGCCGCCATGTCGGGTAGTCCCGGATGGGACACCGCCGTGGGAACTTCAACGCATACGATGTTTGTCGAGGAAGCCTCGACCCATACGTGACCGAGCTGTCCCGACACCCGTGCGGCGTTGAGTACAATTAACAAAAGCGGCATTTACAATTTCAATTATGCGGCTATGGTCGTGAGCAAAGATACCTATGCCAGCAACTGGATGGGAAGTCATTACAACCTCCAGTATGTGCCCACAGTCTATTATGACGGAGGCGACTGGATTTCCGTCGGCGGTTATACCGATACGGCCGTCTATACCTGGCGGATTATCAACAGCGGCCTGAGGGAAGTGCCCGATATCGATCTCGACATCTCCATGGTCTGGCTGGGCGATTATGCGATGGAAGTCACGGTGACAGTCACCAATCGTAACTTCGTCAATGTTGCCCCCGACGGCCTCGCGGCCCCGGTCGGCCCGGATGCCGGTCTGGACGGCGAGGAACAGATGTACACGGCCGTTACCACCGATCCCGACGGCGACGATCTCTATTATATGTGGGATTGGGGGAACGACGGCCAGAGCGACTGGGTCGGCCCCTTTGCCTCCGGTGAAGAGGTCAACATGGGCCATATCTGGAACGCGATCGGCGAGTATTCGGTGATGGTCAAGGCCAAAGACGTCTGGGGAGAGGAAACCCCCTGGTCGGCCCCGTCGAATCCGGCTCAAATCGTGGCCCGCGGCGACGGCAACGGCGATTATGATATCAACGTCGCGGACGCCGTCTATATGATCAATTACGTTTTCAAATTCGGTCCGCCCCCGGAACCGGAACTGGCGGGCGATGCCAATTGCGATTCCCAAGCCAATGTCGCGGACGCCGTTTACCTGATCAACTATACCTTCAACGGCGGCCCGCCTCCGGGATGCGCCAAATAAGATGTTGATCGAAAGTCTACCGGGGTCGATGCCGACTTGACATCGGCCCCGGATTTTTGCATCTTGGCTTGTCGTAAAATGACGACATCATGGAGCAGACAAGGGATAGAGACTCATGAGATGGATCTTTGTTTTTTTTGCCTTTCTTCTGGCGCTGGCGGTTTCGGCCGCCGCCGCTTCCGAGGAGGCCCTTCCCCGCACCCCCTTTGTGGACCTCGACGGCGACGGTTTCAACGACAACATCGCCGACAATAACGACAACGGTATTCCGGATCGTTTCGAATCCAAACCGGCCGAAGCCCTGGCCGAAATGGGCAGTCTTCTGGGCAACGTCTTCAACACCGACGTCAACCTCGACGATCTCCGGACAACCGCCGAAAAATTCACGATGCGCAAATTCGAAACCCGGTCGCTGGTTCAGAGGTGTCAGGGCCTGGGATCGGAGGATGATTTCGGCCCCGGCAACGGTATCGGACTGGGCGCCATCAGCGGCGGAGGCGGCTGTGCCGGCGGGGTCTGCGGACCATGATGAGATCTATTATCCCCCTTGCCATCATCTTGACAGTCGTGTGCCTGACCCCGTCCCTTCGGGCGGCGGATCTTTATCGTATCGAAGCCGCTTCCAATTTCGGTTCGACGGATAACCTGCTGGATGATTCGAGTAAAATTTACGACGTCTATAACACCTCGACCCTGAAATTATCGTTGTATCCCATGCCCGCCCTGGAATTCAGCGTCGGAGGTCAAAACTCCGTATATCGTGAAATGCCCGGCTTAAGCAGTGTCACCGGCCAGATCGGCTTCACCTGCATCCCGACATCGCGGACCTCTCCCCTTGCCCTTTATCTGTCGGGCAATTTCAGCGGTATTCGATACCATAATGCCTTCAACGGATTCGATAATAACATCGGCGACATGCAAATCGCGGCCGGATACAATATTTCGCCGACGATATCGACTCGAGCCGGATTTTCGTTCAGTTCCACTTCCTATATCAGCCTTGATGTCGAAAAGAAAAACGACGTCGAATACTTCTGGGG
>CAZGAV010000034.1:0-28696 GCA_964523575.1 uncultured Ignavibacteriales bacterium
ATACCGGCCCGAAACAGCCCGGCTATAATTCCAAATTAAATCAAGGGGGAAAGAAAACTTGGGGACCCCTAAAATATGAGCAAGCAAAGCCAAATTTCCCGCAACGACTTGCCCGGCAATCAAATACAGAATTTTTCGGGCGTTTTTTCGCGAAATTCGAGCAATATGTTGTATCAAATATATTTTGGGCCACAATATATATGGTCCGAGGCCCCGCTCATTTGGGTTTGGATTGGAAAAAATCGAAGGAAATCAGCCCGTATTTGGCTTTAATTTGATGATAAACAACCGCCAATTAAAAAGGGAAGCCCGTTTTGGGGCTTCCCTTCGCTTTCATCGCGAACGCGGTGTGGGCGCGTCCGATGTTTATCTCTCTTCGCGCTCCTCGGTCAGATTAGCTCCGGTTTCAACGTCGGTGACGATGAACTCCTGGGCGGAAATAGTCGTATCGCGCACGAGGTTGATATGGAAACGGTAAACGTTGGCCATTCGCGCCACCCGGTTGCCGTCGCCGTTGGTGAGAAAGTCGGCGAGGCCGGGATGGACGATGAGGTTAAACTTACCGTGACTGCCGATGGCCCTGGCGCGCAGGAACCATCGTTCGATTTTGGTCGCCATGGTATTTTTCGAAAGTACCCGCCCCAGACCATTGCAATGGGCGCAGGGTTCGGACAGGGCCGTGAGAAGCGACGGGCGCACCCGTTCCCGGGTCATTTCGATGAGGCCGAAATCGGACACGGGGCTGATAGCTCTCTTGGCTCGATCGTTTTTAAACCAATGGCAAAATTCGTCATACAGCCGTCGTCGGTTTTCGCGGCTGTACATGTCGATGAAGTCGATAATAATCAGACCGCCGATATCGCGCAACCTGATCTGCCGCGCCACCTCCCGGGCGGCTTCCAGGTTGGTTCGCAGGATGGTCGATTCCTGGTCTTTGCGGCCGACAAAACGGCCGGTGTTGACGTCGATCGTCACCATCGCTTCGGTCTGGTCGATTATCAGGTAGGATCCTTTTCTGATCCAGACCCGTCGATCCATCGTTTTTTCGATCTCCGGCTCGATATTGAAATAATCGAAGATCGGCATTTTTTCTTTGTAGAGTTTGACCCGCCCTTTGAGGGCCGGGGCGATTTCACGCACGAAAGAAAGCACCTCGCGATAGACGGAACGGCTGTCAACGACAAGGCTGTCAACGTCGTCCGAATAGATATCGCGGATGAGGCCGGTGATCATCCCCATTTCCTGATGGAGCAAAGCCGGCGGCGTCAGCCGGTCGGCCCGCTTTTTGAGGGGCGTCCAGAATTTCAAAAGACGTCTGATGTCGGATTTGAAATCAGCCTCGTTGCGGCCTTCGGCTTCGGTGCGGATGATGAACCCGAATCCCTCGGGACGCAGGTCCCGCATGATGGCCCGCAGGCGTTTCTTCTCGTTCCAGTCGGGGATCCGTTTGGAGACACGGATATGGCTGTCGTCCGGGACCATGACCAGGTATCTTCCGGGGATGGAAATTTCCGAGGTGACGCGAGGGCCTTTGGTCGAAATCGGCTCCTTGATCACCTGCACCAGGATTTCCTGGCCGTCCTTGAGAACGGTTTCGATGCCGGCGCGGCGGGCTTTGCGGATGATTTCCGCCGGGGCTTCCTCATCTTCGTCGGCGTCGTAGCGGTCGCTGTCGGTGACCTGGCCGATATCCGAGGAATGCAGAAAGGCGGCTTTTTCCAGGCCGATATCGACAAATGCCGCCTGCATACCGGGCAGGACGGTTTTGATCCGGCCTTTGTAAATGTTGCCGACAATGCGGCGTTCTTCCGAATTTTTTACCAGAAACTCCACGAGCTTGCCGTCCTCCAACAGCGCCGCTCGGGTTTCATGTTCGGTGGAATTTATCATGATTTCCTTTTTCAATTTATCACCTCCTTTCGGGTCAAGGAAAACCTATGGTACGGTTTGATTCTGTATCCATTTATGAATGACAGGGCGTCCATCGCCTTTTTGCCTTCGGGCTGGAGCCGTGTCACAAGCAGCGGCCTGCCGCCGGTGCCGACGAAAAACCGCTTGTTTTCTATCCAGGTCTCCCCCGGTTGCAGGTCCGGAAGAGAATCGAAATCTACTCTGAGGGAACCGAGAATCTTGATTTGCAGATCATCGAGATACGTGAAGGCTCCCGGTCTTTCCGAGAAGGCCCGGATAAGGTTATGGACCTGCCGGTCATCGGCGGTCCAGTCGATCAGGGCGTCCTCGGTTGAAATTTTGGGGGCCGGCGTGGCCAGCGACAAATCCTGACTCCGGGGCCGAAAATCGGGCCGGGTGATCAGGTCGAGGGTTTTCAGTAAAAACGGCCCGGCCATTTCCGACAGCCGGTCGTAGAGCGAGCTGAAATTCTCGTTCTCGTCGATCTCGGTGGTCATCTGGTCGATAATATCGCCGCCGTCGATTTGTTTGGTAAGGAAGAACGAGGTCAGTCCCGTTTCCGTTTCGCCGTGGAGCAGAGCCTGGTTGATCGGGGCCGCTCCGCGGTATTTGGGCAAAAGCGAAGCATGGACGTTGATCGCGCCAAGGGCGGGGATGCTGTACAATTTTTTGGGCAAAATCCGGAAGGCGACAACAACATAGACATCGGCCTTCAGGGCCGTCATGCATCCCAGGAACTCGGGATCGCGGAGATTGTCCGGCTGGAGCACCGGAATATGGAATTCCAGCGCCTTGAGTTTGACTTCACAGGCGGACAGCCTTCGGCCGCGGCCGACCGGCTTGTCGGGCACGGTCACGACCGCCAATAAATTATGGCTGGATTTCACAAGGGTTTCCAGAGGTCCGCAGGCGAACCCCGGCGTACCCATAAATACCACGTTCATGCATCTGTCGGAGGGCGGCAGGTCGTTGCTATACGGTCTTGGCAAGTCTTTTCAGTTTTCGGTCAACCAGGGCTCGGCTGAGAGATGAAAAATGGTCAATGAAAAGGACCCCGTCGAGGTGGTCGTTTTCGTGCTGGATGGCTCGGGCGGCAAGGCCTTCGGCCTCCATGACAAATTCCTGACCGTTTTCATCCAAAGCTTTGACTTTTATCCGCTCCGGGCGGATCAATCGTTGATATATCCCCGGAAACGATAAACACCCCTCTTCAAACTCCGCGGAACCGGAGGTTTCGATGATTTCCGGGTTGATAAATACCTTGGCTTCGGCTGTCAAATCTATAGCCGAAAGATCAACAATAAAAACGCGCAACGGCACACCAATCTGCACCGCTGACAGACCAAGCCCATTAGCCTGTTTCAGAGAGGCCTTTAAATCGGCCACCAAATCTTTGACCTCGGCGGTTATTTTATCCGCCGGCTTGGAAATATCCCGTAAGACCGGATCTCCGTATGTCACAATCGGCCTTATCGCCATCACCGCTCCATGCTAATTTAGTTTTCCACCTTCCCGGCGATGGAAGATTTCAGAAACTCCATTTTGACATCGTCGCCGACTCTTAGGACAACGATGTTTTTCTCGTCGTTAATCGAAGAAATTACTCCGAACATGCCGCTGTTGGTAACGACGCGGTCGCCTTTCTTCAAGGCGGTCAACAGCTTTTGATGCTCTTTCTGTTTCTTCTGCTGGGGCCGAATGAGAAGCAGATAGAAGATAACGAAAATCAACAGTATCGGCGCCAGCGAGACCAGCATCGAACCGGCTCCTCCCTCACCCGAGGCCGGCTGGCCGGTCATAAGGATCAATTGGTCCAAATCCAACTCCTTTATATATATCGGCGGGTGCGGCTAATGCCATAGCCCACCATTTATTGAAACAAAAAATATATCAATTTGTTGCAAATAGCAAACTTTTTCGGCATTTGCCGGGCGGCCCCTCGCGCTCCGCAAGCTGTTGCCGAACTTCTTATTACAAAAACATTACGACTTTTACCCGACAATTTAGCCGGCCAGAGTCCGAAACAGGGCCAGAATATCCTCCCGATAGAGCGGTTTGGGGTTGGGCAGAAACTCCTCGTCGATACCATAAATACGCAGGGTGTCATCGGCCATTTTTTCGAATTTGGAATCATCGGTGATGCCGATGTCTTTGAAATTGATCAGACGGTCCACTGATTTCAGAAAGCGTCTCATTTCTTCGACGGCCCGGGCGGCCATTTCCACATCCGTCCGATTTTCCCGAGGAAGGCAAAACAGCTCTTCGGCCAGCATGGCGTATTTGGCCGGCCGGGCTTTGTAGGTGTATTCCATGAGAGCCGGCAGAAGTACGGCCAGACCCCGTCCATGAGAGACGTCGTAATGACCCGAAAGAGCGTGTTCCAGAGCATGAATGGGAAAGGCGCCGCCGCGTCCGGCATTGACCATGCCGGAAAGTGCCACCGCCGAAGCCCATGAAAGGTTGGCGCGGGCTTCGATATTTTTGAGATCGGCCAGGACAACCGGCAGGCTTTCCATGACGGTTTTGATAATGGCCATGGAAAAACGATCCTGGACCGGACAATTTTCGGCGCCGGTGAAGAATCCCTCGATGACATGACAGATGATATCAATGCCGCCGTCGGCGGTATAATCTTTGGGCACGGTCAGGGTCAGTTCGGGATCGACGATGGAGACGCGGGGATAAAGGAGCGGCAAAAACAACGTCGCCTTTTCATGCGTTTCCCAGTTGGTAAAGACGCCTCCGGCGTCGGCTTCGGAACCGGTCGCGGCCAGCGTCGGTATTTCCATAATCGGCAGGGCTTTCTTGACCGGCCGGCTGGGAGTCCGGCCATGGGGAATAAAATCCCATATCGGGCGGTTTTCGACGGCCGCCACGGCGATGGCCTTGGCCGCGTCCATCGGCGATCCGCCGCCGAGACCGATTACGAATTCACATTTTTCCTGACGGGCCAATTCGCCGGCGCGGTCAATAGTGGTGGTCCGGGGATTGGGTTCGATTTCATTGAAGACGACCACCGCCAGTCCTTCATCGGTGAGACTGCCGCGGACCTTATCAAGGATACCGAAGGTGGACGAGGAACTTTTCCCGGTTACGATCAAAGCCCGGTCGCCGAGTTTGGACGCCTCAAGGCCGACGCGATCGATCGTCCCCGGACCGAAGATGATCTTCGTCGGAAGATAAAAAGTAAAAACTTGCATCGATTCACTCCTTCCCTTCTCAAGATGCGGATGCTTCATTTAAAATACTATTCCCAGCCGGAGAAGGCAATTAGAAATGATATCCATCAGGATTATGCGGGAAATTACTCTCGCTGACTTTCGAGGCTTCGAATATGTTTTATTTCACGGGCCAGCCGGGCGGTATACGCCTCTGCCGCAAAGGTCACAACATGATCTGCCGACTGCATGGCCTCCTTATCGAAAGTCATTGGCGGATCGAGAATATAATGCATATGACCGTTGGTGCCGATTACGGCGGAAAGCTCCGCCCGGAGCCGATCATAGTAGGTGACGAAAACGGAATCGGCATACAATCCGCGGTATATGGGGCCATTGGCGACGAAGACATCGAAGCGGTATTGATCGGCAAGCCGTCCGATATATTCGAGCGCTTTCCGATTGGAAACGGACAGAACCGGTCGCTTCTGACGGACAAACTCAAGGTGATTTTCGGTATCTTTGAGGACCTGACGGGGATCAGCCTTGTCGGCCGACATGAATCCCTTGGGGCTGAGATGCAGGTAGCGATGAAAAACCGTCCACGGGTTTTCGAGGACATGGCCCAGCGAAATCGGCTCGGCGTACAGGGGAGCGTAGCGGTTAAGCCATATTCTTATTCTTTGCCTCGGGCTTAATTCCAGGCGAGGTTCTTTGCGCCACCAATCCTCGGGTACCTTTGAAGAAACGCTGATGTTGATATCACGGGACCAGGTATCGTAGCCATGGACAATGAGAACCGCCTGCGGCGGCCCCAGGCGGTCGATATAATCGCCAAGCATCCAGGCGTCGTTGAGAACCATGGCGTCGCCGATAGTGCACAGATTAATCGCCGACAAACCCAGCCGTTCGCCCAGTTCATCCGGATCGACCCCCTGGTTGCCGCTGGAATCGCCCAGAATCAAAAGGTCAACCGGGTTGACAAGGGAGCGCATCAGGTTCCATTTGGCCTTGATCAGTTGATAGCCGGTATTGGGGGAAAAGCCGGCCAGATACCAAAGGGCGGCAAAATTGATGAAAATAACGCCGACTACGGTTCCGATAATAGTCCGCAGGACGACCCGGAGAGATGTTTCGGGGACGAATTCCTCGGTCAACTGCTTATTGATCGGATGGGCCATGTCTGATCACTTTCACTTTTCATTCCCATTCTAAAACTGGAAATAGATAAACTCGGCCGCCTGCCGGACGCCGAAAACAAAGATCCAGACCACGAAATAAATATACAGCGAAATCCGGAAGATCGGGCGAAGCTTGAGCGGCGCGAGCAGATCGCGTTTGACATACTGATAAACCTGAATAACCACCAGCGGCAGCGCAAAGAAAATTAATTTATGGGCCAGCCCCGCAGTGGCCTCGGACCAGCCGCCGAAAACCTCGGTCAGCATATAGACGATCTGGTGGGCGGTAGCTGCCCGGAAAAACACCCAGCCGATTATAGTCAGGGTGAACATCAGGAACATCTTGCTGATAATACGGGCGGTCCTATATTGCCCGTTCCAGGGATCGAGATGTTCCGGATGACGGTCAAAAACCCGGTAGAGGGCCAGGATCAAACCGTGGAAACCGCCCCAGATAACAAAATGCCAGGCGGCGCCGTGCCACAGGCCGCCCAGGAGCATAGTCAGCGCCAGGTTACGTTGGGTCCTGGCCGAGCCTCCGCGGTTTCCACCAAGGGGTATATAGAGATAATCGCGCAACCAGGAGGAAAGAGAAACATGCCAGCGCAGCCAGAAATCGCTGGGGTTGAGGGCGAAATACGGCAGCTTGAAATTGACCATCAGATCAAAACCCATCAGTTTGGCAAGTCCCCGGGCGATATCGGAATATCCGGAAAAATCGCATAGTATCTGAAGAGTGAAGGCCAGGGTGCCAATCAGCAGGTCCAGCCCGTGATATTGAGTATAACCGTTGAAAATCTGGTCGGCGATTTTGGCGACATTATCGGCGATGACGACCTTTTTGTAATAGCCCCAGACGAGCAGAAAGAGGCCGGCGTTGATCTGGCTCGAGGTGATACGCCGTCGGGAGGTTATCTGCGGCAGGAGGTTTACGGCGCGTTCGATGGGCCCGGCCACCAATTGCGGGAAGAAGGAAACGAACAGGGCAAAATCGAGGAGATTGCGGGTCGGCGTCAGCTTGCGGCGATAAATATCAATGGTGTAACTCATGGTCTGGAAGGTATAGAATGAAATGCCCACCGGCAGGACGATATTCAGGGTCACAAAGCCGGCATGCATACCAAACAGATCCAGTAAGCCGGCAACACTGTCGGCAAAGAAATTGAAATATTTGAAAAATCCCAGAAGGGTGAGGTTGGCCGCCACCGAAATAAGCAGAAGTTGCTTGCGGCGCCGTGAGGCTTCGGTGGTATGAAGCGCCAGTCCGACGGAATAATCTATCAGGGTCGAGATCGCGATCAGGGAAAGAAAGCGCCAGTCCCAGTATCCATAGAAGACGTAGCTGGCCACCAGAAGGAGACGATTTTGGGCCTTGTGATGACCCCTTAGAAGCAGATAGAGGCTATAGACGACGACAAAAAAACCGATGAAGACATACGAGTTGAAGAGCATCTCAGATAATCCTTACGTCATCTTCAATGAATCAATAGTAATTTGGGGCCTTTATAGATAAATACTCATGTCCGAAGCGTGCCTGCAACCACGCTTATCTTTCAATCTTTGTCAGGATATTATATGGGATTAGCACCGATTGGCAATACTAAAATAATGGGATAGTTGACCGCCCACACGCGCATCGATAATTGATTCTGGAAATGATGCCGTGTTTATCCTGTTTTATTTACTGTTGGCCGCGATCCGATCGGTTTTGTTATGGCCGGGCATTTGGTCCAGCGGGCCGGCGAAGAGGTTGAATTTTATTCGCAATTCCTGTTTGGCCGAAAGGGCCTTCTCGAAAACGAAAAGGGTGCAATTGCCCTGGAAATTCTTTTCAAAGCCGCCTTCGGAAAGGGATACGGTATGGATCGGCATCCGCCAGATTTTGGCGGCCAGATCGGACTCGAGGCGGACGCCCAGGCGGTGATATTCGTCGGCGAAAGCGACGACATTGGCTGAGGCCGATTCAGCTTGAGCGCCCAGTTGAGGGGCTTTGGGGCGGACGCCATCGATCTCGGCGTAGCGATCTTCGGCATCGGGAGCCAGCAGATTGAAATCGAACTCAACGCCGAAAGTGACCGGCATGATTTCAACATCATGCTGAAGAAGGCGGTATTCCAGACCGATAGTACGACCCTGTTTGGGGAAAGTGACGATTTTTTGGAGGCGCAGGGGGCAGTGAAAATCGCCATGCCAGACATGGCCGTCCCGCGTCAGAGTGACTTCATAGGCGCGGTCGTTTTCGGCCAGCGACGATTTGAAAGGTTCGAGAATGAAATCACCCAGTTCATAATATTTGCCGGCCTGGAAATTTTCGAGAGTCGTGCCGGCTCCGAGGAAATGATCGGCCAGGGGCCGTCGTAGATACCAGTCCTCGACCAGGAGGCGATCGAGACCTTCTTCCTTGGCCGAGACTTTGTCATGGATCGATTGGGTATCGTCCGGCTCAGAATCAGTTTTCAGGTTGAGTAATTTGCGATGGTAGCCTTCACGCCGGCGGGTCAGGCAATCGACGATGTTGGCGTCATTGTCGAGACAGTCCAGTTCCAGTATCTGTCCGCCTCGACCGGGACTGAGGATGATCGCCAGATCGGCGCCGCCGAGGGCGATTTCGTCGTGGCCGTCGCAATCGCGGTCTTTGATCTCGGCAAAAGTCTGCCGGCCGGAAAGACGGCGCAGGGTTTTCTCGGCTATGATCAATTTGCGATAAACGGCCCAGCGCAGGTGGGCCAGATACAGCCCGCCGAAAACGCCGTGCCAGTACGGGCAATTACATTGACCGGCATACAAATCAGCCTCGGCTCGGGCCAGTTCTTCGGGATCGACATTGGGCAGGCGTGAAACCTTTTCATAGAGATCGGAAACGGCCAGCATTTTCTTGTGCATCAGGTTCGACTCGGTGTATTTCGCCAGGAAGCTCCGCCAGTGGCCGCCGCGCACGAATCGGCCGTAGGTTTTATAAAGATTCAAATCCTTGAGTTTGTTCTCGAAATCTTCATAGGCGACGAAACCTTCGGGCGGAAGCGCCCAATGGAGCATCTCGCTGTAGGAGGCGGTCGGCAGATAGGTTCGTCCCAGCGGTTGGCTGCGTTCGACGGCGTCGCCCAGCGGCAGGACCTCGAGCCAGTCGGAATTATCTTCGAGTAATTGAAAGAATTCCTTCAGCCAGCCGTCGGTGTAGCAATGTTTGTAGGTGTTGGGCCAGCTGCCGAATTTCTCACCGTCATCGGCGTAAACGGCCAGACCGCCGGGATGCTTCTGGGCCGCCTGTCGCAGAAATTCCATAATTTTGGTCGGCTTGCCGAAGGGGATGAGGTAACGGAGCTTCTGGATAATCGGCAGGAGGGTGACGGTCTGCCCGGCTTCTTCGGTGATATAAGTGCCGAAAAGCTCTTCCTCCCGCAGACCGGCATACTTGAAATGGGTATCGTCGAGGGGTAGATAATTCAGCCCGCATAGCTTGAGAACCCGCGGCAGATGCGGTTCCCAGACCCTTTCCGCCAGCCACATACCCTGCGCCTCAAATTCGAAATGATCTTTCAGGTAGGTGTTAAGCATTTTCAACTGCCCGGCCTGATCGCGCTCGGGAATGGCGCACAGGATCGGTTCGTAGAAGGCGCCCGACAGCAGTTCCATCTGTCCCCGATCGACCATCTCGCCGACCAGTTTGAAGAAGTCGGGATAATGTTCCTTTTGCCAGTCCCAGAGAATGCCCGACTGGTGCAGGGAAAAGCGGATTTTGGGGTATTGCTTTATCAGTTCCAAAAACGGCAAATAGCATTTTTTATGAGCTTCATCGAAGACGGCGGTGAAATTTCCGACCGGTTGATGGTTGTGCAGAGCAAAAGCGAGCTTGAATCTCATATTTAGAACAACTCCAGGGTGAAATTGATGTACTTCCTCGGATCCTGCCGAATGTCGTTTACCAGACTGTCAATATTCTGAGCCGTGCGCCGGACATCATCGTAGAGGCGGCGATCTTCCATCAGCAGACGCAAAGAACCTTCCGATTCATCGAGGTCGGTGGCAAACGATTTGAACTTGGCCGAGGCTTCTTCCATGTCGGCGACGAGTTGAACGAGGCGTTTTGAGGCCGCGTCAAAATTCTGGGCGGCGGTATCGATATAACTTTGATTACGATCCAGACCCTTCTTGAGAGCCTCGGAAAGCTGGGCGAAATTTTTGATGGTGCTGTCGATTTTGGGGGCATTTTCCGCCGAGGTCTTTTCGAGCCGGGCCGAAATCTGTTGCAGGCTGGTGATGGTCTGCGAAAATTTATCGAGAGTGGCCGGCGAAATAACGGTCTCGCCCAGGAGATTGACGAGGTGGTTCATGCTTTCGATGACCTGCCCCATCATTCCCATGACTTCCGGAATACCGGGGTCGAAAGTTCCGGCGGCGGGGTGAGTCATATCCAGAGGCGTTTCCGATTTGCCCATATGGACGGCGACGAACCGTTCTCCCATGAGGCCGATATTCTTGACGGCAAAGGTGGCGTCCTGTTTGAGGACGACGTCGGAAGTCAGCGCGAGGGTCACCAGCACGCCGCCCTGATCGAGCTTGATATCCCTGACCTTGCCTTTGTTCACGCCTGAGACCGTGACCGGATCGCCCGGAGAGAGGGCGCCGACTTCGGGGAATCGGACCGAAACACTGTAAAATTCCTGCCCGTATCGGTAGCCCTTGGCCAGCCAGACGGCAAAAAACAGGATTGCCGCTCCGACCAGAACCAGAAGCCCGACTTTAAGTTCTAAGTTTTTGGAAGCCATACAAGTCCTTTTGTATATTGTCGGCTCAAACGGCTGAATCCTTTGCCATAAATACGGAATTGAATTTACAGCGAATTGTAAATCTGGAGATAATTCTGGTATCTCAGAGCCGAGACATCTCCCGTTTCCACCGCCGCCCGGACGGCGCAATCCGGTTCATGAGTATGGCTGCACCGGGCGAAACGGCATTGATTAAGATAAGGGATCATTTCCGGATAATGATCGGCCAGTTGTTCTTTCTCCAGTTGCCAGAGGCCAAGGACCTTTATGCCGGGGCTGTCAATGACAAAACCGCCGCCCGGCAGATGAAAAAGTTCGATATAGCTGGTGGTATGCCGGCCGCGGCCGGTGGCGGCCGAAATTTCCTGCGTCGGCAGGCCGATATCGGGCAGTAAGCGGTTGAGAATGGTCGATTTCCCGACGCCGGAATGTCCGGCCAGCAGAGACCGGTGTTGTTCGAGAAATTCCTGGAGACGGTCCAGCCCTTCGCCGCTGAGGGCCGAGGTTAGAAACAGGTTATAATCCAGCGAGCGATAGACATCGATCGCCAGGGCGGCTTCGGGGTCGAGGGTCAGGTCGAGTTTATTGATGACGATGGCCGGGACCAGGCCCCCGATCCGGGCCGCGATAATAAAGCGATCGATCAATCCGGTTTTGAGGGGGGGCGATTTTATGGAGGTGACGATGACCAGAGAATCGACATTGGCGGCCACCACGTGTTCGCTGGCTTCATGACCGACGGCGGGTCGGGAGAGAACCGTGCGCCGCTCGCGCACCTCCTCGATAGCGCCTTCGCGGTCATTGAAAACGGCGATGCGAACGTCGTCGCCGACGGCGACCGGGGTCGTCTGTTCGGTCACGAACTTGACTTTTTTACGCAGTTGGCAATCGTAATAGCGTCCCTCGGCTAAAACCATGAACCGATTACCGTGACCGCGGGTGACTATGCCGTCATAGAACGTTTCCGACATAACCTCCTTTATTACCTGCGGCCGACTTATCCGGGGCCGTCGATATCCCGGAATCTTCCGATTTCGTCTTCATATATCGATTTAATATACCATATTGAGCAACGGCGGTCAACTATCACGAAGGCAACTCCCGGCGGCTTATGCGGTATAATATACCGACTTCAAAAGTTCTTGCACTCAACGAGATTTGAGGCGTTATTATTGTCAGCGCCGGAAAATTTAACGAGAAAAGCGAGCTATGAAAAATATTGTAACGAAGATATTCGGGACCAAACACGATCGGGATGTCAAGAAATTGAGGCCGATGGTGGATGAAATCAACCACCGTTTCGAGGAATATAAAGACCTGACCGACGAGCAGTTGAAGGGCAAAACCGATGAATTTATTGCCCGGCTGGAAGCGGGCGAAACCCTCGATGATATCCTGCCGGAAGCTTATGCCGTGGTGAAGCAGGCCTGCCAGAGGCTGGTCGGCACCTCCTGGGACGTGGCCGGCATCGATACCCCGTGGGATATGGTTCCCTACGATGTGCAGTTGATCGGCGGGGTGGTTTTGCATCAGGGTAAAATCGCCGAGATGGCCACCGGCGAAGGCAAAACGCTGGTAGCGACCATGCCGATGTACCTCAATGCCCTGGAAAAGAAGGGCGTCCATCTGGTTACGGTCAACGATTATCTGGCGTTGCGTGACAGTCAGTGGATGGGCAAGATCTTCGAATTTCTGGGGCTTTCGGTGGGATGCATCCAGCATGACATGGACCCGCAGGAACGCAAGGAGCAGTACGGGCACGATATCACCTATGGCACCAACAATGAATTCGGTTTCGATTACCTGCGCGACAACATGGTCCAGGACGCCAACGACCGGGTTCACAGGAATTTCCATTATGCCATCGTCGACGAGGTCGACTCGGTTTTGGTCGACGAGGCCCGAACGCCTTTGATCATCTCGGGGGCCGTGGCCAGCAGTGACAGCGGGCGCTATAATGAGATGAAGCCGTTTGTCAATGAGCTGGTGCGCAAGCAGAATCAGCTGATCGGTAATTATATCGACGAAGCCGAAAAACTAATGGCCTCCGAAAATGGCGACGAGTACGCCATCGGTTTCAATCTCCTGGCGGCCGGCCGGGGCGCGCCCAAGCACAAGAAATATTTGAAGCTCATCAAGGAAACCGGGGTCAAGAAGCTGATCAACCAGGTGGAAGCTTCGCTGATGCGCGACAAGAAAATGCATGAGCTCGATGAAGAACTCTATTACGTCATCGACGAACGCGAACATACCATCAACCTGACCGATAACGGTCGCTCGCGGTTCCCCAAGGATATTCAGGACCTTTTCGTGATTCCGGATTTATCGGTGGAGCTGTCGGAAATCGAGGGGGACGAATCCTTACCCGAAGAGGAAAAGGTCAAACGGCAGGAAGAAGCCTACCGGGTTCACGGCATCCGCTCCGAGAAAGTCCATAATATCAGCCAGTTGTTGAAGGCCTATTCGTTATTCGAAAAGAACAACGAATACGTCGTCCAGGAGGGCAAGGTCGTCATCGTGGACGAGTACACGGGGCGTTTGATGGCGGGGCGGCGTTATTCCGACGGTTTGCATGAAGCCATTGAAGCCAAGGAAGGCGTCAAAGTCGAATCGCAGACGCAGACGCTGGCGACGATCACCCTGCAGAATTTTTTCCGCATGTACGACAAGCTGGCCGGCATGACCGGCACGGCCGAAACCGAAGCGGCTGAATTTTTCGATATTTACAAGCTCGATGTGGTCGTTATCCCGACCCATAAGCCGGTCCGGCGCGACGACATGGAAGACCAGATCTACCGTTCGCGGCGCGAAAAATATAAAGCCATCATCGACGAACTGGTCCGCCTCCATAATGCCGGTCGGCCGGTGCTGGTCGGCACGGTGTCGGTGGAGGTATCCGAGGTATTGTCGAAAATGCTCTCCCGGGTCGGTATCGATCATAATGTTCTCAACGCCAAGCGGCATCAGCAGGAAGCCGAAGTGGTGGCCCATGCGGGGCGGGCCGGAGCCGTCACCATCGCCACCAACATGGCCGGCCGAGGCACCGATATCAAGCTCGGTTCCGGGGTAGCCGCGAACGGCGGTTTGCATATCCTGGGCACCGAACGACACGAATCGCGCCGTATTGACCGTCAGCTTCGGGGACGTTCGGGGCGGCAGGGCGATCCAGGGTCGTCGCAGTTTTTCCTTTCGCTCGAAGACGACCTGATGCGGCTGTTCGGTTCCGACCGGATCGCCGGAATTATGGACAAGATGGGTATTCAGGAAGGCGAGGTCATCACGCATTCGATGATCTCCAAGGCTATCGAGCGGGCGCAGAAACGGGTCGAAGCGCAGAACTTCGCCATCCGTAAACATACCCTCAAATACGACGACGTCATGAACCAGCAGCGGCAGGTTATTTATGCCCGCCGTCTGCAGGCACTCGAAGACGACGATATCAAGGCGACCATCCTGGAGTTGATCGATGACACCATTGAGGCCATCGTCGAAACCACTTGCCCGGACAATAGTTATCCGGAGAACTGGAATATTCCCGAGCTTAAGAAACGGTTACGGTATACATTTCTTCTGAATCTCCAGATCAAGCCGGAAGATATTCCGGAACTGACGCGGAAGAAGCTGTTCGAGGAAATCAAGAAGGCCGTGACGGTAATTTATGAGAAGAAAGAAGAAGCTTACGGTCATGAGTTGATGCGCAAACTCGAGAAATACGCCGCCCTGGTGACGATCGATCAATTCTGGCGCGATCATCTCAATGAAATCGACGAATTGCGGACTGGCATCAACCTCCGCGCCTACGGTCAGCGCGATCCGCTGCTGGAATATAAAAAAGAAGCCTTCGAGATGTTCAGCAACCTGATCGACGAGATCAACCGGGAGACGGCCGGGAAGGTTTTCAGGATGCAGGTCAATCTTCCGGAGCCGACCCGCGAAGAGCGACGGCGTCAGCCGGAACTTATCGCCAGCCACGCCGACACGACCGGATTGGGGTTGAAGGCGGGGGCCCAGCAGGCCGGACCGACCGGCACCGGCGGAGTGGAAGTTTCACCCATGGCCGAGGCGTCCGAAAGAGGCAAGCGCAAACCGATCCGGCACGATACGCCGAAGGTGGGCCGCAATGACCCCTGTCCCTGCGGTTCGGGTTTGAAGTATAAGAAATGCCACGGGAAAGAAGCCTGATAAATCATGCCGCCGAAGATTGAGGGTGAATTCAGATGAAGCGATTGTCGATAGCCGTCATCCTGATAATTGCGACCGGGATATTCCTCTCGGCCTGCGACGATAAGAAGGATCCGGAAACGGCGCAGGCGCCGGTGTTTTCTGTCACGCCGGTCGATATCGCCTATAACCCGTCCGATTCTTCCTTCGGCGATATATCCTTTCAGGCACCCGTCATTTTGCCTTTCGGCGCGCTGATCAGCGATAATCAGTATTCGACCGCAATCTCATATATAACCGTTCCCGGGTCTCCGGTCCGGGCGGTCACCGAGGGCGTCGTCGATACCGTTATCGAAAATCCAATCTATCCCAACGAGTATGAAGTCAGGGTTGTCTGCCTGCCGGGATCGGATTATATCGTCGTTTACGATAAAATCCTGAATATGGTCATTTCGGACGCCGACCATCTGATGCCGGGCGATACCATCGGCGAAGCCGGCAATTTCAGCGATTTTGCGGAGGAAACATCGCTGAGGGTTTTTACCGGTGAGGGAAGTAATGTGCGTTATTATTGCCCGCTCAATTATGGAGATTCCGCCTTCGTGGCCCGCCACAAAGCCCTCTTAGCGGAATACAACCGCCGGGGATTCCAGCCTCAATACGACAGCCTTTGTCTCAGGAATTTCCTGACTCCCTGAGCGTCACGACACCCAGTAACAGAGCATGGCCGCCACCCAGCCCATCGGGTTGCCGATAGCGTAGCCGATCATGGCCATCAGTATCGACACCGGCACCAGCGATCGGTTGTGGAAGGCGGCGACGATAGGCGCCGAAGCCGCGCCGCCGATATTGGCCGCCGAGGAAATAGCGGCGGTATGGACGTCGACTTTGAAGATTCGGGCCGATATGACCAGCACGGCGCCGTGAATGAAAATCCATATATAGGCCCCCAGCAAAAACCAGAATACGGCCGGGCTGAGATTTGAGAGGTCGGCCTGAGCGCCCATCCGGGCGACGAAAAGATAAACCAACGCCATTGATAAGCCATGGGAGCCGGGTATCTTGCTGGCCCGGGTGAAAGATAAGAGGACGCCGATAATCGTGACCATGAAAATTTTATAGGTATTGGCCGAGATTATAGTTGTGCCGGACTCAGTCTGGACAATCGGAATCATATGCGACAGCCAGGTGGCCAGAGCGGTGGCTCCGAAGCCGAAGGCGGCCAGATAAAGGAAATGCCGCATTTCGATATTGCCCTTATCGAAAGTCAGCTCTTTGGCGGCTTTTTCGATTCGTTCCATGCGTTCTTTGGGCACCCGGGTGAAACGACCGAACCAGTTGGCCAGATTCTTGGACCCGAGCATAATCGGCAACCAGATGAGGTAGACGGCGTTGTCGGCGATAACGGCGTAGCCGTATTGGACCGAGGATTCGTTGAGATCAACCATTTTGGACACGGCCAGCATGTTTCCCGTGCCGCCGATCCAGCTTCCGGCCAGCGTTCCAAACCCTTTCCAGGCATCGGGATCAAGACCGGATTTGACGATAAGATAAGCTATAGGCGCACCGATAACGACGCCGACGGTACCCAGAAGCATGACGAAAACGCCTTTGCCCATGACCCGGATGGTGGCCATGAGATCGACGTCGAGAAGCATGATAACGAGGAACAGGGGCAGGAGATTGTCGCCCATGAAACTATAGACCGGGGATCTGGCCGGGATGATGCCGGTATTGGACAAAATCACCGGGATGACATAGATGAAAATCAGGGGCGGAAAATAGTTGAACATTTTCCAGCCGGTCTTTTTCTCGATGAAGAAGAAAACGGAGGCCACCGCGGCCAGCACGGTAAGGATTCCGGCAGGGCTTGAGATTAGAGTCGAGTCCATCGTTTGGTCCTGTCGTTTATTTCTATTTAGGAATTCAGGGTACGATATTCTCTCCGAGAAGGCAATAGATTTAACGCCGCCCGACCCGATTGCCGTATGAATATGACCGACCATTTTTTTCTTGATGGATACCGGACACGGTATTTATTGGAGAGTAATAAAGCACTTGAAAGGAGATTCTTTGAAGCCGTTCGCCTCTAACCAACTCCCGTTGATACTGTACGCCGCCTTGATTTTCGCGGTATCTTCGATCTCAAAGCTGCCTACCCCCGATCTCGGCATTGCCTATCTGGACAAGCTGGTTCATTTCGGCGAGTATTTCATATTTCTCCTGCTTATGCATAGAGCTTTGGCCAATCGGCCGGTGAATTTGGCGGGTTTTTGGCTTTATTTTCCGGCGATCGCCGTTTCCATCATATTTGCCGCTCTTGACGAATATCATCAGTCATTCGTGCCCGGCCGGGATGCCGATCTTTATGATTTGCTTTCGGATTCGATCGGGATAATACTGGCAGCGGTGCTTCTTTTTCTACTGCACAAAAGGCGGAATTCGACGTCACGAGTATGATTAACCGCAAATATTTGCAACTGTTTAAAAATAGGGCACTTCCAGCGTTTTTTCGAGGTTGACAATAATCCAAAGTAGGCTATATTGCTAAGTGGTAGAGTATTAGTATATCCCTACGATTGGACGTAATCACCCGTTTTCTCCGCGGGGGATAATTGAACATGAAATCATCAATTTATCGGAGGTGGGTAATGAATATGAGAGTTGTCCTTCTTGTAACCTGGCTGGTTTTTGCGCTGGGCGGACTGGTGGCGGCGCAGGACAACGCGTATTCGGACCAGCAATCTTTGGCCTTCCTGACCCCCAATGCCGATGATCCGGGGATTCCCGATACGGTCAGATTTGAGGCCGCGGACGTTCCCTTGGGGACCGAGCATTTTACGGTTCAGGCAACCCTGTACAACGACGAAGAAATCGGCGGTTTTAACCTGCCGATGAGCTGGGATTCTCCAGATATCATCTGCGATTCGGTCTCTTTTGTCGGTAGCCGGGTTGAATATGTCAATACTAAATTATTCTCGGTTGACAATGTCAACCAACGGCTTCAGGCCGGTATAATTATTTTCTTAGAGGCCTTTCTGCAACCGGGCGACGGGTTGATTTACACTGCTTACTTCACCGCCAACGCGGGCGCGGCAGATCAGGCGATCAATTATGATTCCACCTTTTACCCACCGGGTGGAAATTTTGCCCTGACTCTGTCCAGTGGATTCAATATGATCCCGCAGGTAATTCCTGGTTCGATGAATTACGGCACTCCCCCGACCAACCCGACCATTTCGCTGGCCCCGATGGCCTTTTCTTTTGACGCCGTTCAGGGAGGGGCTAATCCGCCTTCCCAAACCCTCACCATCACCAATACCGGCGCCGGGACTCTCAACTGGACGGCCGCTGCCGCCTCCGGCTGGCTGGATGTGAATCCGGCATCAGGGACGGGTGACGGCAGTATCGATGTGTCGGTGGATATTACCGGTTTGACGGCCGGGACTTATACCGATACCGTCACCATTTCAGACCCGGCGGCCACTAATAATCCGCAGAAAGCTCCGGTGACGCTGATTATTGCCGAACCGCCTCCGACGATTGTCCTCAATCCGACCAGTTTCACCTATACGGTTACTCAGGGAGATGTATTGGCCGACGATGAGTTATCGGTTACCAACAGCGGCGGTGGAACTCTCAACTGGACCGCCAGTCATGTGGCCGGCTGGTTGAGTCTCAATCCTGCCAGCGGCGCCGGTGATGGTCTGATTACCATTTCTTACGATATCGCCGCTTTGACGGCCGGCGTCTATTACGATACGATAACCGTGGCTGACCCCAGCGCGACCAACAGCCCGCAAAAAGCGACGATTATGCTGACGGTCGAGGAGCCGGCGCCGATTATCAATCTCAGTCCCATGTCTTTCAGTTATGTAATCACCGAAGGTGAAGCGCTGGCTAATGATCATCTAAGCATCACCAATGACGGCGGCGGATCGCTTAATTGGACAGCCACCAACCTGGCTCCGTGGTTGTCGCTGGATCCGACCAGCGGTACCGGCGACGGCCAGGTGACCATCAGCTATGATGTCATGGGCCTGACGGCCGGGACCTATTATGACACCATTGCCGTCTATGACCCAGCCGCGTCCAACAACCCGCAGGAAGCGACGGTCACAATCGTGGTCGAACCGCCTCCCCCGATGATTTTACTCAGCCCGACGGTTTTCGATTATGCTATCACCGAGGGCAATAATCTGCCGGACGATCAATTATCGATCACCAACGACGGCGGCGGCACTCTAAACTGGACAGCGAGCAATTTATCCGGCTGGATGATGCTGAATCCGACCAGCGGTACCGGCCCGGCCACCGTGACCATGAGTTTTGACGTTTCCGGTTTGGCGGCGGGAACATATGCCGATACTATTACCGTCACCGATCCGGCGGCTCCCAACAGCCCCCAGAAGGCGGTTGTGACTCTCGTGGTCAATTCCATGCCGATCCCGGTGATCAGCGTTTCTCCGACATCAATGAACTTTGTCGCACTCGAAGGATTCGGCAATCCGCCAAGCCAGACATTGAATATCAGCAATATTGGCGACGGCGTTCTGGATTGGTCCGTATCCGATAATGCCGACTGGCTGTCGCTCGATCCGCTTTCGGGGACCGGTGACGGCGCGGTTACGGTCAGCGCAGACGGCACCTTCCTGACACCCGGCGTTTATAATGCCGAAATAACAGTCACCGATCCGCTGGCCAGCAACAGCCCGGTTATAGTGCCGGTTACCTTCACCATGGAGGCTCAGCCGAGAATCGCGGCCGATCCGACAGCTTTCAGTTACGTGATTACCGAGGGCGACGCTCTGCCCGATGACGAGCTGATGATCAGCAATATTGGCGGCGGAACCTTGAATTGGGTCGTCGCCAATTTCACCGACTGGCTGTCGCTTGATCCCCTGTCCGGCACCGACGACGGCGCAGTCACGCTGTCATTCGATGTCGCCGGTCTTGCCGTGGGCGAATATGGCGATACCATCAGAATTACCGGCCAGGATGCTATCAACGTTGTGTATGTACCGGTGAGCCTGACGGTCAATCCCCCGCCCCCGGTCATTGCTCTCGATCCGACGGAAATAAACTTGTTCGCTTATGAGGGCGAGTCCATACCCGATTTTGGCATTTCGATAACCAATACCGGCGGCGGTGTACTAAACTGGACCGCCTCTAATCAATCCGGATGGGCGATGCTGGATCCGATGTCAGGAACCGGCGACGGAGAAATTACGGTATCATTCGATATTTCCGGGATAATGCCGGGAGTATATTATGATACAGTCTTGGTCAACGATCCCGCGGCCGTGAATACGCCTCAATCGACGGTGATAACTCTGACTGTTTACGGAACCGATTTGGTGGAAGTTGAAACGGTCAGCGCCTTTGTCGGTCAACAGGTTGAGGTCGGTATCAATTATACCAATGCCACCCCGACCAGAGAGTTCACCCTTCCGTTGAGTTTCGTCAATACCGACGTTGTTTGCGATTCGGTCTCGTTCATCGGGACCCGCGTTTTTCCCGCCGATGAAAGCACTGCCTATATCGATAATGTTAACGGCACGATCGAGATTTTTGGCTTCGCCATCAACGGGCCGATACTGGATGCCGGTTCCGGGCTTATCGCCCGGATGTTCTTCACCGTAGCCGGTGACGCGGCGCCGCAATTTGTACCGATCGATACCGCCTTTATCGAGCCGGACGGTTCCTTTGAATTTGTCGATGCCTTCGGCGACCCCAAGGAGACCGATTTTACTTCCGGCGGTATCGACATTTCCAATACGCCCTGTTTCGATTTCCCGACCGATACGGTCGTCTTCGATTTCAAACTCGGTGATATTGTGCCTTCGATCAGTTTCCCCGTCACCAATACCTGCGGCGGAGTGCTGGAATGGACCGTGACCGGGGGTGCCAGCTGGCTGACGCTTTCACCCAATGACGGTATCGAGGCCGATCTGGTGACTTTCGGCGTCGATACGACCAGTCTGTCTCCGGGGAATTATGAAACCACCGCGACGTTCGAATCGAACGGCTTCAATACCCCATACATGGTGGTTGTCATCCTGCATCTGAGGGCCGCTCCCATACTCTCGGTCGATCCCCTGATGGTTGATCTCGGGCAGATTTGCGGCGGCGATACGGTGATCGGAACCTTCGATATTGCCAACGCCGGTTATCTTGACTTGAACTGGATGGCCGACGCCATGGCCCCGATCACTCTTTCGGGTTATTCCGGGACCGCTCCCTCGACAGTATCTTATTCGATCTATACCGGTGATCTGGATTACGGTCATCATTCGCTGGAGATTACCATCAATGCCGATGAAGCTCTCCATTCCCCGCAGACATTGACGCTTGATATCTTCGTCGTCAATTGCGGCGAATGCACCTTCGATATTGCCGACGCTCAGGGCGCTCAGGGAATGTCGGTGGGAGTGCCGGTTTACACGCATGGCATTGCCGACGTGGCCGGACTTCAATTCAATATCGCCTACGATCCTTCGCTGGTAACACCCGATTCCGTGACCTCGACTTACATGTCTAATCCGACTATCGGTTATACCGACGATCAGATCCACTATGTCTGGGATGATATCGTCAATCCGATCACGATCCCGGACGGCGAGATCGTTCTGACTCTCTGGGTAACGCCCATCGGCGATATCGGTCAGCAGAACTGCTTCGAATGGGCCGGCACCAATGAGATCAGCGATCCCTATGGTATCCCGTATGAAGGCGTGATTTATTGCGGCGGGTGCCTGACGGTGCTGTCGCCCTATTTCTCACTATCGGGCGATATTATGTACTATGACATGGCCAAGCCGGTGCCGTATGTGCAGGTTGACCTGACCGGGGACGCCACCGGAGCTGAGATGACCGATGAATACGGTCACTATGCCTTTATGGACGTCCCCCCCGACGATTATACATTGACGCCATGGCGGTCTGGTGATGATCTCGGGGTTTCAGTGGCCGACGCCATCAAGATCGAGCGTCACCTGGCCTTCGTCGAAGAATTCGACTCGGCCTACAAACTGATCGCGGCTGACGTCAATCTGAGTAATTCCGTGACCGTGTCCGACGTCGTTCTCATCAAGCGTTACCTGGCCGAGCTGGATGAATTGCCCAGCGGCAACTGGTCCTTCGTGGACGCCGATTACGCCATTGACAAGGACAACTGGATGGATGCGCCGCATACTATCGACGCTTCGCTGGTCGATTCCGACCTCGATCTGCTCGATTTTGTCGGCATCCGCATGGGCGATGTCAACGGTACCTGGTATGTGCCGTTCGCCAGCCGCAAGCCGGCTTCGGATAACATCGAACTGGCCATCCCGGATATCATCGTCGCGCCGGCGACCGATATTGTGGCGCCGGTAATCGTGACCAATTTTGCCAACGTGGCCGGTATCGAAATCCATATCACCTATGATATGGCTCAGGCTACTGTCGATTCCATCGTGTCGCCGGTGCTGACCGACGCGACCGTCAATTCCGTCGATGGCCGGGCGCATCTGATTTGGGCCGATTTCGAGAATCCGGTGACTTTGGCCGACGGTGAGGCGCTGATCTATTTCTACTTCCATATCCTGCCGACCGCCTCCGGCGATCTGCCGTTGAATTTCATGGCCAGTTGTGAGTTGACCGACGAAATCGGCAATCCCTATCCGCTCACCCTTACCAATGGCAAACTGGTGGTGGAGCCGACCGACGTCGATGATCAGGAGGCCAACCTGCCTCTCAATTTCGAACTGAAACAGAACTATCCCAACCCTTTTAACCCGACGACGACGATTTCGTACACGGTTGACAAGACGATGTCGCTGGTCTTCGAGGTTTACAATGTTTCCGGGCAGGTGGTTGACCGGATCGACCTCGGCCGCAAATCGGCCGGGGCCTATTCGCTCACCTATCACGGCGATCATCTGGCCAGCGGAATCTATACTTACCGTCTCATCGGCGACGGCGTCAGTCTGGCGCGGCAGATGGTGCTGGTCAAGTAAACCCCGGGTTGGTCAATACGCATATTCTTGAAGCCCGCCGGCAAACGGCGGGCTTCTTTTTGGGGCAAAACTGGGTTTCCATTCCCACTCACATGATCGTTTTATCGCTTACGGCGCGTGAATCAAAACCCGGTCGAGGGAGACTATTTCGAACGATTTAAAGAGCCGGTTTTTCCGTTTCTTTTTAATGGGAGGCGTCAGAATCGGGGAAATTCTATTTGCCCCAAAATGTCTCTTGACAGGCCGGGAATAATAAATATATTCTGTAGTCCGGTCGATAAGACCGGTAGCCGGGAATGATTGGCCTTGCGGCCGCGGCGCCATCGATTAGGAATTGAAGATATGTTCCGGTGGATTGGCGGTTATCGGCGGCGAGGTTTTCTACCAGTAGATCACTGGGGGATCGTCCAACGGCAGGACATGCGGCTCTGGACCGTAGTATCGGGGTTCGAATCCCTGTCCCCCAGCTTATTTTTTATCCCGTTGATATTCAATAAGTTACAGTTCCATAAGAGTAAGAATTTATGCAGCTTGTCGCCTAAGCACCTAATTACCAAATACTTAATGAGTTCGAAACCCTGTCTCATGGACAACATAGCTCCGGACCACTGTTTAAGACGTAATATAATGCATAAACATATATTATGGAATCAGGCCACGCCGTTTTGGCCGGACCACAAGCCTTATAAAATTTCGAAGATCGTCGTCAGCTAAGGTACGCCAAGCGCTTTTATAGGTCGCCAGTCATAAGACAAATAGTTTATAGCACTTTCTACAGACAGGCTTCAATTGGCCGGTATCAAAGGATTGTCTGAATGCCCTATAATCCCTCTGCTGCCAAATGGCCGATACGGAATGATTGCTGATGTTGCCAAAAGCAAGCCGCCGGTAGGGCAACTCCTCGCCATGGAAACGGTAGGCGGCTTTGGCCCCCGGCAGATTCGTGAAAACACACGGGGATATGGAGCCATCTGATGAAACGTAGAATGATCGCTGGGGATTCTCACTGCAAATTTCGCGAGTTTTATCGGCTCCCTTAAAATTGCAATGGACGCGTACTCCTCTACCTTCTGCCTTCGTTGTCACGTAATCCAGAAGGAAACACAATTCTTCATATTCCGCCATGTCGCCGGGGCACAGAGCCTCATTTTCAAATCTTCTGGCAGGAACAAAATCGAGGGTACTGATGACTATCAGGTCGATCCCGAACCCCTGCAGGACATCCGGCAGCCTTGCCAAATCCTTCAGACCTGACCGGAGAAGCAAATATGAAACATGTATTGCCGGTTTTGTCGAGCCCCGGTTCTTTTTCTCCTGGCGGAGTCTTTGTATTGTATCCAGCACCGTTTTCAGGCGGGTGCCCTGGCGGAGAAGATCGTTTCTGTTGTCGAGCCCTGCTATAGAGAACGAAATGATATCGATACCGGATTCTACCAGGCTTTTAATTCTCCGACTATCAAGAAGCATCCCATTGGTCGTGGTACCGACCTGGCAACCGACTTTCTTGGCCGCCGCGATCATGTCAAAAATATCTGGATCAAGGAATGGTTCTCCCCAGCCTTGAAGGAACACCAGTTCCGTATTAGCGATGGCGGGCAACAACCTCTCGAAAGATACCGGGGATAGATTTCGATTCATCCAGTTGTCACGGTACACGGTCCGCGGGCAATAGACACAGGACGCATTACAATACGAACTTACCTCCACCTGAATCCAGTCTGTCTCAGGTGCGAAGAGTCTTTCACGATATTCCCGGAACCGTTTCCTGAGGGATAAGTATCTCATTAGACCGCAAGAACTCCCTATCATCCCTGGATGACGAAGCGGGGCTTGGGGATCAATACTCTATCCGCCGGCTACCCTAATATTCAGGGGCGGAGGACTCTCTTTTAGCGCTTTTTCTCTACACACAGATAGTCCATAACAGCCTCGCGGAGTGTATTCGCAGCCAGAAGGGCACAATGTTCGTTTTCCTTGGGCAATCCTCCGAGTCTATTGAGAATGTCATCTTGCGAAATCGCCCACGCTTCAGCGACACTTTTTCCGATAGCTATTTCGACTGCCATGCTGCCCGACGCGATGGATGTTATGCAGCCACTGGTGAGAAAACTCGCATCGGCGATCTTTCCGTCTCGGATACGTATGAAGAGTTCCATTGTATCCCCGCATGGGCCCTTGATTACGGCATGACCATCGGGATTATTCATGGGGGAGAGATTTCTGGGGTTCATCGCATGGCCAATAACGGTCTTGGAATACTTCTCGCGGTCCGGATTAAGGACCGGTTGCTGTAACACTTGCGCAAGTCCGTTGATCTTCTTCTTCATATCAGTCGTTCTCCAAAATCTCAGACAGCCTTATTTCGGCCAGGTGCGGTAATTCCGGCGCCTTTGGCTCATTCGGGACATTATATATCGAGAGAGACATTCCAGAACCTGGCCTCAGCTTTACTTTTAAGTTCGCCGTTCTGTTGCAGGGTACCCGTTAAAAAATAAAGGTGCGATTTCTGTTTTACTATTTGGGCCCGAACAGTGATCGATCCTACGGAACTCACCGGGCGGAGAAAACGGATATTCAAAGAAGCGGTCAAGCCGGTTACCCCATGGGCGAACAGGCAGTGCGTCATGGCGGCATCAAACAGCACGGAAATAATCCCTCCGTGCAAGAGTCCTGGATATCCCTGAAAGCGCGATCCGTCTGGAATCATAACGGACATACATCCGTCCGTTTCGAACTGAAATTCCAAGCCGAGGTCAAGCGGATCACCCGGGCCGCAAATCACGCAATTGGGGTGCGCTTCTCTGGTTATTCTCGATTGCGTCGCACTGCCTGTCTTTAGTGATCGCATAAAATATTCCAAATAGCTTACGGTCCCGATCCGGGGGACCGATCTTTTGTTCGATGCGTTTCCGGTCACCGCACAAGTTCTCCTGACCTGCCGCGGGGCAATTTATCGAAGGTTGCTATCAATAACAAGTTCGGAGATCAATTGTCGATATTAGAATTCTCCACAGCCCTCACATTTATAGGCGTAGGTGAGCACATCGTTTTTTAATGGTCACAGACATTCGTGCCGGTCTTGAGGCTTCCGTCAAGATAGGCCTTAACGATCTGCTCGGGTTTCTCGTTTTGAGCTCCGACAATCACCGTGATATTGTTCTGGGCAAAAAGACTCTGCGCCCGAGCACCCATTCCACCGGTGATGATTAAATTGCAGCCCATATTACTTAACCAGGCAGGCAGTACGCCCGGTTCGTGCGGAGGTGGTGTCAACATTTCAGTCTTGTTGATGGACTTAACCTCAGTATCAATATCAATAATTGCAAATTGTTGACAGTGTCCAAAATGCGGGCATAAGAGACCGTCTACGGTTGGTATTGCGATTTTCATTGTTTATCCTTTCGTCAGCAATGGTGCCGTCTTTATATATTCCTAAATTTTCTGATCCGAGAGGCTGTGAGTGGTTCGGGACCGTGGAACACCGAATAACCTCCTTTCGTCTCCTTGAGGAAGGCATCCGCGACGCCTTCTCGTTCAACTAATCGCATCCTTGATACGCTCCCAGAGCATTCTGATATCAGTAGCCGCCGGGCAATCACTATTTTCCACCACAGGCTTCCCATTCAATTGCGCCTTAGTGACGGTTTCGTCATGGCGAATGTGTCCAAAAACGGGAAGATCCAATATTTGTGCTCGCTCTTCTATCCGGTCGGAAATCTCAGGGTTGATGTCGCATTTATTAATACATATCCCCGTGGGTATTTTGAAGTGAGCGGTCAATTGCAGTAATCGTTCCATATCGTGCAAGGCTGACAGGGACGGTTCCGTCACTATCAGCACATATCGGGTTCCGGTGATCGATGCAATGACCGGACACCCGATACCCGGAGGGCCGTCAATAAGAACCAAATCCAATTGGCGCTGATCCGCCAACTGCTTTGCCTGATGACGCAACAGGGACACTAACTTGCCCGAATTGGCTTGTGCAATGCCTAATCGGGCGTGAACAAGTGGACCATACGGTGTGTCAGATATATACCATTCGCCGCTAACCACCTCGTTGAAATCGATAGCCTGTTCAGGGCATTGACGGACACAGACGCCGCATCCGTCACAGGCATACTTGTCTATCCAGGGCCTTTCCTCGGATAATATATCAGTATGGGGCTTGTACTTAATAGCACCGAATCGGCAGTATTCTTCGCAGATTCCGCAATTCACGCATTTTTCATCATTAATCGAAGCCCGTTTGCCGCCGATGAATTCTGATGTCTTATTAACATCATTGCGTAAAATCAAGTGAAGATCGGCCGCATCGACATCACAATCAACCAGTACCTTGTTTTTCGATAAAGCGGCCAGTGAACCGACAAGGCTGGTCTTGCCGGTACCGCCCTTACCGCTGACGACAACCAGTTCCATCAAATATAATCCTGTTCGCGATGTTTTCGTATACTGTGCACAGACTTTTTTCATACCAGGGGTCGACGCTGAACATCATCTCTCCCCGAGAGTAAGCTTCCGCAATTTGACGATAATAGGGTATCATCATTAGGATGTCGATATTTTCCTTGTGACAATACTCTTCGGTGCGATTGTCGCCGATGTCCGAGCGGTTAATTATAACCCCGTGTGGCAATCCCATCTCCCGAACCATCCCCACCGCCATGCCAAGATCATTTAATCCGAAAGGCGTCGGTTCGGTAACCAAAATGACATAATCGGTATCGGCAATAGCTTCGATGACCGGACACGACGTGCCGGGGGGTGCATCGATGATGACCACCTCAGGAGTTATCTTGTACTTCTTCAGGGCTTTCGTGACGGGAGGCGACAATGCCTCCCCGACATTTAAACGGCCCTCATAGAATTCCACCCCCATCCCGGTTCCACTGCTTATGCAACCTATTGTTCTGGGAATTTCTTCAATAGCGTCTTCGGGACAAATTACGAAGCATCCCCCACAACTGTGACAAAGTGAAGGAAAGACTTTCACCGTTTTTCCCAGTACAGCGATGGCATTGAATTCACAGGCGGCCGAGCAGTCGCCACAGAGGGTGCATTTCTCAAAATCAATCCTGGGTACCAGTACGGTGACATCCGCTTGGTTTTTAATTTCTGGTTTCAGGAATATGTGACCGTTGGGTTCCTCGACATCGCAGTCAAGGTAAGCCACGTCCTTACCAGTCCGGGCAATAGCCGCGGCCAGGTTGGTGGCAATGGTGGTTTTCCCTGTACCACCCTTGCCACTGGCGACTGATATTTTCATGATCCGGTTCTTCCGCGGTCTATTGTCTTGTCATTTTCTGTCCACATTCTGGACATGCTACTTCCATACAGGGAACACCCTGCTGATGTGGAACGGTTGCACCGCAATTGGGACAGATACATTTTCCACCGGGTCCGAGAGCCCGCCCGCCGGGGCCGAGGCCCCGAATTCCCCGTCCCATGCCTCGTCCACCGCCTTGCCCCTGTCCTGAGCCTCGACCAGTTCCTTGCCCCTGGCCACGTCCTTGCCC
>CAZGAV010000034.1:28796-34800 GCA_964523575.1 uncultured Ignavibacteriales bacterium
TCCTTGCCCCTGGCCACGTCCTTGCCCTTGTCCTGAGCCTCGACCAGTTCCTTGTCCCTGACCACGGCCAGATCCACCGAGGTTTCCTTTTCGTGCCATGGTATTCCCCTTACTCTTTTTCCTGAGTGTTAGTAATATTGTCAGTTTCGGGTTGAAGTTCCCTGACACGGGACTCAATATCTTCCATGGCTTCTTTGAGATATCGCGCCTGCTCTTTCAAATATGCAAGCTCTTCATTTCGGGCCGCTTTTGACGTGGGTATCCTGACGGAGGCCGCCGCGATTCCCGGTCGATTAACATAGGAATAGGCATTGCCGCGGGCCCATCGGGGCAATCCCGTCGCATAATATTGATGGCGCCGTCCCCGGCCGCCTCCCATACCGAAACCGCGACCAAGTCCCCGGCCTCGGCCATGTCCAAACCCGCATCCAAAGCCCGAGTTAAGATATCCGGGCACATCATATCCGGGTACATCATATCCGGCACATATACCGGCGCCACGGCCGGTCATCGGCCCTGTTCCCATCGGTCCAGTTCTGTCTCCTCCTGGCATCTTTATCTCCTTTCATATTTAATGATCAGAATTGTCTCAATCCTCATCAATGCTATTATCATCAATGATTTCAACCCGGCTGGAAATGTCAATGGCTTCGACCTTTTTTGACTTCATGGCCAGAAGTTCATTGACGGCTTTACCGATAAACCCGCGGATTATACTATCGGGTCTTCGAAGGTCTTTGACAATATACCCGATAACAGGGGCCGCAATTGATGTCAAGCCTATCGTTTTGCCGGCTCTGCCTGTGCATATTCCTCTCAATCGATTGCGCCGTCTCCGACCGCCGGTGGCGGTACCGGGATTATTAAATCTTTCCGGCATGAAAGATCACCTCCTTCGCATTGGGAAAGTGAACATTACATCCAATGGCCTTCAACACTGGCTTTGTCGCACAACTTGAGTTTGTTGTTGCGGGCCAGTTCGATAGCCTCTGAAACTTTGCCTTCCGCAAACAGCGCCATCCTGACGCCGGCGGCTTCAAGAGCCAGAAAAGCTTTGGGACCGAAATTTCCGGCCACCACCAAGTCTACCTGTTTCCCGGCAATAATTTCGGCGGCCTGGATTCCGGCTCCCTGGGCGGCCGCAAGATTCTGATCGTTGCCGACGATTTCATAGCTCTCGTCGTTCGTATCAAAGACCAGGAAAAATGAAGCCCGGCCGAATCTGGGATCAATATCGCTGGTCAAATCGGTGCCTTGGGATGATATTGCTATCTTCATCTATCCTCCTTATAAAGTTCGCTCCGATCGCAATTCGCACGGCCGGCTCGACGCCAACCGCCGCCCCCGCGGCGACGTCTTCGCCCTCGACCGGGTGAAAAAAAAATATCGTTCTGCAAATCCCCGCCGGAATAAGCGGCGACTATTCGATCAACCTCACCCTGGAACCATGGTTTCACCTTTATCCCTGAGGCAGAGAGTATTTGCTCGAATTGATGTGAAATGGCGGCGCAGATAAGATCGTCAATCGCAAATTCTGCAATGAATCGCGCTATGTGAGAAATGTTCGTTTGAGGAATATCCACGATTGTCCGCGAAATTTCACGATCATCCACGATCTCAGATATGAGAAGACGCTGGGCGGTATCCATGACCGGCGAAACACGCCCATTCCATATCGGAATTGCAACCTTTACTCTCATGCATGCCGTTAAAGCATAATTTGTGCCGGATTTTCCCCAACGGAGGAAATCGCGTCTAAGTCGTTTGTTATTATGTGATTGTAAAACGGGGATTGTTGATTTGAGCTGATATGATGGGCTGGTAGTTGCAATACTGCATTAAATCGTGAAGCGAGTATTGCGTTAATGCAACGAAGGCTACTCGGTAATACGAATCCCCAGTTTTTTCATTTTACGCCAGAGCGTGGTTTTGTGCATTCCCAGTTCTTCGGCTGTTTTTTTTCTGTTCCAGCCATTTTTGCGAAGAGCTTCGTTGATGTAGATACGTTCCAGATCACCAAGCGATGCTGATTCGACTATTGCCTGACCTTGTATGGGTCTGACACTTTCCGGTAAGTCTTCGACATTGATAATTGTTCCCCGGCAAAGAACAAAGGCATGCTCAATAATATTTTCCAGCTCTCTGATATTACCCTGGTATTCGTAACTCATCAAGACGGCTAATGTATCGGGCGAAATATCGGTAATGAATTTTTTCTTGAGATTGTTAAAACGACGAATGAAGTGGTCGATCAATATCGGAATATCTTCTTTGCGCTTGCGGAGCGGTGGTAACTTGATAGGAATCACGTTTATCCGGTAATAAAGGTCTTCCCGAAAACTGCCAGACTTGACCATTTCCCTGAGGTCCCTGTTCGTAGCCGTAACAATACGCACATTGGCCCGAACCGGTTTCGTGGCGCCCAGCGGCTCATAAGTCCGTTCCTGGATTACCCGAAGCAACCGCACTTGCAGGGCCGGGGTAATATCGGCGATTTCGTCGAGGAAAATGGTTCCGCCCTCGGCTATGGCGAAGCGCCCCGGTTTATCCTTGCGAGCATCGGTAAAAGCTCCGGCCTTGTAGCCGAATAATTCCGACTCCAAAAGCGTGTCTGGGAGCGCCCCGCAATTGACCGCCAAAATCGGCTGATCCGCTCGATGAGAAAGGCTATGTATGGCGTGAGCGACCAATTCCTTTCCGGTGCCGCTTTCGCCCTCGATAAGAACGGTGCTATCACTCTCAGCGATACCGGGAAGTATATCGAAGAGCTTTATCATCTCGCTGTTTTTGCTGATGATATCATGAAAGGAGTATTTCCTTTCCAATTCCCGCCTGAGCTCCTCGAGAACACTCAGATCCCGGAAGGTCTCCACTCCGCCGATGATATTTCCTTTTGTATCCTTCAGCACTGCCGCCGAGATACTAATCGGCACCCTATTTCCATTTGCATTGATAATGTAAACCGCACGGTTGAATACCGGTCGTTCGGTATTATACGTCTCTTTGAGGGCGCAACCTGTTTCGCAGATTGAGGAATGAAACACATCGCAACATCTCTGGTTGATAGCCTCTTCCTTTGGTATGCCGGTTATTTCCTCAGCTGCTCTATTAAAGGAGGTAATTCGCCAATCACGACCGACCGTGAAAACCCCATCGGCAATCGAATCGAGGATGATCCCGGTCGCATAATTATTTTTGCTTTTGTCAGCCATATTCGTCAAAACAATATACTCGGACACTCATTATATATCATGGGTTGCAAATATGCAACCACAATTAAATCAAAAATCTTTCTTAATGCCAACCCTAATTCTGGCTCGAAGGCTTTGACGGGATCATTCGAAGACCGTACTCTAAGCCTCGCTGCCACGGCGAGTTTGGAGGTCCATGCAGTCTGGGCGAACCATTCCAATTTGGCGTTTACCCGGTTCACAAAATGCAATATTGCGCGAGTATAGAGCGGTTGTTATTATATTTGTCACAGCCACACCTCTCAGGCGGTTTCATACTCCTGAAAATCTGATTGGGCATTTCCCGAGCCTCGATTTGGAGAAGGGCCGTATAGGTGCTCTCCCGCTTCTTCCAGATGATTTGGTCAGTAATACTTTTTCAGGTGTACCTGAAATATCGATTCGGCTTCATGCAGGTCTGGTTGAGGATCGGATTTTAGAAAGTTGCACTCACCATTGCGGAAATCTCATCATCGAGTGCGAATTACCATTACGAGGCGGTTCTAAAATAGTCCACTATGGCCAGCTTATTTTTCAACGCTTTAACTAATTGATTTTCAAGAAGTTACATATCTATCAAAACCTGACTTCGAGCCACTTGTGGCCTAAACACCAAATTAGCAATCACTTAGAGATTTCGAATCCCTGACACCCTCTATGGACAGCATGGCTCCGGGCCACCCTTGAAGACGTAAGCGATTAAGTACACAGCATCACCGACATTGACCTGGCCGTCGCAGTTGGCGTCTCCGGCTTCAAGTGGGTCTGGGGCAGGGCCAGCTTTGAAGACGTAGGCTATTAGGTAAACGGCGTCGCCGACGTTGGAAGTACCATCGCAATTGGCATCCCCGCAGATGTAGTCGAAATTGAGTGCCACATCAAGTGACCGGTTTTCATTCATCATCAAAACCGTATCAGCCAAGATATAACCTTTACGCGAAACTTCGACAGCCTGCGATCCTCCGCCAACCGACGAAATCAAATATTCACCGTTTGCGTCGGTCGTATCTGATATCCCACTTGAGACTATGGTTACAATGGCTCCTGAATAATCGCCGGTGGCGGTTTCCAAAGTTACCGTTCCTGATAATTCAAGATAATTTTCCACGGTCACTGTCATTGAATCAACGGTGTTGTTGCCTGTAAAATCTGACACCCGGGCGAATATTTTATATAATCCGTTGGGGAAATAAGTTGTCTGCCAGCACCTGTCCAAATCATCACCCTCAACAATCAGATCGCCGTCCGTATTGGTCAAATTATAAAAATAAGTATGCTGAGTGGAATCGATAAACTCGGAAGTACAGTAACCATCATCCTGATAGACAATTGCCCGATAATTAAGCATAGTTGTATAATTGCCTATTTCCTCATTAAACTCAACCGACGTTGTCCAAGGAATTGAGGTGTCTCCTTCAATTTTGTATTCCAATTTATACGGTCCAACCTTCCAGTTATAATAATGATAATAATCGTAGGCCAGACAGATAATATCTACATCCCCGGATATCGGAGATCCTTCCGCAAAATAGGAGGCCGTATTGTTGGTACAAAAGGCAAAGAGTTGATCTCCCCAGGCATTTTCAAACCACGGATAGTCGGCGTCAATTTCAGGATCGAGATAATCAAGGGGGTTGCCAATGAATTCCCAATCATCAAAGCCGCTGGCCCAGGCTACCGGGCTACCCCCATAGCGGATTCTGGACAGATGCAAGTGAGGATTATTCCACGGCATATCAAAGATACATCCGATCAAATCGCCGGCATTAACCCATTGGCCAACGCTGAAAGGACAAGAAAACTCGTCGAGATGTGCATACATCCAGCCATCGCACCAGGCATCATTTGCAGAATCCCCGATCACAATCCGCCAGGTGTAATCAAGATCGTAAAGCATCAATGCCGCCTTGACATACCCCGATTCAACAGCATATACCGGCGTCCCCGGCGGGGCTGTAATATCGAGACCGGAGTGGAGATAGTAGCTTTGAATCATGCCGTATGTGCCAAAGACAACATGATTGGCGCTATCGGGCCATACCGGCCAATCCAGGGCGCAAAGACTTGGCGCCAAACAAAATATAATTATTATAGTTAACATCGCCAATAGTATTGATGATTTCATCGCAGTCTTCCTTTCCATGACATTTGGCGATGTAATTACGTGAGGAGTACAATTATAAGATAACGTAACGGAGATATTTGTCAAGATATCTTCCCCAAGGCACGAACTGTTTTGAATCTGCCTGCGTGCGCCCAGAAATAAGGTTATTATAACCGCTTTGAATTTGACTTTCGCCATAGCCAGAAAGCATAAATGAGGTGTAAGGCGCCCGCTACATACTGAGAAGCCATGAGCAGTGTTCATTCAGGTGCTTCAATCAAGCCAAAGATTCCAAAGCCTATCCATACAAAGCCAAATATCATGATAAAGCGTGTATCTGTGTTCTTCTTTGGCATCCGCGCCTACAGTATTTGTTAAAAATATTTTCTGAGTTTAAATTCCACAATTAGTCGTGTAGATTAACATATAGGCAATTTTACCAAGAACAGACAATAAAATTGGCAATTATTGCCTATGCCGCCACCCTCGAAAAAGTTCGAAGATCATCAATGAAGGCCAGCCAAGACTAATAATCAATTGAGATACATAGGGATGCGCCGGCCGGTGCATCCCTGTTTTTTGGGGTTGAGTTATTTCTCCTTCATTGGCCATGTCTTACAGGCAGCATGGTTTGGGGCCGAATTTGAATATGTAATTTATCAGGTAGACA
>CAZGAV010000035.1:0-32800 GCA_964523575.1 uncultured Ignavibacteriales bacterium
TTAATCAGATAGACGCCGTCCGCGACGTTGACATCGCCGTCGCCATTGGCGTCCGCGGCATCGGTTATTGACGGGGGCGGACCACTTTTAAAGACATAATTGATGATATAGACGGCATCGGCGACATTGACGTCGCTGTCGCAATTGGCATCGCCGCAGACCATCGAAAAGGCGAAATCATAATGCTGAAAATCCGACAGTGCCGGACTGCCGCCGTCGGATACTCGCACGGTGAAATGGAAGGGCCCGACCGAGGCGGGCACGCCCGCCAAAAGGCCGGACGAGGGATCGAGCGTCAGACCAATGGGGAAGGTGCCGGCGGTAATTTCCCAGAGATAGGGCGCCGCTCCGCCCTCAAGTTCCAACGGCCGACTGTAATTTTCTCCGGCGACGCCGCCGGGTATGGTCAGGGTCGTAATCTTAACCTGCGGTGCTTCGGGATAGCGGACCTCGACCCGAATCAGGAAATTGTAATTGGCGCCCCAATACTGACCCAGCGTTTTCCATTGGCCGTCCTGAAAAAGACCACTCCGCGGCTCTGTCATCGTCTGGCCGTCGTCCATATAAATCCAGAGGGTTTCGGCTGGAGCCTCATCGATGGCGGCAAAGCCGATATGAAAACTCTCCTCCGGCTTGAATTCCAGATTCAACCCGGAAATATCGATCAATCCCAGATCGCCATCGGGGATATCTACGGAATCGATAACCGTTGTCGGGTAAACACCGTCGCTGTTCCAGATATACATCCGAACCGGCATTGCCGGAAAGGTCCCGCTGACGGAGACAGTCGAAAGAGTGCAGATCTGAGCCGGAGTGAAACGAACATTGAACAAATCGACGCCCGGATCGGGCAGGGCCATCATGTAGGCAGCGCTTCCCCCGTCAAACTGCAACAGGCCGTTGCTCGGCTTTTTCTGAATCGTCAGAGTCGGATCGCCGCTAAGATTCATACCGTAAAACCAGTCAACTTCCCACTGTTCATATCCGCCGGCAGCCTGAGTTTTGAACCATTCGTAGAAGGCCTGGCCGATGGCCTCTCCCTCTCCGAAAGGACCGTAAAAATCCTGAAAATTGAGCATCGAACCGGTTTTGGCGCTCCCCAGCGAAGCCAGTCCATGGTCGGGGCCGAAAATATACCAGCCGGAACAATAATCGGGTTCGACATAGCGGGCGTTGGAACAGGCGAAAAGATTATAAAAATGGGCTGTCGGCTGGATGCCTTTGATATCGTAATTGTACATCCAGGACCATTCATCGCGGGGATTTTTGAAGGCGTGACCGCCCGACCAGGAGTGGACATAGACGCCGATAAATTCGTAATCCTGAGGCAGTCGGTCCATATAGTCGGGCGCCCAGGTGATCCATTGGTCGTACTCGGTGGTGCGCAAATCATAGGCTCCGGCCATGTCAAAACTCCATCCCGGCCCGGCCCAGTCATCATCGACATAAACCAATGCGCGGCTGGCCGTCGGCATCAGGCCACAGCGATAACGGTGGTCTTTCTCGAAATAGGCCAGCAGAAGATCGACCTCATTGGCCCCGTCGAGAGTCATCGGCGACGGCGTCAGGCGGCCCACCCATATTTCCGGGGCGACATCGCCGCTATGAGAGTCATACATGCCGTCGGCGTCGGCATCGCCGAAGGCCCCATTCATATCCATGTAGAAAAGGTCGCAGGGAAATTGCTCATCGGCGGTTTCGTACCATGGCACCGGCAGGTCGCCGATCAGCAGGCATCCCATGAGACCATCGGCGTATTTCGATTGCAGAAATGTCCGAAAACTCTCCGGCGTGCCGCCGGACATGTAATAGGTGGTGACATCGTATCCCTCGCCGGCCAGGTCGAGGGTGTACAGCTCCAGCGAAGCCGAAAGCGGCTGATACAGATCGCTGTTGACAATGACGGCAAACCTGACGGCGTCTTCTTTATCGATGGGCGCGGCATGATTCGCCAATTTGATTTCGAGCGGACCGGTGACTCCGTGTTGAGCATGCCAATCGGCGTAAGTCACCGGCTGCTGCCCCGCCGGCGCGATCCATTGCAGGCGCGTCGTATTCTTGATGTCATAAGCCGGGGAATTTCTATCGACCGGAACGGGAGCCGCGGACGACGGGCCGGAGTTGTCGGCGGCAACAACCATACCGGAAAGGGCCAAGAGCACGATTCCCATGATAGCCGCAAAATATATCCGAGAGGACGTTATGGCTGGAAACATAGATTAGACCGATCCTTCACGCTGTTCTTTGGCTCAAGATACCCCAAAATCCGTCTCTGTCAATCTCAAAGACCGGAGTTTCGATCCGCCCCGGCCCGATCCGGCGATCCTTCCGGCCCCTGCCTAAGGGCAACAGGGCGGCGGGCCGCTTTTAAAGACATAGTTGATCAGATAGACGGCGTCACCGACATTAGTCTGGCTGTCGCAATTGGCGTCGCCCGCCTCGATAGGAACCGGCGCCGGACCACCCTTGAATATCCAATTAATCATGTAAACAGCGTCAGCGATATTGGCCGTCTGATCCAGATTGGCGTCGCCGCACAGGTAATATATGAGGCCGGGCCGCTGGCTTAAATAAATAGTCTCGCCGCCGGCGATGACAGCCGGATTAATGGTATCGTAACCGGGAAGCGAGGGAGCGAAAATATAGCCGGTGAAGGTACCGTCGCCATTATCTGCAGCCTCCGAAATCGTGCCCGCCCCGGTATGCCAGAAAGTCACCGCCGCACCATCGCTGGGGGGATCGCCATCGGCATTGCGGGGAGTAACCGTGATCATGGCCGAATCTTCACCAAGGGCCGGAAGATAGGTCGGATCGACTACTGCCGATGACAGGTCGGCATCGGCTATCTGGGTACCTTTCCAGCTATCGTAAAAATACTGGACGCGGTCGATCGGATTGATGGTCCCGGGGGCGCTGGCGATGACTATATCGAGATAGGGATTGTCTCCATCGCCGGGACGAAGGACGCGGATGAAAGCCGAAAGGGCCGGCTTGTTGTTCGGGAGACAGCGGGTATCGGCCCCGGGGACATTGGCGGCCTGAAGAGCGGCCATCAGCTTGTCCTCGATCGGTCCGTCGGTGTTGAGAAAAGCGGTTTCCATATTTTGAACGATTTCGGGGCCCAGCAGGATATTGCCCTGGATGGCATAACCAGGCCCGGTGATATGCCCGGCCCATGAGTCTGTACTGGTCCCGGTATAAGCGGCCGACGCCCCCGGCCCGGCCAGCGTGACAACGCCGTATTGCCGTAATTCGGGCTGGCCTTCGACGTCGTTATTCACCAGCCAGCTGATGATGGAATCGGGCGTCAATCCGGCGGCCAGAAGATTATGCGCGTTATCCTTGTTGGCCTGCAGCCACCAGGCCTGCGTATGTACCGCCCCGACGCTTTCGATGAGATCGTTGATGATATAGGAATCATTGATGCAGGAGGCTCCGGCGCCGCCGACTTCCCCGGTCAAAGTGTCAACCGCCACGATGGAGAAGGTTGCCTGAGCCAGAACCGGAAAACAAAACAGCATAATGACCAGCAAGGCCATCGGCCGGTGGGAAAACCGTTGTTGCCGTTTCATGACAGTGCTCCTTATGACTGATTTTACCTTGGACAGAAGCAATTCTGCATTTTCAGCCTCTTCGGGGTAGTGAACATGTTGCTTATATGAGGCCATATTTGTAAACGTACTTATAATATATGAAAAAACAGCTGTTTACCAAGCGATTTTGACGTCCCGGCCAGGCCCTGCCGGGACGACAGCAAGGCACAATGCGAGTCTGAAAGAGGACAGGGGACACACGGAATTATCACCGGACCACGGCATACAGGACTACAACTGTAGACTATGCGATCTTTTATATTGTATGAGTTTGAATCATGCTTATCTTGAAGATGTTTCAAGATTCATGCTGACAACTTCATCTATCAGGAGGCTTCTATGAAACAGCTCCTCGCCTTATTACTAGCTGGGGTCGCGTTATTTATGATCTTCGGCTGTAGTGATTCGGGGCCGACACAGCCGAATGTCGATCATTCGGTTACTCTGGTGCAACGCCCGAATTTCATCGAAACCCGCCCGCCGGAGGTCGTAGCTGACTTCACTATGTTTACCTCAATGGTTCCGCTGGGAGTGTTGGAAAAGAAACCGCCGCCGCCGCCACCGCCTGACACCACTACAGGTGACCCGAATCCCAACCCGGCTCACAAGTATGCTTATATTGTGGGCATTTCCGATTATGAGGGAACGGCGAATGATTTGCAGTACTGCGACGACGACGCCATCGCCATGAAAGCCTGGTTTCAGACCCAGGGTTTCACCTGCCGCATGGATCTGGATATGGCGGCCACAGCCGCCACTATCACCGACGGTTTGGAATGGCTGATCAACAACGCCGACCCGGGCGATGAAATCGCCTTTTGTTACTCGGGTCACGGCGGCCGTTCGACGGCCGGTTCGGCCATCATTTCGGCCGACCTTTATTATGTCACGCATGGATATGTAATGTCATACTTCAATGCCGCCAACTGCAGTAAAAAGCTGGCAACGCTCGATGCCTGCGTCATCGGAGATTTCCACGACGACGTCGTTGCGGGAACCTTCATGGCCACGGCCTCGGACAGCAAAATGTCATATGACGCCCCGACCCTCAATCACGGCGCCTGGACATATTACTGGCTGGACGGTGTTGAAGACCAGAACCTGGTTTATGCCGAAGATGCCGCGCCTTATGCCGAAGACGGTATGAAAGCCTGGGCGGCTCTTTATCATGTCAAGGTCGATCCGAAGCATACTGATATGTATACGGGCGAGATGGACATGTAATTTCGTTATCGTCAATCTATAGATAACTTCAAGGCCTGCTCCAAAAGAGCAGGCTTTTTTTATCGGGCCGACTGTTTGCCGGAGACCATGATTTTCCGGCCAGGGGCCGTTCCGGGAGGGCCAGTCAGCGGCGGAATTCTCCGACCGCCCGGTGATTCGGCTCTTGCTTGTGACATGGCAGTGTATTATCATGGCGGCTGAGATTCAAAAAACCCCAAAGGGAGACGCCGATTATGGCCGAAAAGTATATTTTTCACATGTATGGTGTGAACAAATTTTACGGGCAGAAACAGGTCCTCAGGGATATCAACCTGAGCTTTTATCCGGGCGCCAAAATCGGCATCGTCGGCGAAAACGGCTCCGGAAAAACGACCGTCCTGCGCATCATGGCCGGGCTTGACACCTCCTTTCAGGGGCATGCCGAGATCACACCCGGTTTTCGTTCCGGTATCGTCGAACAGGAACCGCAACTCGACCCCAAGCTGACTGTGCGCCAGACTATCGAACTGGCTTTCGGCGAAACTATGGCCCTGCTCGGCGAATATAACCAACTGGCCGAAAGCATGGCGACGCCGATGGATGACGACCAAATGCAGAAGGCTATGGATCGCATGGGGGTTCTGCAGGATAAAATCGACTCCCTTGACGCCTGGAATATCGACCAGACGATAAAAGTGGCCGGAGACGCCCTGTGTCTTCCCGAGGACGACCGGATTGTCGGCACTCTTTCGGGCGGCGAGAAACGCCGGGTGGCTTTATGCCGGATCCTTCTGGAGCGGCCCGATTTGCTGTTACTCGACGAGCCGACCAACCATCTCGACGCCGAAACGGTAAGCTGGCTCGAAGAACAGCTCCGCGAGTATCCCGGAACGGTCATCATTGTCACGCATGACCGGTATTTTCTGGACAATGTCACCAAATGGATACTGGAATTGGATGGCGGCCACGGGGTACCGTGGGAGGGAAATTACTCGTCGTGGCTGGAGCAGAAACTGGCCAAACTGGCCGCCTCCGAGAAAAAAGATTCGCCACGAGCCAGGGCGCTGGATCGCGAATTGACGTGGATCAGAATGAGCCGGGGTGATCGAAATGAAATGGCCCGGGCCCGCATTCGAGAATACGAACAACTGGTGGCTCGCGAATCGGCTGCCGCCAAAGGCCCGGGAACCGTTATCCAAATTGCACCCGGCCCGGAACTCGGCACGCAAGTAGTCGAGTTTCACGATGTCGGCATGGGTTATGACGATCGAAATCTTTTCGAGGATGTGACTTTCCTGGTGCCGCGCTCGGGGGTCGTCGGTCTGCTCGGTCCCAATGGCACCGGCAAGACGACCATGTTTAGGATGATCACCGGCGAACTGCCGCCTCGCACGGGAAAAGTCGTTGTCGGCGCATCGGTGAGGCCGGCCTATGTCGATCAGGAACGGGGAACGCTCGAAGGCGATCAGAGCCTGATCGAGGAGGTCGGGGGCGGACTGGATGAAATCGTCATCGGCAACCGGTCGATTCCGATTCGTCAATATCTGGCCCAGTTCGGTTTCAAGGGTCCGGCTCAGCAGAAAAAGGCCCGGGAACTTTCCGGCGGCGAACGCAACCGCTGTCATCTGGCCAAAGTGCTCAAGGTCGGCGGTAATTTGCTGCTTCTTGACGAACCGACCAATGACTTGGATGTCAATACCCTGCGGATGCTGGAAGAGGCTATCCTCGATTATTCCGGCTGTGTTCTGGTGATCAGTCACGACCGCTTCTTCCTCGACCGCGTTTGCACTCATTTGCTGGTTTTTGAGGGCGAGGGCCGGGTACGGTGGTTCGAGGGCAATTTTACGGCTTATCAGGAATGGCGCAGTAAAGAGCTGGGCGATCGTCTTTTTGAAAACCGGCGCAATCGTTACCGGACGATAGTTCGGGCATAGAAGTCCCCGGGGCCATAAACCTTGCGGATCGATCTCGGCGGACGACGTAGCCCTGAATTATCATCCATTTTGGAAATTTGCAGTCAATATTCCTATCTACATATAGTATTTTACCTGCGTATATGATTTGACCGAGATTAGGGGTGCGGCTCCGGGCGTCATTGTCCGGCCACAGCCTCGCGAATTGATATGGAATGGATGTGGCAAAAAATGTTTTTTTTGGAGGATATATCAAATGTTTAATAGAAATACATTTCGGATTTATCCGATGATCGCGGCCGGAATCATGGTCGCCGCCGGCGTTCTGATGCTGTCCGGGTGTGGCTCGACTCAACTGGTCGATATCTGGAAAGACCCGGCTTATACCACCGGGCCCCTTAGCAAAATTATGGTCATCGCGATGCAGCCGGACGGCGTACGGCGTCGTATCTGGGAGGATGCTTTCGTTTCCGAATTTCAGAAGAAGGATAAGTTCACGACGGCGGTGCCGTCTTATACGATGTTCCCTGACCGGGTCCCCGATACCCTGGCGATGCAGGAGAAACTGAAGGAACAGAATTTCGACGGAGTCCTTATGGTCGCCCGGGGCAAAATGACCGAGTCCCAGTATGAGGTCCCCGGTTATGTCTCGGATGAAGCCGTGACCGTTTACCGCCCCCGCTGGAACCGGTATGTAACACGCTATGAGGAGATTTATTATCCGGGGTATATTGCCTCCGATACGACTATTCATATCCACAGCGAATTGATGCTGGCGCGGGAGGAAGGCCGCCTGCTTTGGGCTTCGACGAGCGAAACCGTCGATCCGACCTCCGGTCAGCAACTCCGCGGTTCGGTAGCCGACGCGGTGGTGGACAACCTGAAAAAGGTCGATCTGGTGAAATAATCTCGCGTTACTCGGTGACCATCGAGCCGGCCGAATCGACTTTGAGTCATCGGGCAAACCATTAAAAAAGCCCCCATACTTTGGGGGCTTTTTCGTAATCGGGCAGGCAAGTGATTATTGCGTTTCCAAAGTCATCGGATCACGAAGAGGCAAAATGGTGATTTCGCCGAAGTCGGAGAATTTCTCATCGTGCTTGTCCGATCCCTGTTCGACCGCTTCGGGATCGCCTATTACCAGATAAACCATCTTATCCGGGCGCAGATATTTCTGAGCCGCCGCTAAAACGTCATCGGCCGTCACCGCCTGCATATTTTTCGTGTACTCGCGCCAGTAATTATCCGGCCGGCCGGTATAGTCGTCATCGGCGAAAGTATTGACGATGCCATTTTTACTGCTGAACGGATTAACGACGTTGCTGATGAAACTGGCTTTGGCGTTATCGACAATCTCATCGTCGCATTTTTCGGTCCGCATGCGATTGATTTCATCGACGATCAACCGGGTGCCGAAAGCGGCCGTGGCATGTTTGGTCTGGAACCAGGCCCGGAAGGTTCCCGGATACAGGACCGGACGGTCGAAGGCGCTTCCGGTATTGTAGGCCAATCCCTCGTCGGAGCGCACCCGGCGGGTAATCCGGGAGGTGAAACCGCCTCCGCCAAGGATATCGTTCATGACCAGCAAAGCATATTCATCGGGTGCGCCGCGTTTGACGCCGATATGTCCGACCCGAATCCGCGACTGGTTGACATCGTCTTTTTTGACCATGTAAACGCCCGGTTTGGGGTCGGGGACTTGATCGGAAATGACCGGCAGGTCCAGCTTTTGGTCGGGCCAGTCGCTGAGCATATTATCCAGTTTGGTCAGAATCTCATTGGTCTGGAAATCACCCGACAGGGCAAAAATGAAATTTTTCGGAAAGAAATATTTCTGGTGGAAGGCGATCAGGTCGTCGCGGGTGATAGAATTGACCGACTGTTGGGTGCGACGATAGGGAATAGTGCAGGGATGATCGCCGTACATCAGTAATTGCCATTCGCGGGCTTCGATGGAAGAAGTGGAGGCGTTGCGCTGTTCCAGTTCGGAAAGGACATCGGCCCGGTAACGATCCAGAGCGTCCTGGTCGAAAACGGGCGTTTTCAGAACCTTCCGCAACAAACTCAACCCTTCGTCTATATCCTTTGAAAGGCAGAATAGAGTCGCCTGTCCCTGGCTGCCGTCGATCCGGACGGAAATTTCGCCAGCCAGAAAAGCCAGCCGTTCATCGATGGCCGCCGCCGTCATGCCTTCGACGCCGCCGTTGCGCATCAGATAGCCGGTCATATCGGCCAACCCGGCTTTCTCTACCGGCTCATACATGGAGCCGGCGCGGATCAGAACGGTCAGTTCAAACACCGGCTGTTCGTGACTTTCGGCCACGTAGGCGGGCGCACCGCATTTCAAATGATGCCGGTAATCGGCCGGCTGAGGGGGCTGATAGTCCAAGTCCTTGAATTTCAACTGGTCGGGATGAGTGACAATTTTATCGGCAAGAACGGTCGAGGTCAATACAAGTCCGGCCGCCAACGCCACGATCGTGACCAGCGCCGCCCATCGGCCGAACGGCAAAGAAGATAAATTTTTCATGTTCGTTTCTCCTATGGCGTGCGCCTTAAATTTCATCGGCGGCTTTGAGTTCTTTGAGATGATCGTTGGCAATTTTCAGCAGTTTTTCCATTTGCGCTTTTTCTGTGGGATCTTCAATCTGATCCATCCGCGAGGAGAACATCCCGATCATCTGTTCCAGCTTGGCCGGGTCTTTGATCGAAGTGATCATCTGGACCGCCTGCGCCATCATGGGATCCTCGCCGGCAGAGTCATCGCCTTCCGGAGCGGCCTTGCTGTTGATAAGCATAACATTGCGTTGATCATCGGCGAAATAGGTGTTGGCCACGCGCTTGATATCCTCGGCCGTTACTTTGTCGCACATTTCGGGATCGCGGTTGGCCTCGGTCCAGTCGCCGAAAGCCGCATTCTGACCGAGGTAAAAGAGGATGCCGATGCCGGACATGATATCCATCGACCGGATCGTCTGGACCCGCAACTGGTTTTTCACCTTTTGCAGTTCCTCTTCGGGGACCGGGTTGGTTTTCAAATCCTGGAGGACTTCGTACATCGCCTGCTCCAACTGCTCGGCCTGAACGCCGGAGATGGCCTCGGCGCTGATCTGGAAGGCGCCCGCATACTTTCTGGAATCCTGAGTGGCGTTGACGGCCAGACCGCCGCCGCCGAACATGCGCCGGCCGCCGCCGCCGGAACTTTTGGCCAGTCCCTTCTCATCCACCAGCTTTTTGTAAAGCCGGCCGGTTTTGCCGTTCAATATCCCGGCCAGGATTTCCAGCGGATAACTATCGGGATGTTTCCAGGCGACCGTATGGTACCAGATTTCGGCCTTGGGGCTGGTTTCCGCTTCGGCAATCAGACGTTTCTCGGCATATTGTTTTTCTTCGAGAGTCACCACTTCGGGCGGAGTGGTGGTGCCATGCGGGATACGATCGAAATAGGTCCGAACCATATTTATCATTTCATCCGGGTTCAGATCCCCGACCAGAATCATGGTGAGATTGTTGGGGGCGTAATAGGTATCATAGTAGGCGTTGGCCTGTTCCCGGGTGATACTGCCCAGGTCGGACGGCCAGCCGACGACGTCCCAATGATAGGACGATGATTTCCAGAACATGGCCTGAAAATCTTCCTCGATCAGGCCGGTCGGAGTCGATTCGACCCCCAGGCGGCGCTCTTCACGGACGACGTCCCGTTCGGAATAAAATTCGCGGAAGACCGGGTGCTGAAAACGATCCGACTCCAGCCACATATACAGTTCGATTTTATTTTTGGGGAGGCGGACGAAATAGCCGGTCATGTCCTGCGAGGTGAAGGCATTGAGGAAAAACCCGCCGTTTTTGGTGTAAATCTCATCAAGTTGATCCTTGATAATCAATTGCCGTTGTTCGAGAATAAGGCTGTCGAAGACGGTTTCGATTTCGCGGTAACGAGGCGTTTTGGCTTCGGGATCGTTCATATCGGCGATTTCTCCCCGACGCATCCGTTCCCGCATGATGCTTTCCTCGGCTCTTAGAAGCGTTCTCAGGGAATCGAGCTGAGCCATGATCTCGCGATCCCGTTTGATATCCTTGGTTCCAATAGTTTCCGTGCCTTTGAACATCATGTGTTCAAAAAGGTGGGAAATCCCGGTGATGCCGGTGGTTTCATTGGCCGAACCGACCCGGGCCATGATCGAGGCCATGATAGTCGGTGCTTCGTGCCTTTCGACCATCAGCACCTGCATGCCGTTATCGAGCCAGTATTCTTTGGCGTCGATTTTTTGTGCGGCCGCCGGCACCGAAGCGGCGACGAGCAGAACCGCGCAGATTAAAATTCCATAAATAAGCCGTCCGTTCATGAAGCGCTCCTTCAGTCAAATATAACAGGTAGTTTTTTTGCCTCGCCTTCACATTTTCAAAGATGATCAATATAGCCTCCGGGAGAATCAAAATCAAGTCGATTGAAAAGTCCTCGATATAAACCGCCATTTTGTCGCGGGATTTGGCAGTTGACATTGCCTTGCACTAAAATGTCGGACTATGACCTGGATTGCCGTCTCGGGGAATTCCGGGATCCCGTGTAAGACATAATCTTATAAAGACTTAAGATATACAGGTAATTCGCGGCTTATTTGGCGCAGGTTTTGCACGGTACGGCGTAGAATAAAATCGCCAATTCAGATGGAGACCATTATGACCAGAATTTTCATCGTTGGAGCTTTGATCCTGACCCTGACGGTAGTCCTGGTTCTGGCCGGCTGTGACAAGGAAAAAATCGTGGAATCGACTCAGTATATCCATGATACCCAGTATCTTGAATCGCCGCCCGATACTGTCTTTCAGATCGACACTGTCTTTGTCAATGATTCTGTCGCCGTCCATACCACCGATACCGTCTTGATTATCGATACCGTGATACAGGTCAATAATGTCTATGACACCATTATCACCTATGTTACCGATACTGTGTCCATCAATCAGTGCCAACCGAGCGAGTTTCTGGCATTGGGGGCGCTGCAGTATTATTGCGACCCGCTGGTGATCGAATTTATCAACGGTGAATTCGGCTATGACGACGGCTGGATAATGTATCTGTCCGCTTTCCAGACCGATGTGACCAAACAATCTTCCGACGTTTATGACATCTATGGCTATATCGATTACTGGACTCCCGACTGGAGCGGCTATTACCCTCTGGAATATTACTGGCGTGTCACCTATACCGGCGGCGATCCGGCCAATCCCGACAATTGGGATTTGTCCAGTCCGCCCGACGGCGTTTCCGGTCATCGTCCCGGTGTCAGCCTGACTGAGGATCCCGCCCGGTCCGACGCCCTCCGGCGATAGCCGATTCGACCGCCCGGAAATTTATCATAAGGGTTGGATACCGTCCGCCCACAAATTATGGACAAGGCCCGGCCGATCGGGACATCGGTCGGGCTTTTGCTTTTCCCTCTTAGATGATTATCCGTCTAATCCAAATGCAGGTGAGCAATCCCCGTATATACCATAAAAACACGGGAGAAATTTATGAATCGATTTCTGGATTGGATCTTGAGCCGCAAAACTATCGGTCAGACAACGATGGCCGGATCATTGGCGTTGCTTCTTCTTCGAGTCTGGATCGGATTAATGATGGCTTTCGGCCACGGCTGGGGCAAGCTGATCGGTTTTGGCGAAAAAGCTGCTAACTTCGCCGATCCTTATGGTTTCGGCAACACTGTTTCGATGGGGCTGGCGGTATTTGCCGAATTTTTCTGTTCTCTGGCCGTGATACTGGGGCTGTTCACTCGCGCCACGGTTATTCCCCTCATAATAACCATGCTGACGGCGGCATTGATAATTCATGGCGGCGATCCCTGGGGCCGAAAAGAGATGGCCATACTCTATCTGGCCCCATTTGTAACCCTGCTTGTATCCGGCCCCGGCAAATACTCTCTCGACCGCCTTTTCATGAAAGATTAGAAGTCTTTGATGCCGGCGAAATTGGCGCCATGTCTTTGTTGTTGACAGACTAAATTTTGATGGTAAATTTTTACAAAGATTATTGATGGAATGAATCACAGCAACTCGGAAAATATCGATCAAGGCGCCACCCGCGGTACGGTAGCGGTCAAAAAGGGTCGCTGGCTGACGCGATTGTTCGCCTTTATGGGACCGGCCTACCTGATCAGCGTCGGTTATATGGACCCGGGCAATTGGGCCACCGATATTGAAGGCGGCGCCCGGTTCGGCTACGCCCTTCTCTGGGTCATCATGATGTCGAATCTCATGGCCCTCCTCCTTCAAACGTTGTCGGCCCGATTGGGAATCGTGACCGGGTACGATCTGGCGCAGGGATGCCGCCGCGAATATCCCCGCTTATTGAGTTATTTTCTCTGGGTCCTGGCTGAAATCGCCATCGTCGCCACCGATCTGGCCGAGGTTATCGGGACTATTATCGGGCTCAACCTCCTCTTCGGTCTGCCTCTGCTCTGGGGCGCAGCCGTGACGGCCTTCGATACCTTTCTTCTGCTGATTATTCAGCGATTCGGGATAAGAAAGCTGGAGGCCTTCATCCTCATGCTGGTGGCGACCATCGGCGCTTGTTTTCTGATCGAGGTATTTTTCGCCGACCCCAGCTGGTCGGGGATCGCCCGGGGTTTTATCCCCCATATCGACAGGTCATCCCTGTATATCGCGATCGGTATCATCGGCGCGACCGTCATGCCGCATAACCTATATCTTCATTCTTCGCTGGTGCAGTCGCGGCGGATATCGGACACCTTCACCGGCCGCGCCGAAGCCTGCAAATACAATCTTCTGGATTCGACCTTCGCTCTCAATATGGCCTTCTTTGTCAATGCCGCCATTTTGATCATGGCCGCCGCCGTCTTTCATTCGCGCGGCATGGTAGTGACCGAAATTCAGCAAGCCCACGCTCTGCTGGAACCGATTCTCGGTAGCGCCATCGCCCCGGCCGCTTTCGCCATCGCCCTTCTGGCCGCCGGCCAGAGTTCGACGTTGACCGGCACCATCTCCGGACAGGTTGTCATGGAGGGGTTTCTGAATATAAAGATGCGGCCCTGGTTGCGCCGACTGATTACCCGCAGTCTGGCTTTGATTCCGGCGGTGGCCGTGATTGCCGTATCGGGCAGTGAGGGCACTTATGAGATACTTATCTTTTCCCAGGTTATCCTCAGTCTGCAATTACCGTTTGCCGTCATTCCCCTGATTCATCTCACCTCCGATAAAGGCCGGATGGGCAAGTTCGTTAATTCCCTATGGCTCAAAATCGTCGCCTGGATGATCGCCGCCATTATTGTAGCGCTGAATCTGAAACTACTGCTGGACGAGCTGACCGGATGGCTCAGCGGCGGGCCGTTCTGGCTCTGGATCACGGTAGTACCGGCCGTTATGGGATTGCTGGCCGTTCTGGTATATATCATTGTCAGAGCATTCAGGGGACGCACTGCAGCACCAACGCCAAAAGCAGAATTGATGATAGAATCGGTATCCAGCCGCATCAAACCGGTTTCGTTCAAGACCATCGGCGCCGCATTGGAGCACAGCGAAGGCGATGCCGATATAATTTCAGCCGCCATTGCTCAGACCCGCCAGCATCATGCCCGGCTGATCCTTATGCATGTCAATGAGACGCCGGGGACGCAGGTTTACGGCGCCGACAGCGACAGCCTGCACGGGCGTGAGGATGAGAAATACCTGGAAGGACTGGCGAGAGAGGTCGAGGAACGTGATCTGCCGGTTGAAATCGAGTTGCGCCGGGGTAATCCGGCCGATGAAATCATCGCCGCCGTCAAGGAACTGCGAATCGATTTTCTGGTTTTCGGTTCGCACGGCCATCACGGTATCAAGGATATTGTCTTCGGTCAGACCGTCTCCAAAGTTCGCCATGAGGTTGATATCCCGGTGCTGATCGTACAGATCGACCAACCCAAAACAGAACGGGCACAACCCGGCAATCCGGAGTAGGGTCGTCGAGAGGTTCTCAGGTCTGCGCCGTGATCGGGAATTTGGACGGCTCCGGGCCCGGCGAAAAATCGCCCAGAATGAATAGAGGTGAATCCTCCGCCGTAACCGCTTCATCATATTCAAAATGCAGTTGATCGGGCGGAAAATAATAGATGATTGATTTGACGTCGTCGCTTTGGATCGCTTTAGGTATAATCGAACCCAGGTCAATAGGCCGGGAATGGATGACATCCCAGACGTGGAGTTTGCCATTCTTTTCCGTTACGACAAGAATGACATCATCGGCTTCGATATAGAACAGATTGCGCGGAAAAATATTCAGGAAATGCCAAAGAGTGATGAAATCATAATCGGCCGCGCCGAAACGGCGCGTCAAATCTATCCGCGATTTAAGTTTCCTTCTGATCAGGGCCATATCGGCCACCGAGCCGATATCCAATCGGCGGGCCGCATAGGATGGTTTGGGGGAATCGGAGTCGGCTCTGAAAAAGACCTCGGGATAGGGCTGAAATCCAAATTTGGGGTAAAAGTCCAGGACCGTCTCATTGGCGAACAGGAATAATATCTCGGCCGTGTTACGAATCTTATCCAGCACATACTCCATCAGGTATCGCGACAAACCCCGGTTCCGATAATCAGGTATCGTTCCGACGGTGCCGAACTGGATACCTTCGAGCCGCCGGCTGTCGATGATGAGTTTCATTCTCGTGACGGAAACGTTAGATACGATTTTGTCATCGATAATAATCGAAAACGGGATATAGCCGTCTTCCCAGAATCCCCGGTTATACCATTCGGTAAAATCGATACCGGGAAAAACGGTTTGCGTAAAATCATAGAATTTATGGCGCAGAATATCGTTGTCTCGATAATTTTCAATAATTTCATACCTTGGCACGATCATCCTCCCGATAAATGAGCTTATTCCGGCGCGGCTTTTTCAATATATATCGGGGGCCGACATAAATCATGCGAAATCACAGGAGCCGTCTTATCAAAACGCGCTGATTGACTCAAAAATGCCTGTGGATCGGAAGATGCGGACAGATTTTGGGCTTTGTAACGGGTTTTTTGCCTGCCGCTCGGCGCTTTCTGTATAATCCCGCTTGAATTCCGCCGACGCCGGCATTATCTTTAATACAGGACTTATGGTATCGGAGCGATTGACATATCTCATCCGCCTGACGGTCGCTATAATTTTGGCGACAACTCAGCTGGCGACCGCAAGGTCGGATTTCAAATTTCCGACCAATCCCGCCGTCGCCGGTTTCAAGCCGTCCGCCGATTTGCCCAACGCCAGCCTCGAAGTGCATAAAATCAATCGTATGGCCCTGACAGTGACCAACAACGGCTTTTTCGGAAACGGTTATCTGGGCGGTAATGCCGTCGACCCCGAAACCGGACTGCGCGCCATGGGTTGCGAATATCCGATCAATTCCGATATCGAATATCTCTGGATGGGCGCTCTGTGGCTGGGAGCTGTGGTCGGGCGGGATACGCTGGTTTCGACCAGCGCTGAGGGGTATTATTACATAGTCGAATTCTGGCCCGACGCCGGGAAAGACGGCGAGATGGTGCGGCGGTCGTCGCAACCGTTTTCCATCCACTATTCGCCCGAGGCGGTTTCGGAGGAAGATATCCTCGCCCGTTTCACCGATACGCTGACCAACCCTTCCTTCGTCGATGCCGATCCGATCGACAATCGCGATCATCAGCCGCTCAACGTCGAGGTGACCCAGCGCACTTACGCCTGGAGTTATCCCTATGCCGAGGATTTTATCCTGTTCGATTACTCGATTCGCAATATCGGTCGTTTTCCATTGAAACAACTCTATATCGGGATTGCCGTCGATGCCGACGCCTATCATTTATCCAATCAGGGCGGTCAGGGCAGTTGGCTCGACGATATCTGCGGATATAAGGAGGCCATCCCGTCGCCCTTTTGGCCGGGATTCGAGGATACTATCCGGGTCGCCTGGGTGGCCGACAACGACGGTGATCCCCATGAGGGGGCTTACAATTTTACCTCGACCACCGGCGTTACCGCCACGCGAGTCATTCGCACGCCGTCCGACAGCCTTAAATATTCCTTCAACTGGTGGGTGACCGGCTATACGCCCCAGCTTGACTGGGGTCCGCGTCAGGTAACCGATGACAAACCGTATCGCGACTTCGGCCCCAATTTCGGCACTCCCCTGGGCGACCGCAATAAATATTACATGCTGAGAACCGAGGAGATCGATTACGATCAGCTGGAATGCGCCGTCCCGCATACCGACCGGGGCTGGCTGGGGGCTCCGGCATCCACCGCCCCCGACTTTGCCGATGGTCACAATTCAATCTACCTATTCAGTTTTGGACCCTTCGACCTCCCGCCCGATTCGACTTTGCCGGTAACCCTGGCTTATGTCGGCGGTGAGAATTTCCATCATGATCCTCACGCTTTCGAGGACCTGTTCGACCCCTATAGTCCATACCCATACATGGATCAGCTTGACTTTTCCGATTTGGGCAATAACGCCATCTGGGCCGACTGGATCTACGATAATCCCGGTTACGACACCCCGACCCCCGAATATCCCGAGGGTGACGGCGACTCGGGGAGTTTTCGCTGGATAGTCGATACGGTCGGCTATGGCAAGAATGCCGCTGTTCCCGATTCGATTCGCATCGATTCCTCGCGAGTCTGGTACAAGGGGGACGGCGTTCCCGATTTTAGAGGCGCGGCGCCGCCGCCTTCACCGAGAATCAAAGTGACCCCCGAGCAGGGACGGTTGACGGTTCGCTGGAATGGGCAGGTCTCGGAAAATTTCATCGATATTTTCTCCGGCAAGGCTGATTTTGAAGGATACAAAGTTTACTACGGCGAAGATAACCGTTACTCCGATTTTGTCCTGCTGGCGACATATGACCGCCGTGACTATAATCGCTGGCAGTTTGTGCCCGATGTGTCACGATGGGAGGTTTCGGAAATTCCCTTCAGTTATGACAGCTTGCAGATCATCTACGGTCCCGATTTCGATCCCGGGCTGTTTACCGAACAGAACCCGATGGAACCGGGCAACTCTCGCAATATCGACGGCCTTTTTACCTATTTTACGCCGCAATACTGGAACGAATCCGATTTGAGCGACCCCTTGGGCATCCATCGAGTCTACCCTGACGCCGACCCCAGCGATAAATCCGATACGACCGAGGATGGCTACCTTCGCTATGATGAATATGAATATATTATAGCCAATCTGCCGCCCTCGCGGCCGGTTTATGTTTCGGTGACGGCTTTTGATTACGGTAGCCGCACCCATCAATTGTCAGCTCTGGAAAGCTCGCTTCTGACCAATGCCACCCTGGCATATCCCCTGAATTCCGTTGAGATGGTCGAGGCCGAAGGGTTGGGGGTAGTGGTTTACCCCAATCCGTATCGAATTGACGGCGGGTATGCCCGAGCCGGGTATGAGAATCGTGATCGGACCAAATCGGCCGAACGCGCGCGGGCCATTCATTTCGCCAACCTGCCCCAAATATGCACTATTCGAATCTATACCGTCAGCGGCGATCTGGTGCGGGAAATCGATCACAACCGACCGGACGGCGGACCCGACGCTCAGCATGAAACCTGGAATATGCTTTCGCGAAATACCCAGGCAATCACCTCCGGCCTTTACATCTGGTCGGTGTCATCGGAGATGGGTGAACAGCTGGGAAAACTGGTCATCATAAAATAAAAACCTTCCTGCGGCCTAAAATCAGCTGCCCGATTAGTGCTTTGAACATTGGCGGCTATCGGCGCGAATCCCAGTATGAAAATACCGTCTCAGCGGCCTTTCCACTTATTGCTTGACTTCCGAGTAGAGGAGCATATTTTTGGAGAGAAGAATCAGCCATCTGTGAGGAGATAATATAATGCTGGAAGACTTGACACTTCGTAAGGCCATCGAATTGGCAATTACCACGGAACAAATCGGGGCCTCATTTTACAGCCGCCTGGAGAAAAAATTCGGAGATCAGGCCAAATTGAAACAGATTTTCGGTCAACTCGTGCAGGACGAACGGTCCCATGAGGTGCAATTCAGAACGATTCTCGAAACGGTACCGGAAGAAGCCATTGGGGCTCAGCAGTACGAGCTTTATCAATACCTGCGGGCGACAGCCATCTCATCTTTTTTCGGAAAAGACGCCTTCAAGGACGTCGATAAACTGGATTCCAGCGACGACGCGCTGGGAATGGCGCTGGCCTTCGAAAAATCGACGCTTCAGTACTATCAGGCGATACGGGATATCCTCGGTGAACAGAAGCAGTTGGAACAAATCATCGACGCCGAACGAGGCCATGTCGTGGCGCTCATGAAAGTCATCGTTACCGATGGCAAGTTCCGCGGCCTGAATTATAAATGGTAATCCCCGGTTGCAACCCGATCAATAATCGGGCGATAAAAGTGTAATTTATTCGGATCGAGCGGGCTTCTGTCCCTCGATCCGGACCGGCGGGGACGGCCGCGCGGGCGCAGTACGACCTCAGGGAGATTCGTCGCGCCGATGGCCGCAATCAATCACCATCGAATCAGTTTTTAACCGACCCGTTTCCGTGCTCTTTTATCTGCTCGACCTGATTATGAGATAAAAGGGATACCTTAATACCGTTCGCGCCCGCCGCGACGGTCGCGATCCTGGCGCGGCGGCCGGGCCTCATCGACCCTTAGTACGCGTCCTTCAAAATCCTGCCCGTCAAGCGACTCTTTGGCCTGGGCGGCTTCGTCTTCACTGGACATCTCGACAAATCCAAAGCCCTTGCCTTCGATGATGTTGACGTTCATCACCCGGCCATGGCTCGCGAATAGCTGCTGCAACTGGTCATTGGTGATTGAGAACTTCAGGTTGCCGACGTACAATTTCTTGCCTGACATGATACACTCCTCGAATCCGGAGTCGTCCGATTGGATCATATCCGAGAGGATAATCCACCGCCGGGCGGCGGCGGAATATGCGCCCCAAACATGATCAATCCGCGGCTCCCGTCTGTTAGAAATATTTATAATAGACCATGCCGTGGATGTCAAGCTTCGGCCACAAGATTATGGACTTAAAAGGTGTCGTTAGGATGCAAATGCGGAGGAATAGTCTATAGAGCGTTAAGGCCGCTGAGAGCCGCCGTCTTGTAGGCTTCCGACATGGTCGGAAAATTGAAGACGGTCTCGACGAAGTAATCGATGGTTCCGCCGAATGAGATTACGGCCTGTCCGATATGGATCATGTCCGCCGCCCGGTCGCCGATGATGTGGACGCCCAGCAGTTTCTTTGTTTTGGGACAGAAAACGAGTTTGAGGACGCCGTCATGATCGCCGCTGATCTGACCCCGGGCCAATTCATAAAAGCGGGCGATGCCGGTCTCGTAGGGGATTCCCTTTTTGCTCAGGCTTTCTTCCGTCTCTCCCACGATGGAGACTTCGGGGATAGTGTAAATGCCATAAGGCAGAAGAGTGTTCAGGGTCGATCCGGGCACGCCGAAGGAATGCAGGGCGGCCAGACGCCCCTGATCCATGGAAACCGAGGCCAGCGACGGAAAGCCGATGACGTCGCCGACGGCATAAATTTTGGCTACTCCGGTGTAGAAATTTTCATCGACCTCTATCATTTTTCGTTTGTTGGTTTTGATGCCGACTTCCTCCAACCCCAGATTGGTCGTATTGCCGACCCGGCCCATAGCCAGTAGAATCGTATCCGAAATGATAGTTCGATCGGATTGCGTGGTCAGATGTACCTGGTCTTCAACGACTTTCAACGTCGCCATCCGATCCTCGAGGATGACCTTGATCCGGTTTTTACGCATCAGGTAGGTCAGGGTGTCCGATATTTCATGATCCAGAAACGGCAGGAGGCGGTCTTTGCTTTCGAGAAGATTGAGTTTGACGCCAAGATGCGCGAAGATACAGGCGTACTCGCAACCGATGACGCCGCCGCCGACGATGGTCATCGTCCGGGGGATGCGATTCAGGTTCAGAATGGTTTCGCCGTCAAAAATATGGGTGTCGTCGAAATATATATTGGGATCGCGATAGGGACGGGAGCCGGGACAGAGAATAATCGACTCGGCCTCCAGAGTGCGGACCGTCTCGGAATTGATCTGGAGTTCGACTTCGTTGGGTGATTTGATGCGGCCGCGGCCGCCCAGAACGGTGATGCCGTTTCGGGATAACTGGTTCTGGATAACATCGAGTTCATTTTGGATAACATGCTTGGTGCGATACATCAACTCGCCGACGGTCACATTGCTTTTGAGACTGCAGACCACGCCGTAAACCGAACGTTGTTTGATCCCGGCCAGATACAAGACGGTTTCCCGCAGGGTCTTTGACGGCAGAGTCCCGGTATGCACACAAACCCCGCCGATGACACCCCGGGCTTCGATAACCGCGACCTTCTTGCGGAGTTTGGCGCCCTGGATGGCGGCCTTCTCTCCGGCCGGCCCAGAGCCGATGACAATCATATCATATTTTTCCACAAACGGCCTCATCTGCTACCAATATTACTGGCAATTCCCGATCTCTGTTTGTCTTAATAACATCTGAAATTATCATTAGTGCCCATTTTCAAGCCGGCACCCACTATTACTGGAATACGATATGATACGCCCCCAAATCATCACTGTCAATCTTTGAAACGCCGGTCGGGAATTGAAATCTTATCGGGGCAGGAGCTCGTGACGAACTCTTCAATTTCCCGGCCGCAACCTTTGGCAGTCGATAACGTAGTAAGACTCAGACCTGCTTGCTTGCGGCTCATTTTTGGTTGACACTCAATTTTAGTTTTGGTAGATATAATTTATGGATTACGGCAAAATCATTTCGACCGGCTGGGGCCAGGCGTGGAAGCACAAAACGCTCTGGATTTTCGGCTTCCTGATCGCCGGCGGCGGCGGCTCCAATGTCAGCAACCTCTCGAATAAATTCGACCGCTTCGGCCTCGCTGAAAGTGATTTGTTCCGGGTCAGGGAATTCATCGTAGAGCACCTGTATATAATCCTTCTGTTGGCGGCTCTGGCGCTATTGGCGTTCGTTATTTGGATTATTCTCCGGACTATTTCAGTCGGCGGGCTGGTGGAAGCCGCCCGGCAAATGAAGCAGGGGGAGCAATACCGCTTCGGTAAGTCCTTCGGCGTCGGCGTCAGGTATTTCTGGCGACTGCTCGGAATCGCATTTCTGACGTTTGTGGTCGTTTTCGCCTTTATCGTATTTGTCGCCATCATCGGTGTTGTAGCCTTCACCATTAATGTCGCCTTAGGGGTCCTCTCGCTGTTAATATTATTGCCGCTTTTCATCGTCGGGATGTTTGTTGCGGTTATTACGTCGTCTCTGGCCGAGAGGCATATTGTCATCGAAAACCGTCCCGTTTTCGACAGCATCGGCGACAGTTTCAACCTGTGGAAGAGCCATCTCGGGCCCAGTGTGGTTTATACCCTGATCTATGTCGGTATCGGGATCGCTGTCGGACTGAGTACGCTCGTGATCCTTCTCTTTGCGGTTATTCCGTTTGTCGCGGTCGGCTTTGTCAACTGGCTGATGGCCATCGTGATCGGCATTCCAATTGTGCTGTTGATTCTGCTGATTGTGGAGGGTTTCTCCGGCTCAGCCATGCATCTCATGACAACCGAGTTTTATTTTCAACTGGTCGAGGTCGACCAACCGCCGATGATGGCGACTGCGATTCCGGGAGAAGGTTATACTCCACCCCCGCCGCCCCCGCCGCCCCCGCCGCCGGTGGTTTAAAAAAGTCCTTATGAATATGAAATCGATACCCGGATATATTTTTCTTTCGCTGATAATGGCCGCGGCCGTGATTTGGCCGGGCGCCGCCGTTCAGGCTCAAACCACCGATTTACCCCGGGTCGATATGGTCATCGACGATTACGATTACATGATCTCGCTGTTTCCCGACGACTACGCCAGCCGCCGCGAGGCAATTAAAGCCTGTTCCACCATCACCGTGGAGGCCGATTCGCTTAAGGCTTTTTGGGACAAGAACGGCGAATATGTTTTGAACTATCTCTCTTATTATGCCGGTATCAACTGGGTCGAATCGGAATTTCCCATTTATATCGTCAAGTATTTCCCCGATTATGCCTGCGACCGGCCCCTGACCATACCTTTGGCCGGGAAGAAAAACGGCAGTCGGATTGTCGCCGTTCAGGGCGGACTTTCTAATTATATCACGCTTTTTCAGCAATTGTCACGGCGGCTGCTGGAGCAGGCTTTCATGCCCGGAGGATCGTCCTATTATATCGCCGGCCATCCCCTGATGCAGAAAACGCCGCGGCGCTTTGATAACCTCGCCAACCTGCTGGCTCTGCGAACCCTGGCCGATTTCAAGGATATCGATTCGGTCTTGAAAGTGTTCAAATCGGCTCAGTGGGAAGAGCGCGAGCCGGGCCAACAAGTTCTCTTTGAGTATTTCTGGGACAAATGGCAATTGTCTGGTGACAGCACCCTGGCCTACCTGGTCGCCTCCGAGCCATTCAGTTCCCGGCTGGTCGCCCTGACCCGCCCACCGGTGATTCGGAAAGCGACGCAGAGCAGTTGGGGGAATCATCAGTTGCAACCGCCGCCGGGAGGAAAACTCGGCCTGTCGGTGGCCCGTGATCGTTCCGGATTCTTCCGCGTGGTCGATATCGACACCCTGAAGCTGGCTTATGTTTCAGGGTTACGCAAGGATGACCTCATCCGCAATATCGAGGGCACGTCGCCGCGTAACATCAAACAACTTTTTATCCTGTTACTGGAACACCTCGACCGGGGGGTTCACGTCAATATCGTCCGCAACGACGAACCTGAGGCGGTCATCGTCTATTCCTGGCGCGATGTCTTCGGCCAATAGCCGCCGCAAACCCGGCCGATCTCTCGATAAAATAATACGAACTAGCGGGCGTCTGATATTATCAACAAGTCCTGTTGAACGTTCCCGAAATGGTTAAATTTCCAGCCTTTCATCCGATAATTTCAATATAATCTTAACCAACGCGGGAGATGTCCATGGATACACCGTCGGTACCGCCGTCACTGGTGGAACGCAAAAAATACGATGAGAAACAGGCTCATCAAATCGCCCGGGGCGTCTGGTGGGTCGGCTATATCGATGCCAGGATTACATGCGCCCATAACCCTTTTCTTTTGCTGGACGGCGACGAAGCGGTCCTGATCAACCCCGGTTCCCGGGCCGACGAACATTTTCGCACCGTTCGCGACAAGGTTTCAAAACTGATCGATCCCAGACAGATTCAGCATATTGTCATTCTTCATCATGACCCCGACCGTTGCGCCTCATTGCCGCTTTTCGAGAAACTGGCCGACCGGAATGTCAAGATTTATGCGCCATCGCCGGTGGTCAAATCGATTGCCTATTACGGCTGCAAAAACCCGGTCAACAGCCTCGATGACGGCGATAGCGTTATCCTGCGGTCGGGCCGAACCATCGACTACACCGATACCCCCGGACTGCCGACGAACGGCACGGGTCTGCTCTATGATTCGGCCACGGCGACCGTTTTCGCCGGCAATCTGATCGGCCGCCTAAATGAAGACTGGAATCTTTATGCCTCCACCCGGGGCTGGGAATCACTTTTGCCATACGAAACCCGGTCAAGCGGAAACAAGAAAGCTCATCTGAAGGCCCTCAATAAAATCGAACGGCTGACGCCCGATCGGATTTGCCCCCATTGCGGACCGATTATCGAAGACGATATCGACAAGTATATCGAGGCCGCCCGGGATTTAGACCTCGGTTGATAAAAAACATCGCCTTTTCAAGCCGCCTTCCCGAGGCGGCTTTTTTTATGGCCTTATTATGATCCCGAAAATAATGACAGCCGGAGGCCGAGCTGATTAATCGGTTCCAGGGCGAAAGTACTGTAAATTCTCTGATAATTGAGCGACAATGAACGGTAAACCGGTTTTACCAGCGAAAGCTCGAAATAATAGTCATAATTTTCATACAGGTCGAGCCCCCAGTTGAAATCACCGGTGAATTCAAAATTGAAATCGGTCCCGATATGAAATTGGTTGATCGAGACTATTTGAAGAGTCGTGCCTCGTAAATGTCCGAGATCATCGATATTCTTGAAATAGGATACTTCGTTGCACAGCGGCGTCACGACCGAACTCAGACTATAACCGGCCTCCGCGGGCGGATCCCCGGCCATAATCAAGCTCGCGTTGAAAGCCAGCCAGACCGAGCCAATACATAATATCTTGCCGATTTGCATATTCCTCCTCTTCAAATCGGTTGAACCCCAATGGCCATTTGTATTATAATATGTTATGGCCTTTCGGAAAAGTCATCTGCTTTTACCGATTTTATCGGTGGCCCTATTTGTGATTGTGGCCGAATCGGCCCTCTGGCTGTTTGACATCAATCCCCATCCCCGGGGCGTGGAATTTTCCGTCAACCGGGCGCCCGATTATCCCGAAGTATTTCTCAAGGACCATGATTTATTCTGGCGTCTGCGGCCCAACCGGACTATCGCCTCGGAGTTTTTCGAGGGCAAAAGCTACCATATAAACCGTGAGGGATTCCGGGGTGACGATTTCAAGACCGATAAACCCGGATTGAGAGTGGCCGTGCTGGGCAATTCCTGCAGTTTCGGATGGGGAGTCGATGAGAACGAGGCTTTTGCCGGGCGACTGCAAAAAATATTGCGCCGCCGGCCGGGATTGGAAACGGCCGAGGTGTATAATTTTTCGGTGCCGGGGTACAGTTCTTTCCAGGGCAAGCGCAATTATAAACGATATGTACGCCGCTATCATCCCGATATCGTCCTGGTGACTTTCGGCTGGAACGACCAGTGGATGGCGGCCAACAACCGGCCCGATAAAATGCAGGAAATGCCGCCGCAATGGATCCTGGATATATATAACTTGATAGGCCGGACGCGGTTTTACCGCCTGATGAAAAGTGTCATTTTCTCGGTTCGGGGTGAATGGGAACAACCGGTGTATCGCGACCAGGAGGCGCGGGTTGAGCTCGAAGACTTCAAGGCCAACTTAGGTGAAATCACCGAAATGGCCCATGCCGACGGCGCCCGGGTTTTTCTTATGACGTCGCCCATCCCATCGATGGAAATATACTATCATTCTACGGAACAATCTTATATGCATGAGCGCCATCATTATTACAACGAAATGACGCGGGAGGCGGCGGCGACCTATTCGGCCGGACTGATTGACCTGGCGGCGGTTTTCGACCAGTACGGTAATCTATTCGACGATGTTTCCCGTGATCCGTTTCATTATAACAAAACCGGCCATGCTCTGGCGGCCAATGAAATTTCCAGGATTCTGCTGGAAAATCAATAATTTTGAGCCCGGCATCCCAATGCCGGTGTCGATGATTTATCCGTTTCCGCCTTGATTAAGCTCTTTATCCGCCATATTATATGCCGATACTCAGATAGACAGGGATGTTATCATGAAGAAGAATACCGGGAAAAAAATATTGATTACCGGGGCGGGCGGCTTTATCGGTTCCCATCTGACCGAACGACTTCTCGATTCCGGCGCCACGGTGACCGCATTCGTGCGCTACACCTCGACCGGCACGGCCGGATTTCTGGATCATCTCGAAGCCGACAAGCGCCGAAAGTTGAATCTTATCTTCGGCGATATACGCGACCGCGACGACGGCCGAAGGGCCGTGGCCGGTCAGGATATCGTCATTCATCTGGCGGCGCAGATTGCCATCCCCTACTCTTATATAGCTCCGGCCGATTTCGTCAGTGTCAATGTCAACGGCACTCTCAATATCCTCTCGGCCGCCCGCGACTTGGAGGTCAAGCGGGTTATCCAGCTTTCAACCTCGGAAGTTTATGGTTCGGCGCAGTACGTGCCAATTGATGAAAAGCATCCCCTGACAGCCCAATCGCCCTATGCCGCTTCCAAAATCGCCGCCGACAAACTGGCCGAATCGTTCTTTCGTTCGTTCGGTCTTCCTGTGGTCATTGTCCGACCGTTCAATACCTATGGTCCGCGCCAGTCGCCACGGGCCTTTATTCCGACGATTATTCTTCAGGCTTTGCGGGGACGCATTATCAAGCTGGGCAATATCGACACTCGGCGCGATTTGAATTTTGTCGGCGATACCGCCGGAGCATTGGCCAAAATCGCGGTTTCTCCGCGAGGCGTCGGCGGCCAGTTCAACATCGCTTCGGGTAAGGACTTCGCCATCGCTGAGGTGGTTGAAATGGTGGGAGATATTCTGGGCAAGAAATTGACCATCAAAACCGACCGGCGCCGGGTCCGCCCCCGAAATTCAGAAGTCATGCGATTGCTGGGGGATGGTTCGGCGGCCGATAATACGTTTAGGCTGGGCCGGAGGACCGATTTGAAAACCGGGCTGAAACAAACGGTCGCATATTTCGAATCGTATATAGATAAATTTGCGAAAGAGGATTATCGTCTCTGATGAAGGCGGTTATTTTAGCGGGTGGTAAAGGATCGAGGCTGGAACCTTTCACCCATGTTTTCCCCAAGCCATTGATGCCGATCGGCAGTCGGCCGATTCTGGAAATTGTCCTCCAGCAATTGGCCGGAGCAGGTATCGACGAGGCGATTTTAACCGTCGGTCATCAGGCGGCTAAATTGATCAAGATGGTCACGGCCGCTGGTGAATTCGATCTGAAAATCCGTTACTCCGAAGAGGCCCGGCCGCTGGGAACTGCTGGTCCGTTGAAGCTGATTCGCAATCTGGGCAAGGATTTTCTGGTGCTCAACGGCGATGTCCTGACCGACCTCGATTTCGCTAAATTCGTCGAGTTTCATCTCAAAACCGGCGCCCCGGCGACAATCGGAGCCTTTCGACGCGATCTCAATATCGATTTTGGAGTGATAGAAACCGAGGGCGACCGGGTCGTCGATTATTATGAGAAACCGCAGATTGAATCGCTGGTATCTATGGGAGTGTATGCTTTCAAGCGCGAAGTTCTGCGATATATCCCCGAGGGACGGCGGTTTGATTTTCCCGATCTGGTACACAAACTCCTGGATAAGAAAATCTACCCCGCCGTTTACCGCCACCGGGGTTTATGGCTGGATATCGGGCGGCCCGACGATTACAAGATGGCGATCGAGACCTTTTTCGCGAAACGGCGGCGGTTTTTGAAAACGGGCGGTAAACCCTTTAACCGCCGCAGTCGATAACCTAGATGACAGCCATTGTTTGACAATTATAACGTTAGGTAGATAAATGAAATATCTTATCACCGGCGGAGCCGGTTTCATCGGCAGTAACATCGCAATTGAACTTCTTAAACGGGGCGAAGAAGTGCGAATTCTTGACAACTTCGCCACCGGCCGCAATATCAACATCGACCCGATACGGGACCGGATAGACCTGATCGACGGCGATATCCGCGATTTCTGGACTGTCGCCGAGGCGGTCGAGGGGATTGATTATGTGCTCCATCAGGCCGCCTTGCCGTCGGTACCCCGCTCGGTCAAAAACCCGCTGACTTCCAACGCCGTCAATATCGATGGGACGCTGAATATTCTCGAAGCCTCGCGACAGGCCGGTGTCAGGCGGGTCGTTGCCGCCTGTTCCTCCTCGGTTTATGGCGAATCGGAAATTCTGCCCAAGGTGGAAACCATGTCGCCCGATCCGCTCTCGCCCTACGCCATCACCAAACTGGCCGGCGAGGAATATATGAAAGTCTATTATCGCCTTTACGGCCTGGAAACGGTTTCATTGCGGTATTTCAATATTTTCGGTCCCCGGCAGGACCCCGGCAGTCAGTATTCGGCGGTCATACCCCTGTTTATCAAAGCCGTCATCTCCGGCAGACAGCCGGTCATTTATGGCGACGGCGAGCAATCGCGCGACTTCACCTATATCGCCAACGCCGTCTCTGCCAACCTCAAAGCCTGCACCGCCGCCAATGCTCCCGGTAAGAAATACAATGTCGCCTGCGGTGAACGATTTACGTTGAACCAGATTCTGAAAATGCTGGGGGAGATTGTCGGCCGCGAAGTCACGGCTCAGTATGTCGATGCCCGGCCGGGCGATATTAAGCATTCGATGGCCGATATCGAGGCGGCCAAAACCGATTTGGGGTATTCACCCGATTATGATTTCAAGACCGGACTGAATGAGACCTTCAAGTGGTTTGCCGAGATTTTCAATTCCGGCACGCCGGTCGGAGGCATTAAAATCGGCGAGTGAGACCGCTGAAAATTTATTTTCGAAATAGACAATCTACTTATGCGGCCGGTGTCTTCACCGGCCGTTTTTTTTCGGCACTTTATTCTGACTTCAAGGCCTCGATATTATCGGCCCGGGTGGATCAGAAAGTTTGGCGGCCCTCAGCCGGCGTTCTCCCAGCTTCATTTTTACGTTGAATAAAAGGAAATTTTACCGGTATATTGCCTGAAAGGTAGAACACGATAATTCCAGAGAAGAATAAGAAGACCTTTCATTTCCGAATTTACGGGAGGTTTGTATGGATAAGGCAGTATGGGTCTGGCTGGCGGCGGCAATCGTTTTCGTCGCCCTGGAAATATTCACACCGGCCTTTATCTTCGCCTGTTTTGTGGTCGGAGCTTTGGCCGCCGGGGTTACGACCTTTATCACCGATTCTTTCGTTATCCAGGGTGCGGTTTTCGCGGTGGTGTCAATCATCCTGATCCCCTTGACACGCCCGCTGGCGAGAAAAATCACCAAGCCCTCGCCGGTGACCAGCAATGTCGACGGCTTTATCGGGAAATTCGGCTATGTCAAAAATGAAGTTTCCGATACCGCCGGACAGATAACAGTCGACGATCAGGTTTGGCAGGCCCGATCCGATAAGGTCATCGCCGCCGGTAAAAAGGTCAAAATCCTGTCGGTGGCGGGCGCCAAATTGAAAGTCGAAGAAGCGTGAAAATAGTATAGCAAGGAGATAGAGATGCAAGGACTAATATTAACCGTAGCGGCCCTGATCGTCCTGGCCTTTATTCTGGTCGGTATGTCGGTCAGGATTATCCGCCCGTATCAAAAGGGGCTGGTCGAACGCCTGGGTAAATACCAGAAAACGCTCGATTCGGGTTTCAACCTGATCGTCCCGGTGGTCGATACCGTTATCAAGGTCGACATGCGGGAAGTGGTTATTGATGTTCCGTCCCAGATGGTCATCACCAAGGATAACGTTGGGGTCGAAGTCGACGCCATCATCTATGCCCAGGTAACCGATCCGGTCAGAACCAAGTATGAAATTTCCAATTACATTCTGGCGGCCACCAAGCTGGCCCAGACCAACCTGCGTAATATTATCGGCGATATGGAACTGGACCAGTCGTTAACCTCCCGGGATGTTATCAACACGCAACTGCGTGACGTGCTCGATACCGCCACCGATAAATGGGGCGTTCGGGTCAACCGCGTTGAACTCCAGCGGATCGATCCGCCGACGGATATCACGGCGGCCATGAGCCGCCAGATGAAGGCCGAACGCGAAAAGCGGGCCGCGATTCTCGAGGCCGAGGGTTTCAAGCAGTCGGCCATCTTAAAGGCCGAAGGCGTCAAGCAAACCAATATTCTAGAGGCCGAGGGCCAGGCCGAGGCGATCAAGCGGGTGGCCGACGCCGACAGATATAAGCAAATTGCCATTGCCGAGGGTGAGGCGCAGGCGAATATCAACGTCTTCACCTCCATCCATGATGGTCGGGCGACCGAGGATGTGATTACGATCAAGTATCTCGAAGCTCTGGCCAAAATTGCCGACGGCAAAGCCTCCAAGGTCTTCCTGCCGATCGAAGCTTCGGGCATACTGGCCTCGCTCGGCGCGGCGGTGGAATCTATCGCCACCGGCAAAGGCTTCGGCAAGAGTTTCAGCAAGGGAATCCATGAGGATCCCGGCATGGATGAGCCGGGCATGGATACGCCCGACAAGCCTAACCAGCCCAAGATGTAAGATCTTTCCGCTCTCCCCCGGCCGTTTTCGGCCGGGGGATCAAATAAACTCCCTAAGAAAATCGCCGCTATGTCCCGATGATCGTGAAGGTTGTTACTTGCCTGCGGGAGTTATGGACATTACCATAAGACCATGCTTCGATTCGATAAAATAAAAACCTGGCCGAGGACAATGATTATTGCACATCGAGGGGCCGGACACGCCGGTTCCCCGCCGGCGGCCCATGAAAACACCTTAGCTGCCTTCGAGACAGCCATCGCCGGCGGTGCCGATGCTATCGAATTCGACTTGCGCCGCACCGCCGATGGAAAGATCGTCATACACCATGATGCTTCCGTTAATGGCGCCGGCCGGTCGATTACTGACTCGCCGCTTAAAGAGGTTCGACGACAGGCGATAACTTCCGGATTTCAAATCGCTACTTTCGAAGAAACTTTGCAGTCATGCGCCGGGAAAATCGCTCTTGATATCGAATTGAAAGAGCCGGGGTATGGAGCGGAGATACTGACCCTGACCGAAAAATATTATGACCTGGCCCATGTCGCCTTTACGTCCTTTAGCGACGAGGCAATCATAGAAATCAAGCGACTGGAACACCGGGCAATCACCGGTTTATTATTGGGCGAGTTGCCACCGATCGGAATGGCCGGACGTTTAAACGAAATTTTCCCCAGGAAACGGATAAGAGAGTGCCACCCGGATATCATCGCCCCCAACTGGCGGTTTTTGAAATGGTTTCGGCGCCATCAGACAACTTATCTGGATTTGCCGATTATCGTCTGGACCGTAAACGATCAGAAGTATGCCGGAAAATTAATTGAAAGTAAAATCGCCGCTATCATCAGCGATATTCCCGATCAATTACTGCCGCCGGGAAATACGACATAGGGAATACTCGCATCAGGCGCCGCCCCGGCGGCCGCTATTCGATCGGTACGCAGATTTTGGTACGGACATCTTCTTCGGGCGTCTTATCCGGATCATCGATGTAAATTTCAAGGCAGGGCGCATCACGGACGATGCGGCCGCTTTTGGGAATCCATTCCTCGAAAATTCTCTGGAATGATCTCCTCAGACCCTGATATGGGCCACGATGGATGGCAGTTACGAAATGTCCTCCATCAAGAGTTTGGACCGAAATTTCACCGTCGGGGACGAAATTCTCGCCGCAGGTCAGGCAGGCGTCATAGCGGATTTTATCGGGCGGAGTCGTCTCCGGGTTGTCATAGGAAGCCCCGACTCCGATTGTCCCGGGGCCGATGAAATTGCGCCGGGCGGCCCAGTCATAAAGACGCCCCCAGGCCTGACAACAAGTCTCATACGGCCCCTGGTGCCGCAAATAGGCCACTCGCATCGGAGCCAGATCCTCAATACGAATTTCCATATTCCCCCTCCGTTGATGTGATTGGTGCGGTCAGGTACCGAGGTGCAGTCCTATTATTTATACGGAAGGTGCGGCTTGAAAGTCGATCATAAGTTTTGAAACCGGACATAAAAAGAGACTCCCGGAGAGGGAGTCTCAGCTTTTACTCAAAGGGGCCGCAGACGTCGCGCCAGTTCCAGCAATCCAGGGGCGCCGGTCCCGATTTGAAAACATAATTGATCATATAGACAGCATCGCCGACGTTGACGACGCAGTCATTATTGGCGTCGCCGCTACAGGGATTATATGGCGCCGGAGGCGGCCCGCTCTTGAAAACATGATTAATCAAATAGACAGCATCGCCGACATTTTTCTGAGTGTCGTTGTTGGCGTCGCCCGGGCGGCAGGCGCAGGCCGCCACCGTCCAGCATTTCCCGCCCTCAGGCCAGAGGACTGCCGGGAAAACATCATAGCCCATATGGTCGCCCCAGACGAAATCGCCGGTGGGGGGGACATAACAACTGTCGAAGCAGATGGTGGCATAGCCGTATTCCTGAGGGCTGGATGGGATGAAATGAAAAGAAATCATAGGTTCGAGTGGACCCGGTGCGATTCCGACGTACAGGGCCACGCCGCCATAAACAACGGTATCATGCCCCTGTAAATCAGTATCCCACTCGCGCACCACCAAACCGGTCATATCCAGAGCACCATACGGGGGCACACCCAGTCTGCTGCCTTCGGCAATGGTAATGAACCCCTCATATCCAAGACCACCGACATCCTCCCACTGCCAGGTAGCGACGTCGGGCGACCAGTTCTGGAAGGCCATCGTGGTGGCGGT
>CAZGAV010000036.1:0-31857 GCA_964523575.1 uncultured Ignavibacteriales bacterium
ACGATTTTACGGGCCGAAGCCGCCTTGAGGACCCGTTCATTTTCGCGGAGCGTGGCCCCGGTGGTGGTCACATCATCGACGATTAGAACGGTTTTGCCGACCAATAGCCGGTTTTCATCGTCAACGCCAAAGGCGCCGCGGACGTTGGCTTCGCGCCGGTGAGCCGGCAGGCGCGCCTGCTGGCGGGTCTTCCGAGCGGCATAGAGAATTTCGGTCTCCACCGGAAGACCAAGCCGCCGCCCCAGGGCAAGGGCGATTTCCTCGGCCTGGTTGAATCCCCGCCGATACCTTCGCGATTCATGCAAAGGCACCGGAAGGATCAGATCGAGTCCGAAATCGTCCATGTGGGAAGCTATCAATTCGGCCAGTTTGTGTCCCAGCGTATCGGCCAGCGGCCTTAGTTTGCGATATTTGAGATCATGCAGGATAGTCTGGAGATGGCTATCGAAATAACCGAGAGAAAAGACAATCATGGGCGCCGGCCGGCAATCCGGACAGCGAGATCCTTCAAACAATAGCTGACGGCAACCGGAGCAGTATGGCGCCTCCAATCCCTGAATCATGCTCCAGCATCGGGAGCAAATCAGGCGATCATCGGAATCGGCCGGTTTTCCGCAGAGCCCACAGAAAGGAGGAAAAACGACATCAAGCAGATCGTCGGCCTGCCGCTGCATAAATTCGAAAACGGAAGAGAAAATGACGCCCCTCAAGCCTTTATTAACGGTTAATAAATTTCCTGACTTTTTTAATATAATGTTTCCCGGTGAAATAGACCATAAAAAATATCAGAGTCGCCCCTGCGGCCAGATCGTACCAGACCGCGCCGCCTTCCTCCATGCTGACGGTATTGATATTGAAAGCCCGAATCGCCGCCCCGAACAGACGGTCAAGAATGAGGCCGCAGATTATGGCGCAAAAGATAATTGATACGGTCATGACGACCGTCCCTCTTAAGCCCAGAATCTTCTTTTGAACCACCAGCGAAGTTAGATTGGTGGCCGGTCCGACCATGAGAAATGCCAGAACCGCACCGGGCAAAATCCCCAGCGACAACAACACCGCGGCCAACGGCGTCGAAGAAGTCGCGCAGACATATACCGGCAAACTAACGGCGATGACGGCGGCGTATTGCAGTACGGCCGGCAGGCCGCCTTGAAGCAGATCGCTTGGGATGGCGGCGGCCGCTAACCCGGCCAGGAGATAACCCCAGAAAAGATAGTAGGCCAGTTCGGGGAACATGTCGGTGATAACGTAAATCTGGCCTTCCCAGAGACGGATAAGAAACCCCTTGTCCTCCTTTGCCGCGTGAGGCGATATAGGGATGTCGGTTGGCGAGGTTTCTTCTTTGAGAAATATCACGGCGATGAGGCCGCTGAAAAGGGCTGTAATCAGGGCGGCAATGGGGCGAATGATCGCGAATATGGGACCGAGCAGGCGGACGCTCAAGGCAATCGAATCAGCGCCGGTTTCGGGGGTGGAAATTAGAAAAGAGACAGTCCCCTGCCGTGATAACCCCGATCGCCGCAATTGGGCCGCCACCGGCAGAACCGAACAACTGCAAAGCGGCAAAGGTATCCCGAATAACGAAGCGGTGAGGATTTGGGTGAAACGACCGCGGCCGAAAAGAGCGGTCAAGGCCGCCGGCGAAATAACGGCGCGAAGGACTCCAGCCAGCATAAACCCGAATAAAAGCAGGAGGGCCGATTCATAGATCATGTTCCATGTCAAGGAAGCCCAGGCCGTCAGGAAGCTGGACATGTCAATACTGGCCTTGAACCTGGCCAAGAAGTTTTTCGGTCCGCTCTTTCAGATCCTGAGGCGGATTTTCCTTCAGAAGACGATTCCAGGAATCGGCCGCCTTCTGATAATCGCCCAGCGTGTAATAGACAATGCCCAGATTGAACTTGGCCACCTGATGGGCCGGATCGATCTCAAGCGCCTTTTTGAAATAGCCGAGGGCTTCTTCATTCATGCCCAGCGAATGCTGGCAGGTTCCGAGATCGACCAGGACATCCGTGTTTTCGGGCTCCTGGTCCAGCGCCCTTTCATAGCAAACCGCCGCCAGTTCATATTCGCCGCGATCCATAAGGGCGTTACCCATGGAGACCAAGGATGAGAAATCGGTCGGCAGATTTTTCAGGAAGGAGTCCATATCGCGGGACATAGCGCCCGATGTATTTTGCGTCGGCGCCTCGACTTTGGACGTCTCGCGGGGTTTCAACGCCTGATAACCGAAATAGCCGATCACGACGAGGGCCAGGATGGCCAGAATGAAATAATGATCGCTCCTTGAAACCCCGGCGGTTCCTGGTTTCTGCCCCACCGGATGACCGCAGGAGGGACAGAATTTGTTCCCCGGTTGAAGAGGTTTGCCGCATTTAAGACAGTTGCTATCAGCCATGATAATGGTCGCCTTACGAAAAACGTTTATTAATATACGCTGGAATTCTGCTGAGTTCCGGAAAAAGGATCAAAATCGCCGCCTTTGGCCCTTTCAATGGAAATGACGCCCTTGACACGCTGGACCTTGTTGACCACACGGTTGAGATGGCTGAGATTCTTCACCTCGATTACGAAGGTTCCCACCACCGGCCCGCCTTTACCGGAAACTTCCGCACCACGAACATTGGCATCGGCCTCGGAGATCGCCTCGGTGATATCGCGAAGCATGTTTTTGCGATCCTCAAGGAGGATATCGAGTCGGACAATAAAAGCCTGATCCTTGTCGGCGTCCCATTCCACCTCGATCATTCTTTCCGTATTATTGGATAATTCCAGAGCCGTCGGACAATCGATGCGATGGATGGTGATACCCCGTCCACGGGTGATAAAGCCGACAATCTGTTCGCCCGGCACCGGCTGGCAACAGCCGGCAAAGCGGAACATCATGTTGCCCATCCCCTGAATCTTTATTCCTTTGCCGCCCCTGGCGGTATCTATGAAACGCTTGACCAGCGACTTTTTGACTTCCTGAACCTGTTCCGGGCCGATTTTAGTTATAATCGTCTGAGCCGAAACGTTACCGGATCCTATGGCGGCGATCAACGCTTCAGATGAGACAAACCCCATACCCTGAGCGATATCGTTCATTGTCGCTTCCGGAGGCAGATTGAGATGAGCCCGCTTCAATTCCCGATCCAGCATATCCTTGCCCAGGCTCAGCGATTGTTCGTAACCCTGCTGTTTGAGCCACCGTTTTATTTTGGACCGGGCTTTGGAGGTGCGCACCATGCGCAACCAGTTATGCGACGGCGTCTGGCTGGTCGAGGTCATGACTTCGACTTCGTCGCCCGATGTCAGCACCGTCCCCAGAGGTACAATTCGCCCGCCGATTTTGGCGCCGGTGGTGTGGAGACCGACGTCGGTATGGACGGCGAAGGCAAAATCGAGCGCGGTCGCCCCAACCGTCAGATGCACCAGGTCGCCCCGCGGCGTATAGACGTAGATATCTTCCTGCAATAAGTCGATTTTGAGATATTCCAGAAATTCCGAGGGGTTGGTCATGTCCTTTTGCCAGTCGAGGACTTCTCTCAGCCAGCTCATCTGGCGGTCGGCCTTGTCCATCTGCTGGCGGCCTTCCTTGTAAAGCCAATGAGCGGCGATACCGTATTCCGCCACGTGGTGCATGGCGTGAGTCCGAATCTGGATTTCGAGCATCCGGTTGCCGGGGCCGAAAACGGTCGTATGCAGGGACTGGTAGCCGTTCGGTTTGGGGGTGGCGATATAATCATGAAACCGATTGGGCACCGGCTTCCAGAGTTCATGGATCAGCCCCAGAACTTCATAACATTCCATTTTGGTCGAGACCAGTATCCGGATGGCCAGAAGATCATAGATTTCTTCGAGGGGCAAATGGCGCAATTGCATTTTGCGATAGATGCTGTCGAGATGCTTGGCCCGCCCCGAAATCGAAACCTTGATGCCTTTTTCGACCAGTACTTTCTTAATCGGCTTGGTGACCTGATCGATATATTCTTCGCGCTCCTGCCGCGTCATTTCAACCTTGCGCGACAGCTCCATATATTCTTCCGGCTGTAAATACTTGAACGACAGGTCTTCGAGTTCAATCTTGATGCGGGCGATACCGAACCGATGGGCCAGCGGAGCATAAACTTCCTTGGTTTCGGTGGCGACGCGCACTCGTTTTTCCGGTTTGACGAATTGAAGGGTACGCATGTTGTGCAGGCGGTCGGCCAGCTTGATTAGAATTACGCGGATGTCGCGGGCCATGGAAATCAGCATCTTGCGGAAATATTCGACCTGTTCTTCTTCCCGCGATTTGAATTTGACTTTGCCCAGTTTGGTGACGCCATCGACAAGCAAGGCAATTTCCTCGTCGAATTCCTTTTTTATCTGGTCGATCGTAACCGGGGTATCCTCGACCACGTCATGAATCAATCCGGCGGCGATAGTGGTCGAATCGAGGTGCTGTTCGGCCAGAATAAAGGCCACCTCCAGACAATGCGTCACGAACGGTTCCCCCGATTCCCGCTTCTGCCCGGCATGGGCCCGGTCAGAGAATTCGTACGCCTTGCGAATCAACGGAATGTTGACGTTGGCGTTGAACGACTCGATCTGAATTATGAACTGGGCCAGATTTATCATAACTTGATTATATACGGACTAAGCCGTCCCGGCAAGCAATCTATTATACAGTTCGACCGTTTTCCGGGTCGTGGTTTCGATGTCAAACGATTTAGATTTGGCCACTGAATGGGCGGCCAGTTCTTTTCTTTTCATATCGTCGCTCCGCAAATCGATTATGGCCTTTGCGAACTCATCCGGGCTGCCCGGCCGACAAAGGACCCCATTATATTCTTGTTCGGCAATTTCGGGCAATCCCCCAATATCGGATACCACTAGCGGCAGGCCGCAGGCAGCGGCCTCAATGGCCGAGCTGTTGAGCCCCTCGCTGGTGGACGTGAGCAGAAACAGCTCGCAGGCTTTGAAAATCGGCGCCATCGGCTCGCGATGACCGGCGAAATGAATTTGTTCCAGACCTTGCGCCAGAGATTGCAGTTTGCCCTTTTCCGGCCCATCGCCAAGGATAATCAACCCGATATCGGGACAGGTTTTGGAGGCCAGCCCGACGGCCTCGATAGCGGTGGCGAAATCTTTTTCGATTGACAGAGCCCCGGCGGTCACCATGAGAAATTTGCATCGGGGCGGCAATAGACTCCGAATTTCTTGGTCGGGCCGGGCAGCAATGATATTTTCCAGGTCGAGGGCCGACGGAATGACGACAATTTTTTCATCGCCGACACCAGCCGTTTTCAACGACTGCGCCACCGCCCGGCTGATGGCGATATAGCCATCGACATAACGGCGGTACTTGAAACGGCGGCTGACGGCGCTCGAAGGGGCAAAGATGACGCGGCGGGAAACCACCAGCTTCGCCTCCGAATATTTAATTTTAAGCCTGATGCCCAGCGAATGCGATTCGGAATCATGAGCATGGATAATGTTGACGCCGTATTCGTCAATGGTGCGCAAGAGCGGACTGCAGGACATTTTCCGAATCAGCGAATGGCTCGACAATTCCGTTTTGTCGATATCGACGATTCTTCGATTCAGTTCGCTGTTGTAGGGCGTGGCAATGACCTGCCGGATATTTTTCCGGCGCAGTCGTTCCGCAAGGAGCAATAGTTGTCGCTGGCCGCCCCGAAAAGTGCGGCCGGTGTCGATATGCATGACCACCGGGGAGGTCATCACCGATTCCCGGAATTGCCGCCGGATTTCTCCGCTTCAAGATAAAGCGAGCGGAGTTTGGCGTATTTCAAAAGCGTCCCGGTGGAAGTCAGATAGGCGATCAGAAATCCCTCCCAGCCGTCGCGCCAGCCTTTCTGGAAAATCAACTTGCGCCAGAACGACACAAACGGTTTGACGGCGAGGTAATAGGGCGATGACTTTTTGCCGGCCCGAAACATCTCCTCGGCCCCCAGAGTGGAATAATGATCCAGCTTTCGCGTATAATCCTCCAGTGTCGGGTAGGAATAATGCATCAAGGGATTATGGAGGCGGCCGGGGTCGGAATCGAGTTCGACTTTTTCATGCACCAAAGCTGACGTGAAGCGGCCCGAAGATCGCCGGAAGAGGCGCAGGACATAATCCGGATACCAGCCCGAATGCAAAATCCAGCGTCCCAGAAATTGTGTCTTTCTGTTGACATAATAACCGTTGTGAGGCGGGTCCTTTTCGAGCAATTGCAGTATTTCATTTTTGAGAGTGAACGAAACTTCTTCATCGGCGTCAATCGACAGAATCCAATCGCCGGTTGCCTGTTCCAGCGCGTATTGCTTGGCCGGTCCGAACCCTTTCCATTCGGGATCGAAGACTTTGGCCTTGAAGCTTTTCGCGATTTCCACCGTGTTGTCGGTTGATTCCGAATCGACGACGATGATTTCATCCACCCAGGCCACCGATTGCAGACAACGTTCCAGATTGGCTTCCTCATTCTTGGTAATCAGAATCGCCGACAGTTTCATGTTTGATCTCCCGGAGGTAAGAGAGTGGTGACGGCATCGAAAACCTGCTCCACTCCGATATCGAAAATATTGTAATCGTTGCCCGAAATCACGGCGCCGTTCTTCTGGTTATACGGCCGCCAGAGGTTAAAGTTTTTGCTGAACCGGGTATAAAGTCCGACGACCGGCACCTTGAAAGAGCGGGCGATATGCACCAGCGAAGTATCGGGCGTAATCAGCAGTCTCATGCGGCTAATAATGGCTGACACATCCAGCAGATTCAGGCCGGGCGGAAGAGGAGCAACGCGCGACGGGAATTTTTCAGCTACCGAAACGGCTCGACCGCGATCGGAGGGTACCGAGGAAATGATGAACCGGCAGGTAGCGTAGGTTTCAATCAGGCGCGCCAGCAACTCGATATTTTTTTTGTCGGGCCAAACCCTGGTGGGACGGCCCGCTGATATATTGAGGCCGATAATACCGCCCGAGGCCGGGCCATCGAGGCTCGCAAAATAATCATCGGCCTTTCTATAGCTTCGGTTATCTATAGTCGGAGGCACCTGACTATCGACTTCCCCGGCGTCAAGACCAAAGGCCGTCAGGAGCTTCAGGGTGTTATCGATGATGTGATGCTCGTCTTCGGCTCGGTAGCGGCAATTGTAATCGTAGAATGGGCGATGACGATTCTTGCCCAGACCGATACGGCGCCCGGCGGCGGAACTGAATTGGGCAAGGAATAATGACGTCGTCGAATCGTCACAGACCATATCGACCACGGCCTCGATTCCGAGGCGGCGGATTTCGCGCACCATGGCAATATCATGGAAAAGATGCTTGGTATAGAGGAAATTTCGGACGATATTCTCGTTATTCCTGATTATGGCCACGTTGCGGGGTGAACAGATCGTAAACAATTCCAGGTGGGGATAACGTTTCTTGAGGTTATGAAAGACCGGCAGGGAGATAATCATATCACCGAGTTTATCGGGACGGATAAAGAGCACCCGTTTGATCCCGGCCGGATCAATACCCTTAAATCCTTTCCGGCCCTTTTTCAAATAAATTTTTGAGGCCGCGAAAAAGACTCGTTTGAGGCCATGTTCCATCTTTTTAAGCGGCGAGGTTTTCATGCGCTGAAAACCTTATTAGTCGAGACCTTTTTGAGAGAATACAAATCATACCGCCCGGCGTTCTCTATCCAGTTTTCCAGACCGCCCCAGATCGTCTTATCGATCGAATTGAGGAACAGGATATTATGCGTCGTTGGGGCCATGATTGTTTTCAAACTGCATCTGGTAGAGCCGGGCATACAAACCGCCTTCGAGAAGGAGCGACTGATGGGTGCCCTGCTGGATGATGCGTCCCTTATCCATGACCAGTATCTTGTCGGCCGACGTGACCGTTGACAGCCGATGGGCGATGACCAGCGTCGTCCGCCCTTTCATGAGGCGGTTGATCGCCTCCTGAACCTGTATCTCCGATTCCGTATCCAGCGACGAGGTGGCCTCGTCGAAGATCAGAATATCGGGATTTTTGAGAAGCGCGCGGGCGATGGCCAGCCGCTGACGCTGGCCGCCGGAGAGCATGACGCCGCGATTGCCGATAACGGTATCGTACCCCTCGGGCAATTGGGCTATGAAATCATGGGCGTTGGCCATCCGGGCGGCGGCATACAACTCCTCGTCCGGAATATCGTTCATGCCGTAGGCGACATTATGACGAACGGTGTCGTTGAAGAGGTAGGTTTCCTGAGTGACGATGCCCATCAACGAACGCAGGGCCGGGGTGGCAACGGTCTTGATGTCAATATGGTCGATGGCGATCCGCCCCTCCTGGGGATCATAAAAGCGCGGGAGGAGATCAAAGAGGGTCGATTTGCCGGCTCCGCTAGGGCCGACCAGAGCCATGATTTCACCCTTTTTGACCTCGAAGGATACATGATCGATAACCCTTTCCCCGGTATCATAGGCGAAAACGACGTCATCGAATTTTATTATTTCACGGAAACTGGTCAGGCTCGCGGGTCGCTCCGGCTCGGTCACTTGCGGCGGAGTATCCAGCACCTCGAAGATCCTTCCGGCCGCCGCCATCCCTTCCTGTACCTTAATATGGATATTGGACAGCGATTTTACCGGCTTGATCAACGAAAACATGGAAAATATGAAGAGTATAAAATCCTCGGCCTTAAGAGTCGATTGAGCCGTCAGTATCCGAGAACCGGCATACCAGAGGATAAAAATACCGGCCGCGGTCGCCAGCATATCGTTGATCGGAGTCGCCAGTATCCGCACCCGGGTCATTTTCAGGAGAGCTTTGAAATACCGGGTGGTGGCGAAGAAAAATTTATCGATTTCGAAACGATCCATGGCAAAGGCTTTGACGATTCGAATATTGGAAACGGTCTCCTCGAGCACGGCGTTGACATCGGCCATGCGTTCCTGAGACCGGGCCGAATATTTCCGCAGTTTCCGGCCGATGCGATAAATAAAATAGAAAATTACTGGCAGAACCAGCCCCGCCAGCAGGGTCAATTTCCAGCTCAAGATAATCAGGAAAGCCGCGAAAATCAGCACCGACAACGAATCCGAGATAAGGCTATTGAAGCTGATATCGATCGTGGTGTTGAGGACGACGACGTCGTTGGTCACCCGCGATATCAACTGCCCGGTTCGGGTCTTATGAAAATAGGCCAGTGACAGCCGTTGATAATGTTCGAAGAGCCGGTCACGAATATCCCGAATGAAAGACTGCTGGACGAAGGCCATGAAAAAGCCCTGAATATAGAGAAATATATTTTTGAAAAGAGCGATAAGGAGAGTCGCCCAGCAGATGCGGACCAGAGTGCCGGTCTTGGTTTCACGGACGATGAGGCTGTTGATATTTTCTTTTATCCAGATTTTGACCTTGTCCGGGGCCGCGAGAATCTTCTGGAAGAGAGTCTGTTCATCGGGCGATTCGGACGCCTTTTCCACTTGAGCTGAGGGCACGGCCAGTCGCGATATGGTCGAGAAATTGCCCCCGGTGTCGGCTGAAAACAGGGTCCCCAGTAGCGGCCCAATCATCCAGACCAGCGCTCCCGACAAAACCGCGAAAAGCATCGCCGAGACCGAGGAAATCACCAGCCGCATCCAGTAAGGACGCAGAGACCCAAATGTTTTGGCGTACAGGTTATCCATGAGTCGGGAAGATAACATATTGAACGCTATCGGTCAACGACGGGAGAACGGTTTTGCGCGGCCGGAGCGACAATTTTCTACAAAGATTTCAACCGGTCGGCCGAGGCGGGAATTTCGACAGTGAATTTTCCGGTTCCGATATCGATATTATATTTCTGTTCGCGGATGAAACCGCGGGCTCGAAAATTGAACAACTCGTTGTAATACAACACGTCCTCGACCCGGTAAAAGGGAAAAGAGCGGCTGAACGAATAATAATTCAAGACTATGGAATCCCCGCAGGTGGTATCAATTAATTTTTCCCGGTGAGGGTAACCGCGGTCATCGAGTTGAGCGGTTTTTTCAAACCGGCCGGTTTGAAATCCGATTTCGTCGTTCGCGGGATAGACGACCTTTTGCCCGTTCTCAGTCTCGCTCTTACCGGTCAGAAGGGAGAGCACGACCAATAAGACCTCGCCGGGTGAGGCGCATCGGGCGCCCCTGTCGATATCGGCCAGCGGCCCGGAAAAATATTCATTTTGCTGGTTGAACAGAATCGTGGCGGTGTCATTGATGATCTGGCCCCGAAAAGCGCCTTTGCCCAAATACCCCCGGCCGTAGAACCCGACCGAATCGCCGGAAAAATAAAGTTCCGTGTTGACGCTGTAACGGTTGCCGTCGTCATCGACGCGAAGATCGATCAGGTAGGCCGCCGACCGAAATTGATCGCCCCGCATCTGTGAAATCAGACGATAATCCTTGAGGGTTTGCCGGCCGATCGGAGGGGGCGGCCCACAGGATATAATCAGAAGCAGAAAGGCGATTATGACAGCGATGCGCCGCATGGTTATAGATGGATACCCGCGAAAAGAAAGACTGTCCCCCGTACGAACGGGCCCAGAATCATCCAGATAATCGAGACATGGAAGATAAAACCGCTCATTATAAGAAGAATCAATACCATTGGCGAAATCCGGTAAATTTGATCCAACATGGGGCCGTATTCTTCAGGGAGAATATTCCGGAAAATATGCGAGCCGTCGAGCGGATAAAGCGGCAGGAGGTTGAAAAAGGCCAGCGAGGTATTGATCATCAACGACAGGAAGATGATCCGGTCGAGCGCCTCATAATGGCCAATCATATTGGCGCCGGCCAGAAGTCTGAAAATGATGCCGGTAATCAGGGCCAGTCCGAGATTCGACAAGGGTCCGGCGGCCGAGACCCAAAAATCGTCTCGCCGGGGCCGTCTCAGATTGTACGGATTGACCGGCACCGGCTTGGCCCATCCAAACCGAAAACCGGACAGGAAAAGCATCAGGGTGCCGAAAAGGTCAAGGTGCGCCATCGGATTGAGCGTCATCCGGCCCATATGGCGCGCGGTGGAATCACCCAGCCGGTTGGCTGTCCAGGCATGAAAAAACTCATGGACGGTTAATGAAAAGATGATGACCGGGGCGGCCAGAATTATCGTCCGAATATCATATCCCATTTAGACCCAATCCTCTAAAGACTCCTTTTGATACGAAGCCTTATAGCGAATGTCAAAGAAAAAGTTTCCGGCCATCAGCGTCCCGAAGGCGACGCCGTGGCATTATCGCGAAACATAGCGCGACCCGGCAACAGAAAACCGCCAGAGTTTATCGGCTCCTTTCTTGATGCCGATCCTCCGGCTGATTTCGAGATCGGGTCGCTTATTGCCCCGGTCGATGAGGTAGAGTATCGATCCTGTCAGGTCGATGCCGTTCTGTTCGCGGGTCAATCCGAAAGCCCGGCAGAACTTGCCCGGGCCATTGGTAAGAATTTTTGTTCCGGACGGCGAATTGGCCGCCATTAGCTCATCTCCGCTTACCGGCTCGACACTCCGAATCAGAACGGCCGCCGGGAAACCGGCTTTCTCGGTGACGATGTTAAAACAATAATACATGCCATAGATGAAATAGATGTAGCCGTGTCCGCCGGGGCCGTACATGATATCATTCCGTTCCGTCCGCCCCACGGCCGCATGGCAGGCCGGGTCGGATTCGCCGATATACGCCTCGGTTTCGACAATATCAGCGGCCATGATGCCATTCGGGTGGCGATAGATGATAGTCAGGCCGGGAAGTTCCCGCGCGACCACGAGGGTCGGGCGGAGGTAGAAACGGCGCGGTAGTTTTTTCCCCTGCAAATTCATGCGACTTATTCGTCGACGTACGGCACCAGCTCGTAGGCAACGGCCGTGGCAGCGTCGAAGTCGAGAGCCAAATCGGCCGGGCGATGGGCGTCGGAACCGAGAGCCAGCAGGCGGGTATCCGTAGACCGGGCCAGATTGATGATATCCATATTAGGATAATATTCATGCAGGCCATGCCGAATAGCCGAGGTGTTGACTTCGAAACCGACCTGATGCCGATTCATGGTTTCGAAGAGTTTCTCGATACGGCCCCGATGAATAGTCATAATTTCCGGGCCAAAGTGCTCCAGGCCAAAGCGCCGGTAAACGTCGATATGCGCCAGGCAGTCGAAGACACCGGTGGCGGCGCATTGATCAAGGGCTTCAAAATATCGATCGACCATTTGCTCCATAGTGTATTGCGTGAATATCTGGCGGGCCTGCTCCTTGATGCATAAGCATAAACCGCCAATTCCATGGACGGCCGCGAGGCAATAGTCGATTTGAAACTTCGATTTGAGATCCGCGATCATTTTTTCACAGCCGGGGAAATATCCGAATTCAAATCCGCCGCGAACCATCAGTCCCCCGGCGGAAAATTGCTCCTGCGCCCTCCGGACGTCCTTCAAATAATGATCGACGGCTTCATCCGACAATTTCTCCCGGCGGCCGTCGATGACCATATAACCTTCATACTCCAGACGCGCCGGATCGGCGTCGAAATGAGTCGTAAAACAGATTTCCTTCAAACCCATATCGATCGCCATGCGGCAGTAATCGTCGATGGAGCCTTCGGCGTCGAAGGAATAGTCAGGATGCACATGCTGATCCGCGATGAAATCGCACATAAGCCTTCTTATTTCACTCAAAACAATTTTCCCGTCAGAAAGGGGTTATAATGACGTTCCTGCCCGATGGTCGTCGATGGTCCGTGGCCGGGGTAGCAGATGGTGTCATCGGGCAATGCCAGGAGTTTCTCTTTGATCGCGGCAATCATCTGTTCATGGTTGCCGCCCGGCAGGTCGGTGCGGCCGACGGAGTTGAAAAAGAGGGTATCGCCGCAAAAAAGTATCCCCGGAGTATATAAGCAAATCCCTTCGGGTGAATGTCCCGGCGTCGCAATCACGGTCAGTTCCTCTTCTCCGAATATGACGGTTTCGCCATCGACCAGTAAAGTATCCGGTTGCGGGCAGGAAATATCGACGCCGTACATGGCCGGGAAGTTTTTTCGAGACATTTCGATCATGGCATCGGCGCCTCTTCCCGCCCGAAGCGGGATATTAAACTGGTCTTTCAGCGCCTGGACAGCCCCGATATGATCGCCGTGGCCGTGGGTAAGTAGAATCGCCTCCGGGGTTATATCAAGACGTTTAATTTCATCGATAATCCGTTCGGCCCCATCTCCGGGATCGATAATGATACCGGCGCCGGTTTTTCCGTCGTGGACCAGATAACAATTGGTTTCAAACATGCTGACAGTCAGCGTCGCGATTTCCATTCATTCACCCCGTTGTAAAATAATCGCTATCAAAGTATAGCTCCCGGCCCAAAAGGCAACTGAAAAATCGTACGACGGCGGAAACCACCCGTCATAAGCCGTCGTTACTACCAGAGATACGATAAAACGGCGGTTACAGCGCGAAAGGCTTCGTTTTTTGCAATAAATTCTTCTTTGATGTTGACCTGAAAGCCTAAAAAGCGTAATATATAGCCCATTTTAAAGAGGTAGGACAAATGGACCACGAGACCAAAGAAATTATAAGCGAATTGCAATCAAGGACTTCCAAAATCGGGAGGTTTCTTTGACCTCGATGCACGTCGTGAAAAAATTAACAATCTCGAAAAGCAGACGGCTCAACCCGGCTTCTGGGACGATCAGGAGACGGCTCAAAGTGTCATGCGACAATTGTCGGTGCATAGAAAATGGGTCAATGATTTTGCCGGGCTCGAATCCGACCTCAATGATCTGATCGAGCTGGCCCAGCTGACCGAGGACAGCCCGGCCGAATTCGCGGAGGTCAGAAAAGGGCTGGATGATTTCACCAAAACCCTCGATGAATTTGAACTCTCCACTTACCTCTCCGGTGAGGACGACGCCCGCAACGCCATTCTTACCATCCATCCCGGAGCCGGCGGCACCGAATCCCAGGACTGGGCCGAAATGCTTTTCCGGATGTACAATCGCTGGGCCGAAATCCGAGGATTCAAGGTCAACCTTATAGATTATCAAGCCGGCGAAGAGGCCGGATTGAAATCGGCGACAATCTCGATTCAGGGAGAATATGCCTACGGGTATCTCAGGTCGGAATCGGGTGTCCATCGGCTGGTCCGCATTTCACCCTTCGACGCCAACAACCGCCGCCATACTTCTTTCGTTTCAGTCCATACCTACCCTGAGATCGATGACAACATCGAGATCGATATCGACGAGGACGACCTGAGAATCGACACTTATCGCGCCTCCGGCGCCGGCGGCCAGCATGTCAATAAGACTTCATCGGCCGTGCGCATCACTCATATCCCGAGCGGGATCGTGGTGCAATGTCAGTCGGAACGGAGCCAGCACAAGAATAAAGCCTCGGCCATGCGTGTTTTGCGTTCCCGCCTGTATCAGCAGGCGCGCGAGGAACAGCAGGCCGAATTGAAGAAATATGAGGACACCAAGAAGAAAATTGAATGGGGCAATCAAATTCGCAGTTATATCTTCCACCCCTACAATCTGGTCAAGGATCACCGGACCGGCGCTCAGACCTCGGATATTCAGAGGGTCATGAACGGTGATCTGGAAATTTTCATAAACGCTTATCTTACACAGGGGAATAACGGCGGCTGACCGCCGCCCCTGCGACTATAGATCAAGGAGCCGTCAGATGGATATTCTCAGCCAGATAAAAGATAAGGCCCGGGCCCTCCACCGTACGGTGGTCCTGCCCGAAGGCATTGAGGAACGGACCATCAAGGCCGCCAAACAACTGGTCGAGGAAAAGATCGCCCAAGTGGTTTTACTGGGAGACAAAGACCAGATACTCAAACTGGCCCAGACCCACGGTCTGAATACCGATCAGGTCGAGATTATTACGCCCGCAAACTCGCCGGATCACGAGCAATTCACAGAATTGCTGTTCGAGCGCCGGAAAGCGAAGGGTCTGACAATGGATAAAGCCGCGGAAATGATGAAAACGGAGCTTTATTACGGCGCGGCTATGGTCAAGACCGGCAGGGCCGACGCCTCCGTGGCCGGCGCCGTCCATACCACCGGCGACGTTTTGCGGGCCGCCTTGCATGTCATTGGGCTGGCGTCCGGAATCAATACCGTGTCCTCGTCGTTTATTATGACCTTGCCGGAATTCGCCGGGGAGAAAAACAAAGTTTTCATGTTCGCCGATTGTGCCGTCATGCCCAATCCGAATGCCGAGGAATTGGCCTCGATTGCGGCTTCGACTGCCGAGACGATGAAAAAGCTGGTCGGCGTTGAACCGAAAGTCGCCTTTTTGTCCTTCTCGACTAAAGGGTCGGCCAAGCATGGAGATATCGACAAAGTGCTGGCGGCCTTCGGCCTTTTCAAGGAAATGCATCCGGATATCGCGGCCGATGGCGAACTTCAGCTCGATGCCGCCATTCTGCCCAAAGTGGGGGCCAAAAAGGCTCCCGGCTCGCCAGTGGCCGGACAGGCCAATGTTCTGATTTTTCCGGATCTCGATGCGGGTAATATTGGCTATAAGCTGGTCGAGAGAATGGCTGGAGCCACCGCCACCGGTCCGATTATCCAGGGTCTGGCGCGCCCGGCCAACGACCTTTCGCGGGGTTGTTCGGTGCAGGATATTGTCGATGTTTCGGCCATTGCCCTCCTTTTGAGGAATTAGCCTCGGGAACGAACCGGCCGGCGAAGTGGTTATAAGTAATTGATGTTTCTGCCGATGGACTAACTCCACGGTTGCAGCATAGAGGAGTCATGACAACATGCCGACTTACCAATACAAATGTCCTCACTGTGCATATGAGTTTGAGGAATTTCAGAGTATCACCGAAGACGCCATAGATAAATGTCCGAAATGCGGCCGTAAACCGCGGCGGTTGATCACCGGCGGGGCCGGTTTTCTGCTCAAGGGTTCGGGGTTTTATACCACCGACTACCGGTCGGAATCATATAAAGCTGCGGCCGCCAAGGAGAAAAGCGATTCGATTTCTGCCAAAGCCGACGCCTCTTCTTCGGCCAAAGGGAATAACACCAAGTCGAAATAATAAACTTCACGGGACTGATTCGATGGCCCTTGATAAAGATCACAAAGAAGTAATCAAGAGGACCCTTCCGGCCGGGAGGGTCTTCTTTGATTTTGCGGACAAGACGGATTATATCCACGATGCCACCGAACTGATCTATTATCCGGACGCCCTGTTTTTCGCCGAATCCGAGGCCGATATTCTTGAGGCCTTTAAATTATGCCGTGAATTGAAATTGCCCATGATCGTGCGCGGAGCCGGAACCGGCTATTCCGGCGGGGCTCTGGCAATTGAGGGGGGCTTGCTGGTGTCGGTGGAAAGAATGAGGGCTATCGCCATCGACCGTGAGAAAAAGATCGCCGTCGTCGGACCGGGCGCTATCACGGGAGATATAATGAAAGCGGCCGAAGCCGTCGGGCTGTTCTACCCGCCCGATCCGGCCAGCTACGAAGAATCGAGTATCGGCGGCAATCTGGCCGAAAACGCCGGCGGCCTTCGGTGCAAGAAATATGGCGTCACCAAGGACTATGTTTTGAAAGTCCGGGGCCTTGACGCCTCTGGGCAAGTCGTTGAAATAGACCACCTTTCGCCTTTCGGCTTGATCGACCTGATGATCGGATCCGAGGGGACTCTGCTGGTTTTCACCGAAATTACCCTGCGTCTGATTGACCTTCCGGCGCCGGGTGAAACAATACAGGCGGTTTTCGGCGAAGCCGTTGACGCCGCCTCGGTCGTGGCCGAGGTGACCGCCTCGGGAATTGTCCCCTGCATTATGGAATTTATGGACGGCGACGCCATTGAGTGTTCCAATCAGTACGATCCTGAGCATCGCCTTCCCGGCGGAGCGGCTATGCTTCTGTTCGAAACCGACGGTCCCGACGCCGAGGCTGAAGCCGCCGCTATCAAGGCTATCTGCAAAAAGCGGAGCCCTTCCCTCCTGCGGACGGCCGCCGACGCTCAGGAGCGGGAAATCCTCTGGAAAGCCCGCCGCAACCTGTCTCATGCCGTGAAACAGGCGGTCAAAACCAAAACGTCCGAGGATGTCTGCGTTCCGCCTTCACGTCTGCCGGAACTGGTTGCCTTTACGGAGGAACTGGCCCGCGACCTAGCGGTCCGGATTAACTGCTACGGCCATGCCGGCGACGGCAATTTGCATGTAAATTTTCTGGGTATGAACGGCGGCGAGGCCGAGGAAAAAGAAATCGCCTCAGGGGTGAGCCGCCTGTTCGACCGAACTCTGGAACTGGGCGGGACTATTTCGGGTGAACACGGAATAGGCATCACCAAGAAGGCTTTTTTGCCCCGTGAGTTCGCCCCCCCGACGCTGTCCTTTATGAAGCGCCTCGAGACCTGCCTGAATCCCGACAATCTCTTCAATCCCGGTAAAATTTTTGCCTGATCCGTCTCTTTTTTTGCCATAAAAGCAAGAGAGATATTGACAAGCGGCGGGGTTTTGATTTAATTTGTCAGTCAATGTGAATATTTTCACATTCGTGGGCCATGCGACAATGATTTTTGAGATAATAAAACCATAATAAATGCATGGGAGGTTTTTCATGTCAAAACTAAAAGCCAAGATGGAGCAGATTATTCCGGGAATGCGGGACGAAATCCGCAGTTTCGTCAAGGAATACGGCGATAAGGAAGTCAGTTCCGTCAATGTCAAGCAGGTGTACGGCGGTATGCGCGGCGTCCGGGCCATGGTCTGCGACACCTCCAACGTGCCTCCGGACAAGGGTCTCATCATCCGCGGCATCCCCCTCAAGGACCTCTTCGACAAATGGCCGGAAGAAATTTTCTGGCTGTTGTGCACCGGCGAACTGCCGACCAAAGAGGAAATGAAGGACCTGCAGAAAGAGTACAAGAAATACGGCGTCGTGCCGGACTATGTCTGGAAGGTCCTCAAAGCGATGCCTCCCGATTCGCACCCGATGGCCATGCTCGACACCGCCATTCTGGCGATGGAAGGCGAATCCAAATTCCGCGCGAAATATACCAAGGGTATGCGCAAGGAAGATTATTGGGTTCCGATGCTCGAAGACTGCATTCGCATCCTGGCCGTCCTGCCCGAACTGGCCGCCGGCGTTTACCGCCTGCGCTATAAAAAGGGCAAACTGATCAAGCCCGATCCGAAACTCGACTGGGGCGCCAACTATGTGCACATGCTGGGTATCAAAGATCCCGACGGCAATTTTGCCAAACTGATGCGCCTCTACCTGACCCTGCATTGCGATCATGAAGGCGGCAACGTTTCCGCTCACACCTGCCATTGCGTCGGCTCGGCTCTGTCCGATGCCTACTACGCCGTCTCGGCGGGTCTCAACGGACTGGCCGGCCCTCTGCACGGTCTGGCCAACCAGGAATGCCTCAAGTGGGTTTTGGAAGTCATGAAGAAATTCAAAGGCGCTCCGTCCAAGGAAGAGCTGGAAAAGTTCGCCTGGGATACGCTCAATTCCGGTAAGGTGGTACCCGGATACGGCCATGCCGTCCTCCGCATCACCGACCCGCGTTTTGACGCCTTTTTGGCTTTCGGTAAAGAACATTGCGCCGACGATCCGGTGTACCAGACCGTTGCCCGCGTGTTCGAGGTTGTTCCCGGAGTCTTGAAGCAGGTCAAAAAGATCGCCGATCCGTGGCCGAACGTCGATGCCGGTTCCGGCTCGTTGCTGTACAAGTACGGCCTGACCGAGTTCGAATATTACACCGTTCTCTTCTCGGTTTCGCGTACGATGGGTATGGCCTCGCAGTTGATCGTTTCCCGCGCCTGGGGCGAGCCGATCGAGCGTCCGAAATCGAGCACGATCGAATGGCTGAAAGAGAAAGTCGGCGCCAAGTAAATCTTGACCCCACTTTGTTCAGTATAGAAAAACGGCCGCATGAAAATGCGGCCGTTTTTATTGATATCCTACGGCTCTTTCGAGCGGGTAACAAAGATCATCAACTATGGACTCTCAAGCCGTCATCCGCGATGACCGTCATTATGGCCGCCGTCGCGCTCATGACCCCGGCCGTGCTCCTCTCCCCGGCCCCTTCCCTTTTCATTTCCTTGATTCCGGGGATGAGACCGCAAAACATGCTTCCTGATCTGGCCACGGTATTTATCCACTCGCTTCTGTTCGCTATTGGGCAAGACCATCCGGTTGAGATCATGGTCGCCCCTATTTCGATCTCTGCCGGCCGTCTGCCCGCTTTCCGTTTGCCGATTGGTATTTGACGGCCCGGGATTGAGTTCGCCCTCGCGGCTTCGCTTACCCGGCTCGCGGAAAGTCAAATTTGCCGAACGCCGCTGAAGAATGATAGTCGGTACTGTTCTTCGGGTTTTAGACTCGATCATCATCCTGTCCGGGGGACGGCGAATAATCTTCACTCCGCGCATGGTGCCAGCCATAGGCGGTTTGACAATCCGATACTGCCCGATATAATCCCGGTCGAAATCGCGGACTTTCACGACATCCCAGACGCCAATATCGCGATGCATCCACGGCTCCGCCCAGACGACTCCCGGCGGCGGCATCGGCGCCCATCCGATATAGTCGCCATAGGTGATCCATTCCACCCGTGCCGGCGACCATTCGTTGCCGCTGATCCAGAACCAGCCGACATCGGCCCGGAAATCCCAGTTTCCGTAATGATAAACCAACCAGCCATAAGGTTCATAGGATACCCAGGCCCAGCCGGCGTCGGTCCAGACCCAGTGACCGAAAGAGAACGGCTCCCAGTCGCCCACGACGTCGGGCTGCCAGACCATACCATAGGGCTCGACATCGACCCAGTTACCGTATTGAGCCAGAAAATCAACGTCGTCGGAAGCGTAGGCCACGCCGTCGTTGACAGATGTTTCCTCGACATAAGCGCCGCATCCAAGGATGGAAACGGCAATCACCGCCAGCCCGGTCATAAGCAGGGCCCGGTGTATCCGATACTGTATAGAATTCTCAATAGGTTTCATTTCTCCTCCTCGGTTAAAAACCGATTTACACAGGATATATGCAACGGAGGGAGAAATTGTTTGATATACTTTACGCACCGACATTGGAGGATATAGAGGATAATCAAATGATTTGAGGATAAACCGGTCAGGGGCGATCGTTCGAGGAGAGCTCGAAACCCAATTACCCAAGATATTATGGTTGAGGGCCTATTCAGGCGCGCGGGAGGGTGATGCGGATGACGGCGCCACCGTTCGGGTCATTAGAGGCTTCGATGGTACCGCCGAAATCGGTGATGGTCTTGTAAGCTAAGGCCAGCCCCAGACCCGAACCGTCCACCCGAGTCGTGAAATATGGCTGGAATATTTTCGACCTGATATCGGCCGGGAATCCCGGCCCGTTATCGATAACATTTATGACTACGACCTCGGCCTTCGATGTCTCGACTGAAATCGTTACATCTCCCCCGTCGGGCATAGCTTGAATGCTATTTTTAATGAGATTGATAAAGACTTGCTGGAGTTTATCGACGGCGGCCCGCACCATGACCTTGTCATGGGGGGGATAGATGATCTTCACGGCGCCGCGCCGCCCCTCATCGGCGACGCTGGCGATGGCCCGGTCGATGGCCTCGGCCAAAGCCGAAGGCCGGTCTTCGGAACCCCGGGATTTGGCCAGATCAAGAAAACGAGTCAGGATCTGATTGAGGCGCTCGGTTTCGCTGAGGATATTCTGGGCCAGCCGGTTGTACTCGTCCGTTTCCTCGTCCGGATGAAATTCCAGTTTCAGCCGCTGGGCTGCAATCCCGATGGCATTGAGAGGGTTTCGAATTTCATGGGCCACCCCGGCGGCCATGTCGCCCATTTCCGACAACCGTTCCCGCCGCCGGATATCTTCTTCCAACCGTTTGCGGTCGGTGATATCATGGATCAGGACGACCGCCCCCCCGCCCGCCTCATCGGGCAGAGACGAAATGCCGAGAATGATCGTTTTCGATTCGCCCGAAGGCGAAGTAATCTGTTTTTCATAGCTGACCATCGGCTCGCCCGGCTTGATATTTTCGGGCGGGGCGAATTTCAATTTGTCGGCGACGTCGGTCAGGGACTTGCCGATGTAACCGGCGTCGACCCCAGTCAGCCGCGTCAGGGCGCCGTTGACGGCGATGATCTTGTTGTCGGCGTCATAGGCCAGCACGGCGCTGGAGAGGCGATCGAAGACAGTATCGGTCATGGAGCGAATTTTGCGGTAGGACTGATCCAGAATGAAATAATTCTGATTGACCGAAACGACGGCCACGACCAGGAGCGTCAGAATGAAGAGGATAACGGCAATGACGATGATTTGCCGATCATAGCCGCGCGAGATGTTATGAAACTCATCGAGGTTCATGCCGATGCGATAAATTCCGGGCGGATACGAGACCGATTCGAAGCGACGGGCGATCTCCAGGACTTCACGATTTTCAAAATCATACATGCGCCAGCCGACGGTATCGGTCTGCATCAGCGAATCGAGAAAGGGATCGCTTTCGATCTTGAGCACCTGCGTCAGGGGCGTCGATGAAAAGACGATTCCCTCCCGGCTCTGGAGGAAAATATATTCGATCCCGGTCTGCTTGGAAATACTGCGGATCAAATAACCGATTCCGATCTCCTCCATGATTTGATTAAGATAGAGTGCCTCGGCCGTGATGACGATAAAACCTCCATCGGGCAGAGCATAGATGAAATACTGCACCAGCGGAATCAAGGAATCGGAGGTATTGTTCAGGACCGAACGATAACCGCCGCCGGTCTGCATGAGGTCATGCAATTCGACTTCGACTTCACCCGGATAGTTGGGCACAAAGCCTTTGGCCCAGCGATTCGAACCGGCCACGGCCAACGTGGAATCGAGCAGGTCGATAGCCAGCAGGTCGAATTCGGTACTGAATCGGCGGTATTGTTCGGGATCATCGACTCCCACCAGCCTCTTTTCCGCGACGTTGGCGATATCGATGAATTTCTGCTCCGAAAGACTTTCGAGGAGCAAACCGGACTGGATGGCGTTGTTGGACGAGAGCGTCAGGCTTTCCACCAGCGCCCGGCCTTCGTCGACCATGATCTTGAGGAGCGACTGCCGCGCCTTATGAATTCCGAGATATGTCAGGGCAAAGAAGATCAGCCCCACGGCGATAATTACCAGAAGGAGATACCGCAACCGTATGGGAGCGAGAAATGACGATAATCGATTGCCACGCATTAGCCAAAGTTAGGCGTCGAGGCCCGGTCATGTCAAGTAGTAACTTGCGCGGATTCGGCCGTATCATCCGTTATTATCGAGGGCCGGGCTTTGACCGGCAGGATGATGCTGAAGGTCGTGCCTTTGTCCGGGATGGTCGAATAGGCGACGCGCCCGCCATGCTTGTCGATGATCTGCTTGACGATCACCAGCCCAAAGCCCCGTCCCCGGCGCTTGCCGGTATAGCGTTTCTCGAAAATGACGTCATTGAGATCATCGGGCAGGCCCCCGGCATTATCCTCGATCGACACGCCGACGGCGGCCGCCTCGGCATCGAAACGAGTGGTGATGTTTATGATCCTGTCATCTTGTTTATCATGCAGGGCGTCGGCGGCATTATTGAGGAGATTGACGAACATCTGCTGAAGCTGACTGCTGTCAAATTCGACAAGCGGTAATTCCCGTGACAGGGAGAAATTGAATTTGATATTATCGTAATGGTTTTGCGGCCTGAGGAAGGCGACCAGGTTCTCGATCAACTGGTTGAGATCACCCGGTTCGAAGACCGCCTCTTCATCGCCATAACCCATCAAACCTTCGGAGAAACGCTGGATTTTGGTGACGGTGTTGCGCAGGACTTCCAATTTATGTTCAACTTTGTCCATCTTGCCTTTGGATAACAACAGCGGCAGAAGTTCGACGTTACCGAGAATGATGGCCAGGTAATTATTAATTTCATGGGCGATTTCGCCGGCCATAACGCCCCTGGTAGCCATACGGTCAATCGAAATCATCATTTCCTGAAAACCGGCGGATTCGGAAATGTCGCGGATAATAAACAGATAGGCGCCGACCTGTGACTGGTTATCGCGGATCGGTACCCTGGTCACCAGCGCCGGGAAACTTTCATTATTGGTTTTCCGGCAAATCATTTCCTCTTGACAGATTCCGCCCTGCCCACCTTCCGGCGGGAAAACTCTTTCAGGCGCGAAAGGAAAGAAGTCAACGATATCGCGCCCGACCGCCTCATCGACGCGCATCTCGAAGATCTCAATGGCCGCCTTGCTGAAAACCCTGATTTTTCGGTCCGAGGTGGTGGCGATAACGGCAAAGGGAGCATTTTCGATCAGCTTGGCCAAAAAAGCCTTCGATTCGGCCAGCGACCGGTTGGCATTGGATAACTCATCGAGGGTGTCGGTCAACTGCTTTCGTTTTTCCCATAGAGACGACGACATGGTATTGAAGGCGGTGGCGACCCGTCCCATCTCGTCATTATTGACATCCTCGATTTTATAAAGTAACTCGCCCTGAGCCGTTTTTTCCATGCCCTGAACCAGGTGATTCAATGGACGAATGAATTTGGAAAAGATCAGGTTGATAATCAGAAGCGTGATGAGGGTGATCACGAGGAAGAGCAGGATCAGGGTCCAATTGTAATCGGTGTCGGCCCCGACGATTTCTTCCGGAATAAAGGTAATGGCCAGAACGGCCTTGACGCCCGGTGTATCCCAGGGAATATAGATGGTCTTATATGAGGCCGATTTGACTTCAAATTTATCGCCGACGTGAATACCGTGGGCGTCGATGATATCGGGCGAGGCTTCGTTGGCGATCCTCTCCCACATCCGGGGATCATAATTATCCAGCGACTCCCGGAAAGTGGCGTTTTGAATGGTATATGCCTTCCCCTCGGCCGAGGGAGTCATCAGGGCCAGGCCGCCGAGACCCTTCATGCACCGCTGGGCCCGATCGAAAACATTATCCAGAGCGGCGTCATCCGGCAGAAGATGCCGGTCCGTCCCGGCTGAAAGATAAACGTCATCGAGTTCACTGCGCAGGTACTCGCTGATAAAGTCAAAACGATAACCGATCAGACGATCGATTTTATGGTGATTGTTTTCGACCGCGACGTAAGTGACGGCCGCAAAGATAAAGAGCGAATTCAATACGACGAGAAAAGATATTCTGTACAAAATTCCAGGCGGTTTCAGCATGTCATCCTCGGAGCATGTTTTTGTACTGTCATCCTCATAGGTATCGGCAGTTGGCGGGAGAATTTGAATCGGTAATTGGAAGAGGGAGTGGTGGAGGGGGGAATCGCCGACCGATCATCCGATCGTTCGCCAATGCACCACTCCCCTATCCGTCTGACTTTTAAGGCAATGGCCTCATTGTATCAAAGTCATGGAATAATATTGCAAACCGGAGACCCGATATCCGCGCCGGGGCGTCGAATTATGAACAGATTGAAAATTCCCTCGGAAATCGTTGTCAGACAAATCCATGATTGTCGAAATAATCCATTGGGCGCGTTTCAGATACTATTCTCGGCGGATAAAGCCGTCTCGGAGGCGAAGATTGTCTGCACTCGTTTGCGCTCAATTCCCAAAATAGAACAGGAGTAATAGCAAAAAGGGCTCGCCGATGGCGAGCCCTTTGGTTCTGTATAATTTATTGAAACAGGTCAGCCTTCTATTTCCTCGATCCGATAAACGGCCGCCATCGCCGCCGTGGTGCCGTCGCCGACGGCATTGGTGATCTGCCGAACGAGCTGGGCGCGGACGTCGCCGCAGGCATAAATACCCGGGATCGAGGTCTCCATCCGGTAATCGGTGACGATATACCCCTGATCATTCTTCTTGATTTCATCTGGAAGAATCTGGGTGTTGGGATGAAAGCCGATAAAGACGAAAATACCGCCAACCTCGAGTTCCGATTTGGCTCCAGTCTTGACATTCTTGAGGGCCAGCGAGTGGACCTTGGTATCGCCTTTGACTTCTTCGACCACCGTGTCCCAGATGAATTCGAGTTTGGAGTTTTTGAAGGCCCGTTCCTGGATAACTCTCTGGGCCCTCAGTTCATCGCGGCGATGGATGACGATCACTTTTGAGCCGAACTTGGTAAGAAAGATGGCTTCCTCGACGGCCGAGTCTCCCCCGCCGACCACGGCGATAACCTGATCCCGGAAAAAGGCGCCGTCGCAGATGGCGCAATAGGATACGCCTCGCCCCGAATATTGATCCTCACCCGGGACATTTAGTCTGGTGGCCGAACCGCCGGTGGCGATGACCATTTGCTTGCCGACGTAGTTCACGCCGCCGGCGCCGATCGCGACTTTTCTTGACTCACTTTCGGAACGGACTTCTACGATCTCGTCGAAGACGATTTCCAGACCGAATTTTTTGGCATGGTCAGCCATTTTCACGGCCAGTTCCGGCCCGGTTATATGTTCGAATCCGGGATAATCCTCGACGTCGTTGGTATTGGCGATCTGTCCGCCGGGCTGGAGTTTTTCGATCATGACCGTCTTCAGGTTAGCCCGAGCGCCGTACATACCGGCAGTCATCCCGCCGGGGCCGCCGCCGACAATAATAATATCATACTTCTTTTCTTCTGGCATCCTTATTCCCCATATATTTTATCAATTGCATTTCCAGAGGTGAAAACTTCACACCGAATTCTTTTTCCGCGGCCGTCTGATCGCAGGTGGATCCGGCCGCCATCATTTTCAACTGGTCGCGCGTTATCGGCGCCGGTTTCAAAATCTTCTCCATCAAGAAAGCGCCGGATCGGACCAGCCATAACGGCAGGTGTATCACCGGCCTCCGGCGGTTCAGAACCCGCCCGATTATATCAAGAACTTCCAAATAAGTCAATTGTTCCGGGCCACCGATCTCATAGATTTTTCCCGAAGCGAATTTTGCCTCCGCGGCCATTGCCATGACAATACATAGTTCCTCGACATAGACCGGCTGGAACTTGTATTGCCCGTCACCGATGACCGGCACGACCGGCAGAGAACGCACCATATCGGCGATTTTATTGATGAATTTATCGCCGACGCCGTAAACGATCGAAGGACGGAAGATAGTATAATCGAGCCCCGACTTGATAATATGTTGTTCGGCCTCCCACTTGGTCCGAAAATATTCCGAGTCGGCCCTTTCGCGCGTTCCCAGAGCCGAGAGGTAGATGATCTTCCTGACGCCGGCTTTTTGGGCGGCGGAGACCACTCGGGCGGTACCATCGGCCACCGTTTGCTGAAAAGTCCTGATGCGGGTTTCGGCGATGATGCCGACCAGGTGATAAACAATTTCGACTCCCTCAAAACCGCGAACCAGCGAGGCCTCGTCGTCGATCGAACCCTTAATGGTTTTGATCCGCCCCCGGGGCGAAATGAAATCAGGGTTGGTTCGATGGGCGATCAGATTGAGTCGGCATCCCAGATGAGTCAGGTGCAGAACCAGATGGCCGCCGATAAAGCCACTGGCTCCCAGGACGGCGATCCGAAGCGGTTCGGTTCTTTCATTCGGATTGTTCCCGGTTTCCATAGTCATTAATGATCGATCCCCTTGCGGGAAAGAATCCCTTTCTGATAAGGATGCTTGATCTCTTTCATCTCGGTTACGAGGTCGGCGGCCTCGATGACCCGGCTGTCAGCATAACGGCCGGTAAGCACCAGAGTAATCTTGTCGGGGCGCTCCCTGATAATTCGCAACAAGTCGTCCACGGTGATCAGTTTCAGATGGATCGCGATATTGATTTCATCGAGGACGACAATATCGTATTCGCCGGAGGCGACGGTCCGCCGGGATTCATCGAGCGCCTTGCCGGCGGCGTCCTTGTGATCCTCAACCGGTTTATCATCGTCAAGGATGCCCATACAGCCGACGCCCATCGGTTTGATGGTGATTCCCGGTTTCAGCCGTTCGACCGCCTTTAATTCTCCGTAATCGAATCCACCCTTGAGAAACTGGATGATCAAGACCCGATACCCATGCCCCATGGCCCGCAAGGCCAGCCCCAGCGCCGCCGTTGTCTTGCCCTTGCCGTGGCCGGTGTAAACGATCACCATCCCGCTTTCATCACCGGATGTCATCGGCCTTCCCTCCTTCAATCAAATCGGCGACGATTTCTATCGGATGGCAAACGCGAACACTGTCGCCCATCTCTTTCCTGATCTTGGATATGCACGACGGACAACTGCTGACAATCACTTCCGGAGCCAGTTTATCGTATTCCTTTTTCTTGGCGGCAAAAATGGCCTTTCCTTCACCGTAATGAGTAAACCCAAAGGAGCCGGCCTGGCCGCAACAACGCCCGGCCAGTTCCGGATGGAGGATTTCAAAGCCACCAATTTCATCCAGCAATTTAAGCGGTTCCTTTTCCAGTTTGGCCGCGCGCAGATGACAGGGATGATGATAAGACAGTTTTGCAGTTTTTCCGGATTTATTTTTCGGTAGTGGTACCTTCTTAAGACGCAGAAACTGGCTGATATCGAAAAGTTTGTTTCGCAGAGCTACCGCCCGACCATGATAGGGCGAGTCGGGCTCGAATAGATCGGGATAATCGGCCAGTCGATGGAGGCAGGAGGCGCAGGTGAAGACCACCGCTTCAAAAGGCTCAAGGGCATCGATATTGAATTTGGCTTTTTTGATCAAGTTTTGTCGATGACCATAAACTTCCATCGGCAGACCACAGCATTGTTGAGGCGGCATAGCAATATTCCGGTTATAATGCTTCATGACTTTGACCAAAGCGTCACCAGCACGGGATTCGAAATAGTTATCGGCGCATCCATGGAACAGGGCCACCTCGCCTTCGGCGACACATAAATCAGGATGGCGCTCTCGCAGGGTCTGCCGGGCCGGTTTGGGGAAAACGGCGGCGTCATCCAGTCCGAAAGGTGCCCGGCCGACAAGCGTCGTCATCTTTTTTCCCATCGTGGTACGAGACAGGGGGTAAAAAACGGAGCCGGCTTTGAGCATCTGCCGGAAAATTTTCGGACGATCGAAAGCGGCGATAATGCGGCCCGCCATCTTATGCGGACGCTTCGATTTAAAATTCAATATATCGCCGGCGATATCGACTCCGGCCGGACAGACGATAGTGCAATTTTTACAATTCAGGCAATACTGGTAGAAATCGTTGAGCTTCGGTTCCCCTTCCCCCCCGAATTTCATCATTCGCAACCAGCCCCGCGGCGACATATCCTCGCGGCGATAGACCTCGTATGCCGGGCAATAGCCGTTGCATTTGCCGCAGGCGGCGCAGATCAATTCCAGTTTGACCAGATCGATATCTTCGGTGACCCGCCGTTCAGACAAGATCACATCGGGATTGAACAGATTTTGAGGATCGAGAACAGCCTTGATCGATTTGAATATTCCGTAGATTTCGTCCCCGTACAGGCGTCGGACAATCGGGGCCCGCAGACGACCGTCGGCATGCTCGGCGGTGCTGGAACCGCCCAATTCGATCATTTTTTCATAAGCTTCGTGATACAAAGCCTGCGCCAGCTTATAGTCCGCTTCCACATGTAAATCCAGCAACGGCCGGATATGAAGGTTACCGTCGCCGATATGTCCGAAAAGGCCGAAAACAATGTTTTCCCTTTCCAGGCGTTTTCGAACCCATGATATATATTCGGTCAATTTCGCCGTCGGTAATGATGCATCCTCAATCAAAGGAATCGGGCGTTTGGTCGGATGGTGACGGTACAGAATCGGAACGATAGCTTTGCGCGCCGCCCATAAGGCCAGACGCTGTTCCTCGGTGGCGGCCCGCTCCGGCGGCCCGGCCAGATGAAGCTTATCGATGGTCCGGTTCAAGGCCTTTTCCCGACCCTCAAGATCGTCGTCAAATTCCAGCATCAACATCGCCTCGGCCTGAGGCGGTATGGAATGCTGTTCACGCCCGATCAAATTCAAAGAGGAGCCGTCCACGATTTCCAGCGACGACGGCTTCAAATCCAGCAGATAAGGCACGGCCTCGCCGGCCGCTTCAAGGGAACCGAAAAACAGCCGGAAGGAGAGATTATTCTCAGGTAACCGCAATAATCTCAGGGTCACCGAGGTAAAAACACCCAGGGTTCCCTCCGATCCGACATACAGCGCGGGCAGGTTGAACAAACCCCGTTCCAGATCTTTGGCGACCTGATGCAGATTATAGCCGGAGGAGTTTTTCTTGGGCTTGGGCCAGCTTTCCAGCAGGAGTTTTCGATTTTTTTGAAGCAGATCCAGAATTTCGCCATATTCCGGATACTGCGACCGAAAACGGTCCCATTCGGGGCTTTGCAATTCCAGCTTTTTTAGAATGATGGGACGGCCGTCCCGGCCAATGACGACTAGTTCTTCGACGTAATTGGAGGTCAAACCATATTTCACCGATCGGGGTCCCGAGGAATTATTGGCCAGCATGCCGCCGATCTGGCAACTGTCGCCGGATGAGGGATCGGGGGGAAAATATAGCCCGGTATCTTTGAGGGCCAGGTTAAGGTCGCAGTAGATAATCCCGGGACGGCAGGTCACGGTTTTATTTTCGATCGAAATATGCTGTATTTCGGTCAATCGGGAGCAGTCGACAATATATCCGGTCCCCAGCGCCCCGCCGGCCAGCCCGGTTCCCGCGCCACGGGCCGTAATCGGGATTTTTTTATCCAGGGCGGTTTTTATTATCTCTATGATTTCGTCTTCGCTTTGCGGGCAGAATATCTTCTGCGGTCTTACCCGGTAAATGGAAGCGTCGGAGGCATAGGCTTCGCGCGAAATCGAGGATTTCAACCGGCTCTCTCCGAAAAACATAACTAATTTACTCCCATCTTTCTCTTAATATAATATATCGATTGCTGTCATGAAGTCAAGTATATGGCAAACATGAAAATGGTATAATAAACAAACCGACCCAATATCAGATATTATAAGATATTATCCATAAATGACATACTTGAAATTGACCGATAATTATTTTTAATTTGGATCATCATTTTTTGTCAAATTCGTGAAAAAAAGCACAAATTCTGTTGACTTATCAGATGGACGTTTCTATATTTGAATGAAATGATGACTGTTTCCATCCTTTTGGGGATGGAGTCAACTTTTGAATGCGGGAGAGTCATGCAATTTACAAAAGCGGAAGCATACGGTCTCTTCGGCGTTTTATACCTGGCTCAGCAACAGCCGGGAAAGGTAACTCCTTTATCTGAGATTTCGGAAGTCCAGAATGTGCCTGAGAAATTTTTGGCCAAAATTTTTCAGTCTTTGTCAAAAGCGGGAATTATCCGTTCCCATCGGGGGGTTAAGGGCGGATTTTCATTGGCCCGGCCGGCCGATGAGATTTCGTTTCGCGAAGTGGTCGAGGTGATACACGGCCCCTATTTCCTCGCCAAATGTTTCAGTGTCGAAGATATCTGCGACCGGCGAAACTGCCCGGTCAAGGTTCTTCTGGAAAAAGCCCAGAGCAAGCTTATGGACCTTTTCGAAGAGCACACTATCGCTAACCTCGTAGAATGGGAAAAAGAAGGTAAAACAGCCAAAACGACTCGCAACGTTTGACATTTGCCGGGTGATGCCTTAATATACGGATTCGGAAGCGAAGGCGGTTCCGGGACGGAAGCTGATACGGAGTATTGAGATGTCGATCAAATCGGACACCTGGATAAAGAAGATGGTGCGGGAGCATGACATGATTCGCCCCTTCTCGCCCCGTCAGGTCCGTAAAGGCATCTCCTACGGCCTATCGTCATACGGTTATGATTTTCGGGTTGCCGACCAGTTCCATATTTTCACCGGCCTCAATTGCAACGAAATAGACCCCAAAAAACCTCATGACAAAACCTTCACGAAAATAAAATCCGATTCCGTCCTCATCCCCCCTCATTCTCTCGCCCTGGCCCGTACCGTGGAATATTTCAAAATCCCCCGCAATATCCTGACGTTATGCGTCGGCAAATCGACTTACGCCCGATGCGGCATTATTGTCAATGTTACTCCTTTTGAGCCCGAATGGGAAGGATATGCGACGATCGAGTTATCCAACACCTCGCCCCTGCCGGTGAAGATATACGCCAACGAGGGAATCGCCCAATTGATATTTTTTGAATCGGATGAGCCCTGTGAGGTTTCATACGCGGATAAAAAGGGAAAATACCAGGCTCAGAAAAAAATAACGCCGGCCAAAATATGAGCTCTCGGCCGCCCCGCGGCATGGTATCGAGGGCATGCGCCCATGAAAGATCAAGAAATAAAAGGCAGAATAGGGTTTTATTTGTAAGAAAGTCTGATAATCAGCTTTCGGCCGACACGGAAAAGCCGGATGCGATATAAATGCTAAGGAGAGAGTAAAATGAAAAGCTCAGCGGCAACTGATAATAAAGAGGCGGTGACGAAAGGCGCCGGCGCCAAAGGCAAGTCGATCACCATCGACGGCAACAGCGCCGTGACGCATACGGCCCATGCCATCAATGAGGTCATCGCCATCTACCCCATCACCCCCTCTTCGGGGATGGGCGAAGAGTCCGATGAAAAATCGGCTCGGGGCGAAACCAATATCTGGGGCAGTATTCCTCAGGTAGCCGAAATGCAGTCGGAGGGCGGAGCGGCGGCGGCTGTTCATGGCGCCGTCACCAGCGGATCGCTGGCCACGACCTTCACCGCCTCCCAGGGATTGTTGCTGATGATTCCGACCATGTTCAAAATCGCCGGCGAACTGACCCCGACCGTTTTCCATGTTTCGGCACGGTCGGTGGCTACGCACGCCCTTTCGATTTTCGGCGATCATTCCGATATTATGGCCGTCCGCACGACCGGTTATGGGATCATGCTTTCGGGATCGGTTCAGGAAGCCATGGATATGGCCCTGATCTCCACGGTCGCCTCGCTGGAAAGCCGGATCCCGATGGTCCATGCTTTCGACGGTTTTCGGACTTCGCACGAAGT
>CAZGAV010000037.1:0-6066 GCA_964523575.1 uncultured Ignavibacteriales bacterium
CAGGCCTACACCCATCCCCTGTGGATGTTTCTGCTGTCACTGATTTATTTCTTCACCCATGAGGCTTTCATCACCACTATCGTGGTTTCGATCACTGTTTCGCTGGGCGCGGTTTCGCTTTACGCTTTCAAAATCGCCCATTCGACCAAAACCGCCCTGCTGGGAATGCTGATTTTCATCCTCTCCAAATTCTTCATCGACTATTCCACCTCCGGCCTCGAGAATCCCCTGACTCACCTGCTGTTGGCTCTGTTTTTCATCACCTATTTTTCCGAACGATCATCGCAACGCCGTGTCGGAATATTGGCCCTGACCGCTTCGCTTCTCATGCTGACCCGGCTCGATTTGATCCTGATCGTAGCCCCGGCTTTGTGGTTCGAAATACGTCGCCAACCGCCCGGCCGCGCTTTGAAACAGACAATTATCGGTTTTCTGCCCCTGATCGGCTGGGAATTGTTCTCTTTCTGGTACTACGGCTCCCTGATTCCTAACACCGGCTACGCCAAACTCAATACCGGCATCGATTCGATGGCTCTGATCGTTCAGGGGACCCACTATCTCGAAGGCGCCCTGCGCGGCGACCGTCTGCTGATCCTGACAATAGTCGTTGCTGTCGGTTTGACCATTTGGCGCCGGGGTCGGGCCGGATGGCCGGTCGCCTCTGGGATACTGCTTTATATCGCCTATGTAATTTACAGCGGCGGCGGTTTTATGGGCGGCCGTTTTCTTACCGCCCCCTTGTTCACGTCAGTTATTTTGCTGTCGCGCTATGATCGGCTGATCGCTTCGCGCCTCCGAACCGTCATCGCTCTGGTCGTCATCCTCGCCGTCGGTTTAATTTCGTCCCGTTCGCCGGTTTATAGCGGCTCCGGTTTCGGTCTTCACGACAATCGCGGGTTGGGGTATGGCATCGACGATAATCGTCTGGTTTGCTTCCAGAGCATGGGTTTATGGACGGCCGACGGCTGGCATTCACAGCCGGTTCATCCGTGGGTAGAAAAGGGAAAACAATATCGTCGCGATAAGGCCGGGCCGGTCGTCGAAGGCGGCATCGGCCTTGTCGGCTACTACAGCGGACCGAAGGTCCACATCATCGACATCCATGCTCTCTCCGACGCTTTCCTGGCTCGCCTGCCGGCCGTGTTCAAAACCGGCTGGCGGATCGGCCATTTCAAACGCGCCATACCCGAGGGATATCTGGCGACGGTGGCAAGCGGCCAAAACCGGATAGTCGATCCCGATCTGGCCAAATTTTACTATACATTGAATTATGTCATTTCCGGGCCGCTCTGGGACCGCCGGCGCATAACCAACGACCTCGAGCTGAATCTTGGAATGTATGACTATTGGTTAATTAATGCCGGTGAGCTATTGTATTCGCTCGATTATAAAGACTTGACCTCACCCGTGTCCAATGGCACGGCCTGGACCAGCGGCGCCATGCATGTTTTTCCGGCCAAAGGGGTGCGCATCGATCTTGATTCCGTCTGGCATGCCGACACTATCGCTATCAGTCTGGACGGCAATGATGCTTATGATATCCTTTTCGAACGAAATCATAAAAAATTCGGTACATCGAAAGTGATGACGACTGCACCCTCTATATCGGGGTCGGTCATGTATAAAGTCGCCGTTCCGGATACCGCCTTTGATGCCGGGTATGACAGAGTGATCATTATACCCCTGAGCGGCGACGGCCATTACGCCGTCGGATATATTGCACCCCTGTCCGTCAACAGGACAAACGAAACCGGATCGAAACAGTGAAAAATGTAAAATCATATAACTGGCGACTGTTTGTCCTGATCGGTGTGATGATATTCTTCGCCGCGATTGTCCTGCGCAACGCCTGGCTATGCGATGACGCCTATATCTCCCTGCGCACGGTCGATAATTTCGTCCATGGCTACGGCCTGACCTGGAATATCTCCGAACGGGTTCAGGCCTACACCCACCCCCTCTGGATTTTCCTGATTATTCCCTTCTATGCTGTCACCGGAGAAGTCTATTTCACGGTCATGATCATTTCGCTGGCGCTCTCGATCGGGGCGGTGGCGTGGTTCGCTGCAAAAATTTCAAAAAGTATCGCGGCGGCGGTACTGGGCGTTCTAATTTTGTCTCTGTCCGAGGCCTTCGTCGATTTCTCGACTTCGGGTCTGGAAAATCCGCTGACCTTCTTCCTCCTGGCTTTGTTTTTCTACTTCTATTTCAAGGATGAAATTACGCCGCAAAGGCTTTTTTGGCTGTCGCTGATCGCTTCACTGGCGGCCGTCAATCGGCTCGATACTATCCTGCTATATGCGCCTATGCTGGCCTCTGCCTTCTGGCCGATAAAAAGCAAAAAGGCCGTCTATTCGCTAATTCTGGGATTCTTGCCGCTCATTGTCTGGGAATCGTTTTCGCTTCTCTACTATGGTTTCCCTTTTCCCAACACCGCCTACGCCAAACTCAGCACCGGCATCGCCCGCATGGATGTCTGGCGTCAGGGCATATGGTACCTGATCTATTCCCTGCGCGTCGATCCTATCACTCTGGTCATTATTTTGACTTCGATCATCATCGCTTCTTTCAGCCGCAAACGAAACGTGATCGCCCCGGCTATCGGGATCGTTCTCTATCTGATCTACATCGTCAATATCGGCGGCTGTTTCATGTCCGGCCGATATCTAGCGGCCCCCTTGCTGGTGGCCGTCATCCTTCTTTCGCAGTATCGACGCCCGTCCTCCATCCTGCTGTTTTTATGGACACTGATGATATTGGTCGTGGGCTTGACGCCCCCCGGTTCCCCGGTCTATGCCGCCCGGTCCGACAAGGGCGAACCAAGCCGTATCTGGCACGGAATCGTCCGCGAACGCGATTGGTACAACCCGACTCATGGCTTGATCAATTATGACCGCGCCGCCGCGCAATGGCCGTCGCATGACTGGATCGACCTCGGCCTTGACGCCCGAGCCCATGCCCCAACCTATCTGGCTCATGTCGCGGTCGGGATGGTCGGTTTCTATGCCGGCCCGCAGACGACTATTCTCGATGTTTACGCTATCACCGATCCCCTGCTGGCCCGTCTGCCCATGAATAAAAACGTCCGGTACCGGGTCGGGCATTTCGGCCGTTTCGTCCCGGTCGGCTATGAACAAACCCTGGCTACCGGGAAGAATGAGATCAGAGATACCTATCTGAAACAATACTATGACAAACTTTCGATGCTCATTCACGGCCCGATTTTCAGCCTCCCGAGGCTCTGGGAGATCGTCAAATTCAATCTTGGCCGCTACGATTATCTGATTGACGATTACAATTCGCCGCATCTGTTGAAGGTCAAAATCGACGATATCGACCAGCCGCGCCCCAAGGGCATCATCGGCTTCTTCACCCGCAACATCGTCTATTATACGCAGGGTCTTGAAGTCGATCTTGATAGCGTCAGCCATGCCCCGCGATTCGAAATCGGCCGCGACCATTACAACGGCCAAAGCTTCGATTTCATGCTGGCCGGGCAAAAGGTTGGTTCCGGCATGATTCCCACCGCCCCGGGCCGCCCTCGCGAGGTCTCCACTGTGGTCGTATCGGTGCCGCCGCTGGTGGTTGAAAAGGGCTACGACGCCATCATTGTTTACCCAAAGGAAACCGCTCAGGGTTTCTACACCCTCAGCCACCTGCGACTCCTCGATTAGCCGGATATAAAGCGTCATTTCACTCGGAACAAAACAAAAACTTCCTTGAAAACCTGTCATCCCATTCTTCACTCCCTCCTTTCCATCCGTGTTTATGGTGCGTTCTGGCAGGCCAGGCCTGTCATTGACCTATACCCTAACCTGAGGTATTTGGTGATTGTCATTGTATGCAGGTCGACGGTGAATATGACAGTAAGGGTTCTGAACGGGAGGGCAATCAGCCACCGCCCGTCCGGTGTAATACAGATATCATCGAGCGGTAATCCGTACTGATAAGGCTCATCCAGCAATCCGGCGGTACTGATTATTTTATGGATTTCGTTCTTTCTAACATCGTAAACAGTAATCCATGGCGTTCCCCCGGATATAAAAGCGTCTCCAGGATTGGTATAGAAGACATATCTGCCGCCCGGAGTTATTTCGAGCTCACCGAAGCCGGGCCACAAGTATTCGGTAAATACAAGGGAATCGGAAGCAATATCGTACACCGCAAAATAGTGGTTGAACCCGTAACGGTGCAAATAAAGAAATATTCTGGTCTCGTCTTTGGACGGTCTGATATGCGTGACAGCGCCAAAGGGAAGTGAGAAGTGCGTTGTTGTGAACAAGGAATCAGAGAGGTCAATCCTGAGAATCCCGCCATCGGTCGGAAGACCGTAAAATGTCCGGCTGTTGCTTGAGAAGACGCCGCCGCCCAATGTCGAATCACTGAAAACCACTGAGTAATCGGATGTTCTCAAGATATGCAGATCATCTTCCCGGTCTCGCACGGCCATCAACTGGTTATCCGGAGAAACCGACAGCGGGGCGCGATACGGCAATTGATCTATCAGCGTAAACGAATCCAGTTCCCGAACATCAATCATATCGTCCACTTGATTCCAGCTATACATCTTCTTCCCGTCCGCCGAAATCAACGGGGGACTTGAATAAGGCAGCCAAACGGAATCGATGGTGTTGGAAGTGGGATGATAGGTGAAATGCCAGTTCCCCTCGTCGTGAACGGCGTCATAGAAGTACACGGTGTAATCCTTTGCCGGCACCGGCTTGACCGGGTTGTCGTCGTCGCAACACCCGGCCAGATAGATGCCCAGCCCCAATAACAAAACACAGACTAAGGCCGCAGCCTTCCACAAATTTATTCGCATGATAAACCTCTGAAGTAATGCCCTTTTGTATTATAAGTACATCCAACCGGAATACTTTTGTCAAGAGCATATTCCAAAATTCCTAAAAAATCAACGCCGCGTCAGGCCTTGCCCGGCCCGTCTATTGGGCGTTATTTGCCCGCTAACATATTGACGCCGGGGTCGAGACTTTGTATTATAGATGTTTCAACAACCGGAGAAAGAACTGGCAGGTAATCGTGACGCCGCCGGTCGTTTCATGACGACAGCGGCGCCGGACAATAAATTGCAAGGAGGACCCCGAATTAGACTTGGGGTCCCGACGGCCGTCACCGGCCGTGAAAGGAGTTAGTCATGGCTGACGTGAAATACCGGACCGAAGTCGATACTATGGGCGAAATCAAGGTCCCCGCCGACCGTTACTGGGGCGCCCAGACCCAGCGTTCTTTCGAGAATTTCAAAATCGGATACGACCGCATGCCGCGCGAAATCATCCGCGCCTTCGGCATCCTCAAAAAAGGAGCTGCTCAGGCCAACGCCGAACTGGGTGTTCTGGCTCAAGACAAAGCCGACCTGATCTGCAAAGCCGCCGACGAGGTCATCGAGGGCAAACTTGACGGCCATTTCCCCCTGGTCGTCTGGCAAACCGGAAGCGGCACCCAGAGCAACATGAACGCCAATGAGGTTATATCCAACCGGGCTATCGAGATGGCCGGCGGCGTCATAGGTTCCAAAAAACCGATTCATCCCAACGACGACGTCAACAAAAGTCAGTCCTCCAACGACGTCTTTCCCACCGCCATGCATATTGCCGCCACCGAAGAGATCACCCATCGCCTTCTGCCGGCTATGAAAAAACTCCATGCCGCCCTCAAGGATAAAGAAGTCGCCTTCAAGGATATCATCAAGGTCGGCCGGACGCACCTCATGGACGCCGTGCCGCTGACGCTCGGGCAGGAATTCTCCGGTTACCGACAGCAGGTCGAATATGCCATCGCCCGAGTCGAGGAATCCTTAAGATATCTCAAGGAACTGGCTCAGGGCGGCACCGCCGTCGGCACTGGCCTCAACACCCATCGCGATTTCGCCGTCAAGGTGGCCGAAAAAATCGCCAAGCTGACCGGTATCGACTTCGTAACGGCGCCGAATAAATTCGAAGCGCTGGCGGCTCATGACGCTATCGTTTACGGTCATGGCGCCCTCAAAACCCTCGCCTGCTCCCTGATGAAACTGGCCAATGATATCCGCTGGCTGGGTAGCGGCCC
>CAZGAV010000037.1:6166-31777 GCA_964523575.1 uncultured Ignavibacteriales bacterium
CAGAAGGTCCGCCCCGAAAACATGGTCGGACCCAAGTGACAGGGGTCACTTTTCTGCTATCGCGTGGATGACCAAAGTTTCTATCTTCCCCCCTCTCCCTCTGGGAGAGGGGCCGGGGGTGAGGGGGAAACAATGAACACCGGGCATCGAAAACTACCTGAATATTTATTGAACCTTTGTCGCGAATTCCGCAAACATCCGACCGAGACGGAGACTATGCTTTGGGCTTGCCTGCGAGATCGGCATCTTCATGGCTATAAATTCAGGCGACAGCAAGCCATTGGCCGTTATGTCGCGGATTTCTACTGCCATGAACTAAAGCTGGTCATTGAAATTGATGGCGGAATTCATCTAAAGAAAGATCAGTCAGAATATGATGGCGTGCGACAGAAAGCGCTTGAGGATCGGGGTTATTCGATTATTCGAATAACTACGGGAGAGGTAAAACGGAACCTGGCCGGAGTACTCAGAAGATTAATTCCCTCACCCCTTACCCCTCTCCCTCTGGGAGAGGGGTAAGGGGGAGGGGCAATAACCGATTTCCTGCTGTCGCGCGGATAAGCTGGGCAACTGCAGGTTATAATCAGTCAGTTTGTCCGCCCTTGGCGGGCCGCGATCAGAGATCGCGGCCGCCCGTCCTTGACAATGACCTCTTTACTATTTATTTTCTCGTGAAGACAATCTAAATAATTTGTATATATCCTGCCTGCGCTTCCGGGGGATAATGGTTTTGCGGCTGTTATTAATATCGCTCTGGATACTTCTGCCATTGGTCGTTTCCGGACCTGACGCCGTCTCACAGGAATCATCCGGGAAAAAGGTATCGACCGGTCTCATCGAAGGATATGTCAGCGATGCCGTCACCAACGGACCGGTGCGGTCGGCCAGCGTCAGGATTGTCGGCTCCTCCCCGGGCGCCGCTACGGATAGCAGCGGCCTGTTTGTCATCGAAAACATTCCCCCGGGGTATTATACTCTGGCCATAACCAGTCTGGCATATTGTCCGTTTTATATCTCCGATATCACGGTCCACGCGGGTCAGACGACCAGTGTCAGGGCCTCTTTGAAGTACTGTCCGCTCGAGATGAGGGGAACGTTGGTCCAGGGCAATCAATTCTCCGAAAAAGATCGCCATCGAAACAGCCTTATGGAATTTTCGTCTCAGGAGATTGAGCATTCGCCCGGATCCGGAGGTGATATCAGTCGCATCATCAGTATCCATCCGGGCGTGGCCAGAGTTGACGATCGTGTCAACAGCCTGATCGTCCGGGGCGGTTCGTCGGTCGAGAACGGGTTCTATGTGGACAATATCGAAATGCCGAGCATCAGTCACTTTCCCGAGAATGCCTCCAGCGGCGGCGGCTATGGTCTTCTCAATCCCGATTTCATTCGCAACCTCTCTTTTTCCGCGGGGGGCTTTCCGGCCGCCTTCGGCAACAAGCTTTCTTCAATTACCGAAATAAATTTCAGGGAGGGCGATAATGAGGAGAGCAAGGCCAGTCTGGACATAAATGTGGGCGGGTTGACCGCAGCTGTCGAAGGACCGGCTAAAACCGGCCGAACCTCCTGGCTTTTTTCGTTCAGGCGCAGCCACCTCGAATATCTGTCAAAAAAGATGGAATTCGATTTCACCCCCAGCTTCAGTGATTACCAGGGCAAACTGGTTCATAATTTCTCAGCCGGAAGCCGGATATCATTACTTGTCATCGTGGGGCATGACAATATCGATTTTAATAAGGACAAATCGATCGAGAAAGGCTGGCCCGAATACGGCAAAATTCGATCGAGTCAGTTCGTGGCCGGAATAAACTGGCAATTTTTGCATGGCGCGAATGATTATTCCAATACATCTATCGCCGTTTTGGAATACAGGCACGCCCAAAATTTCAATTATGTCAGGAATGATGCTCAACGCCGATTCTTCGATTCACATACTCGTTCGATTCGGTTACGCCACGTCACTATGTTTCATCTGGGTCGTTCCGGACAGCTTGAACTTGGAGTCGACGGTAAGCTCTCCCATGACGACTATGATATCTACACAGTAGCATTGCTTGATCCGCTCGGAGGAATTTTCCCCGGCGGCTCCTGTGATTTCCTGGTCCGGTCCGGTTCTCTTGGCTTGTTCACCAGTTGCACCGTCCGACCGGTCAGCCGTTTAAGCGCCACAATGGGCCTTAGATATGATTATTATGAATACAGCGACCGTTCTCATATGTCGCCGCGCCTGGCCGTATCCTTTGACCTTGCCGAAAACCTATTCATCAATGGCGTCGCCGGCATTTATTATCAATCCATGCCTTTAGGCATGATTGGGCAGGAAGACGCTGTCAAACGGTTGAAGGACCCGGCGGCATATCACTATGTACTGGGGTTAAACTGGCTTATGAACGGGATGTTCACATCGACCATCGAGGGTTATCTTAAGAGCTATAACTTCTTTCCGCTCGATTCCCGTCAACCTCGCATCTTTCTCGTCGATAATTTGATTCATTTGGGGTATCTGGGATTTTATGAAAATCTGGTTGACGCCGGCAGAGCCAAGGCCTATGGCGTTGAAATTACATTGAAGACGAATGCACCCTATAATTATTACGGCCTCATATGTGCGTCATATTCTATCTCTCGATATCTCGGTTTGGACAATGTTTGGAGGGATCGGGCGGTCGATAACCGTCTTGTAATGGGACTTGAGGGCGGCTACCGATTTGGAGATAAATGGTCTATCAGCCTGCGGTGGGTCTACGCCGGTGGTGCGCCATATACACCGCTTGACCTTCAGGCCTCTCAAGCCCACAATTTCGACATTTTAGACCTCAATCGAATCAACGATGCCAGATATCCTGCATATCATAATATGTCTCTGCGAGTCGATCGCCAGTTTCATTTCCGGTGGTCGAGACTGCGTCTGTATCTTGAACTCTATAACGTCTACAACCGCAAAAACATATTCCAATATATCTGGAATGAAAAGGATCGAGAGCAGGAATCCATAAATCAGTATGGTCTTATCCCGATTTTGGGCCTGAAGATGGAATTTTAGCTAATCGGGAAGAACCTTTGGGTTTTCAATGATTTTCTCCTGTCATTTTCCCATTTTATTTCCGAGATAGAGGCCGGTAGCGGCAGAAGCCGCGTTTCTGCTGCCGCGAAGATGATCAAAACTTTGATTTTGAAGAAAAAAACGCTACTCTCAAAAATTAAACTTGACATAAAACACTCAACACTATTTGTTAGTACTTTCAAGAACATGTTAATATTTGGTATCGATGCGGGAGTTGTCGTGCGTCCCGTAACGGGCACACACCCCGGAAGGAGACAGGTTGATCTTACTTGAGCTTTCCGGAAGGGGATCCTGTTTCCCCGTCGATTTAATGGTAACGGCCACCCGATATCAATCGGGTGGCCTTTTTTTATGCCCCAAAATGGAGGTCTAAAGAATGTTGCGACACTTAGCTGTATGCCGGGGTGAGTTTGTCAGGACTAGTCTGCTGCGGGCCAAAATGATGGAGGCGGCGCGGCAATGGTTTGCCCAACATCGGTTTATGGAAGTTCAGGTGCCTCATATCACCGGCGCTACCGGTTCCTGCGAATGGTTTCCCAACGCCATGCCGGTGGCCATGTACAACGAAACCGGCGCCGCCATCGACATGTTTCTGCGCCAAACCGGCCAGCTTTATCTCGAGGCTTTCACCGTGGCCCACAACCGGGTTTACACCATCGGGCCGTCGTTCCGGCAGGAACGCAAGGTGACCGACCGGCATCTGTGCGAATTCACCCTGATCGAATTCGAAGGACGCGATTTCGAACTCGACGGCCTGATGGACAATATCGAATCGCTTATCAAGGCGATGTACGCCAACGTGACGGAATTGTATCCGGGGCCGATACTTCAGAGCTATGTCGACCGGCCGTTCAACCGGGTCACCTACAATGAAGTGGTGGCTATCCTGCAAAGGAACGGCTTCGCCATCGAACCGGGCGATGACCTCGGCAGTCGTGAGGAAAAAGCCATCTGCCAGATTTTACACGGTCTGCCGACTTTCGTGACCCATTATCCCTCTGACCCAAGACCGAGAGAGGGCGGCGTTATAAAGTTCTTTTCCATGAAACGCAATAACGGTGTGACGCTTTGTTGTGACCTCCTGCTCCCCAACGCCGGAGAATCGGTCGGCGGGGCGGTCCGTGAGGGCGACTCCGAAACCTGCAAAAGGCAATTCGTGGAATCTTACATGTACGACCATCTGGTCGAGCGCGGCGTCGACCCGGCCCAGTTTGAATGGTACTTCGAAATCCTCGGCCAGTCGGAAGGCCAGTCGTCCGGATGCGGGATCGGTTTTGAGCGGGTGGTGCAGTCGGTCATCGCCTGCGAGGCCGGTATGCCGAGTATCAAGGCGGCGGTGGAATTGCCCCGCTCGCCCGATTTCCTGGTACCGTAACCGGCAAGACAATTGGACCGGAAGAACGCTTCTTTGGTCGGGAGTTCAAAAACTCCTGACCTTCAGATACACGGCCATGATCATAGGACCGGACTGGCGTCAGTATTTGCGCGCTACGCGAGCGGCGATTCCGCCTGCGGTTTTAACCATTTTTTGGCCCCCTCCCCTGCGTATATCCTTAAACGATTTCGGCAACGTCGGATAAATCAACGGGTCAACCATTTTGACGCAGGAGATATTTATGCTCACGAGGAAGTGGTACCTTCTTATGGCGCTGGTTTTGCTTATGCCGGCGCTGGCCTCGGCCCATTGCCAGATACCATGCGGGATTTACAATGACCAGATGCGCTTCGATATGCTCAACGAAGACATCGCCACCATCGAAAAATCAATGATATCGATCACCAATCTGTCGGCCGCCGAAACCATCGACTACAACCAACTGGTGCGCTGGATCGACAACAAGGAAGAGCACGCCCAGAAATTCATGGATATCGTCACCGCCTATTTTATGGCCCAGAGGATCAAACCGGCCGATCCGGCCGACGCCGCGGCCCATGCCGATTATCTCAAAAAAATAGAACTTCTGCACAACATGCTGGTCTATGCCATGAAATGCAAGCAGACCACCGACCCGGGCAACACCGCCAAATTAACGGAACTGGTCAAGGAATTCCAAGAGCTCTATATGGGCGAAAACGATCCCGAACACAAACATTGACGCCGATATTCAATATGGCTCAAAAAGAATTTACCATTGATGTCGTTGTCGAGGTCACCAAGGGTTGCCGCAACAAGTATGAGTACGATCATAAACGCAACCTGATCCGCTTCGACCGGATGCTGTTTTCGGCAGTTCATTATCCCAGCGATTATGGGTATATCGTCGACACCCTCGGCGGCGACGGCGACCCGCTCGATGCGCTGGTGCTGGTCTGGGAGCCGACTTTCCCGGGATGTCTCATCGAGGCGCATCCGGTAGGCCTGTTCCGGATGCGCGACGAAAAGGGACCGGATGAAAAAATTCTGTGCGTGCCTACCGGCGACCCGATGTGGAACTACATTCATAGCCTGGATCAGGTGCCTGCGCATCTGCTGAAAGAGATCGAGCATTTCTTCAGGATTTACAAGGACCTCGAAGAAAAAAAGACCGGTATCGACGGCTGGGAAGACCGCGAAGCCGCCATCAAAATTATTAAGGCCTCGCGACGACGTTTTAAATCCGGCAAATCGAAGAAACGATAGGTTTTATTTCGGAATCTAAATATTCTGAGGCGCGGCGACTTGACCGTCTATATGGTGCTTTAGAATGGTGAGGGTTCAATGCCGGCGACTTGCACGTCGAGGACGGAGATTTAATACAGCTTTTTAAGCTCCGTGCCCTGATAATATAATGACAGAATGGCATTATAGGTAACGCCGCGAGCAGCCAGCCCCTTGGCTCCCATCTGGCACATACCGACTCCGTGACCATAACCGCGCCCATTGAACACCACCTGCATAATATCGCCCTGGCTGTCGCGGGTGATATCGAGAGTAAAATTGGCCGAGCGCAAAAGCGCGTCGAGGTCGTCACTGCGGCGGACCACCCAGCGGACTTCCTCTTTGTTGAAAACAAAATGACCGCCAGTGGTTTCGAACACAATCGAGGCCACCCGCCCGCCCGGCGTCCGGCTGGGAATTCGGATATCGAGCAATTTGCCGACCCTGATATCGGCTCCGCGCGATTGCGAGAGATACCTTTCCAGACGTAAAATAAGTTGATCGGCGCCGAACCGTTCCTGCCATTTGAAATATTTGGAAATGGCGCAGGCGTCATCGTCCTGGACCGCCCTCAGGTAAGGTTTCGGATCCTTGTTCCAGACGTCTTCGATATCGTCGGTGTATCCGCCGCAGGTCGAATGATAATAAGCCTCAATCATCTGCCCATTATAAACAGCCACCTCGCCCCGCGTCGCTTCGATAGCCTTATTGAAATCCTCGTTCTCGACGGTCATACCGCCATAAACTTGATCGGCAATATCGGCCTTGAGATCATAGCCGACTTCTTCGCCGTATTGTCCCAGATGCGCCATGGAATAAGTTCTGGCCGCCACCGCCTGCGCCTTGACCGCCTCGATCTGTTCTTCTGGCGTGGGCCCGATCTCGAGCGGCACGACGCCTTTGAGGTAATCCTCGATGTAAACAATATTGACCAACTTGATCTGGCCCGACGACGATTCTAATTCGAAAAGCCCTCGATAGTCCTTACCGTCGTAGCTTAGATGTTCTTTGTTGCCCCGCGGCGAAATAATGATACGATCGATATTGTAATCGAGGTTATGACCGTCGCGATCATAAAGACCGAGCTTCTGCTGCTCACCGCCAATAATAACCGGCCGTCCGGAATAATAGGAAAAGCGTTTTTCATTCTTATAACAGTCAATTGCCATCTGTCCGCCCGAGGGCGCGATAACATATTGGCGTTCGCCGTTGCCCAACAGCACTTTGACAAATGGCAGACGACTGGAAGGCGGTTCGACCTCGGTCAATGTCGGCACTCGTCCGCATCCCCAGATAATCAAGATCAGGAAGACGAACGCCGATAGCCGGGCAATTTGTGACTTCAAAATAGAGACTGTCATAATTTCTTTATATATCGGCACTTAACCGGCCAATTTTTACTCAATCTGGACTAAAAAAACCATGGTCACATCTGTCTCGGCAGGCTCAATTTGCCGGCCACGCCGCCGCCAACGGCTCCGGTCACATTTGGGATAGTTGATGACCGACCCATCATATAGCATCCGCCCAGTACAGCGAAACTGACCGCTTCCAGGAAATCTCCGTCATATCCCAGTTCCTCTATCGGGCGGACTTCAATCGGGGCGCATATCTGCCGCAATCGTTCGATCATATACTTATTATACCGCCCACCGCCCGTAATATAGATGCCCTCCAGCCCGGGATCTTTCAGGTATCGAGCCAGAGTGCGGTAAATCGATCGTACCGTGGCTTCGGCGATCGAGGCCACAAGATCGCGCTCACCGGCTTTCAGACGACGCGTCTTATGGACAAGTCGGGCCATCAGGTATTGGTCAAACTGCTCCCGCCCGGCCGAAATGCCTCGTTTCTTGTCGGCCTCGGTGATAAGATCAACGACATCTTCGAGCGCTTCTCCCCCGGCGGCGATTTTGCCGTCGCGGTCATATGGCTTATGAAACAGCAGGCGGCAGGCCATATCCGAAAGGACATTACCGGGCCCGCAATCGCCCCCTCTCACATCATCTATTCCGCCTCCGGCCGGATGGCAGCTGAAATTGGCGATCCCGCCGATATTAACGATTATCCGGCTTTTTCGGGAATCGCCGAAGAGCATTTGATTGATAAACGGCGTCAAGGGTGCGCCTTCGCCGCCCAAAGCGATATCGGCCCGACGAAAATCAGATACCACCGGCAAATCGCACGCGACGGCGATTGCGTTGCCGTCGCCAATCTGGATCGTCGTCCCCAGTCGCTGCCCCAGCGTATTTGCTTTGGCGGGGTAATGGGCAATCGTTTGGCCGTGAGAAGCCAACAGGTCGGCCGCCAGATTTTCATCGCGCAGGAATCGGGTGGCGGCCTTTCCCAGATAAGCGCCGTAGGCGATATCAATACGCCCCAGTTCCTTGAGGCTGACAGCCGTATCTTCTATGAGCCGCTCCAGAACCTTCTTTATCCGGCGAGGATAGGCGACCATGCCACCCTTGATAAATGAGACCGCCGTTTTCTTGGCGGCCGAACTGAAAGTAATCAGGGCCAGATCGACACCGTCGGTCGAAGTTCCGGAATTGATTCCGAGGATGCGGAGTTTCTTTCGCGATAATAATTTAGTCAGCATAACTGCGCATATCCCGGTAGCATCGAGCTTGTAATCGTCCGGTGTTACTATTCACTGAAGGCATCCGGTTCTTCCCAGAGATTATACGTCGTGCCGAACGGGTCGCGGATATAACAATCGCGGCCTTTGCCTTCCCATTTTATCACCCGGCATCCGGCCGCAATCAATTCCTCACGGGCCGCCTCAAGGTCGGGCACCAGCAATTCCAAAACCAGCTCGCGCGGCTCATCCCGATCGACAAAGAGCCGGATCGGTTCCGTCTTGAGTTCAAAAGCCTCTCCGACCTGCCCGGCCAGATCGAACCCCAGAACATTCCTGTAGAATTCGACCACCCGGTCGCGGGCCGGATGGCGCAGGCTGATACAACGGCTGAGTTTGAACGGCATACTCTATCCTTCCTGTGGCCTTTTCTCACGATACGATTTTATGCATCAGAGCGTCCACTCTTTTTGTGGCGTCGCCCCCCCGCTGTTTATCGAAAAACCCGCCGTACCAGGCCTCCGAAAACGCCTCATAGGCCTCGCGCGTGCGTTTCAGGTTTTGACCGAAAAGCAAAATATCAGACCCGGCGGCAAAACTCCTGATCGCCAGCCGCTCGACCGGATCGAAGGCGGCTGCTCCCTCCATCAGTAAATCATCGGTGACGACCGTTCCGGAAAAATCAAGATCTGTCTTGAGCCAGCCGTTAATGACTTTCTGCGAAACGATAACCGGTTGATTATCGACTTCGGGCACATCGAGGTGCGTCACCATGACGGCATCGACACCGGCCTCAATACTGTCTTTGAACGGGGGCAGTTCGACTTTGCGAAAATCATCGTCACCGAGATTCGAGGCCGCCGGCACCAGATGGGGGTCGCCCTGACTGCGCCCCAGGCCGGGGAAGTGTTTAGCACAGGTTAAAAGTCCCTGCCGGTGGTGAATTTCAATCGTTGCGCGAGCGAACTGCGAGACAATTTGTGGATCATTGGAAAAAGTCCGGGTATCAAGGACATGCCCTTCTTCCGTATCAAAAAGATCGACCGTGGGAATGAAATTGAGATTGACCCCGATTTCATACAAACGCTCGCAGACTCGGGATAAATCGCTCTGGTATTGCGACAGGAGGCTATGGCGGCCGTAATAACGGGGAGCTTCCAGCATCGGGAAATTTATGCCGAAACGGCGAACGCGGCCGCCTTCCTGATCGACGGCTACCATCAGAGGCCGGCCCAGGGTTTTCTTGAAATCGGCCAACCAGTTTTTTAGGCCATCCTGATCGCGGCAGTGATCGGCGAAAAGGATAATGCCGCCGATATGGTTATCCTGGATGAAATAGAGCGTGGCGTCTCCGGGGACCACTTCCGGAAACGAAACGATTAAGAAAGTCCCGCTATTTTCAGAAACGACATCCATGTCGCTTTAATATATGAAAAAACCGCCGGAGTTTCAAACAGTACAAACCGTGTTTTTGCCGGACCCCTTGGCCCGATATAGAGCCTGGTCCACGGCGTTTATCAATTCTTCCTCGGTTCTCCGGTTTTCCGGATAACTGCTGACGCCGATCGAAACCGTGACTTTGAGAAGAGGGATACCCTCGCCCCCACCGAATTCGGCCGCCTCAACCTCGTCACGAATGCGCTGGGCGATCTTGGAGGCTTCCCGCTCCGGAGTCTGCGGCAAAATAATGATGAATTCCTCACCGCCGTAACGGCACAGGATATCGACGTCGCGGATACATTTTTTAATGACCGAGGTCAGCCCCACCAGCACCCGGTTGCCGACCTCATGTCCGTAATTGTCATTGAATTTCTTGAACCAGTCAATATCGATCATGATCAACGATAACGCCTGATCATAACGCACCGCCCGGCGCTTTTCCTCTTTGATCTTCTCCGCGAAATAACGGTAATTATTGACGCCGGTCAAATCGTCGATAATAGTCAGTTCCTCGGTCTTTCGATGGAGGATCGAATTTTCAAGCGCCATGGCCGCCGAACGGGCCAGCACCGACAGGAACCTTTCATCCTGATCTTCGAATGCCCCCCGGCGCGGCGACTCGGCCACCAACAGGCCGGTCGTTTTACCATGGGTGACCATCGGCACCATCATTACCGAACGGGCTGATTTCAGCAACGGTTCATAATCGGTGCGCGATGAAAGGTCAACTACCCGAACCGGGTCGCCCGCCCGGACCACCCGGTAAGGCAATTCCATTTTATCCTGGGCGACCGCCTTTAAGCGCGAATTTTTACTCCCGCCGATCAGCCGCCCGCGGTAAATCAGATTATTTCCAGGTCCGATCAGCATGATTCCCAGAGCCGGATAATCAAGAACTCGTTCGCCGATTTTCAAAATCTCTTCGACAATCTGGTCGAAGTCTAAAATTCCGGCCAGAATACGGCTGTTCTCATAGACCATTTCCATCTGGGCATGAATCTTTTCCAATTCGCTGGTTCGCCGGTTGAGCGTATTGAAGACTTTGAGGAGCCGGGTTTCCGACCGCCGGAAATACTCGGAGATATAGTTGACCATCAGGGCGTAGAACCAGATCAACGTAATGCGGATAACCATGCCCAGTGGTCCCGCCATGGAAAGGGTAGTGATATTCCCACCCAGATACAGAGCGGTGATCAGGCCGGCAAAAATAATCGTGGCCAGCGGTGAGAGAACATACGCGCCCACCGAAACCGTCAGGAAGTAAAAAACGTAAAAATCGGAAGCGGCGCCGCCGGTGTACCGCGTCATCGCCGCTATCAGCAGGGTATCGAAAATGATTGACAGAAAATACAGATTCGAAACTTCACCCCGTCGAAAATGAGAAAACAGCCAGGAACTACCGGTAAGAGCAATAGTGGCGCCGAAAATAACAAGCAGGGGTTGGAAGTTGACCTTGGCCAGGGGGCCGAAGATCAGGTAGGCGACAATTCCCAGAAGGAAGATCACCCTTGAAAACAGATGGACCGATTCCACGCGTGGAATCAGTGTTCTGAAATCTTGGTGCAAAATTCTCATATATGAACATCCAGCGGTCTCCTATTTATATCGGCGTCCTGCCGAAAAATTTTAACTCTTTAGCGAATAAGAGATTAGACTTATTGAAGAAAGATGGGGCCGGGGGCCGACTCAGGCCCGGCGAACTTCATGGCGCAAACTGATTATGGCCTTGAATGATAGCCCGATGACCCCGACCGCGAGACCCAGTAAAAGGATATCTGCGGCGATTAAAATAATGTTGCCGGCCGGCAAATAAGTATTAATGAGCAGATAGACCAGCGAAGCCATAGTGGTTACGACCATAAACACGGCCGGAATCAGGGTGTACCAGTTTTTTCGGCCCCGGCGATAAAGCCAGACTGACACGGCAATCAGCGCTAGAGCCGCCATGAATTGATTAGCCGATCCGAACAGGGGCCAGATGAGTTTGAAGGCGTTAAAGTAGGCCAGAAGGAACATGATCACCACCGATAATCCGGAATTGAACCAGAATTTTCTCATAATCGAGGGTACTTCTGAGAACATCAGCGCCCACAATTCCTCGAAAAGGTAGCGGTTGAGCCGGACAGCCGAATCGAGAGTGGTTACAACAAAGCCCTCGATCATCAAAATCCCGATTATAGCCCCCAGCGAAACCGATATCCCCAGACTATTATGAATCAAACCGCCGACAGCCAGAGAAAAAGCCAGTACCGGGTTGGAGGCCGACCCCTGCCAGACAATATTGAGGTAATCGTCATAGGGCAGGGCCGAAGCCAGAGTGACCAAAACCAAGATGGCCAGAGCGCCCTCAAGGATCATCCCCCCGAAACCGACCTGACGGGCCGCCCCCTCGCCGCTGACCTGCTTGGAGGAGGTCCCCGAAGCCACCAATGAATGAAACCCGGATATGGCCCCGCAGGCGATGGTGATTATTAGCATGGGCCAGATAAGCCCCAGATGTTCCATGCCGATGCTTAATGAAAAAGATGGGAAATTGATATGCAGACCCGAAAATCCGCCGATGATAATCGACCCTGTCAAAAGGGCCATACCCCCATATAAAATCTGCACATTGGTAAAATCACGAGGCTGGAGAATAACCCAGACCGGGACGCCGGCGGCGATCATGACGTAAATGGAAATAATAATCATCCAGACTGTCGGCGGCAGACTAACCGGATAGTTGAAACCGACGATAACCGAAACCACGCAGACTATCGAGGCCAGCAGGTACCCATATACGGTTTTTATTTTGCGGCGATAAATCAGATATCCAAGCACCGGCGCAAAGAGAGTAATGATGATCACCGAGGTGGAGGCGATGCCGCCGATAACGCCCATGGCGACGCCGTTGACGTCGACGGTATGAAGGATCGTCTGGCCAGCGTCAAGATTGAGTTTATCCAGCGGCCACATCGAGGTCAGCGAAATGGCGGTCATCGACAAAAAGGCTGAGGTCACCAGGAAAATCATCAGAAGAGTAAACGACAGAAAAAGGAACATCCCGGTGCGCCCCAGCGACTTACCGGCGATATCCCCGATAGAACGCCCGCCTTCGCGGATGGACGCGAAAAGCGTCGTATAATCATGCACCGCCCCAAAAAATATCGCTCCCAGAATAATCCAGAGCCAGGCCGGGGTGAAACCATAGAGGATGCCCAGGGTCGGACCAATGATAGGACCGGCGCCGGCGATTGTGGAAAAATGATGGGCAAATAGAATATGGGTTTTGGTCGGAATGAAATCCTTGTTGTCGAAATTGGCTTGAGCCGGAGTCGGGCGGGTGTCGTCTTCGCCGATTTGGCGGCCGATAAATCGTCCGTAAAATCGATAGCCCAACCCCAAAGCGCCAAAAGCAGCAAAAAAAGGTATTAGAATATTCATCGGTCGATCCGGGTGCTCGATTTTTTCCTTGCGACTTATATCTAATATAATATTCTTATATAAGAGTCACAAGGGTAATTCGGGCAGCTTGAAACATCTCCGACCGGGAATCGTATTATTAACTAAGACGAGGAATCAAAGGATGGCGCTGATGAGCATGACCAAGGTAACATCGATCCGGCTGGTTTTAATTTGGCTTTTTCTCATTGGCCTGCCCGCTTTAGCTTCCGCTTCTCTTTTTTACAGCACCGACCGTTATGCCGTCGCCCAGGGCGACACCATCGACGATGATGTGTTCCTGGCCGCCTCAGAAGGCGTTGTCGACGGCGATATCACCGGTGATCTGATTATCGCCTGCAAGGATTACCAGATCGTCGGAGAAGTTGAGGGAAATGTCAATTCGGCCTCACAAACCGCCACCATCCGGGGCCGGATCGGCCGGTCGGCCCGAATGTTTGCTCAGACCATCATCATCTACGGCGATATCGGAAACAATCTGCTGGCTTTTGGCCAGAAGATTGAAATCGCGGAAGACTGCAAAATCGGGAAAGACGCCACCGTTTTTGGCGGCGAGGTCTCGATTTCAGGTACTATCGATCGTGATCTTAGTGTAGAATGCGATAATCTTATCATCTCGGGGCAAATCAACGGCAATCTGACCATCAAGGCCGATAAGATTTCGATCCTGTCGCCGGCGGAGATCGCCGGCAATATCGTCTATACCAGCCGAAATGAGGTCAGAATCGGAGACGATGTTAAAGTCGGTGGCGAGGTCGAGTGGAAGAAGATTGAAGAAGATCAGGGAGACTCCGGCAATTCCGATATTGGCTGGGTGCTCCGAATCCTGCTCTTTTTCGCCTCGCTGGTAACCGGGCTGTTTCTTATCGCTGTGACCAATCGCCATGTCCGGGTGGCCTCGGATCAAATCGTCCGGAAACCTCTGGTAAGCCTTGGGATCGGATTCGTGGCTTTTTGCTGTATCCCGGTTGCCGTGGTCGTCTTGCTGGCCTTGATTATCAGCATTCCGGTTGGTCTCATCCTGCTTTTCGCCTATACGATCTTTTTCTACATCGCCAAAATCTACGTTGCTATCGTTATCGGACGCCTTGGAATTCAGGCCTTTCGAAAAGGTGCCAAACCGCGGCAAGGCTGGTCGCTTCTGCTGGGCCTGATTGTCCTGACGATATTATTCGTCATTCCGATACTGGGCTGGGTCATCTATTTTGTGGTTATTTTCTGGGGAATGGGAGCGATTCTTCTCGGCATGCAGGCCTGCCGCATCAGCCTGTCCACGGAAAACGGGACTATCATATCAGGAACGCCACCGACGGCACCATAAAAAAATATACACCATAACCCTCCTGACTTCGAAGTCAGACAGGCCGGGATTGATTTGGCAGTCCCGGCCTTTGTATTGTATTGCCTGTGATAGTGATTATTTATGCGCGACGGTTATGAGCCGTCTGGCTTTATGGTCATAGGGGGCGCCGTCGAGGTCGCCGTAAACACTGACGGACGAAAAACCGACTGATTTTAACAGGTCCGCCAATTCGGTGGCCGAGAACATCCTCAGGCTGACGTCGAATTCTTCAATTTGTCCGCCCTTGATCAAAATCCATCGTGAATTCATATGGGACCAGTCGGCGCTGGGCTTGCGCTCTTCCAGGACGATAACGTCGCCCCTCTCCTCCCAGTCGCGGGCCTGAAATATCCTGGCCAGAACCTCCTTGCCGATGAGATCTATTATCCAGCGCCCGCCCGGCTTCAGCGAACGATAGACGTTGGCAGCGACCTGCGTCTCCTCCTCCGGATTTTCGAAATAGCCGAAAGACGTGAACATGTTTATAACGACATCAAAAGCCTCGGGCCGGACAAAACGCCGCATATCTTCCTGTACCAATTCCACTTCCAATCCTTCCCAGGCGGCCTTGTCGCGAGCCGCGATCAAATACGATTCGGTACGGTCAACACCGGTGACTTTATAACCGCGCCGGGCCAGATCTATCGTATGCCGGCCCGGGCCACAGCACAAATCGAGGATATGCGCCCCCGGGTTGATTTCAAGGGTTTTAATCAGGCTGTCGTTCTCCTTGATGGCCGCATCCCAGCGATCGAAATCAAAAAAGATGTCCTGCATCTCCGCCCAGAGACGGTCATTTTCAAACCACTCTTTTGAAGATGACATTTTCGGCTCCCTTCATCTAATAGCCGGTGGCGCAACCGCCGCCCCGACGGGGATCGGCGGCGGGGATGATAAAAACGCCGTCATCGGAAAAACCCAGGGCCATAATTTCACCGAACGGCGGCCGTTCCTCCACCGCATGCCCCATATTGATCAATTTCTGGATGACTTTGATATCATAACCGCCCTGTTCCAGAAAGAGTTTATCCGGAAGCCACTGATGATGAAATCGCGGAGCGCTGACCGCTTCCTTCATGCTCATTCCAAAAATATAATGATTGAGAATGGTCTCGGCCACGGCCGTGATAATCTTCGATCCTCCCGGCGATCCCAGGGCCATATATGGCTGTTGTGACTTGAAAACAATCGTCGGCGTCATCGAGGATAACATCCGTTTGCCCGGTTCAATCCCGTTGGCCGCGCCGCCGGTCAAACCGAAAGCGTTGGGACTGTCCGGTAAGATGGCGAAATCATCCATTTCATTGTTGAGGAAGAAGCCATATCCCGGTACCACCGCCTTGCATCCGAACCAGGCATTGATTGTATAGGTCAAGGAAACGATGTTGCCGTCGGCATCGGTGACAACCAGATGGGTCGTCTGATCCGACTCCCGCCGACCCCTGGGCATCCCCGGCAGAATCTCAGACGAGGGGGAAGCGTGTGAGGGGTCGATGGAGGCGACACGGGAGGCGATGTACTTGTCATCAAGCAAAGAAGAGGTCAGATTATCGGTGAAATCGGGATCGCCCATATACTCGCTCCGATCGGCATAGGCCCGCCTCGCCGCCTCGGTGAAGAGGTGGATATACTCCGGGTTGTCGGCCGTGTACCGCTCCAGTTCGAACCCCTTCAGCATTTCCAATATTTGCCCCATGACAATCCCGCCCGACGAAGGCAGGCCCGGCGCGTAAACATCGAGCTGGCGGAAGCGGAAATGAACCGGCGGCCGCCAGACCGGATTATAATTTTGCAGATCCTCAGTCGTGATTAAGCCGCCGTTTTCAGCGCAGAAACGAGTTATCGCCTCAGCTGTCTCCCCCTGATAGAAACCGTCGCGTCCTTCCTGCTCGATCAAATTGAGAGCCAGCGCCAGATCCGATTGAACCAGTCGTTGACCCGGCCCAAGTGGCTGACCTTGTGACAGAAAAATAGCCGCCGTCGATTCAAAACGACGCAGGTTATCAGATTCTTCGGTCAATGATGCCGCCAAGGATTGGCCGATAATAAATCCGGTATCAGCCAGCAAACGCGCCGGTTGCACCAGATCGCCCCAGTTCGAGACGCCGAACCGCTTATGCATCTCATACAATCCGGCTACCGTTCCCGGGGTACCGGCGGCCAACGGTCCAACCGTGGCCTTATCACGATCAACTCGTCCTTCCGCGTCAAGGAAAGCCGCGGCGGTGGCCGCGGCCGGTGCCGCCTCCCGAAAATCGATAAAGTACACCTTCTGGGAATCGGCCCGGTAAATCAGAGCAAATCCCCCTCCGGCAATATTGCCGGCCTGCGGAAAAGTGACCGCCAGAGCCAGCGCCGCGGCGCAGGCGGCATCCACGGCATTGCCGCCGTCTATCAGGACTTGCCGGCCGATGTCGGCGGCCAGGGTGTCGGAGCAGGCCAGAGCGCCCTGACGATACATTCTTTCGGTGCTGAGCGTCGAACAGGAAACGATACCCAGCAAGGCAATGATGACAAAACCGATGATGACATAACGCATGATAGATCCTCTCTTGAAATCTGCCTCGGCCGTTTATGCCGAAATATGGTTAAAAATCCGGCAAAAAATCAAAAAAAAAGCAGCCTCCTTCGAGACTGCTTTGATGAATTTATGAGAAATTAATATTTCTCGACCGTAAATATCTTGCCGTCGGGAAAAGTTATATCGAACACGATTCCGTTTTTCAATTCATCGACGGTGGTCCTGATAGGTGTCGCTTCCTCGTCGGCGAATTGATCGACCAGCTTGATTTTGACTCCCTTGAATCCCTCTTTCCGCAGGTCGACTTTGAGCAGAATCTCCTTTCGCCGGATATCGGTGGCGTCTTCCAGTTCACCGGCCGGCGGCGCCAGCACGAAAATAACGAAGGTCTTCTCGCTCTTTTGAAGGACAACCTCGATATTGGGATCGGAGACATAAATCGGGGTCGTGAGTTTGGCCTCCGTGAGCACCGACTCCAGATAACTCAGCTTGCGATAATCCCCGCCGGAGGCGATATCGAAGGAAAACATAAACACTTTGCCTTTGAATCGCGACGATACGACGCCGACCGTTTTTCCCTTGGAAATGGCCAGCTTCTTGTTTTTGGCGTCGGTCGATTTGATCGTGCCGTACTGGTACGAAGTGAAACAATTTGTTTTCCCGCATTCAATTTCGATAATGGCCTCGGCCGGGGTTGTCCGGACATGAAGTTTCTTTGATAGGAGACTGCACTCCGAACCGTCCTCGTCATACTTGGGCATCAACCCGCAAAGAATGACATTGACGCCTTTTTCGGCCAAAGCGATGATGCTCTCCTGCACCTGAGCCGATAAAACTTCGGCCACCGGGAAAAAGACCGTCTTGAATCCGGCCAGCTTTTCGGTCATGATGATATCACCGACGCCGAAATCGAAGCCGAGGCGGCTGAAATCGCGGCAAACGCCGTTGAAAGTCTCCCGCACCAGCCGATTCATATAGGCGAATTTCTGGGGCTGAGGCAGACGGCTCATCCATTGGTATGGTTGATAAAAGGCGGCTACCAGCGATTTGTCGGGCTGAAGCAGATTGACTTCCATTTTGGGGATGGCGATGTTGAAACGCTTGATGGTCTCAAAACCCGAACCGATAGTGCCGTCCTCGTCAACCGGTGCGCCATACCAGTGATCGCGGTTGACAAACATGTAGTGATTAAAACCCTTGAAACCGCCAGCCAGTCCGGCCGCGACAAAAAAGCGGCGGCGGCCGTCGGTGATGGGAAACATTTTTTCCGATTCGGTGCGATTGGTCGTCAGGTTACCTGAAATAAACGACGGCGCCCAGGCGAAATCGGACATGGCCCGCATATAACGGGCTTTCTGCATCAGGTCAAAAGCCGAACCGTCGGGAAAAACCGAGGCCCCGACCAAATGCTCCTGCTCCCCTTCGGTCCGGAGCATGAATTCGGGAAGGGGATGCTCGTTCACGAAATAAAGTGAGCGAAAGAAAAGCGGCATCACCGTGTAGGATTTGAATAAGGTCTCCAGCCCGGTCAAAAATTCCGAAAGGTACCATTCCTTGAATCGAAACCAATCGAAAAATTTGGGGAGATTCTTGAGATCGGCGTTGGCGAAATCCCGCGGCGGATCAACCTCGACAAAATCCTTGTTCTTTTCCTTATAAACCGAATTCAGGGATTTGATATCTTCGTATTTTGTCTGCAAAAAGGCGGGATAAAGGGTCTTGATAATATAGTCGTTATAATCCGCTTCACCCGGACCAGCTTTATGGCAGAAAGAGGTTTCGAAATCGAATTCAACCAGAAACACCGGCCCCCGGGGATGGATATAGTTGCGGGTGGTCTCGATCAGGTTCTTCATGTAATTATTGAGGAAATGCTGAAAATGAGGATGCAGGTAGCTGACCAGCTTGCCCCCCGAGACACCGACCAAGTCGTCAAGTATGACAAGGTTGCCCTGGGCGTCGCGAGCCAGCAGTTCCGTATCCTTGAGCACAAAATCGGGGATACCGCCGTTTTTCCATTGCCCGGAAATCCACGGCCCCGGACGGAGAATCACCTTGAATCCAAATTCCCGCGCCAATTCGAGAAAAACAACCAGGTCCTTGCGAGGATCCTGAAAGCCGTTGAAATCGATATCTTTGTTCTTATCCTGATGGAGATTCCAAGGGACAGCAGTGGAAATGACGCGGAAACCGGCTCGTTTGATACGCTCAAAACAGATCGACCAGTATCGCTTGTCAACGCGGAAATAATGCATTTCGACCGAAAATGGATAATATATATCCTTCCCGATCGTCAATCGGTTTAGATCAACGCCTAACATACAACCTCTTACCGGGCAACAGGTTAAAGGGGGCGACCTTCATAAAGTCGATAAGGAATAGTAACAAATTGAGGCCAAAAAGTCAACAGAAATTACTTTCGAGCCCTAAGCGGCAGTTAATAATGCCTTTTATGTTCTTAATCTAATGATGTAATCTATTGTAGGATAATTGTTTATAAAACCGCAATAAACGCTCCCGATTTCCGCTCAATGGAAAAATAATTGCTTTTGTGGTTAAGTATTTGAAAATAATAAAGATATAAAGTAAATCCGGGTATCGTTTATAACGCCTTTAAGCATATATACGGCAATAAGTAATATGAGTCATATTTTCAACGCGGATCGGATGAATTTATCGCTAACGGAGTAAAACCATTTTGCGGGTCGCAGTAAGACCCTCCGACTCCATCCGATATAGGTAAATTCCCGAAGCCGTCGTCTGCCCCCGGCCATCCCGGCCATCCCAGACTACCTCGTGCGTGCCGACATCATAGGTTCGGTCGGTCAGAGTCGTCACCACCTGACCTAGAATATTGAATACCGTGATAGATACATGACCGCGCCGTGGCACTGAAAATCGGATCGTGGTGGTGGGATTGAAAGGATTAGGATAATTCTGGCTGAGGCTGTAAATACCCGGGGTGGGCGACAGCTCATGATTGACATCGGTCACCGGGCTGTAATGGACCCCAAAACATAAAGCGCCATCGAAATAAGGCGGATACTGAAACCCGGCGGTATCGGCAAAAAACCATGTCCCGGGACTGCCGGCCGCACCGGTATCGAAGCATAATACCGCCTGATCGCCGATCACATCCTGAATGGCAAACGGGATTGTGACCATCGACTGCAAGGCTCCCGCGGTCAGCCCCCCCGAATCGGGCGGATCGCCTACGCCGAAAACACGGAAGGAATCGGTCGCCTGACCATCGAGGCTGACGCCGGTAAACTGTAATCCCGAGGAATTGGTCCAGATACTGGAATCGGGGTACATCCGGCTTAAGGTATCGACCATAAAAATCGGATCCTGGTATGTCCAGGTGACATCCTGATTGGCGGCGAAAATTCTGAAATCGAGCGAAAGTTCACCCAGTTCCTGAATATTTTCGATCTGGAGCCGCAATTGATATTCCTTGGGATTGTCGGTGATATCTCTCATATACAACATGCTGTCCGCCGTCAGTACCAAGTCGGCCCCGACATCATATACTTCAAGGGCGACTCGATCCGTGACAATCTGTGGACTATAGGCCACCGGCAGACAGAGAGGCGTAAACAGGGGGGCAACCACCTGCCCGGCGGTATCGGAGTAAAACCAGTCGCCTGAGGGAGTGAAGGCCCCGGTATCAAAACAAAGCACAGCCTCACTTCCCGTCACGCTTGTGATAGTGAAAGGAATTCTCACCATGGCCGCATATGGCCCCGGCGGCAGGCCGGTGGAATCATATTCGGCCGTCCATGCGACCCGGAAGGAATCGGTGCCCATGCCGTCGAAACCGGCACTGTCGATTTGCAGGCGGTCGGCAATCGACCAGAAAGTGGAATCGGGATACATTCGGCTGGTGGTATCTGCAATAAAGACCGTGTCCGAATAGGCCCAAGCCACGCCGCCGTTTATGGCCGAAATGACAAAATCGAGGCCCAGATCGGCCAGTTGGCGGGTATTGGCGACTTTCAACCGAATTTCATAATGTTTGACCTGACCGGTGGCGCTTCTGGCGTACAATACACTTCCGCTGTCGAGAGTGACATTATTTCCGACGTCGTAAATCTCCAGTGAAGCCCGATCGGTTGTCATCAGAGGGTTGTAAGCGACCGGCAGACAAAGCGAACCTTCGAAAGCCGGGTAAAACACCTGCCCCGAAGTATCGGTAAAGATCATCGCCGCCGGAGAATTAACACTGGCGCTGTCGAAGCAGATCATCGCCTCTTCCCCGGTGACATCTTCAAGAGTAAAGGGGATACTCACCATATACTCGTTCAACCCGGCCGGAAGTCCGCCGTTATCGGCGGCAGCCTGTCCGGAAATATGAAAAGAATCGCTGTCTTGGCCATCGAGGCTGAAAGCGGTCAATTGCAATCCCGACGATACCGGCCAGACGGCCGTATCGGGAAACATCCGGGAATACGGTACTACCGACACGACAGGATCATGGTAATTCCAAGACACTTCATCATTGAGAGATGACATGAGAAAATCGAGCGACAAATCGGCCAGTTGGTCTTTGTTCTCGATCATAAATCGAATCTGATACTCGATCGGTTCGTTGGCCGTATTACGGACGTAGAGTTTACTGCCGTTACCCAGGGCGATGCCGGCGTCGGTGTTATAAACGCTCATACGCACCCGATTGATGGCCGACCGGATACTGCCGAATTTGACCAGCGGTTTATATGTATAAATGGCGTCGGCGCTCAAAGCCAGATCGTTGGCGGTGGCTTCCTTGAACGATTTCGCGCGAACCCGTTTATCGAAGAAGAAATCGCCGCTACTGCCGACTTTGGCCGTATCGTAGCGGACATTGGTGATGGTATCGACATCCACCGAATCCGGGTTGTATTTGAAATAGGCGGTGAAATAATCCCCTTCGCCCGGTTCGACGTACATGCTGTCGAAAAAGATAAAACTGACCAGAAATTTCAGACTGTCGTTGTAGATATAGGTTCTCTTATACTGCGCCGCCTCCAGCCGGGGGCTGAATATGATGGTATCGCATTGCAGCCACGAATCATACCACCGAAATCCGGTCATGCCGGCGGCTATCGCCGAATCGTTCCATATCCGAGTGGTCATCTTGAATCCCGGCAGGCTGTCGTCCCAGACGGCCCCCACCAGTGTCAAAGTATCGGCATCCAGAGGATCATTGACATCCTGCTTGACATCATATATGGTCAGCACCCGCTCCTGATAGATCGTATCCCATTCATCGGCGGTCGAAAATTTCAGAACGATGACGGTGTCGGTTTTACCCTGAATGAAGCCGAAATCGGGCGTAAACTCAAGGTAACCGGAGACGAAATGCCCCGAGTCGGCCGTTATCACCTTACTCATGGCCCCCTTGAACACGGCGCTATCGGGCGGCGGGAAAATATTCACCTGTAATTCGTTTTCGAAATCATCGTAGGCCGTATATTCAATCAGCAATCGGCCCCCCTCATAAACGGCTTGCGCTCCAAGCGGTTTGATGAACAGGTTCGGCGGTTGATCGACTTCGGTGACCTCGATATAGAGGGTCACGCTATCTATCTCGGGGTTCAAGGTATCGTTATCCGTAGCCTTGAAGCGAATCTGATATGACCCGCCCTGGTCCATTCCGGGGGTGAAGGAAAACATCCCTGTATCTTGTGCATAGGAATCGACGTCAAAGGAACTGTTGGGTATTGAATCGAGCCAGAACAGCGTCACCCGGTTACCTTCCGGGTCGGAAGCGGTAACCAGAATATTCAAGGTGCCGGAGCCTTCGGCGATGGACGTATCCGGTAAGGGACCGAAAACCGGCGGCTGGTTGGGCGCATCTTCGACCGTGATGGGAACAATCAGAGTATCCCCGTATAAGCCGTCGAAGGCATAAAATTCAACTTCGTAACTGCCCGCCTGAGTGAATGTCGGCCAGAATTCAAAGGCCCCGGTGCCATCGCCGTTATCAATAAAGGACGAACTATCCGGAAGGGGCGAAGTGGTCAAATCCAGAATGGCCCCGTTGGGATCGACTGCCGTTACCGTGAACGACAGCGTGTCGCCCTCGACGACCGTCTGGGGATCGACGGCATCGAATACCGGCGGGAGGTTCGGACCGACGACCGTGATCGTTACCGTCTGACCGTCGGATGATTCCTCATCGCGGGCATAAAAGACAATCGTATAGTCGAGAGCCGAATCCCCGTATTGCGTTTCATCCGGTGTAAAGAAAAGGGCTCCGTGGCCGTTGAGACTATCGGCAAAGGTGGCGTTGGCGGGAAGCGCTGACGTTTCCAATGTGGGGATATTCAGATCGGGATCCGTGGCAGTCACCTCCAATGTAAACAGGACGCCTTCGACAATACGAAAAGAGCCGGGAATCGGAGCCAATTCCGGAGGCGGGTTGAATTGCACGACCGTGATTGTAACCGGCATGGATACGGTATCGGTTTGATTGGCCCCATAGAAAGTCATCGCCAGCGTCGTTTCGCCGCTGTCGATAAAGTCATAAAACGGATTGAATTGAAAATTCCAGGTCGTATCATCAAATTTTTCGAAAATCGTCGACGACTGATACATCGGGTCGGAAGAAGGCGGCACCAGGTAGATCGAATCGTAGGTGTCGGGGAAAAGGGGATCGTGCAGCGAAATAAACCAGATCACCGGTTCGCCTTCAAGGATCGTGACCGTATCATGGAATTCGTTGAATTGGAGACTGTCCTGAGCCGCCACCGGCAAACTCAATAGGACCGCGCCCAGCGCAGCCAGTAGAAAAATTCGCGTCATTCGCTATGCAGCCTTCTTGAAAAGACGTTCTCAGAGACAAGGTAACGCTTTGGCTCTTATAGTCAATAATATTATACAAATTAAGGGGAGAAGCGACGCATATTGTCGGCCGCCGGGGCGTTTCGGCTTTAGACTGATTACACCTCGGCGACCGCTTGATTCGGATTATAATATGCTTAAATCAATTTTATATTAAATCAAAACTCCCCAGTCCGGATCATCAAAAAAAAGGCCCCTCACAGTCGTGAGGGGCCTTTATATGTCATATCCAGAAAAAGCCGACTATCGCATCAAAACCATCTTACGGGTTTCGACATAGTCGTTGGTATTCATCTTGTAGAAATAAATACCCGACGCGACATGATTGCCGCGGTCGTCACTGCCGTCCCAAACCGCCTGATAGGCGCCGGCGTCCATCTCCTGATTGACCAGAGTCGAAACTTTCTGGCCGAGGATATTGAAGACCGAAATATCAACCTGGCATTTGTGCTCCAGGCTGTAATTGATCACCGTCGTCGGGTTGAACGGGTTGGGGTAATTCTGCTGTAGACCGAAAGTAAATGGCACATTATTCTGTCCAGGCCCGACTCCGAGAGGATTCAGACTGCCGACCGGGAAACATACGGCCGGACCAATCTTCGGCGGGAAAGTGAGGGCCGCTATATCGGTGTACACCCACGCTCCGGCCGGCGGGACAAAGGCGGAATCGACACAAAACGTCTTCGAATCATAAAATCCGACCGGCGCTGGAGTAAAGTGGATAGCCATCATCGGTTCCATCGGGCCCAGTTCCAGCGTCTGGCTCAGGCTGACGCCGCCGACCGTCACCGTATCATCCAGCATACCGTCCATATTTTTCTCGTTTACCAGAAGGCCGGTCATATCAAAGGCCGAACTGGGAGGGTCCATACGGCTGCCAGCGACGACCGTGACCGCCTCGGAGACGCCCAATCCGCCAGTCTGAGCATCATACTGCCATTGTACGCCATCGTTCGACCACATCCGGAAGCCAAGCGACATTCCGTACAGATCGACGTCGCTTTCCAGGCCGATCCATATCTGATACGACAACGGATTGCCATCGACGTCTTCGGTATAAATGGTATCCGTCGCCGGATCCATCACGACGTCATTGGCGACGTCATAAATCCAGACGGCTACCGAATCTGCCGCATTTGCCAAGCCAAACGATAACAGCAAAATTGCCAACAACATTATCAGTTTACATTTCATACGCCATGCCTCCATGCGCACCGCACATTGGTTTAATTGGTTTATTAGTACTACATTTCCTATCGTCTTCCCCTGTAACAGGCGACCCTATAGGCTATAATACCCGAAGTGGGGGTTAGGGTTCCCGCAAGTTATCAAAAATCACGCCATAGTCAACAAAAAAATCAAAATTTTACCGTCACGGGGGTGGCGGGGGCCCGGACTTAAAGATATAGTTGATCAGGTAAACGGCGTCAGCGACATTGACGGCGTCGTCGGCGTTGGCGTCGCCGTTATATACCGTCGAAGGCGCCGGACCGCTTTTGAAGACATAATTAATCAGATATACGGGATCACCGGCATTGATTTGAGCGTCGTCATTGGCGTCGCCCCGCAAACCGGTTTTCAGGTGAATCAGCTCAAAACCCGGTAAGTAGTCGACATACCGGCTGGTAACTCCAAACTTGTACCCCACCAGGGTAATAGTATCCATCACCAGAGTTCCTGAACCGGAAGAGGTGAACCACAGGTTGGCAATCGCCCCGTCGCCCGGGGGAAGCTCGTCGGTGGTCGGGTCGTTCAGGTCGACGGC
>CAZGAV010000038.1:0-31330 GCA_964523575.1 uncultured Ignavibacteriales bacterium
TGACGGTGACGGGTTTGGTGACTTATGCGATAACTGTCCGACGGTTGCCAATGCCGATCAAGCGGATGGTGACGGTGACGGGTTCGGCGATTTATGTGATAATTGCCCGACAGTCGCTAATGCCGATCAGGCCGATGCTGACGGTGACGGATTCGGCGACTTATGCGATAACTGTCCGACAGTCGCCAATGCCGATCAGGCGGATGGTGACGGTGACGGGTTTGGTGACTTATGCGATAATTGTCCGACAGTCGCCAATGCCGATCAGGCGGATGCTGACGGCGATGGGATCGGTGACGCCTGCAGTCAAATCGAGGAACATTCCGTCGCCGGTTATGTCCTGCTGGATTCGGTCGGGGTCAATGAAGTCGTTCTCGACCTGCTTGATTCCACCGGCGCCAATCTTGGTTCGACCGAAACCGACGCTGACGGCCGGTACCAGTTCCGTGATCTTCATCCCGGACTTTACACCATCAATGTCTGGCCGCCTTTCGGGTATGAAGCCGACGAGGACAGTAAGACGATGGCTGTCAGCGGAACGGTTGACAATGTCAATTTTTATCTGAGCAAGATCGAGTCGAACGGCAAATGGCGCGGACGGGGTTACTGGTTGCATCAAATCCACAGCCTGCTCTATGGCCGCGGCCATGCTCATGAATCATACGAGGATATGTGCCGTTATATGGAGATGATCCGGATCTATTTCAATCATAATCCGCAATACCCGGTGCTTGGCTTTACTATCGACGAAAACGCCGATTGCGATCAGCGTTTGCGCGATCTCGAAAAGGTCCTCCGTCCCAAGAAATGGCGCTGGCATCTTCAGGCCCGCGCCGCCTACGCCGTGCTGTTGTTGAATCTGGCTTCCGGTAAAATCCCGCCATGGGCCGACGTCAATGACGGGACAATGGCCAACAACGGCGGACCCGATAAATCATCGGCGACCGGTATTATGGTTTGCCAGGCGGTGACCTATTGCGACCGACTGCTGACGGACGGCGGGGCCGATAACGATCTGAAGGTGTTCACTATCGCCTACAATATCAATGAGGGGATCCCGATTGAGGACGGCTTGATCGATCCCGAAACCCCGGTCGTCGATTATATGAATATGCTCGACGCCGACAATGACGATCCGGTTTTGCCGGGCCGATTCGAATTGGGTCAGAATCATCCCAACCCGTTCAATCCGGTCACGCGGATCAGCTATACCGTGGCGTCGCAGAGCAACGTGCAGATCGTGGTGTACAACCTGCTGGGTCAGCCGGTCCGCACTCTGGTCGATGCCTCCCAGCCGGCCGGGTATTATGAAGTGGAATGGAACGCGACCGACAATAATGGCCGGGCGGTGGCCAGCGGTATTTATTATTACCGGATGATCGCCGACGATTATGTCGCTTCGAGGAAGATGGTCTTGTTGAAATAACTTCCCCCGCTCTATAAAGAGGGGACGGGTTCGCGTGAGAGCCCGTCCCCTGATTCTATCTACGAAAGGCCCCGCATGAGGGCCTTTTTAATTCCGATTAATTCCGGCGGTAAATTGACTTATTCGTAGCGCAGGGCCTCGATGACGTTGATGTGAGCGGCGCGGAAGGCGGGGTAGAGGCCGGCGAAAACGCCGATGCCGCTACAGATCAGGATGCTGTAGAAAATCCACAGCCAGGGCAGAATCAAAGCCGCCCCGATGACCAGTTCGTTGAAAATAACGCCGCCAAGAACGCCCAATATTCCCCCGGCCAGTCCCAAAACCATCGCCTCGATAATAAACTGCATGATAATCACGGCCCGGCTGGCGCCCACGGCCCGCCGGATGCCGATTTCCCGAATCCTTTCGGTCACCGACACCAGCATGACATTGGCGATACCGATACCGCCCACGACCAGAGAAATCAGAGCGATGATGATGATGAAGTTGGCCAGTTCGGTGTTGGTCTCCTGAATGGTGGTCAAAAAGAAATCCTGCCTCCGGACTTCAAAATCGTTTTCGGCGCTGGGCTGGAGGCGATGGTTACGGCGCAGGATGGTTTCGATATCGAAGAGGGCTTCGTCGTAATCTTTGGAGGAGCGCAGTTGGGCCAGGATCATGCTCAGGTAATCGACTCCGAAAAGCCTTTCCTGAGCGGTCGTAATGGGTATGAAAATGCCGTCGTCGGGGCTGAACCAGCCCTCGCCTTTGGCCGGCAGAAGGCCGATGACCTCGAATTGTTTCGATTTGATATAGATCGATTTTCCCACCGGGGAGACATCGCCGAACAGCTCCTGATAAACCGTACTCCCCAGAACGCAGACGCGGGCGCGGGTGATCACCTCGTCGTCGTTAAAAAACCGGCCCTCGATCGGGACCAGGCTGTTGATGGGGCTGTATATCGGGGTGGTGCCGGTTATCCGGGCGCTGTAATTTTTATCCTGATATTCGGCCATGGCCGAGCCGGAATAAACCGGAACGGTGACGTTGATGACCTGCGAGGTCGATTCGATTTCGCGGGCGTCATCCCAGGTCAGGTTGACGACGGTCGATGAGGTGCGGACGCCATGGGAATGTCCGTGTTCCGGCCGGATCATCAGGATATTCGATCCCAACGAGGCCAGACGTTCGTTGATGCGTTGTTTGGTGAGTTCGCCCAGGACGACCACATACAGCACGGCCGCGATCCCGACGGCGATACCGATCAAGGTCAGGATCGACCTCAGGGGATTGGACCGCAGGCTCTGCATCCCCAGGGCTACGTTTTCGAATATAATCATGGCTTAATTATCCGATAAACCCGCCTTCGGGATTACCGGCCTCCGGACTGCGACCGGCTGGAATTGCTGGTTCCGGCTCCGAAACTGCGGCTGCTTCGAATCCGTTCTTCCATCCGTTGGTTGTCGGCTTTCAAGCGCGAGACCATAGGAACGCCCAGAATATCGCCTTCTTTGAGGCCGGAGGTAATGACCGTTTCCCTGAAATTGGACAGTCCGACTTCGACTTCGCGGGGCACGAACTGGTCGCCTTCCTTGAGCAGCACTTCCCGGATATTGGTCGGGCCGCCGGGTTTTTGTCCGGCTTCCTCGCCGGGTTGACTGAAGGCCATGGTTGGGGCCATCAGGACGTTTTCTTCGCGGACGATGACGATTTCGACGTTGGCGTTCATTCCCGACTTCAGCAGGCCGTCCTTGTTGGCGACTTCGATGACGACGTTGAAAAGAGTCACGCTTTGCTCGACAACCGCCTCCGGCGCGATGCGGATAATCTTGCCCGAAAACTTCATATTGGGATAGGCTTCGGCGACGATGGTCGCTTCCTGTCCGACGCGGATTTTGCCGACGTCGATTTCATCGATTCCGGCCTGAACATAAACAAAGCGCATGTCGGCGATATCGGCGATAGCGGTGCCGCCGCTGACACTGCTGATACCGGATGAGATAATTTGCCCGGCCTCGACATATTTCTGCAGAATAACGCCGTCAATCGGCGCCCGGACGATGGTTTCGCTGAGGCGCACATTGGCCTGATCGAGAGCGGTGCGCGCTCGCACCATCTTACCCTTGGCCTGGGCCAGGGCCAGCCCCGAATTGTCCCGCTCTTCCTCGGAAATCAGGCCTTTGTCAAATAATTGCTGGCGGCGATTATAAGTATTCTGCGCCGTTTTAAGTTCGGCTTCGGCGATATCGAGATCGGCCTGGGCCTGATCCACCTCGGCCTGGACATCGGTTTGATCGAGGCGGCAGATCAGGTCGCCTTTTTTAACGAAATCGCCTTCCTCGACCGGCAATTCATCGATCCGGCCGCTGGCCTTGGATTTGATTTCAACCCGGTCAATCGGCCCCACGATACCGTTAGCCGACACGTCCGTTTGAAAGACGCCCTTCTGGACGACATATTCTTTATATTCAGGCCCGTTACCCACGGCCTCGGTCGAACCACCGTTGCCGGCAAAATAAAACCAAATGGCGGCAGCGACGACGATAATCAATACGACTGTGAACCACCTGGAAAATTTCATAAGCACCCGTTACAATAGTATTCGATGATGTAATTTCAAATCTCCGGAGAATATACGCAAAGAACCGCCGCCGGACAAGTTCGAACGGCGACACTTGTGATTCTCCACAATAAATATTAGACAAATTTGAGCCGATTTAGACCAAAAATTTTATTTGGTCGAGGGAAATTAGATGCAAATTCATTGGATGGTAGGATGGTGGTCGTAAATTCGTATCGGAGGCGCGTCGTTATTTACTTATTTCTGGGCGCGCGCAGGGTGATACGGACGATTTCGCCGGGCGACCAGAGGCGCATCCGGGGTCCCCAGGTGCCGGCCCCGCGCGAGACGATTACCGGCATACCATCGACATGGTATTCCCCGACCAGCATATCGTTGGCCATGCCCGAAATATAGCTGAAGGGCCAGATCTGGCCGCCATGGGTATGGCCGCAAAGCATCAGCCCGGCGCCGAGTTGAGCCGCTTCGGCGGCCATTTGCGGTCGATGGGACAGGAAAATTGTCGCCGTATTCGGTGGACGGCCTTCGAGAGCGCGATGGATTCGGTCGGAAACTGTTTTTACCCCACCGACATAGCCGCGGTCGTCGATCCCGGCCACAATCAAACCGGGGCGAACCTCGCGCCATTGATTGCGAAGGACGTCGATACCGCCGTCGGTCAGAAAACGGACGCTGGCGTCAAGGCCGCCGTGTCCTTCATGATTGCCGGTTACGGCCCAGACGCCCAGCGGAGCGGCCAGGCGATGCATGATCGCCGTCAGGCTTTGCCGCCGTTCCGAGGGGTCGTCGCCTTCAACCAGATCGCCGACCATGACAATCAGGTCGGGATGGAGAGCGTCGATCTGGGCCACCCGAGCCGCCAGCCATTTTTCGCCGAGGAGGGTTCCGATATGAAGGTCGGAGACATCGACGACCACGAGGCCGTCGGCGTCGGCGGGAAGATAGGCCAGTTCTATCTCATAATCGTTGATAACCGGCGGGCGCATGCCCTGGATGAAACCGATAATCGACATGACGATCCCGGCCAGGAGGGCCAGACCGCGCAGTCTGGGGGCCAGATTCGGCATCAGGAATCCGAAACCGGTGATGAGGTCGATGACGAGAAGGCAGAAAAAGAGGAGGAAGAGAATGCCCAGCCAATTGGAACCGACCATTTCCAGAAACCATGAGAGGCCGCCGGCGGCGGGGTTGCCGAAAAATCGGGGCAGGAGAAAGCTGGACCAGAGGACGATGGCCGCCAGGACAAGAAATATCGGATGGATATGCTGGGAAATGAACGGTATGGAAGACATGCGCCAGAAAACGTAGATATGCATGACAGTCCAGACCGTCAGGAAAATCGTCAAAAACAAAATGCGTCGCTCCCGTCAGATCATAGATGTTCGCGCTGGGTCAATATAGCGATATGTCGGCCGCAATTTCAAACAATAATTAACGGGGCCGATTGCTAATCGACCCCGATGATTTTACAATAGCACGCCGCCGATAAGGCCGGCGTCGGTCGGAGACATCCGGCTAAGAAAGAGGAATCCGTTTTTTATTCTTCGCCAGCCAGTCGTCGAAGGTTTGCAGGGCCGGGTTCAGTTTCTTAGACAAACCGATATCACGGACTTTGCAAAAATCACTTGCGAAATCGCGGTTGAACTGGAACATATTGCCCAGATCGTCGGCGCCGGGAAAACCGAATCCCCGGTAAACTTCCGGCTCGACCTCATTGTACACCACTTCCTGACCCAGCGCCCGCGTGAACGCGTTGGCCATCTGGGCTCCGGTCAGGTGTTCGCCGGCGATACCGACTCTTTTACCGATGTATTCCGATCCGCTCTTGAAAATGCCGTAGGCGCATTTGCCGATATCCTCGGCGGCCATGCCGGGAAGCTTCTGGTCGCCCATCGGAAAGGTGATGGCCAGTTTCCCGTTCTGGTCTTTTTTCGGACCCATACCGAAATGGATGAAATTATCCCAGTAGAATGAGGCCAGCAAGTAGGTCGTCGGTACGCCCAACTCGGCGAATATTTTATCGGATTCGCCCTTGGCGTCCAAATGGGGAACTTTGTATTTGCCCTTGAGAGTCGGCATCCGGTCGTCATCAAGCGGCACCCATTTGCGGGTATCTTCAAGGGTGGACCAGATAACATGTTTCAAGTTATTGGCTTTGGCCGCCTCGGCCATCACCCGTACATGGGCCATTTCCTTTTCCGGCGAAAAATGCTCCCAGAAAAAGGTGACACAAAAAGCGCCATAGGCGTTTTGAAAGGCCTTTTTCACGCTTTCGGGATCATCGAGGTTGGCCTCGACGACTTCCGCGCCGAGCTTAACCAGTTCTTTGGATTTGTCGGAATTGGCGTTTCGTGTGAGCGCTCGAACTGCAAAACCGCCCGAAGGATCGTTCAGAATCGCGCGCACCAGTCCGCCGCCTTGCGCACCGGTGGCTCCGACCACAGCAATTATCTTTTTATCAGCCATGATTCACCTCCATGTCAGCTCAAAATAGGCATATTGGGCCAAACAAATTATTTGTTTACGTATTAATAATAAACATTGATCGGGGCAAGGTAGTTCCCGGCTGGTGCAATGAGACCCGATTGCATTGTGGAGGCTGAGAACTTGTGGCGCGATTCCGATGTTAGAGAGTTGATCGGTTGTCAGGAAGCGCAATATGTCAAAGGGTGAAGACAGATATAAAGTGGTCATAGTGGGGGGCGGCTTTGGGGGCCTCTGGGCCGCCCGATCGCTCCGGCGTGCGCCCGTTTCCGTTACCTTAATCGACAAACGGAACTTCCATTTATTTCAACCCCTGTTATATCAGGTGGCCACCGGCGGATTATCGCCGGCGGACATCGCCTCGCCGCTTCGCGGCATCCTCGCCAGACAGAAGAATGTCAATGTCCGGATCGGGGAGATGATCGGCATCGATTACGATCACCGACAGGTGATATTGAAGGATGGACGGCTCCCCTACGACAGCCTGATCGTGGCGACCGGGTCCGAAAATCATTATTACGGGCATGACCAATGGAAGCCGTTCGGCCCCGGACTGAAGACGGTTGAGGACGCCCTGGAAATCAGGCGGCGTATTTATTGGGCGTTCGAACTGGCCGAGAATGAAACCGATCCCGAAAAGCGGAACCGGCTTTTGACTTTTGTTATCGTCGGCGGCGGGCCGACCGGAATCGAGTTGGCCGGCGCTATGGGCGAAATAGCTCAAATCACCCTGAAGGACAATTTCCGTTCGATTAACGCCGCCGACGCCCGCATCCTGGTTATCGAGGGGGGTCCGCGGATCCTCACGGCTTTTCCCGAAAAGCTGGCCGAGGCGGCGGTGAAATCGCTGAAAAAGCTGGGCGTTGAAGTGCGGACCGGTGTTTTTGTGGACGAAATCGACCAATCGGGGGTTGACGTTCGTGAAGGGGATAAAAGCTATCGTATCGAGTCCCGGACGGTTTTGTGGGCCGCCGGGGTCAAGCCGTCACCTATCGGACGGGTGCTGGTCGATCAGACGCAGTTGGACCGCGCCGGGGAGGTTATGGTCGGGACTGATCTCAGCCTTGCCGGTCATGAAGATGTTTTTGTTATCGGCGACCTGGCTCATTGCCGGGATAAATCCGGCCAGCCGTTACCGGGAACGGCTCCGGTGGCTATGTCTCAGGGCCGGTATGTGGCCGATCTCATCCGCAAGCGGATTGATGGTAAGCAAATCAAACCGTATCGATATCACAACCGGGGAAATATGGCCGTTATCGGTCGCGCCGCCGCCATCGCCGATCTGGGCTGGGCTCGTATTTCGGGCTATCCGGCCTGGCTTTTATGGCTCTTTATTCATTTGATGTATCTGGTCCAATTCGACAGCCGACTGCTGGTTTTCATCCAATGGGCCTGGAACTACTTTACCCGCAACCGCAGTGCCCGGTTGATAACTTACGACAGCGATTATCATTCACATTCCGGTCCCGATTCACGATAGAGCGGCCGATTTTGCCTGAGGCTGGAGTCGAATGACGCGATAAAATAAATAAAATAAACGGTTTTACATGAAAATAAATGTAGGTATTTGACGATGAATAGCGTATAATAGAGTATTAACGTTGGTTTGAGCTCGACCTTTATCGCAGTTTCGTCTATGTTTGTAACTCTCCGCTAAAGCTTAATCTCGAATCAATCGCGCACTTTCGCGCATTTATCTTTTATCTTGAAATCTCCGATTTCTGCGGAAAGCGGTTATTTTCGGGATAAGCAACTACGGAGTGTAGAATGAATATCTACATCGGCAATCTGTCGTTCGATACGACCGAGGATCAACTGCGTCAGGCCTTTGAGGGTTTTGGCGAAGTCTCAACCGTCCACATTATCACCGACAAGTACAGCGGCGAGCCGAGAGGTTTTGGGTTTGTCGAGATGGCGGCCAAAACCGAGGCGACTGCGGCCATCGGCGGCCTTAACGGCCAGGATCTGAACGGGCGCGCCTTGAACGTCAACGAGGCCAAACCTCGCGTCGAGGGCGGCAATCGCGGCGGCAATGGTAACGGCGGTGGTTATCGTCGGTCGTATTAACGGTCGGACGATATAACCTGCGTCAAATTTGATGCGGGATCGATTTGCAAGGAGACCGGCCTTTGGGCCGGTCTCCTTTTTTTATCAGTAATTATTATGTCGATCTGAGGGGGAGGAGTCGAAGGCGCTTTTCACCGCCGGGTGAGGTCGGCTTTCTCCACCCCGCAGGTGGGACATGTGTCCGGTTGCGACAAGAGATAGGCGTTGGGTTCGTGGCGGATGGCGCCTTCAGGCAGCCATTTCCAGAAGCCGCCGAGGTCGAGACGGATTCTGTCCACGAAATAACGAGGTATTTCGGTGGTCTCCTGCTCGAAGAAGGTCCGGAAATCCCGGTCGGTATTCAGGTGCCGGCGTATTTCCCCGAAGTATTTTAGGCGTCCGAAGCGTTCCGAGGAGAAGCCACGTACGATATTCAGCCATCGCGGAATAGTCTCGCCGTTGGCCAAAAACCGGCGGAATATCAGACGGGGAGAAAACGAATATTTGGTGACGTCAATCAGATGGTCATAAAACTCCGCCCATGAATAATTTTGGGGCTTGATGTTCATCTGGATATTGCTGAGAAAGTGAAAAGGAAACGGCAGAACCCGGTTGGCTCGCTGAAACTCGAGATTGAGTGGGGCCGCCTGTCCGAAGGCCGAAAGCATCGAATAGGCCGGGAACGCTCCGGGACTGAGATCCAGGAAGCGTTTGGTATATTCGAAAGGTTCCGATCCTTCGTCGCCGTCGAGTCCGAAGATATGATTGGTCTGAACGTAGGGGATATACCGCAGGATCATGTTGACCTGATCGGATACGGTTCGCACCTTATCCATCCCGACCAGCGTTCCGGCCTTCGATTTTTTGCTCATCTGGAACCATGATTCGATGCCGGGCAGAAGGGCTTTGAAGCCGTTGCGTTTGAGGCGTTTTACACGGGGTTCCGAAAGCAGGGAGAGGGTCGATTCGGCGATGAAGTCGATACGGCCGGGCGGGACCACTTCCTCGATGGCATCCATGCATTGATCGAAACGGACTCCGAAATTCGGATCATGCCACGCCACCCGGGGTCGCTTCAGCTTACCCAGCAGAAAACGCAGATCGTCCTTCATAGCTTCGGTGTCCAACGGCTGATAAGGCACCGAGGAGTCGATGCAGAAGTCGCAGGTGTACGGACAACCGAGGCTACTGAGGAGCGGGACGATTTTGATCAACGGCGCCTTGCGGAGGGTTGGTTCGATGAATTTCCAGCGTTCGCTTACACCCGGCAGGCAGACCGGATGATGATCGGCGGAAAGGTGCCGTCCGATGGGCCGATGGCGCTCGCATTCGCGGAGGACGTCCAGAATCAGGTCTTCATCGGTGAATCCGAGCACGTAATCGAAATACTTCTGAGCGTCCTGCGGATAACATCGGGCATGGGGGCCGCCGATGGCCGTGACGGCGCCCCGCGAACGAAATAGATTGCTGAGGGCGTACGAGAGCAGGGCCGCCTCCGTGAAGGAGCTGATAAAGACAAAGTCCACCTTGCCCGGAAGTTCCTTGACGAGATTCTCACGGCCCGTATAGGTGACCAAAGTGACTTCATGACCCTGTTTCTCGCACCAGGCGGCGATAACCTGAGGCATGATGCTGGAAAAGTTGGCGCCCATGACGCGCATCCAGACGGTCCGAGTCGGAGCTTTGGCGACCAGATCGATAATGCCGATGGCAAGTTTTTTCATATATTCTGTATCCCAAGTTGAATTTTTATCACCATAACAATTTCAATTTCCTCGGGGCCGCTTCCCGGTCGGTCGGATTGTGTCAATCGGTTCCTTATATCCTTCCTTGATTCGCCTGCAGGATTTCATTTTAAGCTTCGCTTCCCACGAGATCGAAAAGTTCTTTTTGCACTATTCGCCGCCCCTGATGAATGAGGTCTCTGACAATCTTATACTCAATTCCCGAAATATTGGCTATTTCCAGATAAGAAAAGCCTTCCAGCATAGAAAGGACGACGATTAATCGTAAATCATGGGACAAGCCTCCGATCGCTGTCCTGACAGCAGCTTCCGAAATAGCGGAAAAGGGGACGGCTTCGCAGTCGCCCATCGACAAACGATTATCTGCCGGGGAAGAAACCATAGATTCGTCGATTTCGTCGTTGTCATTTGTCCCGGCGGGCAGGTCGGGAACTGGCTTGTATTGGCGGTCAAGGACATCGGCCATGATCCCGAAAAGACGGACACGGCAATCGGGACTGAACGGGCAATCATTCCAGGAGCGGTAAGCTGCGACAAAAGAATTCCGGACCAAATTCTGCGCTCCGGTTTCATCGTTCAACAGGTACAAAGCCGTGCGATATAGACTTTCGAGCTGGGGCAAAGCCTCCGCTTCGAAATTCTCCCTTTTCGTCTTCACCAGTGTCATGTCACTCTCACATCCTCCCGCAAGAAATTTGCAATACGGCTCTTTTCCCCGCGCCGACCGGGTTTTATCCTGATCAAGTCAAGATCCCGCAGGCGTGTCAAACAGGTCAGGGTTCGTCAGATATGCGAAAAGCTCTTCCCGCAGCAAACCGCGACCCCGATCGAGAAGCGATTCAATCGTATGCTGTTCAATGGCGGTCAAGTCGGCAATCTCCCGGCTGGAAAATCCTTCGAGATACGACAATGTCATGGTCGATCGGAATAACGACGGCAGGCCGGCAATGACGCCAAGGTAATTGAGATCGCTATCTTGTTGATTTGGCAGAGATCGCCTCTGCAGGGCGGCAATTGTCGAATCGTTATGGAGCCCGTCTATTCCGGCAGAAAATTCATCAATCTTATTGTCGATGATCGAGATACGCTTGTGTCCATGTCGTTTAAAACTGTTGAAAAAGGTACTGGTCAATATATTGCACAGCCATCTCTTACGGTCTGCATTCGGTACCAAGCTTCTCCATGACCGATAAGCTTCGGTCATCGCTTCGCGCATCAGCTCGACGGCGTCGCGTCCATTTTCGGTCAGTGCCAGGGAGATTTGCAGGAGAGACTCGATATCCGGTAGAACCTTTTCCCTGAAATCCAACCTTCTGATACTTTCGCCTGACATATATTCCTCGGTCTCTATGCCGTAGTCCTATCGCGATCTCCTTTGGATTCAGTAAACCAGGGGATTCGAACTGTCATCAAGAATCGAAATATTCCCGCGATTCCCGAAGTCGGGAGCGTTTCTCATGGTCATCCCTTGTCTTTCCAAGGGAGAGCATTCTTCTCTATATAATTACGTTAAGATAAAAGTCAATGGCAATCGGTAAAAGGATTGAAAAAGGGACTAGTCCCTTAGATTGAGACGCGGTCAGCGTCCCAGCACTCTCCGGCCGGAAACGATCCTGAATATCACCGCGATAAGGGCAATGACTATCAGAACGTGAACGAGGCCACCCATCGTATGACCGGTGAACAGACCAAGTGCCCATAGAATCAAGAGCATCACGGCTATTATGAACAGCATAAATTTCTCCTTTCCTTCTGTTTTGGAATTGCCGCCGGCCGGTGCGTTTTGGATCGGCCGGAAGTAATCCAGAGACTTAATTAGTCACGGATTGCGTTATCTCAATCGTCATTTGGTTATCAACGCTCTTCACGCCTTGAATATTGTTAACCAGTTTGGTCGCCAGGTCGATCTCGGCCTGATTCCTCGCCGTGCCGGTTAGAGTGACGGCGCCTTTGTCGGTCGAAACCTTCGTATCGAAAACATCAGTCCCGTGATGATACAGCAGGGACATTCTGATTTGGGCAGTGATGGAAGCGTCATCAATCTCCTCGTCCTCCGAATTATCCGAGTTATTGAGGGAGCGGCTTATGGTCATCTGGTTGTCCACGTTTTTGACTCCTGAGACACCTTTGACGTATTCGGTCGTGAGTTGCTTATGTGTCTGGCTGGAGGCTTCGCCCCGTAGAATCACCTTTCCATCAGTGACAGAGACGTCGGTATTGAGGTCGCTCACACTCCGGTGAAACAGGAGAGTACCTCTGACTCTCTCAGCGACCCATGTATCCGAAAAAGCGGCGGCGGGTGAGGCGGTGACCTGTAGTTGGTTGTCAACGCTCTTGACCCCTGGCAGACCTGACACGGTTTCCTCGGCCATCAATTTATGGGACTCGTCGGAAACCGTACCGGTCAAGGTGACATTGCCGTCATTGGATTTGACCTTGATGGCGTCTCCCTTAAGGTAGGTTTTGAACATATACGACTTCCTGGCCGTTTTCTGGATGCGATTATCGATTCTGGCCGCATGAACCGGAACGTTGGTGATAAGCATAAGGAAGATCGCGCCTAATATTGCTGAATAACGCATTATTTTGATTTCCATTTCATATTCTCCTCAATATTTCTGGTTTCTTTATTGAGGTTGGACAAGTCGATCCGATGCGGCCGGCGCCATGGGGGAAGAACTTCAGGTTCCGTCTTAGAATCTTTGTGTTCTGCTCTCATCGGCTCCCTTTGGGCGCCGTGCGCTACCGGCATGCGACTTACCTCTCCTCAGACATTCTATCTTGGCGCCGTAACAGCTAAAATTTCCCCGAGGGGACAATAATCGAAACCGTTCACTGTTTCACTATCCGATACAAGGCGTCGGCGCCACTCATCGCCGGTTATTTCCCGATCACCATCTTAATTCGATCACCATCTTTGAAGCTGGCATTTACCTGCGTCTGATTGATGACCGCCAAAGTCTCAAGTTGCACCGGAGAACCCACCTGCTTCGCCAACTCTCCTAATGTCGACGAATTTCTAACGGTCACAATTTTCAGGTGCATTGGCTGCATCTGAAGGATGTTCGAATCCGTCAGGCGCCGGAAACTCCCTATTGACTCGATCATGATATCCCGATACTGCGTCCAAAGCTGCTCGGTAGTATAGCCGAGCAGTTGGTAGACATATCCCCGGTACTCGACAAACGCCGCCTTGCCCTGTAATACTCCCTGGTCAGTCGTTACGCTGAATATCGCCGAGACAGCCGGAAGGCCGTTGAGACTACCTGTTTCCTGACGCTCCGACTGCATCCCCGACTGGCTGAAGAACTGCGCGGCTGCCTCTTTGCTGGAGGTTCCCTGTGACAATGTGATCTGCAACAAGGCGTCCTGATTGGGACTGACCGCTGCGACGACCGCCTTCTGGTTCACGGTCTGCCAGCCGGAGGGGAATACGAATTCGAACTCAAGATCAGGTTGGTAGAAGTGATTGTCGCGGAAGAATCCTTCGCGCGGATTTTGACCGAAAACCATGCCATCTATACGATCAAGATAGCTGTCTTGATTCACCGTTAATCGATCTACGTTTAGCTGAAGGGTATCAATTTCCTTTTGGAAGTCCTCGCTACGGTGTTCCGGATTTGGATGGGTTTCGAGCCATTCAGGTACCCGTCCGCCGCCACTTGCCTGGCTGACCCGATTAAGCATATCAAACACCCGGATCATCTGGCGTGGGTCATTTCCCGCGCGCACCATATAGCGAAATCCAAGGTGATCCGCCTGAGTTTCATCATCGCGACTGTATTTCAAATATAGTAACCCGAGCCCGGCGTTGAGATACTGCCCGTACTTCTGAAGTTCTGGTTTGATCATCATGCCTGCTGCAACGCCAAGCTGTGTAAGCTCCTGGCTGGACATGGTGTGCACCGAGTGCTGGGCTGTCACGTGGCCTATCTCGTGTCCGATTACTCCGGACAGCTCCGCCTCGTTTTCGACGTACGTCATCAAGCCCCGCGTGACATAAATGAAGCCGCCAGGCAAGGCAAATGCATTAACCGTCGGGTCATCCACCACTCTGAATGTCCAGGGCAGATCGGGTCGCTCAGAGGTTTTTGCAAGCTTCGCACCGAGGTCCTGGACGTAACTTTGCAAAGCAGCATCCGGATAGAGACCGATACTGGCAACGACCTGCGAATCCGCCTGCTGCCCCATCGCGATCTCCTGTGACCGGCTGATCAGATTAAGATGTCTCTCACCGGTGGCGCGATTCATGGCGCAACCGGTTATACCCAGGGCTGCAGTCAAAGCAAGGAGAGCGAGCCAGGTGCAGGTCGAGGCAAAAAACCGGCATCTGACTCGCGTTAATTGCATACTTAAGGTTTTCATAAAACTCCTAAGGTGTTGCGGACAATACGATAGTCCCTAAGTCTTTATCCTCCTGCGCTATGACCTGAACACTCGTAATTGTCGTATCGGAATAGCCGGTATCGACAGGTGCGATTGTGACGTCATAGGTTCCCGCCGGGAGGGCAACAAGCATAAACGACCCATTGGTCGTATCGCTCACCGTTGAGACAGTATCGACAACTCCCACGGTCGTAGTAATCACGCTGCGAATCGCGGCGGGGCTGATTACTCCGGAGATGCTACCCGAAACGATATTGGCTACAACCCTGATAACCGGATGCAATCTGTACTGACCGTCATTTGTCGGTTGAACCGATCTGGCGGCATCGAAATCAAGCGTCAGTAAGTAGAGATTGCCGGCCTTGATATCGAAGTTGTGGTTCAGCTTAAGGCCGGTGGCGCTGGAAACATCCAGACCGTAGCTCACACCGTCGATTATGACGTTGCTTCCCGTTCCGATGAGGAGCCGAATCTGGGTATATTTTCCAACTGGCAGCATTTTGTCGCCGATAACACTGTTGGCGCCATTGGTCAACTTCAGCAAGTCATATGTAGCCGTGGTGTCGCTCAGCGTGATCCAGCCAGACGCCGAATCTGAGCCGGAGGCATGGACCTCCACCCTTGTTACGACAATATTTACTTCTTCGAAATCGGCAGGCGAATCAACCAAGAACAGCCTGATCTGCCCCTGCTGCGGTGGTGCGGTAGGTGAATTGGAGCAACCAGCCACCAAAATCAGCCAAATCAGGGGCAGACCCCAGAATAATTTTTTTATGATCATATCAGTACTCCTTCTGTATTATTGGATATTGGCAAAACTCTTTCAGGAGTGCGCTCATGCAGCCTTACCTCGAGATTGGCCTCGCCGATCAAAGACTATCAGTATTACCCCGGCCAACACAGCCAGAGCTCCGGCGATCGGCGACAGCGGGATATGTCTGGTTTCATTGACCTGGACATGCATATCTCCCATATCGATCGCATTCCTGCTGGAGGTGTAGGATATCCCTCCGTAGATCAGTCCAATCACGCCGAGCGCGATTAGAATTATGCCGATTATGGTCATAATCTTCATAAATGCTCCTTTGCGTTAACTCAAACACTTGACCTGAGCGGTGTCAATATGCGGCTGACATTTCAGAGATGGAACAGCAAGCCAAAGTTTATGGAATAAAAATCCGCATTGACACCATCCAGCACCGCGTCCGGCACCTCTTTCAGGTTATAGTCAATGAAGGCATAGCGGACATCGCCAAACAATTTGACCTTCTGCGAAGCCGCCAGCTCGATACCGGCAACCAGGTGCCAGCCGAACTTCCGGGTCGTCTCATCGTCAATGCCAGCCTCATTATATATACTGGCGTAATCAAAGGTCGTATTGTACCAACCGGCGCCGACGCCTCCATAGATTATCGGCAGGGGATAGAGTAGCCCGGTGACTGTCACCGGCCAGCTCCTGACGGTTAACGCATCGGAACCATATTTCTCCTGACGATAACCAATATCCCCCTCCACGCCGAGAATTGGCATGAGCTTCACGCGTAGCGTTGCACCGACCAGGTAATTCGCGTCTCCGGCATCCTGAGACTTCTGGATGCCGAGGTGAGGCCCCAGGTACACGTTCGTTTGACTGCGCACAGACAATGGCAACAGGATGAGAACGCCGCAAATAAGTCCAACCATGATTATTCTAGACATATTATCCTCTTGTTTTGTGTGGAGGCATGGTTAGGCCTCGGTAAATGAGCCCAATGGCGCCGAGCGTAATTAGAATTATGCTGCTTATGGTCATTATCCTCATAAATGCTCCTTGTTTGTCAAGCGCCGCGTTATACCGCCCGTCGGCCTGAGATTACCCGTATCAATACGACAATGATGGCGACTACCAACAGAACGTGAATGAACCCGCTCATGGTATAGCCGGTAAACAGGCCGAGCGCCCAGAGAATCAGCAGTATTAATCCTATTGTCCAAAGCATTCAATGCTCCTTTCGAATTCCATTCGCTATTGACCGAAGGTCCAACCAACCGTGGCTTTGAAATCAGGGGCATCGGCCATACCAAGCTTGCCCTCGATAAAGAAATGTCCCGCATTACTGGTGGAGGAACCTTTGCCGATGCCAAATTGCAGGTAAAGGCCGAGTTTGGATGAACTGTTTCCATGTTTAAAGGAGTAGAATATCGGACCGGCCCCGCCACCCAGATACGGCGTCCAGACTCCCCAGTCGGAATGGAAGCGATAGTCAACTTCAAAACTGGGGGCGACCGTGGTTATGTTGTCGCCAATACCGATTTCCAGATTCGGCTGCATCATCAGATTCCCCGCAAGGTCTCCGAGATCGATATGTCCGCCAAAATGAAACTGGTCAGGGTTGACCGTAAATCCGACTCTTGGCCCTATGCCATGGACACCGACCGGGCGTGTATTGGCAAAGGCCCCGAGTCCGAAAAAGACATCGAGGGTGACGATGAAGATGATAATTTTAAACATGATTGACTCCCTTCAGACTTCCCGTAATTAGATGTACAAGATTTAGTCATTTACTCGCTCTTATTTTATTCCAGCGCGATCGAAGTCGACTGACTGGAGAAGAACGTAATCTCGGATCCAGATCCGTAGAATATGTCATTCTTGCCTGTTAAAGCGGACATGCCGGTGCCGGCAGCGGCGCCGGCGGCGGCGCCGATTTCGGTACTTCCTTTTCGGTCAACGATCTTACCGATAATACCGCCGACTATCGCTCCGCCCCCGATCATGGCGACTTCTCGGTTGGTGTGCGACGCCTTTTTCTCCACAATCATATTGGTCCCGATGTCAATCCAGTGTCCGTTCCGGTCCTGGATACCCGTCAGACTAAAGCTCAATTCGGCTGGGGTCTGGAGTCGGCCGGATTGGACGACATTGTTAAGCACCCCTTTCGCCGCGGCGCCGGTCTCGAACAGGACGTATCCGTTCACAACAACGGGTCGGGAAAGTTTGGCACGAAATCCCGAGCCTGAAAGCTGAAAATCCGTGTCAATGGAATCGACGAGAGTGACGGTGATTTCCGTATTAGCGGGCATATCGACGTAGGTGATCGATGGCGCCGCATTGTCAGTTTTTTCGGTGGAGCTGCCGGTACCGCAAGACGCGGTCAGAAGCACCAGCGAAACCGATAAGCACAAACCCAGTATCTTAAACATATGAACTCCTTCTTAAATTCCGGCTTAAATTGTTAATCAGAACATTGACTACTGACCCAGCCTCCTTCCGTCAGCCGTGAGCCTTTCTCGGATGCGACTCGTAATGCTTGGCCGCCTGAGGCTCCCGGTTCTTGATCCCGCCAATGACGCGATTCCTGACCTCCAATGTGGTGATGCCCTCGCGGTAAATGATACTTGCCGCCACCTGTTGAGCGGTTTCCCGGCTGACACCGGCGTTCCTCATAGAATTTTCGATTTTCTCTTTACGAAACTCCTCTTCCAAATCCGATCGCTTGGTTATGGTGAGCATAAATCCGCCTTCCTTTCTTCTCCATATCCATATCACAACGGCTCTGATGCGAAACTCAGTGCCGCTAAAAATTCAGTCATTCTGCACGATGAATAGATTCGTTCTTGCGCTGAGGCGACCGGCAGGCGCACTTCGTACTGGAGCCGGTCAGTGCGGGCAGAGTTGTCCGACCCGGGTTGCAGACGCTGACTAAGTTCGCCTGCCACCCCAATGACGCTACAATATACCGGATTTGAATAGCCGGTCAATCGGCCAGAGGATTGAAAAGGTGATTAGTCACAAAGATTGAGACAAGATCACCGGGATTCCGAATTGCGGTCGCGGGCTTTGCGAACCATGCCCTCAGTCAGGGCGAAACTGGCCACCTCCAGCCGCGTATGGAGGGCGAGTTTGTCGAGAATATTATGGACATGGCTCTTGACGGTGTGAACGGCGATGTTGAGTTCGACGGCGATTTCCTTGTTGCTCATACCCTTGGCGATGAGATTGACGATTTCGTGTTCCCGCCTTGTCAGCATGACCGACTTCATCAATTTGTCAGCGTTGCCGCTTTTGACGGCATGCTCCACGATCTGAGAAAAAAGCGATCCGGTCAGGGACGGCGGCAGGACCTTTTTGCCTTCGGCGACCGACCGGATGGTATGCAGAAAATCATCGATGGTGGCATCCTTGAGAATAAAACCGGAAACGCCGGCCTTGACGAATTCGACGACTTCGGCCTGCACCGGAATCAGATCCATCACGACGATTTCGGCCTTGGGGAAGCTTTTCTTGATGGTCTCAGCGATTCTCAGGCTGTTCTGGCTTCTCAGGCCCAGATCGAGGAGAACGACCTGAGGATTGATTTTTGTCGCTTTTTCGAGTGCATCGCCATTGCCGGTGGACGGTATGGCCTTGATATCCGGTTGTTCGTTAAGCATGGCCGTGATGCCTTCGCGCAGAAGGCGATTATCTTCGATTAGCAGTACTCTGATTTTCGGCAATTGTAAATTCTCCACAATAATTATTGATCGACCCGATAAAAGAATAAAAAAACGAGGCTTCTGCGTCAAGCGAAAAATGTATCCTAAGAATCGGAAGCGTATGCGGGACATATGATTTCCTGTCAAATATTTTTTCAACGTTTGACGAAAAGCGGCCTCTTTCGAGGGGCCCGCGATCCGCCTTTTTGGCTTGCCGTGCTCGGAGGCGGATGCTATATAGAATGTATCTATAGATGAACTAACCAAGCTGGGAGGTAAGCAATGAACAAGATGCGTATGATTGTCGCGGGCTTTGGGCTTTTACTTATACTGATGATAATGGGGTGCGGCGATGACAAATGCCCCAGTTGTCCCGATCAGGCAACGTTTCCGGGTCACGTCCGGGGATCGCTGATACTCAATCCGGGCGCTGTTATACAAATGATGGAAGTGTACGGAAACGGCGCGGTGGCGCCGAACCTGGATTCAGTCAAGGTCGGTGATTCCCTTGTGAATAAATCATCCTGGAGCCTGTTTGTATCGTCGAGTCTGGCGGATGCTCATTGGGCTATCTTTTTTGGCGAAACCGGTAACGCCGTTACCTACATGTATGAACAAGGCGACACCGCCACCGTCGGAGTCTGGGGAGAAGGGCGATCCAGTTCCTGCCGGTTGAAAGTTATCGACCCCAACCAGACGGTTGCTAATGTCACAAATCCCGCCTGGATGGCCGACACGATTAATCCGGGTGAGGCCGACACAGTTTTCTGGAATAAGGCCGAATATGCCGACTATTATGCCGTCATGCTTGCCTGGCAGGTATATTCAGGGGGATCCGGCCACTATATTTTCAGTTTCCATTACGCGACCGATACATCATTCATCGTTACCGGCGCCATGCAGCCCGATTCGTTGATAAATTTCGACGTGGTGGTGACCCCGTTCACCGGACCGGATCCGCGAAGCGGCCGGGGCAACTGGACCGGGACGCTGTTGGATGGAGTTCTTTACAGCTTTGGAGGCAACGACTACACGACCATTGTGATTCGCCCGCCGGTTGTTCCCGCCGGCGTCGATTTGCCGCGACCGGTAGAGAAACGGCCGGAATGGAGTTCCGGGGAAATCGTCGGTAACCTTTACAAGCAATACGCAAAATAATCTCCCAGAAGATGGTGGGGAAAGCGCCGGCCGCAGTGGGCTATCCGCCCCTGCGGCGACGACAGATTCCGGACATGGTTAAAAGAAGTAGAGTTATAGGTTATTAGAAGGTGGCGAGTTATCCTCGCCGCCTGTTCGCATCAATGGCCCAGCTAAGGACGCAAAGCGCCTGGGCCGGGAGAATAGTATGTATTACTCCGTGGGTTTCTATCCGCAACTAAGCGCGGAGCTGGCGGAGTCGATTGACGCTATTCGACGGGCCTATGATCCCAGTTGGCGTTTGATCGAACCGCATATCGGGATATGCTTCCCGGCCACTAACAGCCTGGACATAGAGTTGTTGAGCCGCCACGTCGAGCGCGTGGTGAGCAGTTGGAGTCCGTTCATGGTGCGATTGGGCGGGTTCTACAAATCGCGCGACCATTGGCTGTTTATCACGCTGGAAGAGGGGGCCGACGAGGTTAAAAGGCTGTATCGGGAGATGTACACCGGGTACCTGGCGAAATACCTGAGGGAGGGACATGACCCCGTGCCTCATATCGGGCTGGGCCTGTTTATCAAGGAAGGGTGCACCTACGACTGGAGAAACCCTCAGGACTCGGAATTCGATCGGGAGCGGTATGAAGAGGCGTTGGTTCGGGCGCAGGCCCTGCCACTTCCTTCAAATATTCTGTTGGACAGAGTGCATGTGACGATGATTCCGGAGGTGGTGACGGAATTTACGACAGGAAAGCGCGCCGACCTTCCCGACGATGCCGAGATGAAGGCCGTGCGGGAGTTCCATCTGGGAAATCAAGAGCCATAATAATCTGTCGGAGCCGACGCGGCCACATAGGGAGTGGGGCCGATGTTCTCCCTCCGCTCCATGGAATTAATACCCTCAAGCAGTCATCAACTGGCGTCGATAAAATAAAAAAGATGGGCGGCAACCGTTGCCGCCATTGGTTGTATTAAGATCGAGATTGCTATGAATAGTCCGACTGCCGCCCCGATCATGAAAGGTAACCCGACCGCGATGAAGGCCTTAAGGCCGGGTTCCAATATAGATATCGAGGAAAGCCCCGATAATCTGATCATCCGTATTCGACCTCGATTTCGAATCGGCCGACTGCTGGCCGTGCCCGTTCTATTGCTGGCCGGGCTGTTCGGAATGGCCTTTTTCGCCTTCGCCAATATGTCGGCGGCAATGGAGGGAGGAAACGATGCCTCGGGGCAAATATTCGATTTCGTCATGATGCTTATCTCGGGCGCGGTACCGTTGTTTGTGGCGGTGGTTATGATTACCGTGGCGTTTACGAAAGAAACTCTTATTGCCGATAGCGAACGGTTGAGGTATCGTTGTACGCTGTTTGGCATCGGGCCGACTCGGGAATACGGCTGTGTGGAAGGCAGCATTCATGATGTCCCCAGACCGATTTTCCGCAACAGCCCGGTGCATCAGTTCTTCGGATTTGCAAAAGCTCGGTTGTTGTTAATTGCCGGCGGCAAATCGCGGTCGATCTGCGAAGATGTCAGTGACGCCGGCGCGCAGAGGGTGGCCGAGGCACTGCGATCAAAAGACCTGATCGACTGACAATCGAACACAATTCCCACCTTTCCTGTCTCACCTTACGCTATCCCGGCGGGTTGTCGAAAAGGTTTTTCATATCATTGCGATAGGTCTCGAACGCTTTTCGTCCGCGAGGCGACAGGCTCAGGAAGGTTTTGGGTTTTTTGTGCACGAATTTCTTTTGAATCGAAAGATATCCGGCCTTTTCCAGCCTGGCCGCATGAGTCGTCAGATTGCCGGGGGTTAACCCGGTTTGATTCAGGACAAACAGGTACTCGGCCTTTTCGACCACGTAGAGCAAAGCCATTATCATATATCTGGCCGGTTCATGGATGAGACGGTCGATCTCGGGATAAGAGCCGGCGCTGTTTGTTTTTTCAGCCGGCATAATTGGTCTCCGTTCTCGGGTATTTCCTGATGAACTTCAGCAAGAAATGGAGGCCTATGGAGGTGATGATAAGCCCCGGAAGTCCGAAACTCAGGACGGCGTTGAGAGGCGTCCCGATAATTCCCAAAAGAAATTCGGATTCGACGACGGCGGCGAACATCAGGGCGGCGTAGATATAGAGCCGGGGGAAATCGGTCGCATAGACGGCCAGCACCAGCAGAGGCGCGGCGAAGAGGACAATCATTTTCCAGCCCATGGCGCCGGCCACGTCTTGTTTGACGATCATGATGATCAGGGGAAGGGTGAGAGTCAGGACGATGGCCCCGATTATCAGAATGATGATCTTTTTCTTCTTTCTTTTCGGGCCGAATTCCACCGATCCCATCCGGGGAATAGTGATATGTCGTTTCCCAAGAATCGAAAAGGTCAGGGGGATGATCATCAGAGCGTACCCGACAAAGCGCGAAATTCCGATGGCTTCAAAAATCGGGATGATGGCGAAGATCAGAAAAAGCCCGCCGAACAGGATATCATAGATACCGTCCTCGAATGTCGATCGGTAAGCACGCCGTTCGATCTCCTTGAGTGAAGTACTGCTGGTATTCATAATCGCCTCCGTTTGCTTTTTGTATGCAAAATAGTTTGTATCACAAACTACTTTACAATAATATGGTGAGGAAGTTGCGATTTGTCAACCGAAAAAGGGCGAATTTTTTCGGCCGGTTTTAATATTCTCGTAAGTCGTTATATAATAATGTGATATATTTTTAAAAAGACGAAGTCCTATTCGTCGAGGAGGCCGACCTTGGCGCGGAAAACCCATCGGGAACCGATATCGCTGGTTTCGCGGAGGATGAAATTTAACTGAGCGCTGTGATGCTGGACATGACGTAGATTGTAAAGAAGCAGTTCCGCGATGGTCAGGTTGACCGATCCGAATTGGTATTGCCGCCGCGCCTTGTCGTCCGTCAGGGTGCTGATTGTCTCGCGGCATTTCCGCCGACCATGATCGAGGTAATCCAATAGTTCCTTTTTGGTGTAGGGCTGTTCAGGAAGCACCCCGGCCGGATTCAATTCCTCCAGTCCAAACGGTGCCGGTGGCGCAAAATTTTCCCAGGAATCAGACAGGTAATAATCGAGCCAGAAGAGGGTATGGAAGGCGACATACCAGTATTCGGCTCGCCGGGAGCGATCGGCCCACAACTGGTCGGGGCAGGCATTGATGGCGTTTTCGAGAGTATCGATGGCGGCTCCGAACTGACTCCAGACGGTTTCTTTCCAGAAATTATCCATTCCATTCTCCGTTTATAAATGCTCGACCTTACCTTAAATTACCGATCCGGCCGATGCGATGCCAGAGTTCATTTTTTATCGGTTCGTTCCAGAAAGGCTTCCACCGTCTCCACATATTTGGCGGAATCGTCCTGCATCGCCAGATGCGCGGCCTCGGGAATGACAGCCAGTCCCGCGTTTGGCATCAGGCTCCGATAATAGGCGGCGGTCGCCGGCGGCGCTTCATCATACTGGCCGACGATAAACAGGGTCGGGACGTCTATTTCAGACAGTCGGCCGGTGACGTCGTAATTGCGGATGGTGCCGGTAATGGTGAATTCGCTCGGTCCCTCCATATAGCCGTACATGGCCTGATTCATCTGCGCGAAACTGCTGTCGATATCGGCCGACCAGGGTTGTTTGCGCGCGAGGTATCGGCCATAGAAGTCCATCATGGCCGTCTGGTATTCGGGCGAATCGGTGGTCCCGGCCGCTTCGTTGCGGCGGATCACCTGCTGGACGGAATCGGGGAGAGTGGTCAGGAGTGAGTCGGCGTCATGAATCCAGCGGGGAATACTGAGGGCCGGGCCGGCCATGATACAAGCGCGGACACCCTCAGGCTTGGTCAGCAGGTATTCAGCGGCCAGCATACTTCCCCATGAATGACCGTAAATATCGATTTCTTTTAATCCCAGCGCCCGGCGCAACCGGCCGACGGCCTCGACGAAGCGATCCATCCGCCACAGGGTCGTATCATCGGGGGCGGGGGAATGGCCGCAACCGAGCTGGTCATAGAAGACGACCGGACGATACTGTCCCAGCCCGGCCAGAGGTTTGAGGTAATAACTGGGGATGCCCGGCCCGCCGTGGAGAACCAGAAGCGGAGTGCCGGGGCCGTCGCCGACGATGTGATACCAAACTTTCCCGCCGGTGACATCGACGAATCCTTCTTTGGGAACCGGTTTCTGCGACTGGCACGACCACAGAATCAGACTTGCCGCCAGCGGCAATAATATGATAAGCCATTTATGAAATTTCATGACCGTACCCTTTCATGTATTAGAGCAGAGGTCCTGCCCGATTGCGGATCGCGGTAATCTATATGACCGTCGGCGGCCGGGTTGTTCCTCGACATTCGAAATGTATACGTATTGCCAACTGATTATGGATATCAGAATCGTGCATGATACCGGACCGCCAAGGGGCTCAAGCACATCTAATTCATTTATCTTTGAAGTTGCCGCGGCCGTTCTTGTCCTTGACGCAGCGTACGGGGAAGGCAAACCTTTTCCGGTTCAGGACCCGGCCGATAGTGTTGTCGAAAAATCCGATGTGGCGGATCCAGGCGTACGATCCGCTGTCGCTTGCGGTCCACCATCCGGTGTAAGTTTCATGGGTAAATTCATCGTTGGCATAGAATCCGGTCTTGATCGCGGAAAAGCCGGTCTCGTTGGTGATAATGATACCATGCCCCTGGTACTGCTCAGGCCATGCCTCCCGCAATTTTATTTTGCCGGCCAGAAGGCTGTCGTTGTCGATCCTGAATCCTTCCGCATCCGCCTGCTCCGCCGTCAACCCCAATGCGATTTCCATCTTCTTCCATTCTTCGTCCGACGGCAGATGCCAGCCTTGGGGAGCGGCTTTCAGCGCCGTTTCCCAGTCATAAAAGCGACCTTTTACCGCGCAGTATTCTTCCTTGTTCTCCCAGCACCATGAGCCACTGTCGGCCTTGAAGCGCAGGTTTTCGGCCATCCATACCTGATTCCCGATTTTCACCCATTTGTAAATGTTGCCGTCTCGAGAATCGGTGAAACTACCTGACGTCGTATCGTCAGATTGGCTGTACGTCATTGATATCGGCATCAAGACCAATATCACAGCCATAAATATTCCCCTCATGGCAGATTCCTTTATATTTTAGAATTCCGGCATTCCTCTAATGGGTTTAATAATTTACAATTTATTACGATAGCGCGAGAAGGAATGTTCCATGGCGCAAACCCGGGAAGCCCTTCCCCAAATCGCGTCGTTGCCGGAGCGCTATGGCATCGGGTATGCCCGGTCCAAATCCGGGTGAATTTATACTACTCCTGAATTATGAGACAGGAATTCCTGAACTTCATCACGTAATAAATTATCGACGGGTCAATAACTCAGGCCCGGTCGACCAGTATAATCGCGCCGTTACTCGGCGAAGCGGGGGGCGGCCGGATACCAATAAATATTGTGAAGGTCTGAGGACCCTCAGGCTCCGCAACTGGTTTTTTGGTGCAGGGGGAATGCGGAGTTTCGGCCTTCCCACAATAACCCGCAGAAAGCTACGGGTTATTGCAAAACCATATCAGGGCCCCGCAATCGAGCGATTGCGGGGGTGATCATCAAAGCCTAAGTCTGTATCGAAGCCGGATAGCCGACTAAAATCGGACGCCGATCATGAACGAAAGATTAGTGTTTTTGATCGTGGGGTCGCCTTCGAGATAATAAAAATCGTCCGGTTCCGCCCCGGTCAGCTTGTTCACCTTATCGGCATCGACGGTGTTGACCAGCCCCAACTCGTATCTGAAATCAAAGGTGACGCGCCGGTAGTCAATTCCGCCTCCGAGAATGAGACTGATATCCATCGATTTCATGCCGTCGGCGACATCGAGGGATTCGTCAAGGACGCCTATTTTTGAACTCAATAAAATGTCCAATGCCGGTCCGGCAAACAGGTTTGGATGGACCGAGCCGTCGGGCACGAGGTCGTATTTCAGCAACACCGGAACTTCCAGATAATTAATGTCCCAATAGAAGGTGAAGATGAAAAGGCCCTTTTCGGCCCCCTTGGCAACATACAGGATTTCCGGTTGGACGGCGAATTGGCGGTTGAGGCTGTAGGTCAGGAAAGCGCCGCCCGTGAATCCGACGCGGCTGTCCAGAAATTCATCCAACTCATTGTAGTCAGTTTTGATCTTGGCGACATCAAAGCCGAGTTTGAGTCCTTTGCCGGTCACGCCGACAGCCGCCGTCTGCGCGCTTGCCGCGACGCCAAGCAGCAGGATTATTCCAATAACCATGATCAGGTTTTTCATGTGGCCTCCTCGCATGCCTTCTTGTTGTCGTTCCGTTTGATTGCAGTCTAAATATTGCTGATGCTAAAGCGTTAGACAAGGGAAATACATCTTATTTTTTTTGATCGAGTCGTTGATTATTTATTATACCGCCCCGGTTGGTCGGGGGAGAGGGCCGTGAAAGGCCGGGAAATCCTCCCGTCGGTTGACGTGTAAATCCTTTATTGACAGCCGATTAGCACATTGTCGGCGATATCTCAATGCCCGGCACTCCTTTATTTTTTTGTATTTCGTGGTTCTCGCCTGTCATGCAGTTAGAAATGTCAAGGGGTTGGGAAGCCATGACCACTGTCGAGGTTCGCTCGCAAACCTCTTATTTTATGTGAGTGCGAATTCCGAAAAACCATATCGTAGTTATTGTTGCGCAAAACTGAATCCCCCCGTATCACGTTGAAAATATTGCACACCGGGTGCAAAAAAAATAAACTTGTCGCGGTCAGCGGCAGAAGGGCACACTCGTTGCCCGAGTGTAACCCGGAAGCGGAAGCCACCTAAACCTTAGTTCCCCGGCACTCCTGCGACCAGGTTTCAGAAAGGAAAAGACAGATGCCGCACATACTGACAGTTGTGCCGGATCAGGCCAGGGGAATCCGCCGGCTCTTCTTTAGCTGGGTGCGCCGCAATTATGGCGGAATTGTGCCCGGTATTTTTCAGGTGCTTGCCATCAATTTGCGGGTGGCCCGTCCGACCGGCTCGCTCTACAACTACCTTCACCTCCGCAAGTCATCGCCGTTAAGTCGGCTCCAGCGTGAGATGGTTGCGACAGTGGTCAACGGCAAGGTCGGTGGGGCGCCGTGAGTCGGTCTTCATACAGCGGCAGTTCGCCGCCTGACCGGTGATGAGCATCTCAGCAGTGAGTTCGCAACGACCTGGTCCACTTACGACCTTGATTCCAAAACCCGCTCGTTGCTCGTCTACGCTGTCAAACTCACAGAATCACCCGGATTTGTAGGCCAGGAGGATACTGAGTTATTGGCCTCAGCGGGATGGTCCGAGAAAGCTATCTGGGAGATGACGGCGCTTATCTCGTTTTTCAATTTCAGCGGGCGAATGGAAGCGGCGTCAGGACTGCCTCAAGACAACATCCCGGAGAAAGCCCGACTCGCCGAAGCAAAAACCGATTGACGATAACGGCGGTACGGAGATAACAAGCCTGCCGCCGCAAAATATTCACCAAGAAAGAAGGCTCGTTATGGCTACTATAACCGAAATTGCACCGAATGTTTACCGCATAAGCATCTATGCAGAACCGTTTAACCTCCAGTTCAACCAGTTTCTGGTCAAGGATGATGAACCGTTGCTGCATCACGCCGGCATGCAAGGTATGTTCCCGGAATTTCACGAAGCCGTTTCGAAAATTATCAAGCCGTCTGAGTTGCGGTGGATCAGTTTCAGTCACTTCGAAGTGGACGAATGCGGCGCATTGAACAACTGGCTGGACCTGGCGCCTTCGGCTCAGGCCGCTTGCAGTGTCGTAGGAGCCCTCGTGAACCTGAATGACTTTGCCGCCCGACCTCCCCGCGGGCTGGAAAAGGGCGAGGTCTTATCCACCGGGCAATATCGCTTTCGTTTCCAGCCGACCCCTCATTTGCCGCACGGGTGGGACGCCGGTATGCTGTATGAGGAGACGCAGAAGATACTGTTCTGTTCCGATTTGTTCCATCAGGTGGGCAATGTCAAACCCATAGTCGAGTCCGACGATGTCCTGGAAAGGTCACGGGCGGCCATGATCGATTATCAGGGCGGCCCCCTGATGGACTACGTGCCATACACGGCCAACACCAAACGACTGCTGCATCAACTGGCCGATTTGAAACCGGAGACACTTGCCATAATGCATGGCTCGTCTTTCACGGGGAACGGCGGCAAGCTCCTGCAGGCGCTGGATCCCGTGCTCAAGGAAGTCTTCGGAAGCGAGGAGAAATAGCAGACGAGTGAACTTCGGGAAGCGGGGCAGGTACCTGCATCTGCCCTGTAACAAGATAATGGAGGGGCGAACTCCCGACTCGCGGAGCGGGCAGGAGACTGTACGGCGACAGAATATTCCCCCGCAACCGGGCCATGGGCCACCCGGCTCTGCCTGCGGGGTTTCCTTCAGCAAGTCCACCACAAGAGAGAGGCCGTCGGCCTCCAAACTAATGCTTTTGCTTCGGCTTTAACCGCACGATCGAATCGCCTGACCGGATGACGGTTTCGCCACTTCCTTCATCCACTTCAACCAGCACGTTTTGGCCACCACGGACTTCGATTTCAGTGTCCCCCAGCGTCCCGGTGTATTTAACCGGCAACACTGTGGCGTCAGCCCCAGGTTGAGGTTCGGACGCGGACCGCATGCGGTCCGGGCGGTTGGCCGCCCTGGTTCGGGCTGTAAATGTCTCACTTCCCCGCCGAACCTTCCATTCGACGACCTGCCCGGGTTCAATGCGGGAAAAGAGGCCGCCACCTTTCGGGCTGTCGAGACGTTTGCCGTCGATCCTGAGAAGTACGTCGCCGACCTTAAGACCGGCTTCGTCGGCAGGACTACCCGGTTGGATCGATTTGATCGAGGGAAGCTCGAAGAAAAGCCAATCGGCAGGCTTGCCCTGGTCGTTTCGTCGGATGCTGCCTGAAAATGACAGCCCGAAACCGATCCATCCCCGGGGGGCGCGGTCGAGATACTCCGGAGAAGCCAGTATCCCCATCGAGTCTGTTGCGGCGCTGAGTTCCGCATCGCGTCTCCTGATCTTTTCGATCGTACGGGCCAAATCCGGTGAAATGGCCTTCCCCGGAGCGACGGTTACCGCGTTTTCCCTGTTCAGCTGATCGGTGCAACGGACGGTGAGTTCGATTGGTATCTGCGGCTCAGGTATCGGCCGAGGAATGACCGTCACTATACATTTTTTGCCCTCGCGCCGAACTTCGAGTTCGACCGGCTCGCCAGCATCGAGATTGGCAAATCGAATACCGGCCTTTCTTGTGGTGATGAGCATTCCATCAATGGCCACTATGACGTCCCCGTTTTTTAGCACATCGTAAGAGGGTCCGCTACGATCGACGACTATTATCTTCGGCTCAGTCTGAAACAGCCAAAGTCGCGCATCTTCGCCATAGGTAAAAACACCATTGTATTCCAACTCGGTTATACCCAGCATATCGAGTGAGTAATGCGACGCCCGGTCCGCCCACTTTCCGATCTGTGAATTCAAATCCGCGGATGAACTGGAATCGGATATTCCAATATCTCCTCCGTCGTATGCCAGCGACTCGCATGGCGCTGCCGACAAGGCTATCAAGGCGAATGCACACGAGACGATATATTTGGTTATTCTCTGCATTTTTTCCGGCTCCTTTCTTGTTTTCAGTGACGAAAACATCAGAACTCGATTACTCTGCTGCCTTCTATAGTGACCTCGCCATGCCCTCCAATTGCCCCATCTTCCGAATCAGTATCAAGAGCGGCAAGCAGCTGCCCGGCCAGTACGTTTTTCGGCACCAGCCGGGTGACCCGGTCCGCGGCCGTGCAGAGGGTTGAAAGCGCGACCTCTCGTCCCTGAGTCGCCTGTTGACCATCAACGCTGTCGGGTACGGCGACCAGACGTCCGAGCGCCAGCAGGTACGCCGATCCCGCCTGCTGCAGGGATGCCGCAGCGGAAAAATCATCTTGTAATATGTGATCGTCGCTCGCGATCCGGCGCGACCCGGTCCATTGGCCGAGCACAAATCCGGTTGTAAGCAGCACCACACAAGCCGCCGCTACGGCGGCAATGCGCCATGCAGTGAGTTCAATTACTCGACGGCGAGGCGGTTTGAGGAGACCGCGTTCGCGAAGCACAGCGACCAGTCGGTCTTCCTGCGCCCGGTTCGATATGCGGTCTCTTGGGAGTTTTTTCAACGCCTTCTTTTCCGCGGCCGTCAGTTCGAATTCTTCTTGCTGTTTCCCGTCATCATGACGATTTTTATTATGGTCGTTCATAGTTTCACTCCGTTTCTTGTCGTTAACCACTCGCGGATCATTCTGCGGGCTCGAAATAACTGACTCTTGGTGGTACCCACGGGGATTTCAAGTCGATCCGCGATCTCCTGGTGTGTCAATCCTTCGATGTCGTGGAGAACCAGTACCATACGGTTGTCATCCGGCAACATCTGAATTGCCCGCTCCAGATCGATGCGCGATTCAATATCCTCGATCCGACAGGGCGGGTCGGGAGGCAAGTATTCGGTTACATTCCGGTATCTCTTGCCCTGCCGCAAATTGTCGCGCACGACGTTCAGTCCAATGCCCAGCAACCACGTCGAGAACGTGGATCGCCACTCAAATTGACTGAGCCCCTGGCAGGCTCGAACCCATGTCTCCTGAACGATGTCCTCGTCCTCTGGATTGGCCCCGGGCAGGAGGCGGTACACGAATCCGAGCAAGCGCGGTGTATGACGCCGATAGAGTACTCGGAAAGCCTCTTCGTCTCCGAACTTCAACACGGCCTCGATCAGGCTGCGATCAGATTTGATTTTTGTTTTCAGGGCTTTCATCACTGCTAATGAGTCGCTTGGGAAGGGAAAAAGGTTCCCGGAATTCACGTCCACCGTTCCCGAGCACCACCCTTATGCGGCTTTGCATTCTTTAGTCATTGTCTACGAATGTGTTTCGGGATAGTTGCCCTTTGCCGCCGGTCGTCTGACAAGGCCAGTAAGCTGGAATTTGAATCAGCATGGATATGTTGTTCGGGGTGCAAGATAGTTGGCTCAAACCTGTTGTGACCGAATCGTGTATAAAA
>CAZGAV010000039.1:0-30364 GCA_964523575.1 uncultured Ignavibacteriales bacterium
TGGATCTAAACCATCCACATCACTCGTAATGTATACTTTGTCCGTCATTATGGTATCGACAATAGCTGACACTGCCACAGGCTCACCCACTCCCCACTCGAACACAGGTATGCCGTGTCCCCGGGCATAGTCCATTTCTTCTCGCGCGTAGGCCCTTGCACCTACCTGTACGAGTTTGAAACCAAGTTCATGTGCTCGTCGCATCGGTGTACAATGAGCAAAGGGACCGTGCGGTGATTCACTGTAATCCTTATCGTCCGGTCGCAAGTCAAGATGCGCATCAATCTGGAACACTGTTACGTCAGATACAACGCTATCGGAGGAAAGCGCCTGAAAGGCTCCTGTTGAAACCGCGTGTTCACCGCCCAACATCATGACAAAAACGCTGTTATCAATATGCTTCCGATATTCGCATCTGACATAGGCTACCATCTTTTCCGGCTCCAGTGAGTTTATTCCGGCCAATTCTACCAGTGCCACTCTCCGGGAAGGGTCGGGCATTGCTTGCGCGTAGCGATCATAGGTTTCAATCTGGTATTTCAGACTGTTGACAATAGCCGCAGGGCCTTCCATGGTACCCTTGCGAAATGACGCTGTCCGATCGTATGGTACGCACAGCAGGACCACGGTCGCCTTCGCCGGATCCTTACAGTCTATTCTTAAACCTGTTGGCATAATTTACATCCCTATGCTGAGCTTACTGATCAATACTCTATTCCTAATGAACTAATGTCATATATTGCTATCATTAGCCGCCTTTCCGGTCATTTCAAACTCTGTCCCCAACGAGAAGGAGGCACCGATCTTCGCGATAGCCCGGTAATGTTCTACCATAGTGTCTCTTTTCAATGGCTTATAGAAATGCGTTTTATCATTATCTTGATTCATAGACATACGCAAGCCCCTGCTTGAATTGACTAGTATGTTCAATTTAGTGAAAATAGAAGATTGAATCAATAAGGAATCTGAATCCTAGAAATTATGCTAATCACCGCATTAAGAATTGCTTTATGATATTGCAATACAATATCTTACAATAAAAGCGGAGGAGGTAGGATTCGAACCCACGGTACCTTGCGGTACAACGGTTTTCAAGACCGCCGCTTTCGACCACTCAGCCACTCCTCCGCGATCGGCGATATAATCATATAATCAACCGGCCTTGTCAAGAGCTTAAATCGCGCTCCTCTTTCCGAAGCATGATAAATCCTGACAGGCGCCCCGGTAAACGCCTCCATCGGCCGGATTGCGCCAAGGGGGCTTTGGCGGCAGATGCTACACTTCGCAGGCTCTGCATCCACATCTGCCGCCCACAATAACTCTGATTTTGAAATTATGACTCAGGCCATCCTGGCGACGACAAAAATGAGGCATCGGCCCCCTCGACCGCCTTTAACAGGATGGACTCACGTCAGTCCAAATACCACATGCAATAACCATCAGTATCCCAGTAATTGTTTTCGTTCTCGATATGCCAGCTCACACTCCCGTCGTTAAACGTCTGCTTTGCCGTCCAGCCGTTGGAGTATGACGGAATCGGCGCCGGGCAGGCCATGACCATAGTCCCGCTATAGATTATCTCGCCCGATTGCGGACAATTGTCGATATCCAGATTGATCGGGAGATTATTGCCGGTTACAGTAAAATTAGCGTTCCAGTCGCAATCACTACTCATTCCCGGCGGAAGGCCGTGGAAAGTGCCGCCGATGCTGATAGTGACGTCGCCGGCCCCGGCTATCTGACCGGCCGCCCCGATCACGTCGCAGGTCAGGTTTATCTTGGTCAGGGTATCGCCCTGGGCCAGGTCGCAGGCGATCTTGACCGCCGAGGTATCCAGCAGAAGCCAGTAACAGCCGCCTTTGACTTCGGTCAGCAGGGCGGAGTCGGGGATCTGGACGGCCACCCCTGATTGGAGAAACTGGATGGAATCGCGGCTGATTTCGTAGCCATAGTAGGTTGTGTCGGCAAATTCAATATACCAATATTTGCTGTCGGCATGATAAACCGGCCCTGCGGCCGCCGATTTGGGCCCGGCCGCCGCCTGATACATATCAAACAGGTCCCGGATACGATCGATATTCGTGTTATCGATGCTGAAGATCAGGCTCTTGAAGAGAAGATAATTCAAGTTCATATCATCACCGGGAGTCTTGCCGGTGCTGTTGGTTCCACCATTGTCATCGCTGGAGCACCCAAAGAAGATCATCATTAGGACGGCAATGGCCAGCACCAAAAGCAATCTTGCGGAGAATTTCATCGCGAACCTCCTCTGATTATTTTGGAGTGGATTTGCACTACGAAACTAATATATCCGGTCGCCATTGTCAATGAGGAAATAGGCCGGAGGGTAATGCCAATGGCCGACTACCGGGTTGACGATAACTCCGCCCGGTCCGGGGGCGGAGTTATCGCATAATTTGCATTTGCGGTGATTATTTGCGGAAATGGCTCAGGAATTCGCCGATACGGTTGTCGGGACCCATGATGCTGGGTCCGCAATCGTCGTCGAATTCCCAGCGATAAGTCGAATTCTCGACCACATAATGCATGCTCGTACCGCTAAAGGTCTGAACCACACTCCAGTTATCATTATAGGTGAAGGAAGTATCTCCGACACAACCGAGACTCATGGCGCCGGAATATGAGGCGCTTCCCGATGACGGACAGCCGTCATAACTCAGGCCTTCCAGATTGGCCATGATATCGACGAAATTAGCTCCAAGGTTGACGTCAAAGAAGCAATATGGCGTTGAATCATCAGTCTGGATGAAGATATCGAAAGATGAAATTCCGTCGATTTCGGCATCACCGGCATTGGGGATATCGCCCGACACGGTCACCAGCTGATGAGCGGTGACCCCTCCCAGACTATCACTGGAGGTGAATACCAACGATACGCCATGCTTGACACCGGTGAGCAGAGCCGAATCCGGCCATTGCACCGGAGTCCCGCTGTGCAGGAATTGAAGCGAATCCATAAACGTCATCGTGATCACGACCGGTTGGAGATCGACCGATTCGGTGTCAACCGATTGCGCGAACAGGTACCAGTAATTCGTACCTGAATGGTAGGTCAAAATCAGGGTATCGGAATCGACTCCGGCGCTGAACCCGGTAAGACCACTCTTCGATGAAGCCGGGAAACCGGGATCATTATATATGGTGTCCATGATCTCAAACATCATGCCGAACATCATGTTATTCACTTCATCTACGAATCCCATAGCCTCGCCGGCCGCTTCAAAATCAACGGCGTTGGTATCCCCGGTTTGTTTGACAACCGGCTCAGTCGTTTCCTCATCATCGGAACAACCGAGGATAAAAATCAATCCGCCGATAATCAGCATTACCGTCGCCAGAATAAAAAACTTCTTCATGCTTCCTCCAGTGTTGTTAAATCGTGCCAATGTATTCCTTACTAAAAATATCGGACAATTCCCCATAGTCTTGACCGCAAATCACGGTTGCGACGAGGTTCCACCGTAAATTCCCAGATCGCTCGGTGAACCGTCGTGATCGTTGATCTCCTTATATCCGGCGTCAATCGCCGGCAATCCGGGCCGCAGATGAAAATCGCCCTAACCGACAGACATCGGACCGTCCGACATATTGCCGTCGCCCTCGGTGATATCCGGTATATCCTTGAAATTGCCAGCCGCGTTGTTTCAGTTATGATATTGTTGACCGACCGGCCCCGGCTTTCCTGCGACCCTGGGGCCGGCCCGCTATTACTTTTATGATAAACGATATTTTGAAACTACAACCAGCCTATCTCCCGTCACCTCCGCAGTATTCGGTCGATTCCCAGCGATAAGTCGAATTCTCCACCACATAATGGCTGCTGTCGTTGGCGAACGACTCCTGTAGATGCCAGTTGTCGGTATTGGTGAAGGTCGTGTCTCCGCCACATGAAAGTGTAATAGCCGCATTGTGTACCAGGCTTCCGTCCAGAGGACACCCTTCCAGCTCAAATACGGTGAACAAATTCATCTGGATATTATCGATATTGAAATTGTCGTTTAGCTCGTAACCGCATGATATATCCGCCGCATCCTTCAGGATCATTCGATTCAAATACATATTGCCCGCTCCGGCCACCGTCACGTTGCCAAAACCGGCCACCTCGCCGGCCGCGCCGGAGATAGTCCCTTGAAATCCGTATTTGAAAGCGGTATCGCCGGCCAGTGACTTGTTTAAGATGTTGTAACGCACAACCTCATACGAACCACCGTTGACCGCTGTCACCAGAGCCGAATCGGGCCATTGGACGGCGGTGCCGCCATGCATGAACTGCATCGAATCGATTCTGTAAAAATTCATCATATCCGAATACGACTCTTCGGCATACCAGTAATGACTGCCGGCGTCATACCAGATCGTATCCGGTTGTTTGTCTCCGCCCGCGATCACTGGCGGCGTACTGTCGATAAGATACATCAGGCCGTTCATCATGGAAAACATTCCTATCGGGATACTGTCCATGGCTTCGCTCAATGCGTCGGTGGCGCCGATAAAGATCGGGTCGAGAGTGTCACCCGTCGCCTTGGCGGTGCTTCCCGTACCGGTCTCCTTGTCATCGGAACAACCAAGGATAAATACCACTCCGCCGATAATCAACATTATCGTCGCCAGAATAATAAACTTTTTCATGCTTCCTCCTGTTAGATAGAATCGTGCCATTGTATTCCTTAGTACAAATATCGGACAATTCTCCATTGTCTTAACCGCTTATTGCCGTGCGCCGACGTCCCGCCGTATATTCCAAGGTCGCTCGGTGAACCGTCGTGATCGTTGATCTCCTTATATCCGGCGTCAATCGCCGGCGATCCGGGCCGCAGATGAAAATCGCCCTCGCCGACGAACATTGGATCGACCGATATATTGCCGTCGCGCCCGGTGATATCGGGCATATCCCTGAAATTACCGGCCGCGTTGTTCCAGATCAAATTATTGTAAAACTGCCATTTATTCAGATCGCCGTAGTTCCAGACCCCCACACAGGGACAGACCCATTCCTTGCGCCAGCCGTTGTCGGTTACGATATTATTGACAAACCGCCCCCGGCTCTCCTGCGACCACGGCGCCAGCCCGCAATTGCCGTTATGATAAACGACATTGTTGGCCGCATCCAGATACGACTCGCCGGTACCGATTATCCCCCAGCCGAGATTGTCATAGACAAGATTGTTATGCGCGATAACCGTCGATGTCCCGAAGGACCCGATACCTTTCCAGTATTCCGAGATGCGGTTGCCTTCCGTGACGCAATGTGCATCCCAGGTAACACCTATACCCGCGCCCCGCCCTTTTTTGATGACGCAATCGGAAATCACCGCCGCGGCGCCTCGATAAAGCGCCATGCCGTCCCAGCCATTGTCAATTATATCGCTGTGCGATACGAATATCTCGGCGCCTTCGCGTCCGAAAACGCCCCCGATGCCGACTACGACCGAATCCTGACGATGATTATTGCCGGATAAAGAGCAGTATTCGATGTACACCCGGCTTTCGCGCACCACCACGGCCGCATCGGTGGCGTTGCCGTCCAGATCGCGCCGCCCGCCCATGACTCGAAGACCGATCAGGCGCGATTCACTCGAATTTTCGAAATAGACGCCATACCCGGCCCCGGTGACCAGGGCCGTCGAATCCGATCCCCGTCCGATAATCACAATCGACTTATCGCGGATAACAAAACCGGTCGAGGCGGCTACCGCTGTTTTCTGGTCAAGACAATTGCCGCACAGGGGATCAGTGAACGGTTTCGGGTCGGCATAATATATACCGGCCGGCAATATCAGCGTGTCGCCATCTTTGGCCGCATCGATCGCTTTCTGCAGATTCACCGAGCCCGAGAAGATGCTGTCATAGACTATCCCGGTCGAATCGACGGCCAGTTGCTGATCGGGCGGTATCGTCGCCGGATGTTGCGATTGACAGGATTGGCAAATCGCTAACGCCGCCGCCCCGAAAAATATCAACCAATTTTTCAAAGCTCTCTCCACTGCCTTTGAATAACTGATTGAATGCCACGGGTCAACTAATAAATCGCCTGACTCTCGTGATCGACAGCAGGGATGTCGGCCGGGAGTTTCCGGCGTAACAGGGCCAATGCCGCCGCCAGACCGCAAACCAGCGACACGATTCCCAGCCACAGCAGGGCGCGAGGGAAATCATAACGGTCGGCCACCCAGCCGATAGTCGGCGAAACGACAATATAGATAATGGCGCTCCCGAAACCGACCATCGAAAGCACCGTGGCGCGAATCGACGATTTCACTTCCTGATTGATCAATTGATTGATCTGCGGGCGCAGTGAACCCCAGACGAATTGATACAGCAGAGCCAGACCGATCCCCAGCGTATTCTGATAGAATCCGAAATAAATCAAAACGCCGCCGACCAGAATCGGGAGCAAGATAAAATACAGACGGCGTCCGAGGAATTTCTCGACAGATTCGGAATAATTGGAGGCCACCGCGGCTCCCATCAGCCAGACGAAATAGATAATTCCGAATAATTCAAGATGCACTCCAGCCCGCTCCAGGTATGGCTGGGAGAACTTATGGCTGACCAGCAGAAATCCGAAAATCAGGGAGGCGAAAATTATCACGGCCCGGACGGTGCCGTTGGAGCGCACCGTACCCCACGCCTCTTTCATCAATCGTTTCGGGGCCTCATGAGTTTTCAGATGCGGCGGTTCGACGCAGGTGGCCATGATCATGAAGGCCAGAAAAGAAGTCATGGCCGAAATCATGTACGGAAGGGCCAGACTTTTGGCGGCCAGCAAACCGCCCAGCAGTCCCCCGGCGCCCCAGCCGATCAGGTTGTACATATAGGCGCGGCCTTCGATTTTCTTGAATTCCCCTTCCCGCCCGGCGGCCGCCAGCGAATCATAGATGAAAGCCGCATCGGATCCCGAAAGGCAGGCCAGAGCCGAACCATGCAGGGCCATCCCCGCCGCATACCAAACCGCACTGTGACCGAAGGCGATCATGAGGTAGCCGGCCATCTGGACCATCGCCCCCAGCATCAATACCGGTTTGCGGCCCCATCTGTCCGCCAGCATCCCCGAGGGAATTTCCAGCGCCGTTTGAAAAACATTATCGACGGCATACAGCAAAAGGATGGCGCTGTAAGCCAGCCCCCGATCCTGAAAGAAGACGACATAGATGGGAAGCCAGAAGGCGAGGTTGACAAAAAGCTGAAAAGTGAAATATCCGTTTATATTCCGGCCGGCCAAGAAATGGCCGTCTTCGATCTCGTCCGCGCTCAATGCTCGGCCGCCTTCTTCAGGCGCTTTTTCAGGACCAGCTTGAAACGGGCGTCGAATTTCCCCTTGGAGCAACGGCCGCAGGAGGCCATCCGCAACCGTTTGTGGCGCGGATACTCGGTGTAGCAATGAGGGCAGATATAAATATAGCGCGGCGGCCGCCTCAGGGCCGGATGATCATTGGCTCGCACCGAAGCTCCGATCCGGCGCGCCATTTTCTTGAAGGCCGCGTCATGCTTGAAATTGATGATGTGAATCATTTCATGCTTGAGGGTGTCATAAACCTCGTCGGGAAAATACTTGTGGTACTTCTCCGAAATGCAGATTTCTCTCTTCTGGGGGAAATAGCCGCCCGCTACCATCATCCGTTTGGAATAACGAATCTTGACCGGGGGCAGTTGGCCGTCGAAATATTCGCGATTGTAGATATCGAACATCCGCCGCAAATCGGCCAGGCTGGGCAACTCCACCGTCACCTGAAATTCGCCGAGACCGTCGAAAAGGTCGTAATTGTCCGCCGTTGTGATTTTGCTTTTCATCGAGGCTCTTTATGAGTCGGTTCGACGCCGTGCCGGAAGGTCAGTCCGACCCGGTGCTCAGTAATTTCGTCAGGCTTGGTTCCGCTTCCGGGTAGGTAATCGTCACCGAAAAGGCTCCGCGGCTGTCGCCCAGGGCGTAACCGACGGCCGGATCATCCGGATAATATCGGCCCAAAGCGGCCTTCAGGGCCGGAGAGAATTGGGCCGGGTCGCCGTGGCATCTCAGGCACATACCGCCGGTTTTGATTTCCTTCATGTACCGGAAACGCCGGACACCGGCGCTGTCGAAGGTGAGTTCGCCGTAGCTTTCCGGTTCGACCGAACCGGCCTCGGCAAATTTTTCCAATACCGCCGTTTCGAGACTATCGGGACTGAACCCGATATTCCTTTGCCGCAACGACACTCGCTGTATATGGATACCGGGCATCGCCGAAAAACTGTCGGCAATCTGCGGAGCTCTGACATTGCAAACCGCGATGGCGTTTTCCGCACCGCCGTCGGCCATGGCCGCCATCAATTCCTGCTTCAAAGCCGTCTGGAACTCTGCAATGACCTTATCCCCGCCGGCTATCGCCCGGTCCCGGTCGAATTCCGCCCGATTATCGGTTTTCTGTCCGCCGCACCCGCTCATAACCAGCAACAGAACGGCCGCAATCAACAAATCTCTCATCGACTCTCTCATTTCACCTTAGGGTAGAAACTGAAGGCCGAAAAATCAAGTCTAATGTTTGACGCCCGTCTGCGGTATTTCGATTGACAGGCGTATCAATTTCCGATATATTCGCCTTTTTGAAGGGAGTCGATCATGCAGGAACCGGCCGTTACCCCCGAACTCGTTGCCGAACACGGACTTTCGCCGGAAGAGCATGCGCGGATCAAGGCCCTCCTCGGCCGCGAAATGAATTTCACCGAACTCGGCGTCTACTCCGTGATGTGGTCGGAACACTGCTCCTACAAAAACTCCATTAGACTCCTTAAAACCCTGCCCCGCGAGGGCAAGCATTTGCTGGCTAAGGCCGGCGAGGAAAATGCCGGAGCGGTCGATATCGGTGACGGCTTGGCCGTCGTCTTCAAAATCGAATCCCATAATCATCCGTCGGCCGTGGAACCCTACCAGGGTGCGGCCACCGGCGTCGGCGGCATTCTCCGCGATATTTTCACTATGGGCGCCCGGCCTATTGCCTCGCTCGATTCCCTTCGTTTCGGATCGCTGGAAAACGACCGGGTCCGATACCTGGTTGACGGCGTCGTGCGCGGGATCGGCGATTATGGCAACTCCTTCGGCGTCCCGACCGTAGCCGGCGAAGTCTATTTCGATGAAGCCTATACCGGCAACCCCCTGGTCAACGCCATGGCCGTCGGCATCGTCAAAACCGACCAGATGGCCTCGGCCACAACCGGCGGCATCGGTAACCCGATCATGATCGTCGGCTCCTCGACCGGGCGCGACGGCATTCACGGCGCCACTTTCGCCTCGGCCGAACTCTCCGAAAAATCGGAAGCCCGACGCCCCGCGGTGCAGATCGGCGATCCCTTCACCGAAAAACTGCTCCTTGAAGCCTCATTGGAAATCATCCGCGAAGACCTTATCGTCGGCATGCAGGATATGGGCGCGGCCGGTATCACCTGCTCCTCGACCGAGATGTCGGCCAAGGGCGGCACCGGGATCGAAATCGACCTCAAGGACGTTCCCCTGCGCGAAGAGGGCATGACGCCTTATGAAATACTGCTTTCGGAATCGCAGGAAAGAATGCTCGTCTGCGTCAAGAAAGGATGCGAAGACCGCGTCAACGAAATTTTCAAAAAATGGGACCTGCATTCCCGGATCATCGGCCATGTCACCGACGACGGCCTTTTTCGGGTAAAGCTCAACGGTAAAGTGGTCGCCGAGGCCCCCTCCGAAAGCCTGGTTCTGGGCGGCGGCGCTCCGGTTTATACCCGTGAAACCAAAAAACCGGCCTATATCGACGAATTGGCCCGGCTGGATTTATCGCAAATTCCGCAAAATATCGACTGGAATAAAGCTTTGCTCTCGCTTCTGGCCGCCCCCAATATCTGCGATAAAGGCTGGGTCTTCCGTCAATACGATTCCACCGTCCGCACCAATACCGCCGTCGGCCCCGGAAGCGACGCCGCTGTTATGCGTATCCGCAAAACCCGCAAAGCTCTGGCCATGACCACCGACTGCAACGGCCGCTATTGCTATCTCAATCCCCGCCGGGGAGCCATGCTGGCCGTCGCCGAAGCCGCCCGCAATATCGCCTGCTCCGGCGGCAAGGGAATCGCCATCACCAATTGCCTCAATTTCGGTAATCCCTACGATCCTGAAATTTACTACGGTTTCTCCGAAGCCATAGCCGGTATGAGTACAGCCTGCGAGGCGCTGGAAACGCCCGTTACCGGCGGTAATGTCAGCTTCTACAACGAAGATCCCGACCGCGCCGTCTATTCCACGCCCACCATCGGCATGGTCGGCCTCGTCGAGGATATCGACTATATCACCACCGCCTGGTTCAAAAACGAAGGCGACGAGATTTTCCTTCTGGGCCTTAACAAAAACGAACTCGGAGCTTCGGAATACCTCTCTATCATGCACGGTCTCAAACAGGGCGAAATCCCCGAACTCGATCTCGAATTCGAAAAAAACCTCCATGACGCCGTCCTGAGCCTGATTAAATCCGGGCTGGTCAAATCGGCCCATGACTGCTCCGAGGGCGGCCTGGCGATTGCGCTGGCCGAATCGGCCATCGGCAACCGGGAACGGATGATCGGAGCCAAAGTCGAAATCGCACCCAGCGATCTGCGGCTCGACGCTCTCCTCTTCGGCGAAACGGCCTCCCGCATCATCATTTCAGCCGCACCCGGCCATGAAGATCAGATTAAGACCATCGCCGCCAAATTCTCCATCCCGGCCCAAAAAATCGGCGCCGTCGGCGGCGATCGTCTCAAAATCAATGATCTGATCGACGTGACTCTGGCCGACATGGAACCGGCCTATTACGAAACGCTGAAATCCCTGCTGGAACGGTATTAGATTCTTCCGATTGTCATCGGCCTTAAATTTTTGTATAATCCGGCATGGCTGTCTATTTTCTATCCGACGCTCATCTCGGCTCCGACGATCCCGGCAACGAAAAAACGAAGGTCAAGAAGCTCTTCGCCTTTTTCGATCTTGTCCGCCGCGATGGCACCGAGCTTTTTATCCTCGGCGACCTTTTCGATTTTTGGTTCGAATATAAACAGGCCATCCCCAAGCAACACCTCAAAGTCGTTTTCAAACTGGCTTCGCTGGTGGAACAGGGCATTCCCATCCACTATATCACCGGCAATCATGATTTCTGGCTGGGCAATTTTCTTTCGGACGAAGTCGGCATCACCATCCATCGCGATCATCTGGACGTCACCCGCGATGATCTGCGCCTGTTCATGATTCACGGCGACGGCCTATCTCCCTCCGACTGGAAATATCGCGTTTTCGTGCGGACGCCCCTGCGCAATCGTCTGGCGATCTGGCTTTATCGTCTTATCCCGCCCGACTGGGGCATCCCCCTCGCCCGCGCCGTCTCCTCGCATTCGCGCGGCTACACCGCCGACCGCGAACCGGCTTTTCTTAACGATTATGAAGCCTATGCCGAAAAAAAACTGGCCGACGGCTACGACGCCGTCCTGATCGGCCATGTCCATTACCCCGTTATCAAGCGATTCAAAAACGGCATCTATCTCAACACCGGCGATTTTTATCATCATTTCACCTACGGCAAACTGACCGACGGCCGCCTGTCGCTGGAATCCATGAAATAGCAACCTCGACGCCGAACATTTTCGCGCTATGGAAAATCCCACAGTTGTATTGACTCCGGGGCAAATAATCATATATTATTTATGCAGATATTCTTCCCGCGCTTTTGTAATTCGTTCCTTGTCCATCTCATGAAACGCCTTAATCCTGTGGAGGGAACCCATGATTTACAAAACATTATTCTTATGGCTGATACTTTTGATCGCGCCCGGAATGGCCGTCGCCGACAGCCCATTTCCCGATAATATATCAACGCTTCGACCGGCTTTGGACTCTGGAACCGATCAAACTGATCTGAATTATGTCGGCAGTTGCATGTGGCGAGGCATGGGCGACGCCGCCGTCCGGGGTAATTACGCCTATCTGGCCATGAACGGCGGCCTGATGATTGTCGATATCAGCAACCCCGACGCGCCGGTGATGATCTCGAAATTCCATTTGGAATTGTTGTGGGCCTGGAGTATCGCGGTCGAAGGCGATTTCGCCTATCTGGTCGACTACTACGGCCTCGCGATTATCGACATCTCCGATCCGCTGGCGCCATCTCTTGCCGGTCAATGCGAAACGCCCGCCCACTCTTCCTACGATATCGCCCTGGCCGGCGACTATGCCGTCGTCGCCCAGAAAGGCAACGGTATCCAGCTAATCGACATCTCCAATCCGTATTTTCCCGCTCTGGCCGGAAACCATGATACCCCCGGCGACGCCCGTGGTGTCATCGTTCAGGCCAATCTTGCCTATATCGCCGACCATAACGGCGGCCTGCAAATATTCGATATCACCGATCCCGAAGCGCCCGATTCGGTCGGCGCCCTGAGCGGCTTTGGTTTCGCCCAGGACATCGCTATCAAGGGCAATTTCGCCTGCCTGCCCTGCCTTTCCAGCGGCCTGTGCATCGTCAACATCGCCGATCCCGCGCACCCGATGCTGATCAACTCCCTCCCGACCACGGGCAATGGCACTTCTATCAAGATCAGAGACACCATCGCATGCATCTCCGATGCCGATGTCGGAACCATCGTCGTCAATGTCGCCGATCCGGTGCTCCCTGAAGAAATCGAATCGATCGACGTTTTCGGCAAAATCGCCGATTTCGACTCCCTGGTGCTCGTCATCCAATACAACGACGGTTTCACGCTGGTCAATGCCGATGATCCTCAATTCCCAGCCGTCGAGGGCGGTTTACTCACTCCCGGATTCGGCCGCGGGTTTGTTCTGGTTGATGGCTATGCCTATGGCGTTGCCGGCAGCGGCTATCCGCCCCAGGGGTTCAGCATTGTCGATATCAGCGACCCCGCCGATCCCTCTCTGGTCGGACTGATCCCCGATATCGGCGGCACCGATCTGGCCGTGGTCGATACTTTCGCCTACATCTCCAACACCGATTCCGTTTTTCGCATCGTCAATATCGCCCATCCCGAGGCCCCCTATCTGGTTGATACCGTCCAGTCGGTCGGTTATTGCTATAATGTCGCTTCCGACGGCCAGTACGCCTATATGACGACCTGGCAGGATGGGCTCGTGATTGTCAACGTTTCCGATCCGTTGGCGGCCTATATTGAAGCCAAATTCCCGGCCTGGGGCCGGTCGGGCTTTCTCGAAATGGCCGGTGATTTTTTGTATCTCGAGGATTTCCTTATTCTCGACATTTCCAACCGCACCAATCCCGTGCTGGTCGGCGAATATCAGGCCTATGGCAACACGGTCGATGTCAGTGTTGTCGATACCTTCGCCTATCTCGCCTCCGGCGACGGCGAACTGATGACCGGATGGCTACGCATCATCAACATTGCCGATCCGGCCAATCCCTTCAGCGTCGGAACCTTTTCTTTCTCCAACGAAGGTCAGGGGGTGGCCTCAGACGGTTCGGTCGCCTGCGTCACTGACGGCGCCAGCTTGTATGTATTGGATGTTTCCGATCCGGCGGCGCCTTCGCTTCTGGCCGTCACCGGCGGCCCGGCGCTTTCGGGCGTCGCAATGGACGGCAGTTATATCTATGTTTCCGGAGGTTACGGCTTCTTCGTTTATCGGATGACGACGGTATGCGGCGACGCCAACGATGACGGTCTGGTCAATGTCGGCGATCCGGTCTATATGATCCAATACATATTTCTGGGCGGCCCGGCCCCGTCATGGATATGCAAGGCGGACGCTAATGGCGACGGCGACATCAATGTTGGCGACGCCGTCATGGTGATAAATTACATTTTCCGCAGTGGGCCGCCCCCGGCGGAGGATTGTTGTTTGTAGAGACTATCTTTTCAAACTTTACGTCGGGTCTTGCGCCGCAGGCGTGTGACCCGACGACGCCTTCTAGACCCCCAACCACTCATCTTTATCTTTGGTAATCTCAGCGCGTACCTTGCCGGTATGTTCAATCCCGGCTGGCTCGAACAGCATCAACTTGGCCGCCCCCCGGGGGGCCACTCGATGCTCTACGCCGCGCGGCACGATATAGAACTCGCCGGCTTCCACCTCGATGGTCTCGCTTTTAGTGAAGATATCGAGGATACCTTCGAGGACATAGAACATCTCGTCTTCATGGTCATGGATATGCCACGGAACCTTGTCGCCCTCGACCCGGACCAGTTTGACATGCTGGCCGTTCAATTCGGCCACGATTTTGGGCGAAAAGGTATCGCTGAATTTGGCAAAACATTTGGCGATATTGATGACTTTCGGCATGGGATGGTCCTTTCCGGGATTTGCTCGCTTTGCGCCGCCTATGGTCATGGACGACCGGCCGGATTCCTATATATGAAACTCGATGATGTCCCCGTCGGACAAAACAAATGTCTTCTGCACCCGCTGGCCGTCGAATTTCCCCTCGCCCCAGATTTTGGCGTACTGAAAACGATAGGCGAAATCCTTGTGCAGTGCAAAAGCCGCCTGCTCCACCGTCGATTCCGGCTTCAGGATAATGGGGTCGGAAAAATCGGCCTCATGACCGATCGTCTTGGTGTAAACGCGGATGATATCAAGAGCCGTGAAAATGGCCTTCTTGAAATTCTCCAGCGTCCCCTCGTCCAGAATCGACGTCCCGACAATCGTGAAACCGGGATAATCCTCGGACAATCCGCACGAACGCAACTCGCCCCCCTCGTCGTAAATCTTGTGGGCCACGATAATCGTTTTCTTGTGGGCTAGGCTGGGGTCGTCTATTTTGTCTTCGTCGGGCAGGGTGTGGGTCAGGATAACCCGCCGTTCGGCCAGCTTGTCGAAAACGTATTTGACCCGCTCGGCGCATCCGTTGTCGCTGACCCCGGCCACCATGCAGACCAGATCAGCGTTGCGGATAATACCCAGCATATAGTTCTCAAACAGATCGGGCGAAATCGGGGGCGTGTCAACGAGTTGGATACTGATCGTCTCATAGGACATCATCCCGGCCAGCGGTTCGCGGGTAGCATAGGAATAATCGGCGATCAGGGGTTTGGCGTTGGTCAGGGCGTCTAAAAGGGACGATTTGCCGGAATTGGGCGGTCCGATCAAAACCACCTGTCCGGCTCCTTCTTTGTCCACGTGATCGAGAGTTTCGCTTCGCGCGGCGCCGCCCTTTTTGCCCCCGGAGACGACTTCCTTGTTGAGTTTGGAAATTTTGGCCTTCATCTCGGCCTGGAGTTTGTCGGTCCCCTTATGCTTGGGCATCAGGGCCAGAAGCTCCCTGGCCAGACGTAATTTTTCCTTGGGGTCCTTTTCAGCCTTGAAAACCCGTTCCAACTCGTAATAATGGGGCGGTAAATTGGCCGGCACGTCGGCAGTCCTCCTGAGATAACATAATGATAAACGGGAGAATCGTCAAGAGGGAACCCCGGCCGCCTCCAATCGGGGGCTTGGGGCCGGACCGCCGCCGAGTGCTGAATCGCGGGCCTTGGGCCGATAATAAATATGAACGAAAAAGGGAAAAAATTCCTTGACAAAAACCGATTATCCCATAGTTTAAGGCACCTGTTTGGTAGAAAGGTTATGGATTACGATGGCGAAGATGTGTGAAATATGCGGCAAGAAACCGAGCACGGGTCATTCGGTTTCGCACGCTCAGAACCGTACAAAACGGCGCTGGAATCCCAATTTGCAGAATGTCCGCACCAAGATTAACGGGACCCCCAAACGGATGCGAGTTTGCACTTCCTGTCTCAAAGCCGGTAAGGTGACGCGCCTGGTTAAAAAACCGGCCTAAAAATGACACCAACCCCCTGTCAATAAAAACCGCCGTTTCGGTCACACGAAACGGCGGTTTTCTTTTTGGAAGTTTCCGATACCCGGCCCGGTCAGTCGCCCATCAGCGACAGCACCGCCTGATGGTTCATATTGGCATGGGCCATCAGGGCCACGGCCGCCTTGACCTGGAACTCGTGCCGGATCATTTCGGCGATCATCATCGGATAATCGGTGTCCCGGATCTCCGATTCGGCCGCCGTCAGATTTTCGACCGTTACCTCCAGGTTCGAACGCCGGGCCTCCAGTTGGTATTTCTGGGTCGATCCGATATCGACCTGCACCTTGTCCAGCCCCGCCAACGCCTGATCGAGATACTCGATCGCCTCACCCGCCCGGGCCGGGTCGGTGAGGTCGATACGATCCAGCGGCGTAACATCCGCCAGCGATCCCTCACTGCCGTCCAGCAGAGGAGCGTTATTGAAGCCGGTCGTGGTGATAATCCGATTGTAATTTTCCACGGCCCGATCGGTAGCGGCCTGATAAGCCGCCTGAGCCGCCTCGTCGTTGAGGCCGCTGTTAGCCGCGCCCACCGCCATGGAACGAACGCCCTGCAGGATAGTCCGGAGTTGACCGACGGTGGCGTCGGCGGTATTGTATTTGCGGATGGCCAGGGAGGTATTCTCGATTTCCTGATTGAGCGAAGCGATTTGCGCCCGCATTTTTTCCGAGATAACCAATCCCGCCGGATCATCCGATGCCCGGTTAATCCGTAAACCCGAAGACAACTTTTCCATGGTCTTCAGCATCGCCTGGTATGACCGATTGAGGTCATAGAGACTGCGAGTACTGCCGGAGTTGTCATTGATCCTTAAGGACATATCGACTCCTTTGGTTTCCATACGGGGTCATGCAAAATACCTGCCGAATCGTCACTATCCCGTAACGGATTAAATATCAAGGGGTTGGCATCGGTCGGAATTCTTTAGCGAGAATAAAAACGGTCAGAATATGGGAGCCTGCCCATCTTGTGCACATCGGGGTCCACGTCATAAAAAAACCCGCCGGGGAGGCGGGTTTTTTTTAACCAATGTGCGTTAGCGTTTAGAACTGAAAACCGACTGAAAAGCGGTGAACCGATTCAAGGCGCCCGAAATCGGACCAGGCGTAATCGATGACCAGGTCTTTCTCGACGCCGACCGGGGCGCGAAGTCCGCCGCCCAGAGTCAGCCCCTGCTCATCGTAATTCACTTTGTAACCGCCCCGCAGGAAATACCTTTGCTGGAAGCAATATTCGGTTCCTAAAGAGGCCTGCTGGTCGTTGTCGTTGGGGTGCTTGGCTTCGACCGATACGGTCCAGCGATTATCCATGTTATCGAGCAGATCGAAAGCCATCCCCAGGCGGAAAGTAAGCGGCAGGTCGTAGGCGTCGACGGCGATCGAACCGTTGGCGCTGCCGCCGGGGGTATCCCATGAGGTGCTCAGGTCGGGACCGGAGAATTCCATCTCGGGACCGAGATTGGAGATGTTCATTCCAATCCGCAGGGACTTAAACCCGGTATGGAGCTGGGTCCCGAAGTCAAAGGCCAGTCCGCCGGCTGTTTCACGGTAAATTTTCTCGTAGATGTACTTGATCGAGGCGCCGAATGACAACCGGGTGGTCAGGAACCGGGCATAGCCGGCGGTCAGGGCGAAGCTCGATGAAGTGAATTTTTCGCCGGTGCCGTCCGGTTCATCGACCGTCGTGACTTCCATATCCCCCATGGACATCAAAGCCGCCGAGAAGCCGATGGTCCCGAAATCCTCGACCCGGGTGCCGATACCGACGTAATTGAGCGTCACGTCCGTAACCCAGTTGACATTGGTAAAGGTGATATTGGTGCCTTCGATGTAGGCCAGACCGGCCGGATTCCAGTACAGGCTATAGGCGTCGTCGACGATCGCGACCGAGGCTTCACCCAGCCCCTGGTATCGGGAACCGACGCCGATTTTCAAAAATTGTGCCCCCACCGAACCGGCCTTGGTGAAGTCGGCGGCGAAACCGGAACCGCCGAGGACGATCAGAAGGGCGGTGCAACATAAAATTATCTTTTTCATTTTTCTCTCCCCCGGCTATTTGACCACGGCAAATTTGCCGGTGTGATTTCCGTTTTCGCTTTCGACATTAAATAAATAGACGCCGGCGGCGATACCGCGTCCGGCCTCCGAGAGCATATCCCAGTCAACACTGCCGTCACCGTCGTTTTGAAGGGTCCGGATCAATTCCCCGGCCAAAGTGTAGATTCGGATGGTGCACAGGGCCGGAAGATTGGTGAACTGCAGCTTCCGCGCGCCCGGACCGCCGTCCCATTTGGCATAACCGAGATAAGGATTGGGAACGACTTTGATCCGGTCGAGGCTGGCGGAAATTTCCGACGCGACGATTTTTCGGGAAGAAAACTCGAATTCATCCTCGGGCGATAGAATCCGGGGCCCCTCGATCATGAAAGCGTCGCCTTCGGAGACAACGCTGGCCGGATCCAGGGCCGCCAGCCAGGTGATGTTGTCGGGATAGGAATCGTAGTTTTCGGCGCCGCCGTTGTAGTCGTAGTTGGTCAGGATAATATAGTCGAAATCGGCCATGGTCCATTCGCCGTCGCCCTCCCAATCGACCACCCAGCAGGAGACCTGCGTCTGGGTGCTGGTATTCCAGATTTCGAAAGGAACGGTCATGGGCGCGCCGGTGAACCATTCATAGGCCGTCGAACCGGTGGCCGTAAACCGGATCTCATCGTCGCAACGGTAGTTTTCGCCGCAGCCGATGTCGGTGCCGAAAGGCTCGACGTACCATAGCGCCGTTTCTTCGCCCGGGATGGCGAACTGGGATTGATAGACCGATTCCGGCAGGCGATTATACGGATGATCGACGACCACCTGAAGCCCCTCGGCCACCGGCGTATTGCTGAACCCGAACACCCCCGGCTGATCGGCCAGGACGGTATCGCCGGTGGTGGTATTTATCAGATTCCAGAATGTCTCGGTGCAATCCTCGGTAAAGGTCACCTTGTAATCGTTGCCCGTAATAGCGCCGTCATCGACGACATAGACGTTGATCGATCCGGTCGAGCTTTTCCAGTCGCCGGTATAGTTATGTTTGATAGTTTCCTGGGGCGTATGATATCCCAGAGGATCGTCCCGGGGAACAATCGAAATCGTATTGGTGGCGCTGACGGGCGTGCCGCGATCATTCTGCAGAGGATCATACACGGCCGTGCCCGAATCGTAGGACACCACCGAATACCAGTATTCCATCCCGTTGGTCAGGGAACTGTCGGTGAAGGTTCGATTGATGCGGCCGATGTCGTCCAGACGGTAAACCGAGAGAGGATAATAATCCGGACCCAGCGAATAATCGGGGTTGGTCACCAAAGTGCCCCAGCTCTGGCCCCGGTCGGTACTGCGGAAAATTTTATAGCCGACGAAATCCTTCTCGCCGGTAGTCCATTCGACCGAATTTTCGGACCGCTCATCCCAGGAGAGCATAACGGCCCCGTCGCCGGCGGTGGCCTTGACCACCGGAGCGTCGGGCGGCGTCGGCCCTACGTAATGGGATTCATAAAGAACCTTGGCCCGCTCGGACACCAGACGAAGGTACTCCTCATTGGGAGCCGCCACCAGGGCGAAATCGAATTGGACGGTGTTTCCGGCCGGCAGATCGATGCCCCGGACGGCCTGTACATAGTACTGGTCGGTCGGCGGCAGAGAGGTGTCGAACTCGGCATTGTCTATCATGGCAAAGCGCTCTTTATCGGTCTGCGGCAGGTATTCCCATTGCCCGGTATTGAATGATGTCATGCCGACATCGCCCGGAGTCGAGAGGATGACCGTGCCCATATAGCCGGTGACGACCGTCGGCCCCCAGCCGGGATCATAGCCGTCTTCGTCATAGGTCCAGGCCAGATCGAGATCGGTGTCGCAGGCGACCAGATCGCCGAGACGGCCGTTCTCGCCGGTGGCGGGATCGACGCCGCCGATGTCGAAGTCGCAGTAGAGGCCGATAGCCACGTCGGTATAATCCTCGTCGCTGGCGTTTTCGATCTGGATGGAGAAGAAGAGGATATCCTTATTGTATTCGTAATTCCATTGCCGCACCGTCTGGGTAATCTCAAGACCCATGATCGGATAACCCTGGGCGTCGTCGGCGAAACGGCAGATCGATTCCTGCACCCCCAGGGGACCGCCCTGATAAAAGGTCGAATCGAGAGGATTGTAAACTTCGTTATAATCCCACGTATGGGTATTGATGTCCCAGACCCGCCAGCCGTAAGCCGGCTTGCCGACGCCGGAACCGACGGTATCGGTGGCGTCGTAGTCGAAACGCGTTTCATCGGTCGACAACCGGATGTCGGTGCTCAGATTCCCCGCTATATAGGACGGAATCGGATTGAAGTCGTCGGTGGTGTTGGCCAGCAGAGTATCGCCGGCGGAATTGACGCCCCCGATCCAGAACCGCATCTCGGCCAGATAATCGTGGTCGGTGTTGGCCGGCCAGCGCCCCGAGGGATACCCGGCCCAGGAATAACCGCCGATATAGCCGTAATTCTGAACCGTGGTCGCGATATTGCCGTGGTCGTGAGTGACCCGGTCGATGACCCCCGGATTGGGCACTTTCGGCGCCTTGTCCGAGGCCAGACCGGCCCCGGCGGCAAGGATCAGCAGGGCCGCCATCCCTAATCCCAAGTATATTTTATAAGCCTTTCTCATCACACATCCTCGCATTGGTGTATCCATTAGAAATTAAATTCCATCCCCATACGCACCTGACGCGGATGATCATAATTCTGGGGATCTTTAGCCAGGAGATCGTACAACAGGACTTCCTGTTCGTAATCCGGGCTGTTGACGTTCAAAGCGATACGGGCGTCGTCGTCCGCCTCGCCGGTGGAAGTGTAAACATTGACCACGTTGCGGCGGTCAAACAGGTTTTCCACTTCGATGAAGAACGACAGGAAATTGCGGGCCTCTTTGCTGAAGTAGAAATTCTTGTTGAACCGCAGATCGAAACGGAGCGTATAGGGCATCCGCTCGCCGTTGAGCGTTCCCAGGCGATAGCCGGCGACGTCGGTCTTGGTGAAAGCCAGACCGGAACCGTAACGGCCGAGCAGGTTGACGCCCCAGGCGTCCGGTATGGTCCAGCCCAGAACTTCCTTCTTTTCGCCCCGCGCCACCCGGAAATCGGTCACGGCCGTCAGGTTGTGACGCTGATCATAGGACAGCGGATATTCCCTTGAAGGAACCGGCGGGCGTTCATCGCCCTGGACCGTATAGTAATCATAGTACCATTCATAAGGATCGGAAGCGTTGCCCCGGGCTATCATATAAGAGTAGTTGACCGACCAGTTGAAGAAGCCGTGGTTGAGGCTGTTAAGGGAGAAGTCGAATCCCTTGCAGGAACCGTAGTCGGAATTGGTGAAAACCGTATAATGATTGAGGTCTTCGTCAACCACTTCGCGGGCGCCGATCATGTTCTTGATATCTTTATAATATGTGGTCACGTTTAAACGTAAACCGTCGTTTATCACCTGAGTCCAGCCCAGCTCGAAATAGACCGTCTTTTCCGGATCGAGATTGGGATTACCGATTAGCGGATAACCGGTATCGAGGCGTCCGGTCAGGTTGGTGTAAAGCAGGTTGGCCTGCGGCGGCTGGAAGAGATAACCGTAGTTGAAATGCAGCACGGCGCTCTCACTGACCGGGTGCGAAATGCCCAGTCGCGGCGACCACTGTACTTTGGGACTGGTGCTCTTGCGGTAATCCTTGCTGATCGGATTGTGCCAGTATTCCACGTCGGCGTAGAAATAATCGAGGCGCAGTCCGATGTTCACGACCATATCGTTGAGCTCAAGTTTATCCTGCAAATAGCCGGCCCCGAACCAGGGATTATAGGAATAGGTTTCGCCGTAGGGCTGTTCATTAAAGAACTGGCGGTTGTCCCAGCTGAGGTCGAAGCGGCGCAGGTCGCCGCCGAATTTGATCTGGTTAGACTTGTCGAGCTGAGACAGAATCGAAAATTTGCCGCCGTTGTATTTGGCAATCCGCTCCAGATAATAGGGATAATAGTCGTTGCCGGAGGTGAAGCCGATACCCAGATAATCCATGGAACGGTTGTAATTGCTGTCGTCGATGGTGCCGTTATAGAGGCCGAGACTGTCAACCGAATAACCCGGCCATTCGGTATAATGCAGATCGAAAAGCTGTTCCGGCGCCTGCCTCAGGCTGGTCTTAAACTGGTTGGCGCTGACCGAAATCACGGTCTTGGACGACTTGGTATAATTGCCGGTGAATCCGAAAAGGTAAGCCTCGTTTTCGATCTTGCCCAAACCATCGAGGTTGAAATCGTATGAGATGCTGTTGACATCCCGGTGCACATAGCGTTGACGATCCCTCTTATAATAGGAGCCGTTGAGCGTCAGCTTGAAATTCGAGGCCGGAAACATGACCAGCTTGCCCACGCCCGAAAACAGGTTCGATTCCGAATGGGGCAAATAACCGCCGTTCTTGAGATATTCGACGGCCGTGAAGAAGTTCATCATGCGGTCGCCGATGCGCGTGACCGGGCCCGACAAATCCATCATCACCTGACGATTATTGGTGCGGGTCAGACCGCTGTAAACGCCTCGGGTAACATCATACTTGTCGGTGGCGCCTTCATAGACTTTGACCCGGCCCCGGAAATTTTCCCCGCCTTCGCGGGTGATAGCATTGACCACACCCGATAAGGCTTCACCGTATTCGGGAGCCAGACCGCCGGAGGTCAATGACAACTCTTCCAGAACGTCGGGAACGATGCGCATGCCCATATCGCCGGTGAAGGGATCCTGAATTGAAAAACCGTCGAAGAAGTAATTCACCGACCCCTTGCGGCCGCCGCGAACGTGAAGACTGCTGTCGGCGTCGACCACGGTGCCGCTCATGTTGGACATAACCGTCGTAATATTGCGGGCATTGGCCAGGTAAGCGATCTCATCGCGGGTCACAATCGATCCCGAGGAGGTCTTGTCCCGGAGGATCAGCGGCCGGGTGGCCACGACCGTGACGGATTTGCCCATGTTTACGGGATTGGAATTGAGGATGAACTCAAGCGGGGTGGTCAAATCCATGAGCACTCGAACATCCTTGAGGATCATCGTTCCATATCCCATCATCGATACCGAGACGGTGTAAACGCCGACCGGCAGATTGATGATATAGAATTCACCATCAGAGTCAGCCTCGGTGGCTATTCTAGTCCCCTCGACCCTGATTGTCGCCCCCTGCAACGGATCACCCGTTTCGCTGTTGGTAACGATACCGGCGATCTTTCCGGTGGTGCTCGCCATGACCGGCGCGCACCAGAGAAGCAGTATCAGCGGCATCAGCGTTACCAAGTATTTTCTAAGTGCCAACAAGCCAAACCCCTCCGTTTTATAATGATCTGTATTTATTTTCTTATGCACACCTGTTACTCGCGGATTTCTTTTATACCTATAGTTTCAGGCTTCTCAGTTTGGGTATCGGTACAATCACCTTAACCTTTAGCGGAATTCGGATTGCGGAAATGGCCCGATTTTCGGCGCTGGCGGCAACCATGGGCCTTTTGGAAACGGCAATATCGTTAATAAAAATCGACTGCAAATATTCGCCGGACGGAGTTAAAGATATTTATCCGCCGTCCGATAATCAGGGAGTGCGCAACTTGCTGCCGACAAGAAAGTTCCATATGGGGAAAGGCACCGGCAGGTTACTGATAACAAATACCGGGAAGTACGCAACCTTGAATAAAATGGCCGTAAACTCTTCTCGCATATACCGATTCTTCAGCCCATGGCTCTGCGCCGGGGCTGTTCTGGTATTTTTTACAACCTTTTTCGCGGCTATGCCGAATCAGGCCCATGCCGCTAAAAATATCGCCATTGTCTCTATCGATGCAGAACCGACGACGATAAGAACGATCAAGGGCATCAAAAAGGCGCTCGATCGCTCCGGCTTCCAGGTCGCCTACATGGAAGTCATTCTCACCGGACATGCTGAAGATGATTCCCGCATCATGTCCGATCTCAGGAAGTTCGCCCCCAGCCTCTTCGTGACCATCAGCTCCTACGCCACCCATGTCATCGCCGGCGAATTTCCGGATCGGCCGATCATCTTCGCCAATGTCATGAATCCCAAGGCCGGAGGTTTCGTCGAGTCGATGGATCATCCGGGGGGCCGGATCACCGGAGCCGCCCTGGATATTCCGGCCGACCTGCAGTTTAAATATTTCCAGCGGGTCGTGGGGAAAATCAATACCATGGGCGTCATCTATTCTTCGGAGACGGAAAATATCATCCGCCAAGCCGAAGCGGCCGCTCGCGCCCGCGGCATCAACCTCATTTCTCTCAAGATCGAAAGCGAGAAGGAAATTCCCCGGGCTATCGATTCCCTTTGCAAAGTTTCCGAGGCGCTCTGGTCGGTGGCCGACCATACCGTCTATACGCCACAATCGACCAAGCATATCGTCCTGCAGACCCTGCGCAACCGGATTCCCATGATGGGTTTTTCTCAGGCGCTGGTCGAGGCCGGCGGTCTTTTCACCCTCGATTTCGATTTCAAGAACATCGGTGAACAGGCCGGCGAAATCGCTTCACGGGTCTTGTTTGGAGCCGATCCCGGCCAGATTCCGGTCAGCACGCCGGGCGTCATTTATTTCAAATACAATGAAAAAACGGCCGAGCAGATAAGTATCAAGATCCCCGATGATTTGTTAGCCGTCGCCAAGGAGGTCATAAAATGAGCTTCCTTGGCAAATTCAACAATCTCAGCCTCCGCGTCCGGTTTATCATAACCATCTCCCTGCTGATTGTCACCAGCGGCACGCTGGTGTCATACTATCTCATCTCCAAGCACCTCGATACCGCCGAACGGGGATTGATCAACAAAGGCTCGGCCCTGATCAAGGTTCTGGCCGTAAATTGCGAATACGGCACCTTCATCGAAAACGAGACCATTCTCGATGAACTGATCGGAGCCACGGCCAAGACCGAAGATATCACCTATATCGTGGTCCAGAATATCGAAGGCAAAATCCTGGCCTTCGAATCAAAAGAAGGCTTCGAAATTCCGAAGACTCTGCCTATCGTCAACAATCAGGATTCGCTGGTTATTCGAACTCTTGCGCAACCGCAGGGCGACGGCTATTTCTATGAATTATGTTACCCGGTCATAACGACGCGAACTCTGGTTTCGCGCGAAACGCTCGGTTCCATCGATAAATCCCGCGGGCATATTATCACCGAGGTCATCGGTAATGTCCGCCTGGGCATTTCGGTTTCGAATACCATCACCGAGGCCCGGAGTAACATCAAGGCGGCCGTCATAATCATCCTGCTGGTTATGGGGGCGACGATTCTGCTCACTTTCGGATTCGTCAACATCGTCGTCAAGCCGATCGAGCATCTGGTCAACGCCGCCGAGAAAATCGCCAAAGGCGACCTCTCCCTCGAAATCGGCATCGACCGCAACGATGAAATCGGCAAACTGGCCGTGGCCTTCGACAGCATGGTCAAATCGCTGATGGAATCGCGTAAGGAAATCGAGGAGTATAACCGGACCCTGGAAGAAAAAATTATCGAACGCACCAAGGAGCTCGAGGACGCTCAAGCCCAGTTGATTCAGTCGGAAAAGATGGCCGCCGTCGGCCAGTTGTCGGCCGGTGTCGCGCACGAGTTGAACAACCCCCTGGGCGGCATCCTCGGCTATGCCCAGTACACGCTGGAAAAGATGAACCGCAAACCGTTCGAGGAAATCACCGAACGGGAGTTCGAGACCTACCGCAAACATCTCAAGGACATCGAGGCCCAGTCGCGCCGGTGTAAGACGATTGTTCAGAACCTGTTGAAATTCTCGCGCTCCTCGGCCAAAATCGACACCGTCGAAGTCGATATCACTAATGTCCTGATCGAGACCATCAGCCTCATCGAGCATCAGTTGACGATGCAGAAGGTGACGCTGACGACCGACCTGCAGGAGGGTATCCCGCCGATTCAGGCCAACGCCGGTCTGTTACAGCAAGTATTCACCAATATTATCATCAACGCCCTCCACGCCATGTCCCAGGGCGGCAACCTGCTGATAACCTGCCGCCATTCCCCGGGGCTGGGGGAATTTTCCGGGGCCGTCGAAATCAGTCTGACCGACGACGGTTGCGGCATTCCCGCCGAAATCCAGAAAAATATCTTCGAGCCATTCTTCACCACCAAGGCCATCGGCAAAGGCACCGGCCTCGGTTTATCGGTCAGTTACGGCATTATCAAAGAGCATGGCGGCGAAATCAAGGTGGAATCGGTCGAGGGTTGCGGAACGACCTTCACCATAATTCTGCCTCTTGAGAAATCGTCGGGGGCCGCCGATACAAAGAACAAAGCCAATGTAAACCAGACTGGAGAAGTGAGCCATTGATGAGGCAGGATGCTCGAATTCTCGTCGTTGACGACGAGTCCATCATTCGCGAATTTGTCGCCGAGGTTCTGGAGGAATACGAGGTCGTCCACGCCGTCAACGGTCAGGACGCAATCGATAAAATTCCCGACCTCCTGCCCAATCTCATCATCACCGATATAAAAATGCCGGTCAAAGGCGGCGACGAAGTGATACGGTTCGCCAAGCACTTCGACCCCCGGATTCCCATCATCGTCATCACCGGGTACACGTCGCTCGATACCGCCAATGAATGTGTCCGGATGGGGGCCGACGGATTTCTATCCAAGCCCTTCACCATCGCTCAACTTCGTGAAGAAGTTGCCAAATGCCTGGAAGGTTAATATGACAGACAACGCCGACAAACAATCAGCCGACCGCCGAGACCATATCCTGGTCATTGATGATTCACCCATTATCCGGGAGATGCTGGTCGAAATACTGTCCGACGCCGGATATATTGTGGAGACCGCCGTGGATGGCCAAAAGGGCTGCGCCATGGCCCTCGAAAACGACTATCTCGTGATCTTATGTGACGTTCATATGCCTCGCCAGAATGGTCTGGAAACGGTTCGAGACATCATGACCGCCAAACCGGATTCGAAAATTATCATGACCGACAGCTTCCCCGACAAGCTGGCCCAGAGCGCCCGCGCCGAGGGCGCTTTGTGTTGTCTGCAAAAACCCTTTGACGTTACCGAACTGCGCCAGATGATCGACCAGGTTCGGTCCGGGAGAGACGTTTCAGTTGGCCGATAACGCCACAAATACCGCCGCTAATATTCTGGTGGTTGACGACGAGCAGATCGTCCTCAATCTGGTCGAGGACACTCTGACCGATGAAGGCTACAACGTCACCACTACGCCCTCTCCCACCCAGGCCCTCGAAATGGTCAGGCAACAGACTTTCGATTTCATCCTGACCGATATCCGGATGCCGGAAATGAACGGCATCGAACTGGTCAAGGAAATCCATCGGATCACGCCCACCATCGGCGTCATCTTCATGACCGGCTACGCCAACCTCGACACCGCCAAACAGGCCATCAAGGAAGGCGCCTACGATTATATCATGAAGCCGTTCGAGCTGTCTGAAATCAGGCAGGCGATCACCCGGGCGGTGGAGCAGAAGCAGAGCGCCACCAAAGCGACTTTATCCCGGGAATTGAATAAGATCACCGACCTGTCCAATCTCATGTACGCCTCCGGCGACCTGGAATCGCTGATGCGGCTGTCGTTGTCGTTTGCCATTATCCAGAACGAAGCCGAGGCCGGGATCGGGCTTTATTTCGATCCCACAGCCGAAGAAATAATCCTGATGGAGGCGGCCAAGGTTACCACCGAAGCCCGGGAGGCGGTGCGCCTGCCGATGAGCGCTAAGGACTGGAGCAAGATTCCCCATCTTCCCTACACCTGTCTGTTGAAGGAAACCGAGGATCACCCCCTGGTTAAGACTACTCGTTTTCAGACAGACAAAGAGAAATTTCTGCCGCAGAATCTTTTTCATCCCGGCGGCGGCGTTATCGTACCGCTGGTGCGGGCCGACAAGATGCTGGGCTTTATCACCCTGTTTCATAACAGCCCCGATTACGATCTGACCGATTCGGACACTCAGGTGTTGAACTTCATCTCCAGCCAACTGGCCATCTCACTCGAAAACCTGCAATTGCTCGAGGATTCGCGCGAAGCTTATCAACGGCTGGAATACCTTCAGGATCAGACCATCCAGATGGAAAAAATGGCGACCCGCGGCCAGATGTCGGCCGAGATCGGGCACGAGCTGAACAATTATCTGGGCGTGGTCGTGGCCAATTTCCAGTTGATGAACCTGCGTATCCAGAAAGGCGTCACCGAGGGCTTGGAACGATTCACCGAATCGATTACCGATCATCTCGACAAGATCAGCCGTTTCACCAAGGGCCTGATGGATTACTCCTCGCTTAAAAAAGCCACCTTCGAGACCATCGATATCAATCTCATGTTGAAACGTATCGTCGAATTCCTGCAACCGCAAAAACGATTCCGCGAATTCGAGATCGCCGTCCAGGTCGATTCGGAATCGCTCGAGGCCGAAGTCGACCAGGGCCTGCTCGAACAGGTTCTTTATAACCTGCTCAACAACGCCGCCGACGCCTCGGCCGATTCGCAGACCAAGCAAATCGAAATTTCGACCTCAAAGGCCTCGCAGGATTATATCCGGTTGTCGATCAAGGATTCCGGGAAGGGCATATCGGAGGAAAACCTGGGCCGGCTGTTCAAGGAAAAATTCACCACCAAGGATACCGGCCACGGCATCGGTCTGGTCGTATGCAAGAATATCATCGATAAACACCAGGGACGTATCATCGTCGAATCGACCCCCGCTACCGGCACCGACTTCATTATCGAACTGCCCATCCGTCAGTCGGAAGCCGTCGCCGAGACGGCCGAAACCGTCTGAGGCCGCCTCCCAATAATTCTTTCCGATGAAATTGATATCGGCCTCGCCGGATTTGATTGCTTTGGTCAAAATGGATATTTATATTATTGGTTAACCGTTGACGACAGGTTTTAACCGATGTCCGAACCCATAGCTGAATCGACCCGGGAAAAGAAAGCGGTCGCTCTGTATTCCATCGCGGCCTCGATCTTCATGATCGCCGCCAAGGGTATCATCGGCCTTATCACCGGCTCGCTGGCCCTGCTCACCGACGCCCTCCATTCCTTCCTCGACCTGAGCGCCTCGACCATCACCTTCTTTGCCGTCCGCATCTCCGATAAACCGGCCGACCGCGAGCATCATTTCGGCCACGGCAAAGTCGAATCGCTGGCGGCGCTGGCCGAGGTCCTGATGCTGTTCCTGACCTGCGGCCTGATCATCCATGAAGCCTTATCGCGCCTGATGACCACCGCCTCGCCGGTTCGATTGAATATCTGGGCCTATGTCGTCGTGGTCGTCTGTATCGTCATCGATATCAGCCGGGTACGGGCCTTGAAACGGGTCGCGCAAAAACACAGCAGTCAGGCCCTGGCGGCCGACGCTCTCAATTTTTCGACCGATATCCTGTCATCGATGGTGGTTCTCATAGGACTGGGAGCCGTTCAACTCGGCATCCCCTGGGCCGACGCCGTAGCGGCCATCGGCGTTGCCATTTTTATCATGACGGCCACCATCCGCATGGGCAAACAGGCCATCGACGTCCTCCTCGACCGCGCCCCGACCGATATTGAACCGATTATCAAACAGGTCGTCAGTGAATTCCCCGAAATTTTGAAAATCAGCGCTCTCCGGGTACGTTCCGACGGCAAGATGAATTTCGGAGCTCTAAATCTCGATGTCGATCGTTCGCTCTCCTTCAGCCGCGCCAATGCCCTCAAGGAGAAATTACAGCGGCGGCTCAAAGATAGAATCCCGAGAGCCGACATGACGTTGACTTTCAACCCTGTTTCCCGGCAATCGGAACTGGTCGCGGAATCGATCCGGTTTGTCGTGTCATCTTTCAACCTGCCCCTGCATCACCTGATTATCAATCAGACCCGGGACGGTTATTTCGCTTCCATGCATGTCGAGATGTCGGGCGACATCAGCCTCGACGAAGCCCATAACCGGTCGGAGGAAATCAAGGCCACCTTGCGCAAATCGATCCCGGAATTGCAGAAGGTCATAATTCATACTCAGCCCTATGAAGATGAAATCGGGAGTGGAGCGCCCGACGACGACGACGCCGACCGCATCGCCCGCGAAGTCCAGAAAATCGTCGAATCTTTTTCGGGCGTCGAGGATTGTCATAATATCGTTTTGACCCCTTACCGGAACGGATTGGCCCTCTCGGCCGATATTCGCCTCGACGGCCATCTCCCTCTGGAAAAAACTCACCTGACAGCCAAGCAATTTGAAGAGAAGCTCCGGGCCGAAATTTCCGATCTGGTTTCGGTTACCCTGCATCTGGAACCGATGAAAAGCCGGTAGTCAGCATCGTCCATCGTTATTCGACTGAGCAATTCCGGCCCTCCCGGTCCGATCAGCAGTCATTGATAGATAGATTTATCAACGAAAAACGACCCCTTGCCGCACGATTTTTGACCGGCAAACGGCGGAATTGTTGTATAATGAGATATAGTATGGCACGGATAACTGTTTTC
>CAZGAV010000040.1:0-30066 GCA_964523575.1 uncultured Ignavibacteriales bacterium
ACGCGAATCCTCGAACCAGAGGTCACATCGACTGATTTTCGAATACCTGAAGCGACCTATTGGTGTTGTCAATTTCACCGACATCGATTTTGAAAATCACACATGCCGTTGGGGTTTTTATATCGGCGCCACCGACGCTCCACTAGGCAGCGGATCGGCCATGGGGTTTTCGGCCCTGGAATGGATTTTCGAGCAATTCGATATTAATCAAGTTATGGGCGAAGTACTGGCATTTAACGAGGATAGTCTGCGATTCCACAAGCGTCTCGGTTTTAAGGAGAGAATTCACTCAAATGTACAGAAATTAAAAAGGGGCAGAGTCGAGGATGTCATTCATCTTGTGTTGACATTAGATGATTGGAACCGGATAAGGCCGGGTCTTGTCGGAATCCTTTTTATAAGCGACTCGGAAAAATGAGTAAAATAAAGATATCCAATCGTTTCATAGGCCGTGACCACCGGCCATTTATCATTGCCGAAATGTCTGGCAATCATAATCAATCGCTGGAACGGGCTCTGCAAATTGTCGAGGCCGCCGCCGCGTCCGGCGTGCAGGCACTCAAAATCCAGACTTATACCGCCGAAACCATGACTCTCGATGTCGAGGGCGAGGGATTTTTTATCACCGATGCCTCCAGCCTTTGGAAGGGAACGACCCTGCACCAGCTTTATCAGCAGGCCTACACCCCATGGGAATGGCATCGGGCGATTTTCGACCGTTGCCGCGAACTCGGCATCATCGGCTTTTCCACTCCCTTCGATAATACCGCCGTCGACTATCTGGAAAAGCTTGATGTCCCGGCATATAAAATCGCCTCGTTTGAAAATTCCGACTTGCCGCTGATTCGCAGGGTGGCCGCCACCGGCAAGCCGATGATTATCTCGACCGGAATGGCCTCCCTGGCCGAACTCGACGAAACTGTCCGCACCGTCCATGAAGCCGGATGCCATGATTTGATTTTGCTGAAATGCACCAGCAGTTACCCGGCCACGCCGGTGGAAAGCCATATCCGGACGCTCCCACACCTGCGTGACCTGTTCGGTTGCGAGGTCGGGTTGTCCGATCATACCCTGGGTATCGGCGTCCCGCTGGCTGCAGTCGCCTTGGGAGCGACCGTTATCGAGAAACATTTCACGCTGGCGCGTTCCGACGGTGGTGTCGATTCAGTCTTCTCGCTGGAACCGGATGAAATGAAGGCGCTGGTTGTCGAAAGCGAACGCGCCTGGCAGGCGCTGGGTGAAATCCGCTACGGTCGAACCGAAGGCGAGAAGAAATCGATTCAGTTTCGGCGCAGTTTGTATGTGACGCAGGACATGAAGGCCGGTGAGGCGTTCACCGCCGAAAACCTCCGCGCCATCCGTCCCGGATATGGACTACCGCCCAAATACTACGATACTTTCATCGGCAAGCGGGTACGACAGGATGTCAGGAAGGGGACGCCGATCAACTGGGATTTGCTTGAATGATGTTCGATATGCAATTCATGGATGATGACGCATGTTCAACAGGGAAATAATTCTCGGCGACCGCCGACTCGTTATATCGTTGATGACTGACCCCGTTTCGGGCCATAACGATAATTACTTTTTCGGATTTCCTCTGTCGGTAGCGTCAACCGATATCGATAATACCTCGATCAGCAAATGGGTCGAATCGGCCGGTGGATATTTTCTGTATGTAGGTATCGACTCCGATCGGGTTGTTATCGCCAACGATATCACCGGAGGCTACCGGCTGTATATATATCAGGTCGATAAGACCGCGTATCTTTCGGACCATATCGAATCCATCGTTGACAGCATGCGCAGACATGAAACGGCCGAACTCGATGAAAATGGATTTTATTACTGGCGCAAACACGGCTATACGACCGGCGGCGCGACATTTATCAAAAATTTGCATAAGCTGGAACCGGCCACCATCCTTGAATTCAAATCCAACGGACTTTCCCGAAATTGCTATTTTCCGGATGTCGAAAACCGGCCGGACGCACAGGAGCATACTCGGCAATGTCTGGATAATCTGGATCAGACCGTGAAGGCTATTAAGACATTCAGGAAGGATATTATTCTCTTTTTCTCAGGCGGCGTCGATTCCACTTTATTGGCCCTGTACCTCAAAGCCTTGAGAATCAATCTCCGCCTTGTATTTGCCCGATCCCTGCCATACTACCGCGACAATTACCAAAATCATATGCGGGCAATAGCCGTATCCAGATATTTGGGACTGCCCTTCGATGAAATCGAAATTGATTGGAATAGGGCCATCGATAAAGCTGACGTCATTTCCCGACTCATGCCGTTCGACCGGCATCCGGCCCTGCTACATTTCGGGGCCATGAAAGAAATTTCGCGTCGCTATGGAAAAGATATAATCATTGTCAACGGACAAGGCGCCGACAGCGTTCTGTCATTCGGACCTTCGGGCATGACTCGAGGCGATCTGGCGGCTCGGGCTCTCATGTATAGGCCGTTCGGGGCTCTGGCCCGTATAGCCGGCCATATGGTGCGCAGGACTTTCGGGCGGCAATTTCTTCTTCCGGCCAATAGGCCGGAATTCATGACCGCCTTTATCGATCAGTTTCAATACTACACGGTCATATCCGATAATGAATCTCAGTCCTACAGATCGTATCTGACGTCTTTGGTCGAGACCTTGAACTCACGATGGAAATATCGTGAGTCATTGATGATGTATCTTAAAATTTACACTTACCTTCAGGGGTCTGATAACCAGGTGGTCATCCAATCGGCCCGGGCGGCGGGGATTAGCAAAGTAATCATGCCTTATGTCACGCCCGGTTTCATTCTCGATACGGTCAGATATAAAGATTCCCGGCGCGACCTTTACCGGCCCAAGTACGTGATCGGGAATGGATTGAAAGTTTTCGGTTTCGATCCTCCGCGACTGAGGCCGGAAACCACGCAGGAGGGGTTGGTACCTCTGGAACAACTGGTCGAACAAGTTGAAGAAAGATTTTTGACGACGGCAGGTACAATAGTCGAGGGCATAGAAAAAGTCGTAGAGGGCGGGAGGCTTGATTGCTATGACCGATCATCTAAGGCAGATAAGGGAAATTAGATGTCATCCAAGCTGACCTTTATCAGTAAAGCCCGCCAACAGGTACGGCGGATGCTTCCGAAACCGATTATCCGCCGCGTCTATCGGTATCAGGCTTTGAAATATATCACCGACCTGCGCCCCGATTATGACCCGGCCCGAAAGACTATTCTGGCCATTAATCATCTTTTTGACCAGGATCTCGAGGCTCTGACCCATGCCAATACCCGGTATAATTTCATCATCCTCGATTTTGCCGCCATGTTCAAGGGGGGCAAAGCCTATTTTTCCCGGGCCGTCCGGGATATCCGCGCTCCCTACGAAAGCGAGCCGCTGGAAAACCGCCTGCTTTTTCGAACTGAATGTCGCCTCCTTTTTGAACAGCTTCAGACCCGGTTTCGCCCCAATCTGATCATCACGGCTAATGATAACTTCGCCTTCATCCGGGAATTCATCCATGTCGCCCATGAGCAAGGTATTCCCACCGTGATTGTTGACAAGGAAGGCACGATTTCGCCTCATTCGTTCGAGGCCGAAGCCCGCCGGGCGCGGGAAAATACCCCCTGCATTTCCGATCATGTTTTCGTCTGGAGCCATCGTCAGAAGGACTACTGGCAGAAACGCGACGTCAGCGCCGACCACATCACCGTCATCGGTCAGCCCCGATCCGACCTGTTTTACGCCAGGACCGAAGATAATATTTCCGGCTTTTTCGACAAACGGCAACCGTTGATCACTCTTTTTTCCTATTTCGATACGGCTTATATCCCCTACGAAAGCGTCCAGCAAGGGATATCATGGAAAGCCATGAAAACTCAGACGCATGAAGATATACTCCGTCTGGCGAAGTCGCATCCCGATTACAATTTTGTCATCAAATGCCATCCCCAGCAACTCGACATCGATGCCATCCGATCCCAATATCAGGCGCCCAACCTGAGGGTAATCGGCGGGGCCCGGGTTGCCAATGAACTGATCCAGCGATCGGAGTTGATCATCGCCTTCCAGACAACCTCGGTCATCGAGGCCATGTTCCTCGACAAGCGCGTCATCTATACCGCCTGGGATGAAAACTACCCCGCCCTGGCCGACGAATTATTGCCGTTTCATCAGGCCGAAGGCATTGTACTCGCCGACAGCCGGGAACGATTTCATCAGGTATGCGAACGGTTTTTTTCCGGTGATTTCAGCGATTTCGATTTTTCGGCCGAGGCTAAAGCCGCCCGGGCCCAGTTTGTAGACGGGTATTTCTACCGGCCGGACGGCCATGTCTGTCAAAGGTTCTTTGCCGAGGTTGACGGTTTCGTCAAATGAAACGCCTGTTCAATAACACCCTGGCCACACTCGGCGACTATTTTATACTCGTCGTCCTGAACCTGGCCGCCACACCGATCCTGATCAAGAATTTTGGTGTCGATGGCTACGGCGCTTTTGTTTTTCTGAGCATTTTCAGCATTTACGGGGCTTTATCTTTTTTCGATCTGGGGATGGAAGGTTCGTTGATGAACTATGTCCCCCGGATGCTGGCCAATGACGACCGCCGTCGACTCCAAGACACATTGTCGATTTCACTCGTTTATTACGGCGCTCTTGGCCTCCTCCTGGCTGTTGCTCTCTATTATTCCGCCGGTTTTATCGCCTCCCGCCTGCTCGACGACACGGCCGCTCTGAGCCGCGCAACGGTGACGGCCTCCGTCTCAATTATTGCCGCCATGATTTTCGTCCAATTTCTGACCGTCCCATTCACGGCTGTCTTGCAGGGGATGCGGCGGTTTGTCGTCACCAAAGGTATCAATATCGGCATGAATATCCTGCGATACACCCTGGTCGTGATCGCGGCCGTCAAGTATCACCGGATCGATATTGCATTCATGATTATCTTCGGCCTGACCCTACTTCGCCTGGCCGTTTTACTGATAATTTTTATTTTCCTCCTGCCCCAGTTTCATCGCATGCGGGTACATTTCGACATGAAACTCCTGCGGACCCTATTCAATTACAGCTCCATCCTTTTTATCAGCCGTATCATCGGTTTGATCTATAATCAGATCGACAAAATTCTTATCTGGCTTTACCTGGCTGTCGCCAGCATGACCATCTATGACGTCATCGCCCGGCCGGCCATGCTCCTGCGCCTGACCCTGGGGATCATCACTTCGGCTGTCATCCCCGAAGTGGCCGCATTGCATGAAGCGGGTGACGTCGAAGGCATTCGGAAACTGTATATCCGGCTGGTTCGGTTCGCCTACATGATGCTCCTGCCGATACTGGCTATTCTTTTCGTTTACATTGGTGATCTGTTAAAACTCTGGGTCGGGTCCTCTTTTCAACGATATTCGAATCTGGCCCTTATCCTCCTGGCTGTCTATCTGGTTCTGCCGATTCCGTCGGTCGCCTCAACCGTCGTCGTCGGGCTGGAAAAGGTCAAACAAACGATCTGGATACCGATCGTTTCCACCGTTATCAACCTGGTTTTGAGTATCGTCCTTTTGCAGGTCATCGGGCTGGCCGGTCTTTTGATCGCGACCCTTTGCTCCCATTTATTTGCCATGCCCTTTTATCTCAATCGCATGATGCGTTTTCTCGATTTCAAAATCAAAGATCTCGCCCCGCCGCTTCTGTACACGGCCCTGCCGGCCGCCGTTTCCTATGGGATTAACCGCGTCGCACGGCAGACCTTGTCCGAATATATCCCAGTCGTCATAGCCATCGGTCTGATTACCTATGCATTGAACTGCCTCTATAGCTATCGCTATCTAATCACCGCCGGAGAGAAAAATTTCCTTATCGAGCGGATCACCCGAATTCGGGACCGGGTTATCCCCGATGCCCTCAATCGTTGGAATTGATACTTTCCGGTCTTCGTTCGCCAATAATATTTCATTTTCACAATTCAAGAACTGACACCGTTTTTTATGGTTGAATTCCGGTTTCACCAATACTAACATTTATAAGCGAATAACGTCTTGAGTACGAAAGCGGAATGTCGATGGCCAGAAAAATTATCCTCCTTTTGATTGCGGTCATGCCGATCAATCGGCTGAGGATTTTCCTGTACCGGGCACTGGTCGGTTACCGCATCTCGTATGATTCCCGGATCGGCTGGCTCAATTATATCGACGTTAACGATGGCCAAATTATCGAGGCCCGGATCGGCCATTTCAATATAGTCCGCTGTCACATTCTTAAAATGTCACCCAGCAGTCGTATCGACAAATTCAATCATATCAAACATCCGCACAGTGTTACTCTCGGCAAAAATTCGGTCATCGGCACCCGCAATCATTTTGTCGGCACCCGGGCCGGATTGACGCCATTCAAGGAATACGAGAACATCATTATTGGACAGGAGACGATCATCACCGTTGGTCACCTTTTCGATCTGTCCGACACCATCACCCTCGGCGACAACATCACCTTCGGCGGTCGTGGTACCGAGGTCTGGACGCATGGCTTCGATTTGAATCATGTCAAAATCCAGGCTCCGGTCACAATCGGCGACGACGTTTATGTCGGATCGCGCTGTATTATTATACAGGGCGTTGAAATCTGCGGCAATGTCTCCCTGGGAGCCGGAACGGTCGTGCCCAAATCGATTGTCGAACCCGGCTTCTATGTTTCATCGCAATTATTCAAAAAGGCGCATGCCGCCGACTATTCCACGGCCGAGAATATCATCGAATACAAAAACGCCCGTTTCGTTCGGAAATGACATTCCGGCCGGGGCGATTCGCATGAACGGCCCCAAGGCTCTGCCGACGGCTATTTTATGCTTGTCTTATCGCCGATCAGCAGTATCTTTTTTCAGGGCCGGAAACGGTCTTTTTTGAGGTAGCGCATTTATATAGCCAGGATGGCGCCGTGAATATACCGACATCGAAGAAAAATATCGTTTTCGTATCCCTGTTCGGTCTGACCGAACTGTACTGGAATATTGCCCGCCGCTTGACCACGGCCGATTTCCACATTTTCTGGATCACCACCAACGAATTCTGGACTCGTTTTCTGGTTCTTAACGGCGTCGCTCGCAATGCCATTTTGCAGTTGATTTACGACCCCTCCGATTTCCTCGATCATCCGGCGGCCGATTCCATTCAACGCGAAATCGCCCGTTGCGAATCCAGATGCGATTTGACTATCAACCAGGTCCTCCTAATGGACCGGTTCCTGAATGAAAAGCCGCGCCCGTCGATCAATGATTATATTTACCTGTACTACCGCGATATCAAGCGTTTTCTAAAGGACAACGACATCTCCTGCGTCTTCGCCGAACCGACCAACACCAATGATCTGGTCGCTTATATGGTCTGCCGGGAGTTGGGTATCGCCTACCTTTCTCCTCGCGATATGCGCTATCCGCTCCGACGTATGGTCTTTTTTGACGGTTACCGACAGGACAAAATTCACCCTCGACCCAACGCCGGTGACAAAATCGACGGCCGCAATCTGATCGAGACCTTCATTCATCGCAAACCGGCGCCCTACTATTTCGAAAAACTCAACGGCAAGCGCGTCATCTATCCCGGAAAAATCGCCCGCTCGGCGACGCGCCGTTTGCGGATGAAAAACATCGTCAGCGGCCGCTCCCTGACTCATTACGATGCCCGGGGGCGAATTCGCCTCACCGCCACACGGGCCGTCAACTCGTTTTACATGAAGCACGTCTGTGAATATGCCGATCTCGATAAACTGGAAGGGCGACTGGCCTTTTATCCCCTGCATGTTCAGCCGGAAAATTCCATCGATGTCCTCGGCTCCTATGTCAGCGATCAACTCAAACTGATAAAGGATATCCGTCGGGCCTTGCCTTTCGATGTCACCCTGGTGGTCAAAGAACATCCCAATTTTCTGGGCATGAAAAGCCGCCGCTTCTTCCGGGACTTGAAAAATATCCCCAATGTCGAATTGATTCGCCACGATGTTTCAACCTTCGATATCTACAACCGGGTCAGTCTTGTTCTGACCGTTTCGGGCACGGCCGCCTACGAAGCCGGCCTTCTGGGGCTTCCGGCCATAACCTTCAGCCCCATGTATTTTGGCGGCCTGTCATCGATCACACATTGCGCCGATCCGTCTCGCCTCAAAGACCAGATCGTTCAATTGCTGGATGAATTCACCCGCGATTTCGAGGCCGACGCCGCCTTCATGGAATCTCTAGCGGCCCAATCATATGACGCCTATTGGACCGATCCGCTTTTCGACCCCGGGGTTCTGGAAGAAGAAAATGTTGAGAAGCTGACACAAGCCTTTATCACGTTATTAAGTCATGATCTCGATTAACGCCCTTGCCGTCATCGTCTACCTGTTCACGGCCGGATACTTGCTCCGGACCTACCGGGAACATCTGGTTCTTTTCGGTCATTTCAGTTTCATGTCAGCCTGGGCCCTGATTTCCTGCTTTTACAACGACTTGGGAATTTACAATTACGAATTGTCACGCTTCACCGAGCCAACCTACGCCACTGCCCGACTGGCCGGCTTTTACCTCGTTTTCAATCTGGGCTTTCTGTTCATGGCCCGCTTGCTGGCGCGCCATCCTCTGGCCCGCGTCGATTACCATTTCTCCCGAGGGACGCTCCAGCTCGGCCATATCAAATTCTCGATTTATGCCGCAATTTTCCTCACCGCCGCCTATTTGATTTACACTCTGATTACCGAGGGTATTCCGATTTTCAGCGGCATCAACCGCCTCCAATATTTCGAACAGGCCGGTGCGCTTGAAAGAAGATTGATTATTTATGTCTCGCCGATCGCCTTTTTACTTGGTTATTTCCAACGGCGACGGGGCAGGCTTTCGGTCAACGGCCTGATTATCGCCGCCTTCATTCTCTTCGCCATCCTGGTCGGCAATAAATTCAGCCTTCTGGTAACCATGCTGATTTCCTATTTCACTCCGGTGTCAATTCGCTACATCAACGAACATCGCGGCCGGCCTTTGTTCACCCGGAGGCGTCTTACGGGTCTGGCGGGGGTCGTACTCTTTTTTGTCCTGCTCTCCTTCGTCGCCTATTTCCATGTCTTAAACGATGCCTCTCAGGCCTATCATCTTCTGGTCAATCGTATTTTCGCCTTTCAGGGACAGATGTGGTGGGCCGTCGATCATGACATTTCGGCGCACGGCCGTTATGACAACGGTCACTGGCTGGTGGAAATGAATAATGTCATTGCCCCGAGTGAAACCGGCGAGGGGCAGGTCGGCATGAAATACCTGATGGTGAAAGTCCTCGGTCCGGAGAGAGCTTTCGGTATTTTCAGTCGCGGTTATCTTTTTACGCAGACTTACCCGGCTATCTTGGTCGCCACCTTCCCAACCGGTATCGCGATCTTCATCCAGTTTCTGGCGGGGATGCTCTTTTTGACAATCTTGTACTACCTATATTACTCCATAATCTACCGCCACGCCTTGAGGTCGCTTATTATCATGATGGTCTTTTTGCCGTATGCAGCCACTTTATCCGGCGGTAATTTTAGCACATTTTTCACACCCGGCATGGCGTTCAAGATCATGATCCTGTTAATGCTGGAATTCGGTGCCGGTCGGGAACGTCCATTACCTTCCGAAAGTCGGATTTTGTAAGCATGCATTTTTATCTTGTTAGTCGACGTATGATAAGGCTATCGTAATAACGCTGTGAAATTCACCTGCTATATCAACGGCCGTTTTTTGACCCAGTCGCCAACAGGCGTTCAGCGGTATGCCAGGGAACTGGTTGCCGCTCTGGACAGCCTCATAGCTGCCGGGGATATCGATCCCGCCGAATTTGGTTTTGTCATTCTCACACCTAGAACCGGGATCGCTGATTTCCGGCCTGCTCATATCCCACTTATACCCGTTGGTCATTTCTCCGGCCATCTTTGGGAACAAGTCGACTTGCCCCGATACACCAGCGGCGGTCTTTTGATCAATCTCTGTAATACCGCTCCTTTAATCCGCCGCAATCAAATCGTTACCATCTATGATGCCGGAGTTCAGGCCGTTCCCGAATCCTATACGGTTGCCTTTCGTGTCTGGTATCGCTTTCTGCTATTCGTCCTTGGCCGGCGGGTGCGTCAGGTCTTGACCATTTCCGAATTCTCTCGTGATGAATTATCCCGACATCTCGGCATCGCGCTCTCCAAAATACGGGCAATCCATCCCGGCAGCGAGCATATCGCAGCCGCCTCGGCTGCGGATGATATTATCGACCGGGCACGTTTGAGAGACCGTCCCTACCTTCTGGCCGTCAGCAGCTTGAGCCCGCGGAAAAATTTTCAGGCGCTCCTGAAGGCGGTGGCTCTTCTTGGAAAAGTCGATTTCGATGTCGTCATCGCCGGCGGATTAAATGCAAGGGTCTTTGGAGAAAATCATATCGTGGCGCACGACCGGGTGCGTCTTCTCGGGTATGTCAACGACGGTGAACTGAAATCGCTGTATCGCCACGCCGGGGCCTTCATCTATCCTTCACTATATGAGGGTTTTGGTCTGCCGCCGCTTGAGGCAATGACCTGCGGGTGTCCGGCCATCGTTTCCGATATCCCTGTGCATCATGAGGTTTGCGGCACGGCCGCGCTCTACTGCAATCCTAATGATATAGATGATATTGCGGCCAAAATCCAGATCCTGATAAGCGACCTTGATTTGCGCAAAAAGCTCATCGCGAGAGGAATTGAGAGAGCAAAACTGTTTTGTTGGAGAAGTACAGCCTTGAATTTCATCCAAATTATTAAAGAACAAATTGGCCCGATTAAAAATGATCATAAAAAACAGAAATAAAATAAGCGGCAACCGTTTCAATTACTTCATGAGTAGCCGGCCATGACGATCCACCAAAATAGAATAATCGCTTGGATGTTCATTGGCATTATTGTTTTGATCGGCATCTTCGTCGCATGGCCGTTTATTGCCGATGATTCATTTATCACCTTTCGGTATGCCAAAAATCTCGCCGATGGTCATGGCCTGGTATGGAATCAATTCGGCGATCGCCCGGTTGAGGGCTATACTAATTTTCTGTGGATGTTACTAATGGTCGTCCCCCACTGGCTCGGGTGGTCGACAGTTTTGTTCTCGAAGTGTCTCGGATTAGCCTCCTTCGCTGGATGTGGTGCCACCCTGTACTATTATGGCGCCAAGACAACCGGGCGATCAATGACCGGCTTTCTGGCGCTCCTACCCTTGATTTGCCTACCGTCTTCGTATTTCCATGCTCTATCCGGCTTGGAGACCATGGCATATGCTTTCCTGCTCTTGGTAATCTACATTATCGGCCTTGAAAGTCTGAATACCTCAAAGAGCGGAACGTCCAGTGGGGGCGTCTATGTCCCTCCCCTAGTCCTGCTGGCAGGATTGATTCGGCCGGAGGGATTATTGCCCGGTCTTGCAGTTTTGATAATGATATTTAAATTATCTGACCGATTCTATCGACGCCGGCTGTTTCTCTCCGCTTTGGTATTTCTTGTTCTTCCGGGTGCTGTTTATTTCATATGGCGTTATTTCTATTTCGGCTGGCTTATGCCGAATACCTTTTACGTAAAATTCGGTTCTTTATATAACGGTCTAGAATGGTTGGCTGGCACAGTGGCAACGCTGGCTCCAATATTGTTACTGATATGTCTGCCTTTCAATGGACATATTCAGTCTCATTCGCGACCTCACCAATGGCGAATATATACAGGGATTTTCCTTGCTTTGGCAATCTTGCCTTACCCTGTTTCCGGACTCACCATGAATTATATGAGTCGCTTTCTATTCCACGTCTTACCGGTCATATTCATGGCTTTCGCTCTCGCGTTAGATGTTCTTTTGACATTTTCGCTGATAAGATGCACTCAAAATAAGATATGCTTATCTTATTGCGTTTTGCTTAGCCTGTTTTTATGCTACTTCCCTCAATTTCATAATGACAAGCAAGAAATCGCTCATATTGGAATGTATGGGGAACATATTCGAAATTCGCATATCGCTCTGGCTCGAGCGCTCAGCACGACCGACATCCCCCCTGAAATTCGCACCATGACCCTCGGTGACGCTGGCGCCATCCCTTATTATTCCGACTGGAATACCTTTGATTTTATTGGTCTGAATAATGAAATTATTGCCCATAATCCAACGGCAAAAACGGGCTATATTGCCGCAATGAAGCCGACTATTATGATTCTTTACTCAAAAGACGGTCGAGCACCAAATCCAGATCAATTCGGTTTCCATCCGCAGGATATGCTGACTGATTATGATGAAATCGCATTTATTGAGACTTTTCCGGATTATTACTTAGCGGTCTATATTAGAGACGATATTGACACACTGGCACACAGGCTCTTGTCAGATGCCATTATGGATGTGAGCAGCCGATCAAAAATGGAGAATGCCAGTCCCGATAACTCCGCCGGCCTTATTAATTATTTGCGACAGCGATTACCCCATCCATAGAATCATTCCAGATTAGATTGAAAAGGTGCCTCTCAGCGGAAATAAATTCCGCCTCATAGATTACTATGCGCCCCCTAAGACTTTTGCCAGTAACTGCGATATCCTCCTATTCAATTGTCTATTAAGCGCTTACGTAAGGCGCACGACTCTGTGTGAAAACTTTTGCAGATGGCACCGGCTTTGCTTAATAATCGTTAACCAAAACTCAGGAGACATGGATGTCACGAAGACTTGAGTTAAATGTCCAGGGGATAAAACAGAGTACGCACGGCGATTATATGCCTGATTTGAGCCACGATTTCAGAGTGGCCGTCGTTCATGACTGGCTGGTCACCTTTGGGGGAGCCGAACGGGTTCTGGAACAGATACTAACTCTATTCCCCCAGGCTGACCTCTACACCCTGTGCGATTTCTTCGAGGGCGATACTCGCGCCCATATTCTGAATAAAAAAACCACTACCTCTTTTTTGCAGAAGATGCCGCGCGTCCGGACCAAATACCGATCCTACCTGCCCTTGATGCCGATGGCGGTGGAGCAGTTCGACCTCAGCCGCTACGATCTCGTGATATCTTCGTCACACGCGGTGGCCCGGGGAGTCTTGACCACCTCCGATCAACTGCATATATCCTATATCAACAACACCATGGTCTATGCCTGGGATATGTATCATCATTACTTGCATGATGCTAATCTCGATCGCGGCCTGCGAGGTATGCTGGCCCGGACGATCATGCATTATGTGCGCAACTGGGATGCCGCCTCGGCCGGACGAGTCGATCGCTATATTGCCAACTCAGAGTATATGGCCCGCCGTCTCAGCAAGCTGTACAGCCGCCCGGCGGCCGTCATCTATCCCCCGGTTGAGGTCGGTCGTTTCGACCTTCATCGTCACAAAGAAGATTATTACGTCGTCGTGTCGCGACTGGTGCCGTTCAAGAGAATCGATTTGATTATCGACGCTTTCCGTCTCATGCCCGACAAAAAACTGGTCATCCTCGGCGATGGCCCTGACATAAAAAAACTTCGGGCGCGAGCCGGCGCCAATATCACTTTTCTCGGCTTTCAGAACCGGGAAACCGTCCATGAGTATGTGAAAAAGGCGCGGGCCTTGCTTTTCTCCTCGGTGGAACCGTTCGGTATCGCCGTCGTCGAGGCGCAGGCCTGCGGGACGCCCGTCATCGCCTATGGACGCGGAGCGGCTCGGGAAATAATCACCGACGGTGAAAGCGGCTTGTTTTTCCATCATCAGGACGCCGAGGGGCTGGCTGAGGCTGTCAGCCGATTTGAAAATATCCGCAACTGGTTCGAACCGGATCGCATCCGGGCCAACGCCATGCGCTTTTCCGTCGAATGCTTCCGGGAACAGTTCGGACGATTCGTCGAGCATGCGGTCGGTGAACATTTCGTTCAGTCTGAATCTTGCGCAGAGATAAATTTTCGGTTTCGTCCGGAAAAAATTTCCGAACCGGTCGTCTAACGGCTTAAGGATCGTCGCACGATGTCATGCTGTCAAGATAAGATGTTGTGATTCAATCGAATAAGTGTGACGCGATTATCACTTCAACGGCACGGAATTTGATATGCTATTGGTCATTGAATACAGGAGATATTGATGTCAAGACGGGTTACGATCAAAAGCAATGAACCGGAAGCGAAGTCCGATGGAATAACCAACGATCACGGATTCGGTCCGGCCTCAGATGCGGTTCCATATAACTTCGAAATTAACCTGTTTGAACTGGCTCAACTTCTTTTCAATCGCCGCCGTCTTCTAATCGGCCTCAGTTTTGCGATCATGACTTTGACGGCAGTTTATCTTCTCCTTCAACCGAATCGTTTCACTTCGACGGCGACAATTCTGCCCTCTGGCGGGAACAATGGACTATCCGAACTTTCCAGTCTGGTCGGCCTCAGCAATAACCTCGGCGGTGTCGATGAAAATTCTTCGGCTCTCTACCCGGTCGTCCTGCGATCTAATCTGATCGTCGATGCCGTCCTTGACGACACCTATTCCTTCACCCATAAATCACAGCCGATGACAACGACCCTCTCCGACTATTTCGGCATCGAAAATCGGGATCGTCTCCGGCAGGCCCTGAGAGAAATCACGACGGTCAATTCCGATAATCCGGTCGGCGAAATAAATGTCGGCGTCGAAACCGTCTATCCGGCCCTGTCACAGGCTATCCTGAAAAATTATCTGGCGCGGCTGGAGGATTTCAATCGGAACAAACGTCGCTCTTCGGCTCGAGAAAATGAGAAGTACCTTTCCCGACAGTTGGTAACCGTTCAGGAAGAGCTGCACGCCGCCGAGGACAAGCTCGAGACTTTTCAGAAAACCAATCTCGACTGGGCGGTCTCCGGGAGTCCGGAGATTCTAAAAGAACTCGGCCGCCTCCAGCGCGAAGTCAGTGTCAAATCGGCCACCTACACTATGCTCCTGCAGGAAGATGAAATGGCCAAACTCGATGCCCAGAAAGATATCCCGATTGTCAGAATTCTCGATGAGCCTTCTTTCCCGACCGTCAAGTCGGGCCCGTTTCGGCGTAACGTCATCCTCATGTCGGGCATCCTGTGTTTTATGCTACTCTCTTTCGCTCTTATTCTTATTCATCTGATCCGGCAGGTCGGCGACGGCGACAATCAGGGGGGCTACGAGACCCTTCGGCAGGATTTTCAGGAGGCCTTCCCCCGCACCCGGACGGCCCTGAATCGCATCCGAACTATCATCGTGGAAAAAACTCCGCTGATCAAAAGCTAATCCATCGCCGCCACTTCCGCATCATCCCATGCGGCCATTTATTTCAAACACATTTTTTCAACTTTTCTTGGCGCACCTCGCCTCATTCGCATTCTGATTGGAAAACTCTTCCCCGCTTCCCGGAAAAAATAACCGCTCTCGCCTCAAGCTCCTTGACAGCCATTTAGCTCTTCGCACATCTCGCTTATTAGCAATGCCTTACAGCGGACGCAAAACGCCTCGACTTGGCATCGTGGTTGCTAAATCATCGGTAGTTAAAAATTTCAAATGTCCTTTCATAGGAGTATGTCATGAAGGCGATTATTACGGGAATCACCGGTCAGGACGGCTCGTATCTGGCCGAATTCCTTTTATCTCGCGGGTACGAAGTCCACGGCACCGAACGGCCATCATCGGCTCCGCGCACGGAACGAATCGATCATATCCTGGCGCGAATCAATATGCATTCGGCTGATCTGCTCGATCAACTTTCCCTGATTCACCTGATCGAGACCGTCCATCCCGCTGAAATTTATAACCTGGCCGGTCACACCCAGCCCGGGGTCGGCTGGCAACATCCGCTGGTATGCGGCCAGATCCATGCCCTCGGTGTCACGCGCCTGCTTGAAGCGATCCGACTGGTTGATCCCTCGATTCGCTTTTTCCAGGCTTCGTCGGCGGAAATGTTCGGCCGGTTGGTGGAATCCCCGCAAACTGAACGGACGCCCTTTTACCCGCTTTCGCCGTTGGGCATTGCCAAATCTCACGCCCAGGCCATGACCATCGCCTATCGGCATAAATATGGCCTTCACACCTGTTGCGGTATTCTTTTCGATCATGAATCGCCGCGCCGGTCCGAAAAATTCCTAACCCGAAGTATCACTCAGGCCGCAGCCCGCATCAAACTCGGCCTGCAGGAAAAATTGATTCTCGATTCTCTTGACCTGCGCCGCGACTGGGGCTATGCCGGCGATTTTGTCCGGTCCTTCTGGATGATGCTCCAAAATGCCGCCCCTGATGATTACATTATCGCCACCGGCCGCACCCATTCTTTGGAGGATTTTTGTCGGGCGGCCTTCGCAACCGTCAAGCTCGACTGGCGTGACCATGTCCGGGTCAGGAACACGCCTTCCAATCCGGTCTCAACCCTCGCCCTGCAGGGCGATAATGCCTATGCCCGACGCAAATTGTTATGGGAGCCGGAGATTCCGTTCGAGACTATAGTCGCCATGATGGTTGAAGCCGATCTCGAAAAGTATGCGCCGCCTTCGGCCTGGCGGCCGGGCATGCCAGCAACGCCCCAGCGGGAGACGGCCGTATGATACGGAAAGCGAAACCTCCGATGATTTTGCATCTGAATAACCGGTCCCGGCGTCAGGTAAAAAAATCCGGCCCGGTCCGGCTTAGTGAAACCGTTTCCGGACCTCAGGATCAGGCCGCTAAAATGGCCGACCGGCTGGTAACCGCCTGTCGCGAAAACGTCCGCTTTCTTAATTTTCATCTTCAACGCTATGAAAACTACCTGGAAACGCCGACCCTGGTCGATAACGCTCTATACCTGGCCTACACCATAAGGGTCAGGGAGGACGCGCCCTTCGATGTCTTCACTCTCCGCCGGCATCTGGCCGACGCCGGTATCGAATCCAGCCCGGCTTTCTCATTCACCGCCTCGCCCGAGGAAAATTATGACGACCCGTCCGCCAATTGTATCCGCGATATTAAACGGCGAGACCAATCCGACGACCGGGCCTTCTGCCTGGCCTGTCATCAATATCTTACCATCCTTGATCTCCAGCATATTGTCGAGAGCTTCGAGGCCATCTTTCATCATTATGAAAAAACCACGCATACAACTTCGCCGGACGATAATGACAGGAGCCATGGTTAATGCTTCGTGACCGACAAAAATTATGGCGCCGGCTCAATCTTCTGGGCGATCTCCTTCTGACCTATGGCGCCCTGCTGATTGCAAAACAAATTTTTTCTCCGGGGTTCGACCAAACGACAACGATTCTCATCTTTCTTTTTACCTTGTTGATTTGGTCGATTTCCCTCTACGGCCCCTCCGGCTCCTATTTCTATCGGATGAAATCGCCCCGCCACATCCTGAAGGAGCTCTACTGGGCCCTGACCAAAGCCTTCCCCGCTTTCGTCGCCGCCGTCTATTTCATCGGGATTGACGTTTCGCCGGTCATGATGGTTGTCTTTTTCGCCGTCGATATCGTTTTATTAACCATGTCCCGAATGACTTTGATTGTTATCCTCAATCTCTATCGATCGCGCGGCCGCTCCAATCGCAATGTTATCATTATCGGCACCGGCCCCAAAGCCAAAGAGATCACCGATCGCATTCTCGGCAATCCCGCCTGGGGTATCCGGATTCTGGGCTTTTTAGATTACCATCGCACCGGATTATGGCGCTATCGCGATTTCCCGCTGGCCGGCCACCCCGACGGCTTGCCCTCCATGATTATCAAGAATCAGGTCGATTTTGTCATCATCGCCGTCGAGAACGGCGATCTGCCCCTTACCGGCCATGCTTTCGCCGTGGCCGAAGAGATGGGCGTCACCGTTTGCCTTATGTCCGATCTTTACTTCCATCCCATCTCCCGATGCAGTTCCACCAGTTTTATGGATTTCCCGGCGGTTGTTTACTCATCCGTATCCGACGACCGAATCCAGCTGGCCCTTAAAAAAGCCATCGACTGGGCCGGCGCTCTTATCGGTCTGATTTTGTCCCTGCCGATTTCACTGGCGGCGGCCGTCGCCATCAAGCTGGAGGATGGCGGCCCGATATTCTTCAGGCAGGTTCGAGCCGGAAGAAACGGCCGCCCATTTACGATGCTGAAGTTTAGAACCATGATCGCCAACGCCGAGGAACTTAAATCCCGCTTGATGGACCGCAACGAAATGTCAGGACCGGTTTTCAAGATGAAAAATGACCCGCGCATCACTCGCGTCGGTTCCATCCTGCGAAAAACATCTATCGACGAATTGCCGCAGTTTTTCAACGTCCTCAAAGGCGATATGTCGCTGGTCGGGCCTCGTCCGCCCCTGCCGAAAGAAGTCGTCCAATATGACCGTTGGCAACGACGCAAATTGGCTGTCAAGCCGGGTCTGACCTGCCTGTGGCAGGTCAATGGCCGCAATAATGTTGACTTCGAGGATTGGATGAAACTCGACCTCGAATATATCGACAACTGGTCGTTATGGCTGGATACCAAAATACTGGTCAAAACCGTTCCGGCAGTGTTCCGGCGTGAAGGCGCGGCCTGAGGGCAGGTCTGTGAGGAGCCGATGAAAACAACGCTCGCATACGCGATCTTGTTTGTTTGCCTGCTTTTATCGGCATCTGCAGTCGGCGACGAAATTTTTCATCCGCTGGGGGCCGATTGTTTCGATTTCGATTATGGCATAATTTACCGAGCCGGGGTCATGACCGGTGACCTGTCGCTTCTTGGCCCGGTCGGGCCATATTTATTGGACAGTTACAATGAAGGCCCCGCCTTGGCTCCATCGACCTCGATGAAGATGTTCGACCTCGGCCGGTTGGACAATTCCGGCGCCTTGCCCGAAAACTCCTTGCGTCTTTTCAGTATCAGTTCCGAAAGGACGCGTTCGATTCGGGGTCGCCGCTTTGATGACTTGCCGTCGATTATCGGCGGCTTCGCCCATCGACCCGGGCGATATTTCGGGGCCGTCATGTTTTTCAATCTCGATCGAGCCCGCGCCGTCGATCCCGAATACACCGGCAAAAAATATCGCGGGCTGGCGGGCGACGTCGAAACCGCCGCCCTGTTTTTCCGCAAAGATGGAATTTCGGTTACCATGGGTCGATCACGGATTTTCTGGGGACCACAGAGGACCAATCTGCTTATTTCGGAAACAGCCGAACCGTTTGATCGAATTTCAGCCTCTTATAAAGCGGGACGGCTGTCCCTTAATTTCATTTTCGCCCGCCTCGACGGCCCTCATCCCGATGCTCTCGACTCCCTGCGCTTTCCCGAACGCACCTTCAATGACAATCGTTACCTCGTCGGGCATCGGCTGGATATTAAACTGCATCGACGCCTTCAAATCGGCCTTTTCGAAACTGTTTTGTATGGCGGCGAGGGTCGCCCGCCGGAATTGTATTACCTCAATCCCCTGCAATTTTTTCATGGCGCTCAGCTCAATGAAAACCAGGATGACAATACCATCCTGGGACTTGATTTTACTTTTTTGCCCGGACATGGCGCCAGCCTTTACGGTCAGCTTATCGTCGATGATTTTCAGATCGACAACTATTCGCAGGGCGATCATGAACCGAATGAACTGGGATTCATGTTCGGATTATTCAAAGCCGGGCGAATCGCTTCTATTATTCCCGATATCAAACTCGAATATGTTCGCCTGACAAATCGCACCTACCATCAGCGCGACCCCGACAACCGTTATCTCTATAGAAACCATTTGATCGGTCATCCTTTGGGGCCCGATGCCGATTCGGTGGCGCTGACCATCCGATTTTGGCCGGAAGAAACATTCGTGGCGGAACTGGAATTGGCCTATCGGCGCAAGGGCGAAGGTTCCATTTATCAGCCCTGGGATGAACCCTGGATTTTGGCCGCCAGCGATTACAGCGAACCGTTCCCGACCGGCGTCATCGAAAAATCAGGCCTGATAGCTTTGCGTCTTCAGGGATATGTCCCCCTCTCCCGCTATACCCGCGACCATTTCTTCCTTTCAGCCATCGCCGGATGGGGAGAAATTCATAATTATCTCAACGTCGCCGGCGACGTCGAAACTGTCGCCCGCCTCGACCTTAAATTGAGCTGGCTCGGCTTCGCCGATCTGGGAATCGACTGAGCAACTTTTGGACAAAAATAATATATTCCATCCCGGACCCCGGCCTCTACGTAACCTATTGTAGAAATTCTCGTAAAAAATCTTTAAGCCGCCTCAAGCCTCTCGCTGTCCTTTTTGTGAGGGTAAGGATATGCGCGTAACCATAATCGGTGGAACCAGATTTATCGGGCCCGAAGTTGTCCGTCAGCTTTTACGGCAGGGTCACGAAGTCACTGTTTTTCACCGTGGCCAGACCAACGATCCCCGAACTACCGCCGCCCGGCAAATCCTGGGCGACCGGGCGCACCTGCCGTCTTTCCGCAATGAATTCCAGAAAACCCGGCCCGATATCGTCCTCGATATGATGCCGATGAACGAAACCGACGCCGGCCTGCTGGTCGAGACCTTCCGGGGTCTTGTTTCCCGCGTCGTCGCCATCAGCAGTATGGATGTGTATCGCGGTTATGGGATTTTGTGGAATACCGAAAACAGCCCTATCCTCCCCACGCCGTTTACCGAGAATTCGCCTCTGCGCACCAGCAATCAACCTCACGGTGAAGAGCATGACAAAATTTCGGTCGAGCGGGTCGTCATGAACCAGTCCGATCTTCAGGGGACAATCCTGCGTCTGCCGATGGTTTACGGCAAGAATGACCGCCAGCATCGACTTTTCGAATATCTGAAACGGATGGACGACAATCGCCCCGCCATTCTACTGGACGAAAATCGCGCCGGATGGCGCTGGACCCGAGGTTATGTCGAAAATGTCGCGGCCGGTATCTGCCTGGCTCTGACCGAGGCGCGAGCGGCTGGGAAAATATACAATATCGGTGAACCCCACACGCTGACCGAGGCCGGGTGGGTCGAAAAAATTGCCCGCTGTGTCCGCTGGCCCGGTCGGCTGGTTTTTATGCCCGCCGACTGCCTGCCGGAACACTTGAAAACGACTTATAACTTCAAGCAGGACATGGACGTCAGCAGCCACCTGATACGCGAAGAACTGGGTTATGAAGAGCCGATTCAGTTCGAGGAAGCCTTGATTCGGACTGTCGCCTGGGAACGCAGTCATCCACCGGACGATATTGACCCCGCCGATTTCGATTATGCCGCGGAAGACGAGGCGTTGCACGCCTTCGAAGCGGCCCGGATCGGCAATTCTTAATTTGCAAAACGCGGATTGAAATCGACCCGAATTCTTCTATTTTCTTGAATCTCTCGGAAACGACCTGCGGTATAAAAATCGACCCCCCTATCTGACAAAGGGATGTGTCAAAACACAACAATGCGGCGGATAGGGATTTCCGCCGCTTTTTTATTTCATTCAGTTGCCGCGCCCGATAGGTTTGGTCGTCATTAAAATTTCCGGGGCACACCACAAGATGAGGCCAATAATTGCAGATTTTCTTCCGATTTTGTGCAACACCATGCACACATAGAGAATTTAGATCATTTAAATCTTTGACACATTTCATCTTTTTTATATCTTATATACGATACTCATTACTTCATCTATTTTTTTTGCCGGACCATAAAAATTAATTAATTGCAGGGAATATGGAATGCGTATCAATATTGTCTATCAAATAAACTAGCAGGGAATTTAGATCCTGAGGCTGACGCGTGTGCGACTGTCTCGGATACGATATAAAGCGCAAGCAATACTTATATCGCACATCAGGTCCTTCACATAACAGAAAGCTTCGATTTACCTTAAACGAAAGAGAGGCATATATGAACTGTACGCTATGGAGGAACTGGCCGAGGTTATTCGCGCTCTCGGCCGTCCTTATACTGACAATGACACTGACCTCGCCGGCTTTCGGGCAGGCGACCAGTATCACCTCAACCGGCTTCGGCGCCAACGAGAAAGGTAATGGGACCCTGGCTCTCGGGTATACTACGGGTAATTTGGGTAACACCTGGTCCGAGGGCGAATGGGTTGCATATTAACTTAGGATTGAGAATGTTCAGACCGACTATCCCGGTATGGTCGGTTTCCCGGACATTGTCATGCAGTACGATTTTGCGGCCCAGAACGATGCTCGCTTCGTCGACTTGGTCCGTTCCATTCAGGTCGGTACTACCCAGTTGACCAATTCGCAAGGGTGGCCGCAGCCGGATGGTTCGGCTTACCCGATGACAAATCGGTCCGAACTGGAAACTGCCCAGAACAGCGCCACCGCGAATGCCTGGACCGGCTTCACTCTGTTGAACCTGCCGAACTCACAGGTCAACCGCGGCGCCCCGCCAACCTTCGGCGACGGCTTCCCGTCGGATCCTTTCCATTATTTCTACATTACCCGCCAGGATCTGATCGATGCCGGTCTCGACACCATGACGAACACCATCATCGTTTATTATCAATTGCATGAATCGCGTTCGTTCGTCTGGTTCAACTCCCTGCAGGAGCAGTACGACCAGTCGCCGACAGATGACTGGGGCGGTTATCTCTACTCCCTGACGCCTTACGCGGACGACAGCCGCGAAGGTTCCGGATATGTACCCGGTTCTTCTGGACAGCTGCGTGTTTCCTTCGCCAGCGGCGACAAAACGGTACCGATCCCGATTCCGGAAAGACTGCCGGGCGCCGTCAGCGGCCTGAAATGGCGCGATCAAAACGGCAACGGCATGATGGACATGGGGGAAGAAACCCTGTCCGGATGGCGGATTTTTGTCAATGGCCAGCTTGAAAATATTTACTTCGAAACCAGCACGCTGACCGATGGATCCGGTAATTACTCCTTCCCTAACCTGACATCGAATGTCGTCTGGAATGTATATGAGTCATCCACCAGGGAAGTGCCGTTCGAGGACAACTATCAGCAGACATACCCGCAGGTAGGAACTATGCTCGGGGTTGGAACAGGGGTAATGCATGCCAACTCTGATTACGGCCCGTATGCCTGGGATGTGGCGCTGACGGAAGCTGTTGCGGATCAGGGCGACATGAACTTCGGGAACAAGCAGTGCGAACTGACGCTGTACTGTCCTCCGAACGTCAACATCAGCTGTACCGATTCCCAGGATCCGTCCTTCACCGGTTCGCCGACATACGATGCCAACTGCGGACCGGTCAACACCTCCTTTTCTGATAATACCGTCCCCGGCGACTGCCTGGTTGAAGGTTATTTATATCAGATACAGCGCACCTGGACGGCCACCGATGCTCAGGGCCAGACTCAGACCTGCGTCCAGATTATTAAGGTGACCGATAATACTCCGCCGGTTATTTCCGGTGTCGGAGATAACTTCACTATCGAGTGCGATCAGCCGATGATCTTCAGCGATCCGACGGCGTCCGATAATTGCGGCACCGATCCTGATCTGACCTACGATGACGTTACTACTCCGGGCAGCTGCCCGCAGGCTTATGACGTCACCCGGACCTGGACTGCCACCGACGATTGCGGCAACAGCTCCACGGCCAGCCAGACCATCTATGTGGTCGATACCACCGATCCGGTCATCTCCGGCGTCGGCGACGATTACACTATCGAGTGTGATCAGGATCCGGTCTTCAGCGATCCGAGCGCTTCGGATAATTGCGATCCCGATCCTTCGCTGACGTTTGAAGACGTCACCACTCCGGGCAACTGCCCGCAGGCTTATGACGTCACCCGGACCTGGACCGCCACCGACGCTTGCGGCAACAGTTCCACGGCCAGCCAGACCATCCACGTAGTCGATACCACCGATCCGGTAATCTCCGGCGTCGGCGACGACTTCACCGTGGAATGCGACCAGCCGTACGCCTTCAGTGACCCGAGCGCATCGGATAACTGTGACCCCGATCCGTCTCTGTCTTATAATGACGTGACGACCCCGGGCAACTGCCCGCAGGCTTATGACGTTACCCGGACTTGGACCGCCACCGACGCTTGCGGCAACAGCTCCACGGCCAGCCAGACCATTCACGTGGTCGATACCACCGATCCGGTCATTTCCGGCGTCGGCGACGACTTCACCGTGGAATGTGATGAGCCATACGCTTTCAGCGATCCGAGTGTCTCGGACAACTGCGATCCCGATCCGTCCATGTCTTTCGAAGACGTGACGACTCCGGGCAACTGCCCGCAGGCGTCAAGCATTACCCGGACCTGGACCGCCACCGATGCCTGCGGCAATACCGCCACGGCCAGTCAGACGATTAATATCGTCGACACCACGCCGCCCTCAATCACCTGCCCCAACGATATCGACGTCAACTGCGACGACCAGGTCGACTTCGGCGAGGCTTCGGCGACCGACAATTGCGATCCCGAGCCCGTTCTCGGTTACGAGGATGTCTTGGTATCCGAAACCTGTCCGCGTGAAGTTCACCGCACCTGGACGGCCACCGATGCCTGCGGCAACAGTGCTTCCTGCACGCAGATTATCATCATCCGCGACGTGACGCCACCGGTCATTTCCGGCGTCGGCGACAATTACACCATCGAGTGTGACCAGGATCCTGTATTCAGCGATCCGACCGTGTCCGATAACTGCGATACCGATCCTTCGCTGACTCATAATGACGTCACCACTCCGGGGTCCTGCCCGCAGGCCTACAGTATCACTCGTATCTGGACCGCCACCGATTTCTGCGATAACGTATCGGTTGACAGTCAGACGATCTACATCGTCGATACCGGCGATCCCATTATCACGGGCGTCGGCAACGATACCACGATCGAATGCTCTTCCGATCCGGTCTTCAGCAATCCGGGCGTTTCCGATAACTGTGATCCCGATCCGTCGCTCAATTTCAACGATGTGACAACTCCGGGCGATTGTCCCGCCAACTTCGACGTCACCCGGACCTGGACGGCCACCGATGCCTGCGGCAATACCGCTACGGCCAGCCAGACCATTCACGTGGCCGATACCACGGCGCCGGTCATCAGCGGGGTCGGCGACGACGCCACCATCGCCTGCGATGCCGAACCGGTCTTCAGTACGGCGACGGCCTCCGACAATTGCGATCCCAATCCGGAATTGACTTTCGCCGACGACACCACTATGGGTGACTGCCCATATGATTACAGCATCACCCGCACCTGGACGGCCACCGATACCTGCGGTAATTCGTCGATGGCCAGCCAGACGATCACCGTCGAAGACAGCGAAGCTCCGATGCTGACCTGCGCTGATGACGACACCATCACCTGCGAAGCGGTCCTGATGTTCACGCCGCCCACGGCCACGGACAATTGCGATCCCGATCCGCAGATCGATACGGTTTCGTTTGATTCCACGGCCGGACCGGGTCAGGGTGAGTGGACTTATACCATGTGCTGGACGGCCACGGATACCTGCGGCAATGTTTCCGAACAGTGCTGCCAGACAATTATCCGCGAGGCCTGCGAAGAGAACGGCTGCACCTTCACCATCGGTGGATGGGGCACCGAATGTCCTGAACCTCAGATGGATAATCTCTACTCGACCCAGCCGGGTTGCGTGCGCGATCACTACTTCTTGACCGTATTCCCGGGCGGCGAAGTCGTAGTCGGCCACCCGTCCGGTTTCACAGCCCGCTGGACCAGTTCCTGGGCGATCATGAACTACCTGCCGGCTGGAAGTACTCCCGCGGTACTGACAGGCGATCTGGTCAATCCTGAGGATTATCAGGGTAATGTTCTGATTTCGCAGATTCTGGCGCTCACTCTTAACCGCGAGTATATCTGTGCCGGTGTCTTCTACGACCTCGGACTCTGGCCAAACACGGATTGCTATGGCGACATGCTTGTCGGTAACTGTGGCGGCGGTATGTTTGACGCCATGACTATCGACGAGTTCCTCGATTTTGCCAACAAGGTTGTCAGCGGCATGACCAACCTGCTGAACGGCTACGGCGCCAAGCTCTCTGACGTCAACTATACCGCCACTTGCCTGAATGAGCTGTATAGCGGATGTGATCCGTACGCGGATATCTCATCGTCTTCGTCATTTACTGCCGGAGAAAATGATAACCCCGCCAACCTGCTGGATCCGAGCGCGCCGGTCGAACTCAGCCTGGGGCAAAACAACCCGAACCCGTTCAATCCGACGACCGTAATCAAATTCGGCCTTCCGGAGGATTCGTATGTCCGCCTCACGGTTTACAATGTTCTCGGTCAGGTAGTTTCTAATCTGGCTGACGGTTACTTCCAGGCCGGTTACCACTCCGTAACCTGGCACGGTGATAACGTCGCCAGCGGTATTTACCTGTACCGTCTCGAGGTCGGTAATACCGTTATGACTCGCAAGATGGTCTTGATGAAATAATTTCTCATCTTGCACTCCACTCGGGGACAGACCGGCAACGGTCTGTCCCCCTTTTATTTGGGGTAGAATATTCGTACTGTACAAGAATTGACAATGAGCCCCGTCGGGGGCTTTATAAGGTATGGTATTCGATCTCGCCGACATCACCCCATTCACACTCTGGCCGAAACCGATGCGATCGAGGAGTTGACAGGACTGCTCCATCGCAGCTACAAGATACCGGCCGATATGGGCCCGAAATACCTGGCCATTTATTAGGATGCCGACACCACCCGCAAGCGGATATCGCATGGCGAGTGTTTCTTAGCTGCCTATGATGATTGGGTAATCGCGATCATTAATTTCTATATGCCCAAAGCGATCGGGGGATCGCCATGGCTAAACCGCGAGGACGTCTGCGAATTCCGTCAGTTTGCCGTCGAGCCCGATTTTCAGGGGCATGGCCTCGGGAACCTGATGGTCGGATTTGTCGAAGATTACGCCCGTTCCAAAGGTCTGGCCGAAATTTGCCTCGACACTTCCGCGAAAGCCGCTCATCCCGGAAACTGGTACAATTTCTCAGCTATCGAATTATGGAATATGTCGACTGGGAGATCACCAACTGCCCCAGTGTCGTATTGAGTAAATTGCTGTCAGCTCCTCCTCCGGGGAATCGGAATAACCGCAGTCCGGCTATCAATCAGGCCTTTCCCGCCCGCAGGGCCTTAAATGTGATTCCCATTATATACTAATAGCGTAATCTGGCGAAGGAAAACCGAAAAGGGTTCGGGCCGGGCGATTTCAAATATCCTTTGCGGGGGGCCGGATTTTGTCGTATATTTCCCGGTTGCGGAAAAAAACCGCATTAAATGAAACCGCCGGGAGTGAAATCTCCCGGTCCCAAAAGGCTGTATAAGGTTTACCATGGCTGAATCGCAATATTTATATATCAAAGGGGCGCGGGAACATAATCTCAAGAATATCTCGGTCAAAATCCCGCGCAACAAACTGACTGTCATCACCGGCCTCTCCGGGTCGGGAAAATCATCCCTGGCTTTCGATACCATTTACGCCGAAGGCCAGCGGCGTTATGTCGAATCGCTTTCGGCCTACGCCCGCCAGTTTCTGGGCCTGATGGAAAAGCCGGATGTCGATTTTATCGAGGGTCTTTCCCCGGCTATCTCCATCGAACAACGCACCTCGGCCCGCAACCCCCGTTCGACCGTCGGCACCGTTACCGAAATCTATGACTACCTGCGCCTGCTTTTCGCCCGGATCGGGATCCCCCATTGTTTCAAATGCGGCAAACCGATTACCCAGCAGTCGGTGACCCAGATCGTCGATTCCATCATGTCTTTCGCCGAGGGCACCCGGACGATCATCCTGGCCCCTCTGGTGCGAGGCCGTAAAGGTGAACACCGCGAAATTATCGACGACGCCCGCAAGCAGGGCTTCGTTCGCCTCCGGGTTGACGGCGAAACCTACGAAGTAGAAGACGAAATCAGCCTCGACAAAAAGAAAAAACACACCATCGAAGCCGTCGTTGACCGGCTGGTCATCAAATCCGGCTCCACCCGGCGTCTGGCCGATTCCATCGAAACCGCCCTCAAAGTCGCCGGCGGCACCGTAATTATCCAAGCCAACGACAAGGAATATCTTTTCTCCGAGCAGTACGCCTGCCTCGAATGCAATATATCTTATGAGGAGCCGACGCCGCGCCTGTTTTCGTTCAATTCCCCCTACGGCGCTTGCACCGAATGTAGCGGCCTGGGGACGAAGATGGAAGTCAACCCCGACCTGGTCGTTCCCGATAAATCGAAATCAATACTCGGTGGCGCTATTGTACCCTGGGCCTCCGATTCGGCCAACTGGTACCGTTACATGCTTCGCGGCCTGGCCGACCATTATAATTTCAAGCTGACCACCCCCTTTAATAGGCTCAGCAAACAGGTCCAGCAAGTCATCCTCTTCGGATCGGCCCGCGAAAAGATAAAATTCCATTACGAACATGCCAGCGGGCGCGGATCGGGCGATTATGAAGCCTCCTTCGAGGGCGTGGTGCGCCAACTGGAAAGACGCTACCGGCAGACGGAATCGGATGGTATCCGGTCATGGATCGAAAATTTCATGTCGATTTCGCCCTGTCCCGAATGCGGAGGCACCCGCCTGAAAAAGGAGGCCCTTTCGATTCTCGTCGGCGACATCAACATCCATCAATTAACCGAAATGTCGATCAAGGATGCCCGGCAGTTTTTCGAAAAGCTGAAACTGACTAAAACCGAGGAACTGATCGCCCGTCAAATCCTCAAGGAACTGCGCGAACGCCTCGGCTTCCTGGTCAACGTGGGGCTGGATTATCTGACCCTTTCGCGCGGCGCTTCGACCTTATCCGGCGGCGAGGCTCAGCGAATCCGGCTGGCGACCCAGATCGGATCGCGGCTGGTCGGCGTTCTATATATTCTCGATGAACCCTCTATCGGCCTGCACCAGCGCGACAACCATCGCTTGCTTTCCACCCTGACCGAACTGCGCGACCTCGGCAATACCGTCCTCGTGGTCGAACACGACCGCGACACCATCATGGCCGCCGATTATGTCCTCGACCTCGGCCCCGGAGCCGGGAAAAAGGGCGGCGAGGTCATCTCGTCGGGCACCCCGGCCCAGGTCAGGCGCGACACCAAATCGCTGACCGGACAGTATCTGTCCGGCAAAAAGAAAATCATTATCCCCGAAAAACGAGTCAACGGCAACGGCAAATACCTGAAATTGATCAAGGCCGCGGGTAATAACCTGCGCCAAATCAGCGTCGATATCCCCCTCGGACGATTTATCTGCGTCACCGGCGTTTCCGGTTCTGGCAAATCGACCTTGATTAACGAAACCCTCTATCGCATCCTGGCCCGGCATTTTTATAATTCACGCGAAACGCCGCTGGCCTACGGCAATATCAAAGGTCTGGAGCACGTTGACAAGGTGATCGACATCAACCAGTCGCCGATCGGCCGGACACCGCGCTCCAACCCGGCGACTTACACCGGCACCTTCACACCAATCCGCGATCTCTTTTCCAGCCTCCCGGAATCCAAGGCTCGCGGCTATACCCCGGGACGGTTCTCGTTCAACGTCAAGGGCGGGAGATGCGAGGCCTGTCAGGGCGACGGCATCAAGAAAATCGAAATGCACTTTTTGCCCGACGTTTATGTCCCCTGCGAATTGTGCAAGGGCAAACGATATAACCGCGATACCTTGGAGATAACCTACAAGGGCAAAAACATCGCCAATGTGCTGGATATGACCGTCGATGAGGCGCTGGAATTTTTCGCCAATATACCCCTGATCAAACGCAAGCTCAAAACCCTCAAGAGCGTCGGTCTGGGTTACATCCATCTCGGCCAACAGGCCACGACCCTGTCGGGTGGCGAGGCCCAGCGGGTCAAATTATCGACCGAGTTATCCAAAGTCGCCACCGGCCGCACCATCTATATCCTTGACGAACCCACGACCGGTCTGCATTTTGAGGATATTCGGATGCTCTTGCAGGTCTTGCAGACGCTGGTGGAACGAGGCAACACCGTGGTGGTCATCGAGCATAATATGGATGTCATTAAGACCGCCGATTATATCATCGACCTCGGCCCCGAGGGGGGCGACGATGGCGGCACGGTCGTGGCCACCGGCACGCCGGAGGAAGTATCCAAAATCGCCGGCTCCTACACCGGCCAATTCCTCAAGCAGGTACTGGGTGCATGAGTTTTACGCGCCGACAAGCTTATATTTTGTCGATTCTGCTGTGTCTGCTTTTGTAC
>CAZGAV010000041.1:0-29478 GCA_964523575.1 uncultured Ignavibacteriales bacterium
ATCTCTTTTATAGAATTTTAGATGAGGCTTCAAATCAGGAGGAGCGAATTTATCCCATGCTTTCATAAATGCTTCTTTGAAGGTTGGTAATTCTGATGGCCATGCATGCGATACACCCGCCCCTACCAGAATTACTAGCAAATTCTGGCCTTGCGCATCAATTAGATTTTCGGGTATTTCGAGTTCACCAAATTTCATCTAATTTGTAGCCCATTTATTTTATAGTACGATGAATACAAACTGCCTGCCCAGGTGTCGGCCCTTTCTAGGATCGACATGAAATTATTATATTCCCAGCAAGAACACTATACTACAGGTTTATGAGATTGACAATTCCTATTTCTACAAAAAATCGATTAAGATTACAAGCCGGTGTCAGATTATGAAGACCATCGATGAATAAAATGCAAAGATATATGATATGTGCCTCAAACCTTTTGGTGCAGTTTATACTCAATTGACGACAAAATCAACATAGAATCGCTGGTGATTAATAAAAGTGGCCGGTTAGTAGGAAACATTTGCATAAGGCCTGTTTGCCATGTCAAAAACTCAAAGAAGAACCATCGCCCCCAATACAGCCGGCCAATATTCCCTCACCAGGAGTAAGGGGACAGAAAACTTGGGGACCCCTAAAAAATGACAAAGCAAAGCCAAATTCTCCCCAATGGCCTGACTAATAACAAATTACACCAAAAATATAGCCCCCAATTGCGATTTTCGCACTATATCTTGTGTGGTATCCGCACTCAAAACACAAAATATATGGGTAAAAACGCCTCCACGTTGGCTTTGCTTTCCGATTTTTTGGCTTTTTTTGGCGTCTTTTTGGGCCTTATCCCAACGGACGGGTGGCCCACAGCTTGCTGTGGCGAAATCTATTCTCTTGTTTGGCGACCGTTCTCCTGCGCCGACAGCAAGTTTTTGTGGGCGGCAGACGTGAATGCTGAGCCTGAGAAATACCTCGTCTGCCCCAGTGAGTGTGAAAACTGGCAGACGGGGATGTCCGCCAGCCATTTAATATATGCGATAAGAAACCCGGAGCTAAATTCCGGGCTACATAGCCGCTATCTCACGCAATCGGGATCCTCGGAATCGGTCAGGCCGTCGCAATCATTATCAAGGCCGTCGTCGCAGGTAATCTCGCTACCGGCTTGATAATCCGGGCCATAATCGCAGGCTGACCAGCCGGACGCTCCACCGCATATTCGGGAGGCAGTGGCGCCGGCGCAGACGCCTAAATCGAATTCACAGGGAGGCGGGTCCAGATTTTCATCCTCCAATCCATCGCAGTCATTATCCAGACCATCGCATATCTCTTCATAATGCTCAGTTTCATTACACGTTAAAAAAACGCCCTCCGGGCTGCACTCCCAGATACCGGTCATGCATTGATCGGGGTCGGGTCCGTCGCAGGGTTGTCCCATTTGAGGGAAATCCTCATCGTATAAACTGTTGCAATTGTTATCCAGGCCATCACAAAGTTCATCGACCGGCGTAACTTCCCCGACGCACGGCGCCCATTCGCCGTTGACGCATGTCTGCATTCCCCCCCGGCATTCGCCAACGTTTTCAGTTCCCTCCGGGCCGGTATAGCAGGGGCGCGTTTCGCCATTGGTACAGGCTGCGCAGCACCCACTGTCAGGACCGGGACCTCCCTTGAAAACGTAATTGATCAGAAAAACAGCATCGCCCACATTGACCTGATTATCGCCGTTGGCGTCCCCGCATACATATTGGCCCCATGCCGACGGTACGGTGAGCAGAAGCAGACACAATAGCATACTCCCCGATCCTAAAATTGATCTTGTCATGATGAATCCTTCCTCTGCAAGAGTACAGGTGCTGTGTTAGGTTGTGAATACTCGAGGTAATCAACGAATTTGAAGCACCATAACTACATAATATTAAAAAGCCCCATTCTGTCAACAGCTAATTCGCTTCGGCACAGGCGGCCTGCCCCTTGGGGCGGATTTCCATTGATGTCACATTTCTTGCGTTCCCGCCCCGGCATGCAAATACGCCAAAAATTTGCACCCCGGATATGGCTTAAACGTATTATATTGGCATGGTGAAAGGGTATGATACCGAAAAAGAAACCGCGCCCGAAAAGGCGATCCTGGTCGGGACGGCCATCGGCAAAACGCCCCGGCGCGAAGCCGAGTATTCCCTCGATGAACTGGGCCGTCTGACAGCGACCGCCGGCGGCGTCGAGGTGGCGCGGTTCCTGCAGGCACGGCCTAAGCCGGATGGAGCCTATTTCATCGGCACCGGCCTGGTCGAGGACGTCAAGGTGGCCGTCGAGGCGTATCAGGCCGGCCTGGTCATTTTCGACGAAACCCTTTCGCCCCACCAACTCCGCAATCTCAGCGAAAAACTCGATATCCGCGTCATCGACCGCCCCATGCTGATTCTGGATATTTTCGCCCTCCACGCCCGCACCGCCGAGGCGCGCCTGCAGGTCGAACTGGCCCAAATGGAATACCTCCTGCCCCGGCTGGCCGGTTTGTGGCAACATTTTTCCCGCCAGCGAGGCGGCATCGGCACCAAAGGCCCCGGCGAAACTCAGCTCGAGGTTGACCGCCGCCGGGTCGGCCAGAAAATCGCCGTCCTCAAGGAAAAGCTGAAAAAAATCGAAAAACAGCGCCGGACGCGCCGCAAGGGCCGGGAGAGATTTCACAAAATCGCCCTCGTCGGCTATACCAACGCCGGCAAATCGACCCTGTTCAACCGTCTGACCCGCGCCGAAGTATTCGAGGCCGATCAGCTCTTTTCGACCCTCGATTCGACCACCCGGCTGGTCTCGGTCGGTTACCCTCAGGATATTGTCCTGACCGACACCGTCGGTTTCATCGAAAAACTCCCCCACCAGCTGGTGGCCTCGTTCAAATCGACCCTTGAGGAGGTCAATCTGGCCGATTTGATTCTGGTCGTCGTCGATTGCTCCGATCCCCACAAGGACCGCAAAATCGGAGTCGTCCTGTCGGTGCTGGATGATATCGGCGCTGGGCATGTTCCGCGCCTGATGATATACAACAAAACCGACTTGCTCGATCAGGCCGGCCTGCCGCCGGTCGCCTCCAACGGCATCATTCCCCTGTCGGCCCTCAAAAATACCGGCCTGAACCGGCTCAAGGCTGAAATCATTTCAAGATTGGGGTAAATTTTCCTCAAATAGCTGGATTTTCTGCCGATAGCTTAAATGATAAAGGATTTATATTGATGAATGGAAAAATTCTCATCGTCGACGACAATCCCAATATGTCCTCCCTCCTCGCTGAGATGCTGGAGGTTTTCGACTATGAATCGGTCCGGGCCGCCGACGGCCTCGAGGCAATCGAGAAAATCGAGCAGAATAATATCAGCCTCGTTATCACCGATATGAGAATGCCCAAGATGTCCGGGCTGGATTTACTGCAGAAAATCAAGGAAAAGAAACCCGGCCTTCCGGTGGTGGTTATCTCCGGCTATGCCCTCGATGACGAGGGAAGCAATTTGCTGTCGAATATGGCCGACGGTTTCCTCAACAAGCCGTTCAAAATGTCCGATATCGAGCAATTGCTCAAGCAAGTCGTCGGCTGAGAACCGTCCTATCCGCCCATAATTCTGCTTTGCCCTTCGGGGCTCTTTTTTTATATATTCCGATATGACCAAACAACTGTCCGATTCCCTGCTTTTTTCCGGCGTCGATTCCGCCGGGCTGAAATTGATCGAACAGGCCGGTCAATTCGTCACGGCCGAAAAGGGTAATTTCATCTTTTTTCAGGATGACCCCGCCGACCGCTTTTATGTCATCCTGTCGGGCAAGGTCAAAATCTCCAAAACCTCGAGCGAGGGCAAGGAACAGATTTTGATGATGGCCGGTCCGGGCGATTCCTTTGGCGAAGCCGCCCTGTTCGCCAAGAAAATTTATCCGGCCGCGGCCGAGACGGTCGAAAAAAGCGAACTGGTCTCCTTCACTCAAGACAAATTTATGGCCCTGATTCATGAGAATCCCTCGATTGCCGTGAATATGATCGCCCGGTTGTCGATGCTCCTGCATCATCTGACGCGGCTGATACAACGGATTTCGCTGGAAGACATCAGCACCCGGCTGGCCGGCTATATTCTGGGGCTTCTGCCCGATAAGGCGGCCGGCGATGACGAGACGGTCGTTCTGGACGAAAAGAAAATGTTTTTGGCCTCCGAACTGGGCACCATTCCCGAAACCCTCTCACGGGCTTTCGCTCGCCTGTCCGAACAAGGGATTATCTCGGTTCACGGTCAGAATATCACCGTCCACGATCGCGGCCGCCTGGCCGAAATCGCCTCCGGCGAAAAAAGCTGAAAAGTTTGATTTAGATCAAGGCCCCCAGGTCTCTTCCAGCCGATATTGATTCCGGAACATGAAAAGTATGGAAAATGAGGTAACGGCTATGAATAAAGCGGAGCGCGAAATTATCAGGATCGACGAGGACCTTTGCGACGGTTGCGGGCAGTGCCTTCTCAATTGCGCCGAGGGGGCATTGCAAATCATCGACGGTAAAGCCCGGCTCGTCAGCGAAAATTTATGTGACGGTTTCGGCAATTGCGTCGGCGCCTGTCCTCAGGATGCCATTACAATCATCCGGCGACCGGCCGATGATTTCGATGAGACGGCGCTCGAGGAACATCTTAAAACCTTCCGCCCCGAAATCCCGGCCGCCTCGGTTCCGGAACCCAAAGCTACGACTCGACCGGTCACCCCGACCTCACCGGCGATGCCCTCTTTTCCGCCCCATGCTCATGCCGGCGGTTGTCCCGGATCGGCCATGAGGATGTTTGACGCCTCCCCGGCGGTGGAAAATGAGAGCGAGGAAACCGGCGCCATCCGTTCGACGTTGACCCAATGGCCGGTGCAATTGATGCTGGTGCCGCCCACCGCTCCGTTTCTGAAGGGGCGCGAAATCCTGCTGGCGGCCGACTGCTGTCCCTTCGCCTATGCCGATTTTCACCGGAAATACCTCAAGGGCAAAGCCCTGCTGGTTGGATGTCCCAAACTTGACGATCTCGACCATTACCGCCAGAAACTGGAAGAGATTTTCCGTCATTCGGGATGTGCCGGGGTCACGGTCATGATTATGGAGGTTCCCTGTTGCGGCGGGATGAATATCATCGCCCGCCAGGCCCTGCAGGCTTCCGGGGTCGATATTCCTTTGAACGAGGTTGTTATCGGTATCCGGGGCGAGGTTTTGCGGGAATCGACGGTGGAAAGTAAGTCCGGAGCCGTCTAATATAGCCGATGGAAAAACAGGGTTTTCCATATACGCTTGATATGTAAAGGGCTATTGTATGTCAGGCGACGGAATGAGGGGTTAAAAAAGCCGGAGCGGCTCTTTTTTCTATTGCCAAAACGGCGGTTATAGCATATATTGATATTGATTTTGGAGAATTTCTAATTCTCTATTCCTTGAATCGACACCTCGCTTAGTTAAAATCAAAGCCCTTTGAAAATCAGAATATTCCCTGAAACCTCAGGCTTTTATGGGGATATTTGCATTTCCGACATCACTTGGATGCCTCTAACACACCCAAACCGCATCCATGTATATAAACCGGCCGGTCGCCTCACTGGCCGGTTTTCTTATGGGCCGGGAGTGTTTCCGGATCCAGCGCTTGATGGTTGGATACTTACAAGTAATTGAAGGCCATCGAATTAATCTCCGACTAAATTTATCGTAAATTCCCCCGGCCAGGGAACCAATGATGGACTGTATACGTATACATTATGGTATATTAGAAGATACCCGCAGGCTTGCCGTTGAGGGATTGGGGCGAGGGCCGACAAAATAAACGTTTCTTTTCACCGCCCTGTTATGTATATTCAAACAGAACCTTTGATTATCCCGCAATGACTTTCATGGCCGGAGGGGCGGATATCTTCCACTCGAAAAGGTTCGTTTCGGGGAACAATTGCCGGACGATCATTGTTTTTGATAATGGTCGGCTGATATTCCCCGGATTGTAAGGAGTATTATGGCTGACCAGACTAAAAATATTTTCCGTGAGCGGTTTGAGAGGGAAGCAATGGTGCATATCGATGCCCTTATGCGTACCGCTCGGCGGATGACCAAAAGTGATTCTGATGCGGAGGATTTGGTCCAGGAAACAATGCTAAAGGCCTACCGCTTCTTCGACAAGTTCGAAGAAGGCACCAATTGCAAAGCCTGGTTGTTCAAGATCATGACGAACATTTTCATCAACAATTACCGGTCCAAAGCCAAGGCTCCGCAGTCGCTCACTTTTGACGATATAGATGACGGTTTTCTGTTCGGTCAACTGGCTAAATACAAGTCCACGACCGACCCGGAACAGGAGTTCTTTTCCAAGATATTCGACGATGACGTGCGCAAGGCGATCAATGATTTGCCCGAAGATTTCCGCATCGTGGTGGTGCTGTCCTTTCTCGAAGGATTCGCTTATCAGGAAATCGCCGACATCACCGGTCTTCAGATCGGCACCGTCAAATCGCGTCTGCATCGCGGGAGAAAACTTCTTCAGAAAGCACTATTCGATTATGCCCAGCGAAACGGTTTCATCAAGGAGCCTCTGAATTGAAATGTCGTGATGCTTTGCGGCTTCTTTACGACGTCGTCGATAAAGAAGCCGGCGAAAATGAGATGGCTGAATTCCAGGAACATATCAAGAAATGTCACAAATGTTCCGCGCGATACGAGATGGAGCAAAGGTTCAAGGATTGCGTCGAGAGAAAAGGGCGTTTTTCTCCCGAATGCGAAGACTTGAAACAGAAAATTTATCAGCAACTCGACGCTATCGATCAAGATGGCGGTGAAGCGGATCTTTTTTCTCCGCCGATGTTCGAATCCTGATTTTTCGGCGTTCAGGATTTATTTCTCCGGCCTGTCTATTAAATCATAATCGGTCTCTATTCTTTCGCACGGTATTTATCGTATTAAACCTGACCTGCAGATATTGCCGCCCCGCCATATTCTCATTGCCTCAAGACATTTCATTGCTTATCAAAGAGTATGCGGTCTCTACTGCTTCTCATCGTCTGGCTTTTATGGCCGGCCGCCGGATCAACCTCGACCCCCATCGACGGCTCCCCCCATTTTTCAACCGGTCTCGCCGCCGGTCTCAATCACATCACCGGCTTGATTTACAACGATCGTTTCGATGAAGCCGGCCGGATCATCGATTCGCTGGAACGGGCCGGTTCCCAGCCCGGGTTCGGGCATTTGTTTCGTGCCATCTGGTATCAATCGCAGATGATGGCCGCCGAATCCGACTCCCTGCAGGATCGATTTATGGATGTCCTCGACAGCCTTGACGATGACGCTCGCGATGTTCTAAAGGTGGGCGGCGATTCGGCTCTGGCTTATTTTTTCTTGGGCCACGGCCATGCTTTCCGATCCATCTATTACGGTCGTTCCGGTCGTTTGATAAAGGCCCTCAAAAGCGGCCTGGCGGCTCGGAAAGCTTATGACGCCGGTTATGAAATCGACCCCGCATTCTATGATCTGGCTCTGGGGCTGGGTTCCTATCGCTATTGGAAATCGGTCAAAACCAAAGCCATCAACTGGACGCCTCTGTTCAAGAATGAAAAAAGGGAAGGGATCGAACTGCTTCGTCTGGCCGCCGATTCGTCCCTGATTTCCCGTGACGCCGCAACCGTCGCCCTGATCTGGGTGTACCTCAATGAAAAAAGATACGCCGCGGCCATCCGGCTGGCCGACCGGATGCATCGCCGCTACCCTGAAGGTCTGACGTTTCTGTGGGCGCTGGGCCGGATTTATTATGAAATGGACGATTGCCGGGCGGCGGTCGATATTTACGAAGATATCCTGGAGCGCCTGCGCGCCGATCCGGGCAATTATTTCAATATCATCGAAGCCGCGGGATGTTTATCCGACTGCTATCGACAACTGGCCGACCGGCGGCCGGAGATGGCCGGGAAACTGTCGCGTCTCCGAGATGAAATCGACGCCATGCCGATACCGGCGGAAACACAGAAGCGCCAGAAAAAGAAACTCCGCAAAATACTCGAAAAAACCGATTGAGCCGCGCGGTATAAATTTTCTTCACCAAAAGACCGACACTAATAATATGTATTCCGCGTCCGGGAACGCTTCTCGGGGCGTTAATAAATAAGGACTATCAATGGATAAAGTTCTCGAATCGCAACGGACTCTCGACAAAGTCGTTTCAACTATCGGCGATTTGCCCGCGACCCCGGCTATCATTGCCACCCTGATGAACCTGACCTCCGATCTCAACGCCGATCTCGATAAAATCACCAAGGCCATCCTGGCCGATCAGTCGCTGACGGCCAAGGTGCTTAAACTTTCCAATTCGTCCTTCTACGGCCGGGCGCGGGAAGTCAAAACCCTGAAAGAAGCGATTGTTATCCTCGGTTTCATGACCCTCCATTCGCTGGTCATCGCCACCTCCACCCAGAGCCTTTATCAGAAATCGCTCGACGACGGCATCTCCGGGAAACTCTGGGAGCACGCTTTCGCGGTGGCTATCGCCTCGCGCATGATCGCCCAATCAACCGGCCACATCGGAGTGGAAGAGGCCTTTATCGCCGGACTTCTGCACGATATCGGCAAACTCGTCCTGACCCAGAAGATGCCGGTGGAATATCGCCGCATCGTTTCACAAGTGGAATCGTCATCGGGCCGGTTCGATGAAATCGAGATGGAAACGTTTGGTTTCGATCATGCCGTGGTCGGCGCCCAACTGCTTCAGAAATGGTCCTTCCCGGAGGAATTATCCGAGGCGGTGCATTGTCATCATCGCCCGGCCGACGACGACGAACGGCCGTCGTCTCTGGCGCACATCATCAGTCTCGGTAATTTCATGGCCAAGAAACTGGACGTCGGTTTCCGCGATTATCGGATCGAGGACCTGTCCGGCTATCCGTCGGCCCTGGCCCTCAATCTCGACGCCGAAAGTCTCGATCAATTTCAGGAACAATTGTCCGAACATTTCGCCAACGAGAGAGAATTTTTCCGGCTTTAGAACAGGCGTCGTTTACTATCAGGTTTTAATTTCAGCGCAAATGCCATTGATGCTTGACGCTCTGGATCGACAGCGGATCGGGGGCGTGAGCCGTCATGTAATCTTCAATCGTCTGGCTTCGACCCGGACGGCAAAACTGCTGGATCAGGAATTCCCCGGCTTTGGGATTGGATGCAAAATCGTCACCGTAGAGTTTTTCCAGTATCTCGGTATTTTTGATGGCGCTGAACATATCGGCCAGTTTTTCCGGAAATGATTCCAGCCCGCCGGTCAGCAGGGTTTCGATCCACTGGTAAGAACTGTCGCTGGTGTGGAAAAGGGAATCCTCCAGCGACATATAAAGCGCCGCCGGATCGGTCGCCAGGCCGTTGGAAAGATAATAATCGAAATAGAAATAGAGCAAGACCCGGCGCAGGTCGGCCACCCTCTGCCAGAGCCGGAAAGTCTCGAAACGCTTGATATCCCGAGGGGCGATGTCGAAATTATCGGATAAAAATTCGGGCCGCAAGGCCAGGCCTTCGAACATCTGCGTCAGCATCTCCTCGGAACCGAGGGGATAATCGCGCAACAGATAGGGGAGGGTGCTGTCGGCGTAAGCCCAGGGCAAGGAACGCCCCAGTTCCATCGCCAGCCGGCGGTAATTGGCCAGCCCGCCGCGATTGTTTTTCAGCAGTAAATTTTCATCGGGAGGATAGAGCCGCACGGCCAGAGCCGGGTAGGTGCTGGAATCGACCCGCACGATCAGTTTTGTCATCAGGCTGTCCATCCCCAGCCCGTCCAGCAATTGGTTCATGGCGGCGTCGATTTTTTCCGGTGGGAAACAACTGTCCGGCAAATCTCCACCCTGTAACAGGCCGCGTTCGATTTCAAACAGAGCCGTCGGCTTTTGACCGAATATCATTTGCAGGGAATCGAAACACCGCTGGTATTCGTTGTCGGTGGCCTTTTTGAGATCGTCGGCGATTTTCAGCCAGTCGGCCTTATTGTAGGATAAGCGCGACAGGATATAATCCTGCGAGGTGCGCTGACCCCGCTGTTGGCCCATAATTTTGTACAGATCGTAAAGCTTGGCCGCTTCCGGGGTCAGGATCGCCGCCGAATCCATGACCAATTTTTGTAGTTGGCGGGCCAGATCAATATCGCCGTCGGAAAAAATAACCTGCGCCGCCTCGTTGGCGTCGTATGATTGACCGTCCACGGAAAAATGAAAATTATAGAGCCGGTCGGCCAGACGCCGCGATAATTCGCGGGCGGGGCGGATGGCCGAAGGATCGTCGGTGAATTCGTTGCGCCGCCAGCTGTAGAAGCGAATGAAAGCCAGATTGACGGGATCTTGGGTTTTCGTGCGCCATTGATCCAGAATTTTGAAAATATAACCGTCGCGTAATATATCCCGGTACCGAGCCTCGAGGTCGCGTTTGAAGGTTTGCTCTCCGACGGGGTTATCCGGGATGGCCGTGAATTCCCGCCGTTGGCGGTATTCGATGACGGCCAGTTGGTGATCCAGCGCCATGATGAACCGATACAAAGTGGAATCGTCGACGATGGTCGTATAATCGTATTGAAAGGGCGTTTTGAGAAACAGCTCGATGGCGCTGTCGGAAACATCGGGGGGTTGAGCCAGAGCCGGCGAACCGGGAAGAAGGATTGCCAGATTGAGAAATATGACACCGAAAACTATCGAAAATTTATTCAAACTCAACCTCATACGTGCTTTGTTCCCAGATACGATTTACGGCTCCGCTCGGCCTATGCTCTTAACTTATACTGTTGACGTTCCCGATTCAATAATTTCCCTTGCGATTTTTAGCTGTTTTCGTATAATTGATGGAGTTTATAGCGAAACCGTTGGGGGTGGTGCGCCAAGAGCGCACCTGAGATTATACCCCCGAACCTGATCCGGGTAATTCCGGCGTAGGGAAACGGTCACAGACTTCTTAATCGCCTGTCGGCTGTCCCCTCCCCTTGCCCGGCAGGCGGTTTTTTTTGAACCATCTTAATCCGTGGGGGTGGTTCGCCGAAAGCGGACCTGAGATCATACCCCCGAACCTGATCCGGATAATGCCGGCGTAGGAATATGGATTTGACCGAGTGTTCATATCGGTCCCGCAGAACGCGGGAAACTTATCCCCTTCTTCTCCCAGACTATCCGGGTTGGCGGAAAATCACGAGAGGAGTCTTGTAATGTACAAGCATCTCTGCCTCCTGGGCGCGTTTTGCGCGCTGATCGCCGCCGGCCCCGCCTTGGCCCTCCAGCATTGGCTGGAAGGACAGGTGGTCGATGACAACGACCAGCCGATCGGCTACGTCACGGTCCAGTCGAAAAATTTTATTCAGACGATGCAAACCGACGAGGCGGGCCGGTTTAAGGCATCAATAACCGGCGACGGTGAGATTTCTGTGACCTGTTCGCGAGCCGGGTATATTCCCCGCACCGTCAAAGTCTCATCGGCCGCTGGACCCGTCAAAATCCGTTTGACGGCTCAGGCCTATCCCATGGAGGGGCTGACGGTCACGGCCGGCCGCGCCGTGACAGGCCAGAGCCCGATTTCATTCCAGACTCTCGATAAAGAGAATATCAACCGCGATTACGATATCGGGGAAATTCCCGAATTGCTGGAAACGACGCCCAACCTGTATTCCTATTCCGACGCCGGAGGCGGGTTGGGATACAGCTATCTCAAAATTCGGGGCTTTGACGCCCGCCGGGCGCCGGTGTATATCAACGGCATCCCCCTCAACGACCCCGAGGATCATTCGCTCTATTTCGTCGATCTGCCCGATCTGACCTCCAGCGCCGACAATATTCAGGTTCAGCGCGGCGTCGGCAATTCGTTATACGGCGATCCCTCTTTCGCCGGCTCCGTCAACATCCTGACCAGCCCGTTGTCGCAGGGACGGCAGTTTTCCGGGGAATTCGGTTACGGCGGTTTCCTGCAGGGGGGCGAAACCGTCGGGCTGATGCGCAAATCGTCCTTTGCATACGCTTCCGGGCTGATCAATGGCGGCTGGTCGATTTCCGGCCGTTATGTCAAGCAGTACTCCGACGGATATCGCGAAAAGTCATGGTACCACGGTTACGCCTATTATCTCTCGGTCGCCCGGGTCGATCCGGGGATGATTACGACGCTCAATCTCTATGGCGGGCCGATGCGCCTGCACGCCGCCTGGGACGGCATCGACCGCGCCACCGAATATCTCGACCGCCGCACCAACTGGTACAGCTACGACAACGAGACCGATAATTTCAATCAGCCTCATTTCGAACTGCATAATATCTATAACCTGAGCGACCACCTGACCTGGTACAATTCGCTTTACCTGATTAAGGGCAAAGGATATTACGAGCAGTATCGATACGGCGACAACCTCATGGCCTATAATCTCAGCGACGACCCCAATGCCTCCAGCGATCTGGTGCGCCGCAAATGGGTGGACAAATACCAGACCGGCCTCAACAGTCAATTGGTTCTGGAAGGCAAACACAGTACCACCTCGGTGGGCGGTTCCTATTATTTCTTCGAGTCGGAACATTGGGGCGAGGTGATCTGGGCGCAGGCGTTGGACCCTTCGATGCTGGATATCGAAACCCCGTCCCGATACCATGAATATTTCGGAAAGTATCACAATTTTTCAGGCCATGTTTATCATCGCCGCCAATTGGGACAGCGTTTAACCGCCTCCGGCGACCTCCAGCTTCGCTACCTGCACAAAAACATCCATCAGACGCCGATTGGCGTGTACGGCACGACTATCTATGATCTCAATTGGCTGTTTCTTTCGCCCCGGATCGGCTTCAATTATGCTCTCAGCGATGAGCTGTCGCCCTATTTCAGTTTTTCCATTGCCTCCCATGATCCCTACGACGACATGATTGATGACGCCGACGACCCCAATGATATCCCCCGGCTGGAGGTGGTCGATTCCACCTCGAATCCGATCAAATACGGCTCGCCTCTGGTCGATCCCGAACGGGTGTATGATTTCGAATTGGGAACCAATTATCGAAGCGGCCAGGTCTCGGTAGATTTCAACCTGTTCTGGATGGAATACCGCAATGAAATCGTCCCCGACGGCGGTCTCAACAACGACGGTTTCCCGACCGTCGGCAATGCCGCCCGTTCGGTGCATCGGGGTCTTGAATTGTCGTTTGCCTTGAAACCCTTGACCAATTTCAAAATCGAGGGCAATTATGCCTATAACGACAATTGGATCAAGAAATACGATCAGCATGTCGAAATCGACTCTGGCGATTCCGTGACGGTGACGACCATTCGACATACGAATGTCGCAGTGCCCAATTTTCCGATATATCTGGCCAATCTGACTCTCGATTACACTTATGGAATTCTGCAGATGGTGTACCGATTGCGGGGTGTCGGCCGCCAGTTCGTGTCATTGGACGGCCGCTACGCCTATATCGATGGCCAATTCGAAGATGTCTCCATCGCGCCCTACAGCGTCTCATCGATCAGGGCAATCGTTCATCTCGGGGCGGTTCTGGGCGGAGCCGATTTGAGTCTTGAGGGCCGGATTGACAATCTTTTCGACGTCAGGTATGAGACTTATGGTTATCGCTGGGGCGATTATTTCGCCTATTGGCCGGCGGCCGAAAGAAACTGGTTTTTTAACTTGAAGATGACTATTTGATGATCGGCTGGTTTGACACCGCGATTATTATCCTGTATCTGGCGGTCCTGGCGGTCATCGCTCTGGTCGGGATGGGCCGCAAGGAGGATTCGCAGGAAAGCCTGATTCTGGCCGGCAGGCGGTTGACCCTTCCGGCTTTCGTGGCTACTCTGGTATCGACCTGGTACGGCGGTATCCTCGGCGTCGGTGAATTTTCATATCGTTTCGGTATATCCAACTGGATTGTTTTCGGCGTGCCTTATTATCTGGCGGCGCTGTTGTTCGCTCTGTTTCTGGCTCGACGCGCCCGCCGTTCGCCGGAGATGACCATCCCGGATCGTCTCTATCGCGATTACGGTTCGGCGGCCACGGCGGCCGGCTCCGGCGTCCTGATTCTGGTCACTATGCCGGTGGCTTATGTGCTGATGATCGGCGTCCTTTTCAATCAGTTCTACGGCTTTCCGATCTGGCTCGGGATTGTCTTCGGGACCTTTTTCTCGGTTTTCTATGTCATCACCGGCGGTTTCCGGGCCGTCCTCTGGACCGACTCCTTTCAGTTTATCCTGATGTTTGCCGGGTTTATAATCCTTTTGCTTTATGCCGTTTTTACTCTGGGCGGATATGAATATCTCCAAGCCGGGTTGCCGGCGTCTCATTTTTCCCTCAGCGGCGGCAATTCCTTCGGCTATATCGCCTTTTGGTATATCGTCGCCCTGGCCACCCTGGTCGAACCGGCCTTTTATCAGCGGTGTTTTGCGGCCAAATCGGTTTCGGTCGCCCGCCGGGGGATACTGATTTCGATTCTGTTCTGGATATTCTTCGATTTCATGACCACCACCTGTGGCCTTTATGCCCGTGCCCTGATGCCCGATCTGACCGATCCGGTCGCCGCCTACCCTGCTCTGGCCATGAAAATCCTTCCCGCCGGTCTCATGGGTATTTTCCTGCTTTCCCTTCTGGCGACCATCATGTCCACCGTCGATTCCTACATGTTTCTGGCCGCCACGACCGTCAGCCATGACCTCATCTGGCGCTTTCGAAAATTCGACGAAAGCAGGATCAAGTTCTACACCGGCATCGGGTTGGCCGTGGCCTCGGTCGGCACCATCCTGATCGCCATGATGTCCGATTCGGTCGTCCGTATCTGGCATGATTTCGGATCGGTCGGGACGCCCGCTTTACTATTACCCCTCATGACCTCCTACTGGGGGAAATACCGGTATTCACCCCGGGGAGCGTTTTGGTCCATTGCCCTGTCCGGCTCGGTCACCGCCGCGGCCCTTTTCTATCCGCGCATTACCGGAGCCGAAGGGTATCTTCTGGGGGTCGAGCCGATCTTTATCGGGCTGGCCATCTCCCTGGTCGTTTTCATTTTCACCCGAATTCAAAAAGCCCCTTCCCGGGCCGCCTCCGGCGCCCTTTAATCGGATTAATCGGCTCCTGAATACAAGGTTAAGAGTGGCTCGAAATGACCGATAAGTATATCAGAGTTCATCTGTTGTACGAATCCAGAGACTATGGCAAATATCATCAGCGAACATCTGTCGCAGGAAGTCGCCACGGATATAAAAGTCTTACTTCGGGACCTGAAGAAGGTTATCCGGGTTATGACCTTGTATCCGGAAGACAACCCTCTGCCCAATAGAATGCGGGGTTCCTACGGCGGGCGATTTATCGAACTGGTCAACGAATTCAACGGTTTCAATTTTTCCATCCGGCCCGGCGAAATCCTCTATGACCGGGAAGTTGTCTACACCGACAAGAGCAAGGAAGAAGCCCTGGCCGATATTTTTTATAAGGCCGGGATAGTCTTTTTGGAATTCAGCGAAGGGCTGGTTTTCGAGGAATTCGCCAGATTTCTCGAGCTGCTCAAAATTTATCTCAACAGCCGGTCGCGCGACAGCGATCTGGTGTCGCTGTTATGGCAGGAACAGTTCTCAAATATCAAATTCAAGACCGTCGAGGATCTGGCACTGGGGGAATTTAAGGTCGATTCGGTGATTGAAGATATGTATCCCGATTACGGACGGGATGGCGATCAATCGCCCCGGATTGACTATAACCGGATTGTGCTTGATGAGGAGGCTGGCGAGGCCGAAGGACCCGCTTTGGCAGGGGTCGAAGCTCTATTGCCGCAAACGGTCGAAGACGGCCGCGAGATGGGGCTATCATTTGAGCCGCCCTCGGACGAAATGCGCCGAACCATCGAACAGGTGCTCACGGGTCATTACACGCCGGCCGAGGAAGAAAGCCGGGAGATCGCTCGACTGCTGGAGGATAATCGCAATTTCGATCCCGACCGCGCCGCGGCCCGGATCATGTTGGAAATCCTCCATCTCTGGAACGAGCCCAAACCGTTCAAGGAAACCGTCGCTATCTGCGAGAAGGTCTTCGACCAGCTTCTGGAGCACGGCAGTTTTGCCGTGGCGGCCGACTTCGTCCATGCCATGCGCGAGCGCCAGGAGGAATTGTCGGCCCGGAAGCCGTCTCTGGCCGGGCGCCTGAATGATTTCATCCTTCGCGCCGGCGACAGCGCCCGCATCAAAAAATTGACGGAGATCATCAACCTTCAGGAAGTCATCGACGGCAACGCCGTCGAGGTTTACCTCGATTCGCTGGGCTGGGAATCTCTGGTGCATATCACCGGCATGCTGGGCCGGCTGGTATCCCGTGAGGCCCGCCGGATGGTTTGCAAATATCTGGCCCAGAGGGGGCAGGGCCGTCTGAATATCATCGCCAACGGCCTCCATGACCGCCGCTGGTATGTGGTTCGCAACACCGTGGCGATTCTGGGCCGGATCGGCGGGGAAGAAGTCCTCGACTATCTGGCCACGACCGCCTTGCATGACGACGTCCGGGTGCGCAAAGAGGTCATGCGGTCATTGAACAAAATAACATCGGATCGCGCCGTCGATATCATGTTTGGGTTCCTCCGGGACCCCGAAGCCAAATTGCGGGTGCGGTCGCTGGAATACCTGGCGCGCATGGGCGGCCGTCGATCCTTCGAATCGATCCGAAATATCGTCCACGCGCCCGATTTTGCCGCTTATCCACTGGAAGAGCAGGAGCAATTCCTGATTGCCTATTCCCGGCTGGGCGGGGCCGAAGTCACCGATTTTCTGGGGTCGATTATCGGTTCTTTCAGCCTCCTGTATTCCGGATGGAAAGCCCGGTATCGTTTTATGGCCCTCAAGGCCCTGGCCTATAATGTGTCCGACGAAGCGGAAAGACTGCTGTTGAAGTACACCCGGTCCCGGCGCACCTGGTTGCGGCAGGCGGCCGTCAGCGCCTTGGATCAGCGCCGCCGCTATATTTACGAGAAGAAGGAGAAACGCCGGTGATACAGCAGGGTACGATCAATACCGGAGCCGAGCGCGAACGGATCCATACCGCCCAACAGATGATGACGGCCTTTTTCGTTTTGGCCAAAACCGCCCGGGTTTATGAAACCGGCAACGACTCCTATCGCAGTCAGTTGACTCGTTTCTACAATCTCCTCACCAAATACATGACCGACTGCAATAACTGCACCGTCAAAGTGGCTGATGAGCGTATCTTCGTCGATGAAAAATTCATCAATATCGAAAATGACGACCGGATCGGCGTCCACCTCATGACGGCCCGCTGGGATGAACTCGGTATCGGCGGTATGATTATCGGCGAATCGGTTTCACCGGACCATATCACCGCCCTCGTCCTCCTTCTCTCGACTTTCTCGACCTCCCGGGGAAATCCGGTCGAGGAATTTAATGAACGCCTGGTCATGGAAGGCGTCGATTCCATCGTCGTCCTGCCTCACCAGACGATTGACCCCGATCAACAGGTCAATGTCGAAAATTGCCAGCGCATCAGGCACGAAGCGCGGCAGACTTTTTTCCGCGCCATCGATAGCGTCAAACAAGTCATGACGGCCGCCTCCAACATGCAAACGATTTCAATGACCCGGACCAAACGGGTCGTGCATACCATCATCGATCAGCTTTCGACGGACGAATCGGCCCTGCTCGAACTGGCCTCGATCCGCGATTTCGACGACTACACCTACGCCCATAGCGTCAATGTCAGCATCTATTCGCTGGCGGTCGGTTTTCGACTGGGGCTGGAACGGATGGAATTATCCGAGCTGGGGTTTGCATCGCTTTTTCATGACATCGGCAAGGTCAAACTGCCGCAGGATCTGGTTACCAAAGCCGACCGTTTCGATGAATTCGACTGGTCGCAGATGCGCCGTCATCCGATATTCGGAGCCATGACGCTGGCCAACAGCCTCAAGCTGGATTCTCACGCCGCCCGGGCCATGGCCGCCGCCTTCGAACATCATATCAATCCCGACCACTCCGGATATCCAACCCTGCCCGAACCCCGGCCGACCAATCTCTATTCACGAATTATCGCCATCACCGACAGTTTTGACGCTCTCACCTCCGGCCGGGTGTACATCAAGGAATCGATTCCCCCCGACGAGGTGTTGCGCAAACTGATGTATCAGATGGCGGTTAAATTCGACGCTTTCCTTTTGAAATTATTCGCCAATATCATCGGCATTTTCCCGGTCGGTTCGCTGGTGCTCCTCACCGACGGTTCTCTCGGTATTGTCACCCGTCCCAACCGCTTGGAAATCAACCGCCCCGAACTGCGTCTCATCGCCGACCGCAAAGGTCCGTTGAGTCCGCCCCGCTGGTGCAACCTGGCCGAACCGGCCAACCGGGCGATCGACATCGTTCGCATCATCGACGCCAAAAAACACAATGTCGATGTCACCGGCTTTATTCTTTCGGAGTAATCGGCGGCCGGATTCGGCCGATGGTCAGAAATTGTATCGCAAAGAAAGACTGGTTTCCTCGCCCGGCGCCATATCCACCGACAGCCCTTTCTGAACCGTTCCCTTTTTCGGAAAATTCGTCAGTTGCGCGTCAACATAGGCGTCGAACATCGATACGAATACGGTCAGGGCCGTGTACCAGATATAAGAATTGCGGGTGTCGCGATTGGACGTGTATTCCTGAAAATAATCGCCTTTTAATGTACTGGTGCCGACGCTTGTCGGCGATTGAAGGGCCAACGGCAGGGGAGTCGTCAGGGAGCCCCCGCTTTGTGTCGGCGCCTTCCATAATTGCCGCCATTCCGACGTCCGACGATTATAGCGCAGGATCTGGTAAATCAAATATGTTTCGATGACAAAAACCGCCGCCGCTTTCAGGTATTTGCCGTTATCGAATTGCCCGCCGCCGGGGAAAAGAACCGATTTCAAGAGCATCAGAGTCGGCGCAGGTTGAACGGGCGGAATCGTATCATGAGACGAATAGGCGTTTATCAAAACCGTATCCGCCCCCGAAATATAAGGCGTCGGTTCCAGAACGACGCTGTCGGGTTCGGCCTCCGAAGCGGCTTCGGCGAGAGAATCATCCGGGGGGCAGGGGAGCGAATCCGCCACCGCCGTCGAATCGGAGATGGGGATTTTCAATTTGTCGGACAGGGATTTGATTTCCTGAGCCGGCGCCGAAGAGCCCGGCCAGAGAGCACTGAGGACGAAAATAACCGTCAAAAAAATGATGATTTCATTTTTTTTCCGGAGCATTGGAGAATATCCTCAGTATTCGATTCAGGACTTCGATGGTAATCTCTTCGCCGGTAAACTCGACCAGATCGCCGTCCATAAACCATTCCTGCCCGCCGGGGTTGCTGATCGAAACCCGTTTGGCGCGGACCATCTGAACGCCGTCGGTGTACTGGTGGCGGTCTTTCCTGAGATCGCGGACAAAGTGCATCACCGACTCGCGGGTGCCTTCGCGATCATAGATGAGTATCACTCGCCCGTCATCCGGGACCGCCGCCGGAGCGAAACGGAGCGACATGAAATAAGGCAAGAGCTGAACGTTGAGGATCAATGGCTGGACTTTGAAGGTAAAGGTATCGATTTTGAGAACCGTGGTGCGCGGCATGGTGTCGTCGATGGCCCGGGCCGCCAGTTTGGACCAGGACAGGGTCAGACGCGGGAGTTTCTTATCCCCCAGACGTTTGAGCAGCATCGGGATTAAGCCGGTAATCAGGGAGCCGAGGAAAAATTTGCCGTTGGCCAGTCCGGCGTCGATTCGAATCTGGTGCTCCGAACGAATAATGTCCAAAGCCGCCTCGGTGTCGGTATTGCCGTAAAGGGATCGGAAAATATTGTTAAACCGGCCGCAGGGGACGATTCCCAGGAGGCCCTTGGCTCGAGCGACTCTTGAAGCGGCATAGCGGACGGAACCGTCACCGCCGAAGACCACCACCGCGTAGGGCCGACTGCGCAGAGCGTCAACGACGGCCTTGATAAAGTCATTCCAGGTTTCGGCGGTATGCACGATGGCGTCCCAGCCGGCCCGCCTCAATCGGCGTTCCAGCCGTTTGGCCTCTCTTAACGAATTTTCCGGGGTATTGCCCGCCAGCTGATTGACGATCAGGTGATAAGCTCGCCGCCGTTGTCGCGGCGTCCTTGGTCCCGGTGACCGGCGGGGAGGCCGCGATTTCGGCCTCTGAGGCGATCTCGGGCGCGAAGTCGTCGACGGTGGCGATGTTTTCCGCTCGCTCGGTCGGTCGCTTTTTTTGCGAGGAACTCGGGGACGGGAACCGCTTTTTTTCTTATCCGGGCCGCCGCTATCTTTTTTTTCGGGCATTATTTATACTCCGTTGTATTTTATATGCTTTCGCCTCGGATTGAGTCATGATTTTTTGCCATGAAAATTGCTTCGACGGCAAAAAAAAAATCCACAGGCTGGTCGATAATATAGTATATATATTACCTGTTTGGCAAAACATTTGGAAGAACTTTCCCGGCTCCGACTCGAAACCGCCGGTCTTTTTTGTAACGTCTATGGAAACTGCAGTCAAACCCAAATACTCCTTTCTGGTCCCGGCCGCCTTCGGTCTGCTCCTGTTGATATATCTGCCGGTTATCATCGGTCTGGCGGTGGAATGGTACAACGACGACAATTATTCCCACGGTTTTCTGGTGCCCCTTATTTCAGCTTTCCTGTTATTTCTTCGGCACGGCAATTTCAACGAATTTCTCAATCCCCCGGGATCGTCTCTGACCTTTCAAAAGATTATCATCACCGCCGTCGTTGGCACGGTCGTGATATCGTTTTTTTCCGGCGTCGAACTGGCCGTCATAATCATGCTCAATATCACCGCCTGGTTTCTGATTATTCGGGGTTTTGTTTTTGAATCGCGGCAAAACCGCCTGACCGGCTGGGTCAACCGGTCGGGGAACATATCCGGCCTGCCCCTGCTGATTTTCGGCATGATTATTTTCGTTCTGGCCACGGCCGCCGCCGAGTATTTCACCCTGCGCCTGTCGCTGGTGCTGACGCTCTACGGTCTCGTCTGGTATCTTCTGGGTCGCCGATTCGCGCTGGGAGCCTGGTTCGAATTCGCTTTTCTGCTGTTCATGATCCCCTGGCCCTATGTCGTCTATTTCGCCGCGACTTTTCCCATGCAGCTTTTCGCCACCAAAGTCACGGTGGGAATTCTCAATTTGATCGGCATGTCGGCCATCCAGCAGGGCAATATGATCCACCTGCCGGGCTATTCGCTGGAGGTGGCCGAGGCCTGTAGCGGCCTGCGTTCGCTGATTTCGCTTCTGGCCCTCGGCGCCGTTTACGCTCGCTTTACCCAGAAAGGCCTGCCCCGCCAGATTATCCTTTTCCTTTCGACCATCCCGATCGCCATTGCCGCCAATATTTTCCGGATTCTTTTCACGGCCGTCGGAGCTTATACCGTCTCCCGCGAACTGGCCGAGGATTTTCTGCATGAATTGTCGGGTATGATGGTCTTTGTCGTGGCCTTCATCATGCTCTTCGTCTTCGGCGCTATTTTGAAGATCGGAACCGGAAAGAAATGACCGGTAATGTCAAAAAGGCGATCGTTGCCATCGTCATCCTGCTGATCTTCGGCGGTTTCGGGACCTACCTGCGAACCCATCAGGCCGTGCCCGACCGGGAACCCGACTTCAGCCGAATTCCCATGGAAACCGAAACCCTGCTGGGCACCGAACATCGTTTCGAAGAATATGCCTATGAGGTCCTCAAGGCCGACACCAGCACCCTGCGGATGTATCAAGAACCAACCGGCGATTTATACTGGCTGTTTGTGGCCTACTTCTCGAGTCAAAAATACGGCTCGCAAATTCATTCCCCCAAACATTGCCTGCCCGGCGGCGGATATCGAATCCTGTCGATTGCGCCGTTCCAAATCGACCTGAACGACGGCCGGAGCATAACCGTCAACCGCTTGACTATCGCCAACCCGCGCCGGACGGAATTGATGATGTACTGGTATGAAACCCGGAGCGGGGTCATCACCAATGAATTCGGATTGAAACTGGACCTGATGAAAAATTCGATTCTGCTGATGCCGACCGATGCGGCCATATGCCGGGTGACGATGCCGATGTCGCTCAAGGGCGATTTTGAGGCCGCCACCGGGAAGGCGGTGCAGTTCATTCGCGATTTCTACCCCGCCATCCAGTCGGCTTTGCCCTTCCACGATTAATCTATAGTCCTAAAAATCAATCCCGGCAGTATCGCCCAAATAATGAACCGAGCTGGAATAAGGCCCGTCGATTTGGGAGTGAATTGCAATAGATGGAGCGGGGGCTAACGGGAAGAAGTGTCCTGCTGTTGGATACGGATCGCCTTGGAATCGGAGAGCGGTTTGGAGCGGTCTAATTCCTCGCGGATGGCGCGGGCGATGGCTTTGAGGGTGTAGGGTTTCTTGATATATTGCCCGGCGCCCAGGCGCTGCATTTCGTTGGCCCGTTCGGTTGCCGAAAAACCGCTGACGATGATTGCCTTCTGACCCGGATGCAGTTTGATGATTTCCCGGTAAGTATCCAGGCCGTCGAAATTGTTTTCCATAATCATATCCAGCACGACCAGATCGACGCTATGGTCGGCCAGATAATTCAAGGCGTCATGACCATGGATGGCCGTTTTGACCCGATAACCGAGGCTGTCCAGCAGATCGACGGCGATTTCGCGCTGTTCCTCGACATCATCGACCACCAGAATCGTCTCGGCGCCCCGATAATCATCCTGACCTTCAATGTTTTTGTCGGCTTCCTGATAGGTCACCGGCAGGTAAATGGCGAATTCGGAACCCTCGCCGACGCGCGAAAAGATATCATAATACCCATTGTGATCCTTGATGATGCCATACACCACCGATAATCCCAGACCACTGCCGCTGGAGCCCATTTTCTTCTTCGAATAATAGGGCTCGAAAATCTTGGCGCAGTCCTCCGGTTCGATGCCGATACCAGTATCGCAAACACGGAGGATAATATAATCGCCTTCTTCGATACCGGCGTATCCGCTCGGCAGGCGAGTCAGGTGTCGTTGAGAGGTGCCGATTTTGAGACAGCCGCCGCCGGGCATGGCGTCGAAGGCGTTGACGACCAGGTTCATAATGACCTTGGACAGGTGCGGCGCTGAACCCATGATATTGGAAAGGTCGTCGTCGAGATGACAATCGACGGTGACGGTCGGTCGCGCCTGGGCCAGCTGGTTGAACGCCGGCGAATCCAGATAGGCTTCGACCACTTCATTGAGGCTGGTCGGCACCATTTCGTAGCGGCCCCGGCGGGCCATGGTCAGCAGATCCTGGATAACGTCGGCGGCGTCCTGAGCCGATTTGTTGATCCGCTGAACCTGCTTGCGGATTGGATCGGCTTCATCGAGCTTCATCAACAGCAGATCGGAATAACCAACCATCGGCCCCAGCATATTGTTGAGGTCATGGGCGACGCCTCCGGCCAGAATGCCCAATGATTCCATCCGGGCGGCCCGATCCAGTTTATCCTTGAGGATACGGCGCTGGCGTTCGGCCACCCGCCTTTCGGTGACGTCGCGGAAACTCCAGACCCGCCCGGTGATATCGCCGCCCCGGATCATGGGGCAGGAGTACCTCTCAAAAACGCGGTCGTCCGTAAATTCTATGACGTCGAATTCGTCGTCGACCGACTTGTAAAGCTCCTCCACCCGGGCGATAAAAGCCTGTGGATCCTTGAGTTGATCGAGTACGAATTTCAATAGTTGGCTGTCGTCGTTGGTTTTTATCAGTTCTTCCGGTATCCGCCACATCTCGTGAAAACGACGATTGGTATGCGTGATTTGTCCATCGTTGCCGACCACCAGGATGCCGTCAGCCGTGGCCTCAATCGTCGCCCGCAGAAGATCGGCGTTATCCCGCAAGGAGGACTCGGCTTCCTTCCGTTCGGTGATGTCGCGGACAATCGCCAGAATATGCTTTTCCCCGCCCAGGTCCATGACGTTGAGGCCGACTTCGGCGTCGAATTCGGTTCGGTCCAGACGGCAATGGCGCCATTCGAAGAATTGCGGTTTTCCCTCGAGCGCGGCGGTGATTTTTTCGATGGCCTTTTCACGCGAATCACGTCCATCGGGTTGTTGCGGCGGGGAAAATTTAAACGGCGGATGCCCCAGAATTTCCTCTCGTTTGCAACCGAACATCTCCAGGGTCGGAGAATTGCAGTCGATGAAAACTTCGCCCCGCATGATAAAAATGGCATCGTTGGCCTTTTCAAACAGGGTCCGATAAAGTTCTTCGCTGGCCCGCAATTCGTTCTCGATCATTTTGCGCACGGAAATGTCTTCGAAAATAATGCCCAGCCGGTTGCCGGACATTTTAAACGCCCGGAAATGGACGGTTCGGGTATTGCCCTCGTCATCGGGGAAGGACAGTTCCGATTCATGGATGCGGCCGGTTTCCATCACTTGTGAGAAATGCCGGCCCAGTTTGGCGCCTCGTCTTTCCTTCACGAGATCGCTCAACGGACGATTATAATAGTCGCCGAGGTTTTTTCCGATCAGGCGTTTGGCTTCAGGATTTCCCAATTCCAGTACGAAAACTTCCGGCGCCTGACGTTTGAAAATCAAAAGCCCGGTCGGCATGGCCGCGACGATGCCAGCCGAGGTCTGGAGCGAATCGCGCAGTTCCGAAGTTCGTTCCGCCACCAGATCCTGAAGATGGTCGCGGGTTTTCTGCAATTCCTCAAAAGCTCCGCGCAGGGCTTTCTGCATGTCGTTGAATCCAGCTCCGAGCGCCGTAAAATCTCGCCCCAAACGAGGGACGTCAATCGGCGAGACCATATTACCGGAGATGATGCGCCGGACGGCGGTCTCGAAAGTCTTGATCGGCGATACCAGGCGGCGTGAAATGAAATAGCTGATGAGCATGACGAAAATCAATATGATGGCCGCTCCGGTCAGGATTATCCTGATACTGGAATTGAATTCGGCCGCCAGGCGCGGATGAGCCATGGACAAACTCAGATAACCGACCGTACGGTTTTCATGGATGACCGGAGTCCGGACGAGACAGGAATCGCCCGCCCGATAAACCAGCGTCGTATCGGTTTCGGCGAAGAAAGGTAACGATTGTCCCTGCGGCAAGCTCGACAGGGGAGGATAGACCTGCTGACCGGCGGCGTCATAAATATGTACCGCCGCGATATCGCGGCTGTGCGCCGAGTTGCGCATATGGTCGTAAATTTTGAGGGTGTCGCAGGCATCGAGTTCGGGGCTGATTTGCCCCGCCATCAAGGAGGCGACGGTAATAGTCTCCCGGCGCAGTTCGTCGGTCAGATAGCCATCGATTTGTCGAATCGCCAGCGTTGCCAGCGTCAACAAAGTAACGACGGCCATCGAAAACACCAGACCCATAATTTGAATTTTAAGGGACAGCCCCTTCATGATTTTCGCGCCTGAAACTCCATTTTTTCAATCCGGGTCGATTCGGTCGAGTGACCGCCCGGCCATGATATCCTGCCGACGTGTGCGGTTTATTTGTAGACCTTACCTGCCGCCTTTTATCACGTTCCGGCTGTCGATTAATGATCTTTAGGGAATTATCGACAGTTAAGGCAAATACTTAAATCTCAGAGCCGTTTTAGAGGTCGCTTATCAGACCCAAAGGTAAGGACTTACGGAAATCTGACGAAAAGTGACAGACTCCTTCGCCATCGCAGTTTTTAACCGGCGGTGGGCCGGTTTCAAAATTAAAACAACGTTTGAGCCTTTTGGTCAGTACAACATGTACGAAATCCGCCGTCGGTGGGATTTCGATCCGAACAAAATGATTGAATCCAAACGGCTAATAGTGTATTATAGGCCTGAGGAAATGTCCTATGAATATCGCTAAGATCGGCCATGTTATTTCGGGGATTATTGCAATCCTGTTCCCGGTGATTGCCGTCTTGTTGGTATTCTCCCGGACCGCCTCCGGCGCCGGCGATGATTTCTTTACCCGACAGCAATTCGATTTGCCCGGAACGGTTCTCGGCGCCCGGGAGGCTGATTTCAACGGCGACGGCAATACCGATATCGTCTTCCTGGTCGATGAACCATCCGGCCGGCGCGCCCTCTATAGTTTCATCCAGCGTGAAGCCGGCCGATTCCCGCCGGTGGCCGGTCAGATTCTCGAGGTCTCGCCGTCGATGGATCTGGTGCAGTGTCTCGACCTCGACGGCAACGGCAAAGCGGAACTCTATTATGTCGATCGCGACGGTCTGTGGCAGTATCTCCACGATGGCGAACAATTTTCGGAGCGGGCCAAATCGATGATTACTGTGCCGACTTTGCTGGCGGCGGCCATCGAGGGCCGGCTTTTGTCTCAGGATTGCATTTATACTCTTTCTGGCCGACCGGTAGCCTTCGTGCCGGTGGCGTCCGGATATTCCCTCTGGGAATACAGTCAGGGTAAATTCAAAAATATCGGCACGCTGACCTTCTCGCACCTGTTCTCGGCCGCCGAACGCCCGGTCAAACTGTTCAGCGATCCCAGTCAGGAAAGCCAGGGATGGTTCGAGGTCAGTATCCCGGCCATTGTCATCGGCGACAGCAACGGCGACGATCTTGACGACGTCTATCTGATCTGGCCCGACCGCCTCGCTATTATCCCGCAAAACGCCGCTGGCCGTTTCGACAATGCCGCCGGTTCCGTTTTCCGCTTTCAAGACCGGGTCGAGGGCAACCTGTGCCAGGCCACTCTGGTCGATTTCGATCGTGACGGGCGCCTTGACGTCGTTTGCAGTCATTCGGCCGGCGGTATTTCCGGGGCCGAAACCGTCATCAATTTTTTCCATTCGACTCAAATCCGGCGCCGCGACCGCACCGAAAATTATTCGGTCAAACTCACCGACGCCTGCGGCAATTTGATCATCGAGGACAAAGACGGCGACGGCGCGCCGGAATTGATCGTCCCGGCCGTCGAACTGGGTATTATGTCGACGGTCAAAAAGATGGTCACCAAAAAGACGGATTTTCATATTCTGATATATCCCATCGACAATCTCGGCCGTCCGGCTCAGGATCCGAAAGTCCGGCTCAAGGTTTCCTGCCGTCTCGATTTCGAAGACGCCGACCCGACCGCCCATATCCGCATCAACTGGGCCGGCGATTACGACGGCGACGGCTTTGACGATCTGGTGGTCGCCGACGGCGGCGGCAAGCTGATGTTTTATCAAGGAGAAGCCGAAGATTATTTACAGAGCCGGGCCGAATTGGTCCTCGATATGGACGAACCCGACGAAATCCGGCCGGTGCAACTCAACGGCGACGGCCGCACCGACCTGATTATTATTCATGCCCCGGCCGACAACGCCACCCGGATTACTTTGCTGGTCACTAACCGGATCGGCTAAACACGTCAGGAGGATGACAGACAGCGCATGAGCGGTTCAGCCTTAAACATCGTCATTAAACTCATCGCCCTGATTCTGGCGGTGTTTCTCTGGTTCAATGTCATCACCCAGAAGCAGTATGAATATAATCTGAAGCTCAAAATCACGCAGGTCGAACTACCGCCGAATCTGGGCCAGGTGACGCCTCTGCCCGATTCCCTGCAGGTGCGGGTGATGGCCGAGGGCAAAAAGCTTTTACGCGACGACTGGAAAAACGCCGGTCTGCGCATCAAAGCCGGCCGTCTCAAACGGGGCGTCAACAATCTGGATATCAATCTCGAAACCGTGGCGCTGGTTCGATCGGAGGACGTCAGCCTGGTCGATTTCCCCGGCGCCCGGACCATCACCGTCCAGCTCGACCGCCTCGATTCGTCCCTGGTGCCGGTAGCGTCGCGCCTGGGCGTTGTCCCGCGCGAGGGTTATACCATCGTCGCCGGTGAAGGCGGAATCACGCCGTTACGGACGCTGGTGGTCGGGCCGGCCATACTGCTCGGGAAGATCGATTCCATATATACCGAACAGAAGATCCTCGACGATATCAACGAGACGGTCAAGATGACGCTGGCCCTGCAGAAGCCGTCGGAGATGGAAATCAAGGCGGCTCATGATTCGGCCACGGTCGAAGTCGTGATCGATAAGATCGGAAGCCGCACCTTCGAAAATATCCCGGTCGTTTTCAGCGGCGCTCGCAACAGCCGCGTCATCGTCGATCCCGACAAGGTGACGGTTGTGATCGAGGGACCGCAATCGCAACTGGCCTCGCTCAGCGAAAAACAAATTCAGGTCCGGGCGGCCTCGACCGGCAAGTCCGACGATTATATTATTCCCCGGGTCGATCTGCCGACCAATTTTTCGGCCAAAAGCGTGGCTCCCGATTCCGTTCGCGTTCTGGTCGCGCCATGATCGTCCTCGGCATCGAAACCTCCTGCGATGAAACCTCGGCCTCGGTAGTGCGCGACGGCCGACAAGTGTTGTCCAATATCATCTATTCGCAGACCATCCATGAAAAATACGGCGGCGTCGTTCCCGAACTGGCCGGGCGCGAACATATCAAAAAAGTCGTTCCCGTGCTCGAACAGGCCCTCGGCGAAGCCGGGATGACGCTCGACGACATCGACGGCTACGCCGCGACCTTCGGCCCCGGTCTGGTCGGTGCTTTGCTGGTCGGGTTAACATTGACCAAATCGCTCGCCTGGTGCCGCAACAAACCGTTTTACGCCGTCAATCATCTCGAAGGTCATATCGTCGCCAACCTGCTGGCCCATCCCGACCTTGATGACCGTTTTCTCACCCTGCTGGTTTCCGGCGGACATACCATGCTGATCGATGTCGAGGGTATCGGCAACTATACCGTCCTGGGAAAAACCCTCGATGACGCCGCCGGGGAGGCCTTCGACAAAGTCGCCAAAATTCTGGGGCTTGGTTATCCCGGCGGGCAGGCGCTGGACAAACTGGCGCAAAACGGCAATCCCGACTATTTCCGTTTTCCTCGGCCGGTGCCCGATGAGGATCGTCTCGACTTCTCCTATTCCGGCCTCAAAACGGCCGTGGCCCTGTATATTCAAAAACTCTCCGAGGGCGAACTGGCGGTTCAGAAGGCCGATATCGCGGCCTCGTTTCAGGAGGCGGCGGTCGATGTTTTATGCGACAAATCGGTGCTGGCTTTGAAAAAGACGGGCCGCAAAATTCTGGCCCTGTCCGGCGGCGTGGCGGCCAATTCGCGGTTGCGCGTCAAGCTCGAAGCGGCCTGCACCCGCCTTGGGGTTCGTCTGGTTTATCCGCCTCCGGCGTTGTGCACCGACAACGCCGCCATGATTGCCGGGGCCGGATCGATTCATCTTGATCGCGGCGAACGTTCCCCCTTCGACATCAACGCCGTCCCCTACCAGAAACTGGTTTAATACCGCGCCAGACAGTGCGCCTGGTGTATTCAGCATTCACAACTTCCAGCCACAAAATTATGAATAGGGGATTATACGGATCTTGTCTTGAATGGTTATGGTTACTATGCGGCTGTCATTTTACTGAAAGCCTCGGGTACCTGATCCCAGGTGCGGCCCTGCAGGATACGGCCGTGTTTCTTCTTGTTTAAAACGCCCCAATTCATGTAT
>CAZGAV010000042.1:0-29099 GCA_964523575.1 uncultured Ignavibacteriales bacterium
GCAGCCAGTAGTCTTTCCGGGGTTACCGGGAGTTCGTCGATGCGGACGCCGGTGGCATCGTAGATGGCGTTGAGGATGGTCGGGATGACCGGCATGATCGCTCCTTCCCCGACTTCTTTGGCGCCGTATGGCCCATGCGGCTCGTTGGATTCAACGATTATAGCCTCCAGGGGCGGCATATCCAAAGACGTGGGGATCTTGTATTCGGCCAGGTTGGCGTTGACAATCCGGCCCTTTTTGTCATATATAATCTCTTCCATCAGGGCCTCACCCATCCCCATCATGATCGAACCCTGCATCTGGCCTTCGACCTGAGTGACATTGATGGCGAAACCGCAATCGTGCGCGCCGGTAACTTTGTCCACGGTAACCTGCCCGGTTTCGAGATCGACTGTCACCTCAGCCACCTGAGCAGAACAGCCAAAAGCGGGTGATGTACCCACGGTTGCTCCCTTAAAGGAGCCTCCCAATGGCGGCGGGCGATACTTGCCGGTGCCCACAATCGCGCCCCGCTCCAGAAAAGCAATGCGGCTGGCCTCGGCAAAGGTCAGGTTTGGTCCTCCGGGCAGGTCGGAAAAGCCTTTGTGCTCCTGAAGGTATTCCTTGCGGAGTTCTGAAAAGTCGATCTCGCCGGCGAGGCTGATCACGAAGCCGTCTTTCAGATCGAGGGTATCGGGAGCTACTTTCAACACGCCCGCAATTGCCTCCAAAATCTGGCGTTTTGCATCCTGCGCTGCTTCACGGCAGGCATGGCCGGTCATAAGGGTCGTGCGGCTGGAATAAGCGCCCAGGTCGATGCTGAGTTTGGAATCACCGGAGACGACTTGTACATCACCTAATTGCAAACCCAATTCCTCGGCGGTGATCATCGCCAGAACAGTATCCGAACCCTGACCGATGTCGGCTGATCCGGAACTAACGGTGACTCCGCCGCCGACTTCATCGACCTTGGTAACAACGGTACAATGGTAGGTTCGGGAACGATAGATCGAATAGCCGGCTCCGGAGACGAAGAAGCCGCAGGCGGCGCCGATACCTTTGCCAAGACCGCGGATTTTACCGCCGGCGGATCGCTTCTTTTTCCAGGCGGCCGAATCACGGACCGCTTCCAGCGCCTCGCGCATTCCGAAACTGCTGACATATAGTTCATTGCATGTGGTTTCACCGGCTTCCATGACGTTTTTCAGGCGCATTTCAATCGGATCCATGCCCAATTCTTCGGCAATGCGGTCAAGCTGTATCTCGAATAACGCCCTCGCGATAACGGCTCCATGCCCTCGCTGGGCCCCGCAGGCGGGTTTGTTGGTGACCACCCGGTAGCCGTCGTATTTCATATTTTTCAAGCGATAGGGACCCCCCAGAAGTGATCCCGAATAGTATATAGTAGCGATACCGAAACTGGCGTAAGCGCCTCCGTCAAGGATGCAATTATGTTCAAGGAAAGAGAGAGTACCATCTTTTTTCACGCCGGTGGTCATGGTGTGAAAGAACTGATGTCGGGCTCGCGAATGGAGAAAGACCTGTTCGCGGTCGAAGGTGAGCTTGACCGGTTTGCCGGTCTTCATAGCCAGCAGGCAGGTGGCCAGTTCGGCGGTGGAGCATGACGCTTTGGGGCCGAACCCGCCGCCGACGGCCGGTTTGATCACACGCACCTTATGCAGGGGTAGATTCAAGGCCATGGCCAGTGTACGCTGGACATAATGCGGGGCCTGCGTGGAGCTCCACATGGTCAGATTGCCGGCCGAATCGGTTTCCGCCAGAATGCTTTGCGGTTCCATAAAGGCCGCATCCTGCATTTTGCTGGTCATATGATCGGTGCGAATGATTTCGGATTCCTGACGGCCTTTTTCGATATCTCCGAAATGCCAGTGGACTTCGGCGCAGGTGTTGTTTTTATACATGTCGTGAAGTTGCGGCTGGCCTTCATCCAGTGCCGCGCGGCCGTCCAGAACCAATGGCAACTCCTCGAAATCGACTTTTATGAGGCGTACCGCCTCCAAGGCGGTGTCCTGATCTATCGCGGCTACCGCCGCGATTTCATCGCCGACATAACGGACTTTGTCATGGCAGAAAATAGTCTCGTCGTAGCGCGCCGGGCTGACACCGTATGGTATCGTTCCAGCTTCACGGTAGGTCACAATGGCTTTTACACCGGGGAGTTTTTCTGCGCGGGATGTATCAATATTCAAAATGCGCGCATGCGCCAGCGGGCTGTGCAAAATGGCTGCCCTCAGCATACCGGGTCGCTTGAGATCATCGGTGTAAACAGCTTTACCCATAGCCTTATCGGCAGCGTCGACGCGAGGAGCGCGAGTATTGAGGATGCGATAATCGCTCATGACTCCTCCTCGGCGGCCGCCTGGATGGCCTCGACAATTTTCTGATACCCGGTGCAGCGGCAGAGGTTGCCTGAGATAGCTTTTCGGATTTCGCCTTCATCCGGGTGCGGATTGCGGCGCAGTAATTCGGTTGAGGTCATCAGCATTCCCGGTGTGCAATAGCCGCATTGGATGGCGCCATGATCCACAAAAGCCTGTTGCAAGCGATTCAGCCGGCCGTTTTCGGCCAGACCTTCGACCGTTTCCACCGTGCGGCCATCGGCCTGGATGGCTAAAGTGAGACAACTGAAGGTCGCGACACCGTCCAGAAGCACCGTGCAGGTTCCGCAGTCGCCGATACCGCAGCCTTTTTTGGTGCCGGTCAGACCCAGATCATCGCGCAGGAGTTCCAGCAAAGTCCGGCGGGGTTCCACCGCCAGTTCATGCAGAATACCGTTTACATTCAGCGAAATGATTTTTTTCATCGGTCGTTCTCGATTCCGCTGAGGACAGCCTTCAGCAAACGCAAGGTCAGTTGTTCTACCATCATTACGCGGTACCAGGCCGATCCACGATGATCGTCGATAGGCCGGGCGTCACCGGCGGCCGCTTTTGCAGCTTGCTGGAGGATTTTCTCATTCGGGACTTTGCCAATTAATACATCTTTGACGGATTTGGCCAGAATCGGCGTCGGCCCCACGGCTCCGAGGGCGACTGTGACATCTTTTACCGGCCCGCCCGGTTTTTCCAGCGCCAGCCAGACCGCGACGCCGACGGTGGAAATTTCGAGGGCTTTGCGATTGGCCAATTTGATGTAGGCGCTTCCCGAATGCGGCAACGGCGCCGGGAAATGGATATCGGTCAGGATTTCGCCATGTTCCAAAACCGAGAGCCCCGGGCCACGGGGGAAATCTTCGGCTGCGACCGTACGACTGCCCGATGATTTCTTCAAAGTTAGTTTTCCGCCCAAGGCGATGGTCGGAATGACCGTATCGGCGGCGGGGCGGGCGTTGGCGATATTGCCGCCGATGGTACCCCGGTTGCGAACCAGGGGACTGCCGAGATTGTCGGCCCCATGCGCCAGAGCCGTCCAGCCTTTGCGGATATCCAATGATCGTTCGAGTTCGGTGATGGTAGTCAAGGCGCCGATCCTCAAACCGCCATCTTTAAGCCGTTCAATTCCTTTCAATTGACTGATTTTGTGCAGTGAAACAAGATAGGCGGGGGCCTTGTGCCGGGGTTCCTGCATCATGGCTCGAACCGAGCCATCGGGCGACATCAGCGGGTCGGATTTGGAGGGGACGCATTCGATGGTTGACAGGACTTGGCCCTGGGGGTGGGTCGGGCAGCCGTCGCATCGGGGCACATGCTGGGGGATGATTGGTCGACGGAGGTCGACGAGCAGGTCCGTACCGCCGGCGAGGATTCGCACGCCGTCATCGGCGTGCTGAGCCAGCATAGCGCAGGCGTCATCGACCGTTTCCGGGACCAGGACATCAAAACGAGGCAGAATCATTATTATCCCAAAGTTTTAACTGTCAGGTTCGATGAATATATGGCTATCGGCAGGGTATGGCAACAGAAAATCATGTAAACCCACCCCGACAAGTTGGGGTGGGTCACTGATTTTTGTATTTTATTATCGAGCATGACGTTATGCTGAATTTGGCTTTGTTCACTCACTTTTTGAAAGCCCCACGCGTTTCTTTCTCCCGATTGGCAAATTTTATATAGGATTGCCATTGATATGCCCCCGTGTGATGTTGGAAAAGATTAATGTACATATGGCCTCCTATTGTTCCTACTAAACGGCCTGCGCCCGACATTAACCTCGATTTTGTAGTGATTTTGCAGGCAGTAGCCTGTTCTCTGCTTTCGCGGGGACGACCTATATCTCGGATGCGGAAAAACAATGGCGGGGGTTCAGTATGTTGTTTGTCCGCTTTTCGCGGACCGCGATCAGAGATCGCGGCCACCCGCCAAAAAAGACCTCATAATGTGATTGAAAATTACGCTGGAATTGGCTATTGATTGGAAGGAATATTTAATTGGGCAGATAAAATCGCATATTAACAGGATTAGATAATGATGAGTAATCCTTCGAAGAAATCCTCGCTTTCATTCCTTATTGGCTCGGGTGTTTCATGCGCGGCAGGATTACCTTCCGTGAGCAAAATTACAGAGAATATCTTTTCCGGCGATGGATTTATACGGCATTCAAATGGGGTCTATATTTTTGCACAGCCTCGTTCCTCATATAGGGGACTGCCTGAGCAATATGTGCCAAGGGTAACGGAGTTTCTAAAGATAATGAGAGAAGAAGTAATTAAGGGTCAGTGGGTGAATTTTAAAAGATATCCCAATTATGAAGAAATCTATTACGCCCTAATTCAACTTGATGAACATATGGGTGGAGAGACAGAAAATCCGTTATTACATTATTTCTTAGTCGAAATCAAGAAAAGGACCGAGATTTTCTTGAAAAAAAGGGCAGGAGGAGTAGAGTGGGATTTTCGCTACCTACTCGCGGAAGCCCGCAATTATATTTCAGATGTCGTTTGGCATTTTTTAAAACAAAACGGTGAAGATAATGGATAGTACGTTTTTATATTGGACGGAATGCTAAAAGGGGACTTCGAAAGGTATAATATATTCACTACGAATCACGATGTTTTGCTTGAGGATTGTTTGCTTAAAAATGATATCACATATATGGACGGTTTTTCTGAACATAATGGTGACAAACACAAAAGATGCGTATCTGTATATGATAGCAATAATGCCATAGTAAGGTTATTTAAGTTACACGGATCGATCGACTGGTTTTGGATAAAAAGCCAGGGTGATATTTATTATCGAGTATGCAGGATTGATAGAGAAATAAGTCCGGATCGTCGCTATGAGATTATTGAACATGAATCTGCAGGTAGGCGGCCTGCACTCCTGATTGGGACTTATAATAAAACGATGAAATATTCATCCGGCGTATTTGCCGATATGGTTTGTCAATTTTGGAATTATATGAGACATTCTGATTTACTTATAGTTTGCGGCTACGGATTTTCGGATAGGGGAATCAATGACCATATAATAAATTGGATGAGTAGTAATCCGGACTCGAGGATTCTCATGGTCCATAAATGCCCCAGGAGTATAAAGAAAAAAATCACCCCCGCAATACAAAGGCTAATGAATCAATTTGATGGTACCGAGCGATTACAATTTATTAGAAACTACGCTCAATACGTGGGCTGGCGAGACATATCGCCTTTGCTTGGTCAGTCTTAAGGCCAGATAGTCTACACACAAGCGCAAATGGATATGGGCGCCTGTTGATTCACAATTTGCGAAACTATAAAATTTCGACTTTTGAGGAAAAAGAAAGAATATGCATATCAGGGACGATATTATATACAATATATACCGTTGCATTGTCGAATTTCACAGTATGCCGTGAAAAGGAAAATTTATCCGTAGATAGCATGATAACCTCAGATTGAATTAGAGATTTTAAAATATTTACTGATTTATCTACATGTAACCAATTGCACGTAATTTTGCCAATGTTGCCATCATCGCTTTGAACAACGACCCTTTCAGGTTTATCTATTTCCTCCTGGATATTTTCATTCAATAAATATATGTCTACGTTCGTACCATCCTTTTTCTTAAACGATTCATCTAAAGTATATATGTCAAGTTTTACTAGATCTGAAATTGGGCTGCCAATCTTTAATCCATTAAATAGAGTCTGATATAGGATGGATACATCTTGTTGGGAAATTTCGTCTGAAAACTTATTTGAATCTCTGGTTAAAAATAGAAAAACTACAACTCCCCAAAATAGTATAAACCAGAGATACCTTAACGATTTGCTATAAAAAATATTACCCATGATTGAATAAATAAACGCTGTACGGTTTGTATGTCAATCATTTTATCTGCGGTGTCACCCGCCTAGGCGCGACGGGTGGCTGCGACCTCTGGTCGCGGTCCGTGAATAGCGGACAATGAGCCTATCCTGACAAATCGCATACGTGATTTACCGTCAAAAATTATCAATTTTTGCTTGACTTTTGCATTTCCCCGATAGTATAATTAGAACGAACGTTCGATTTATTTGTAGTGACGTGAGGGCCGAGGAAATGCTTCAAATCAACGGCAAACCTGCCCCGGAAAGGCGTAACAGCCAGTACCAGAAACGGCTGTCGTCTATCCTGCGGGCCGCCTCAAAAATCATCGCCAAAGACGGATTCGAGGGGGCCTCGGTGCGCGATGTCGCGGCCAGCGGCAAAATCGGCCTGTCGGGAATCTACTACTATTTCAAAAGTAAAGATGAAATGCTGTATGCCATACAGCATCACGCCTTTTCCACTTTGGTAGAGCAGTTGCAGGAAAGGTTGAAAACCGCCAAGACGCCCGAGGATCGGCTCAAGGCGGTGATCGACAATCATTTCCGGTTTTTTGTGGAAAATATGGATGAATTCAAAGTCTGCGTCCATGAGATAGATTCATTGTCAGGAAAACTATACCGGAGCGTTCTGGAAAAGAGGCAGGAGTATTTCAACCTCGTGCGCAAGGCCGTCGATGGAATTTACGGCAAGCCGTCGTACGAGACTGACCTGGCGACTCTTTTCCTGTTCGGATCGCTCAACTGGGTATATATGTGGTACGACCCGAAGAAAAACGCGGATGTAAACAAGCTTTCGTCCACTTTTCTGAAGGTTTTATTAAATGGAATAAACAAATCTTAAGCGTTGCAGGAGGGTCATGTTCACTAAATTTTATGAATGGTACGAGAAACGGCACGACTACGCGCGGGACTGGCTGTCGAAAAACGACGGCGAGGTCGTCGGGTGTTTTTGCAGCTATGTTCCGGAAGAGATAGTCTATGCCGCGGGATTGCTGCCGATGCGAATGCTGGGATCGCACGAACCGCAGGATGTCACCGAACAGCATATTTTCGGCATGTTTTGCCCGTTCTGCCGCGACGTTCTGGCGCAGGGCCTCAAGGGCCGCTGCGATTACATGAAGGGTATCGTTTTGGCGCAGTCCTGCCTGCACCTGAGACAGGCCTTTACATCGTGGAGAAATCATGTGCCGGAGGATTTTTCCTACTACCTCTATATGCCGAACAAGGTGCAAACCGAGCACGCCCACACCTATTATTCGGCCGAGCTGGTGAAATTCAAGGAAGCTTTGGAAAAATGGACCGGGCGGAAAATCACCGACGAAGCTCTCAAGGAAACCTGCGATCTTTATAATGAAAACCGGAGACTGATGCACGAGGTCTATGATCTGCGCAAAGGCCCCGATCCGAAGATTACCGGCCTCGAGGCGATGGTCATGGTGGCGTCATCATTCATGGTCGACAAAAAAGATCACAACGCCGAATTGAAACGCATCCTGCCGGAGCTGAAATCCCGTAATCTCAATCGGGACACCGGGCCGCGGTTGATGATTGTCGGGTCGGAAGATGATGACACGGCCTTTATCAAGATGGTCGAGTCGGTCGGCGCCACGGTGGTGGTCGATGACCATTGTACCGGATCGCGTTATTTCTGGAACAGCACTGAATTTTCGGGCGACCTGATGCAGGATATCGCCGACCGGTATATCAACCGGGTCCCCTGCCCGACCAAGGATTGGGAAGAGCGTTTGAGGTTCCCTCATATCCTCCAGTTAGCCAAAGACTTCAAGGTGGACGGGGTGATATTGATCCAGCAGAAATTCTGCGATCCACACGAATGCGATATGGTGCCCCTGAAGCAATATCTGAATGGGAACGGCCTGCCGACTTTGTTTTTGGAATTCGACGTGACGGTGCCGATGGGGCAGTTCCGAATCAGGGTGGAAGCTTTCCTCGAAATGCTGGGTGTCGAAGAATTATTTTAGGCCAAAGGCCAAAGGAGAATAGATGGCTGAATATAAAACCGAACCGTTGAAATGCTGGCCGAAGGCCAAAGAACTGCGGCTCAAGTACTACAAAGATTATCAGGAAGCCCGCAGTAAAGGCGGCCTTCGCTGGACCGGCGGAGCCTGGTCGTTCGATGCCATCCCGGCCGGACTGGGCCGCGATGTCTATAACATCACCGGCGAACCGTACGGAGCGTCACTGGCTTTCGACAAAAAGTTGTCGATGGAATGCCTCGAGGCGACCGAGGCCAAGGGTTGGGCCCGCGATCTGTGCAGTTACATGCGCAACTACTGGGGCTCGATGTACCTGGGCAAATTCGCCTTCGGCGGCGAGTACCCCGAACCCGATTTCTGCTTTCAGGATCATATCTGCTGCAGTCATGCCAAGTGGTATCAGCACGTGGCCGAATACAAGAAGATCCCCTATTTCTGTATCGATGTTTCTGTCGGCCCTTATAAGGATATCGATGAAAATCGGCTGATGTTTATCGTCAACCAGATGCACGAATCAATCGAATGGCTGGAAAAGACAACCGGACGCAAGTATCAGGATGAGCTTTTGATTGAGGCCGTTGAAAACGAGTTGCGTTCGACCTCGACCTGGGCGGAAGTGTGCTGCCTCAATATGGCCAAGCCCGCGCCGCTCGATGAGAAGACGATGTATTCGCTTTACGTCCACGGCACTCTGGCCAAACATAACAAGGAAATCGCCGACTTCTATGAAGAACTCCGCGACGAAGTCAAGTATCGGGTGGATAATCACATCGCCGCCGTGCCGAATGAGCGGTGCCGATTGATGTCCGATACTCAGCCGCCCTGGGGATTTCTGAAGGTCTTCCGCTACCTCGAGAAGTTTGGGGCGGTGTCGATCGGGTCGCTGTACACCTTCGGCCTGATCGGTATCTGGGAAGACAAACCGGACGGCACCTGGGGGCCAAGAACGACGCCGATGCAGAAGGGCGAAAAGATCACTACCCGCGATCAGGCGTTGCGGGTTCTGGCCGACTGGAACCTGTCCAAGCCGGAATGGCAGCACTTTTACGATCCCAACCTCAAGACCAAAATGATGCTCCAGATTGTCAAGCAATGGCAGTTGGACGGCGTTATGCTGCATCTGAATCGCGGTTGTGAGGGCCTTTCGTGCGGTATAATGGAAAACCGACTCGGCATAGCCGAGGCCGGCGTGCCGGTGATGACGTTTGAAGGCAATATGGGTGATGAGCGGGAGTTCGACGAAAAGCGTGTGATGGTCCGGATTGACTCCTTCATGGAAACTCTGGGAATCGATACGCTGGATAAATCCAAAACCACGGCTTAGTCGTGATAAGAGAGAAATAATGATCAATCCGGAAAGATTGAAAGAGATAGAGGAGGATTAATGATTACCGCTGGAATAGATATGGGCTCCAAGTATGTCAAGGTGGTTGTCCTCAAGGATGGAGCCGTCCTCAGCCGGGCGATGGAAGTCACCGGGTTTGAACCGGTCGAGGCGGCCACGAGATGTCTGGAAAAGGCCGTTGGTGAAGCCGGCATCGAAATGTCGGAGATCGGTCATATCACTTCGACCGGCGCCGGGCGTAAAGTGGCCCCCAAGGCTAATTCCGACATTACCGACGTCGGCGCGGCGGCCAAAGGAGTCGTCAGCCTGGAAAAAGACATTCATACCGTCATCGACATCGGCGCCGAAGAGGGCCGGGGAATCAAGATCGAACCGGACGGTAAAGTCGTGGATTTCGCGGTCAATGAGAAATGCGCCGCGGGGGCCGGGGCTTTTGCCGAAGCGATGTCCCGCGCTCTGGAAGTTTCACTTGATGAATTCGGTCAGTTATCGTTGAAATCGGACAAGGCCATCCCCATGAACGCTCAGTGCGCGGTTTTCGCCGAGAGCGAAGTGGTCTCGCTGGTGCACGCCAAAACTCCCAAGCATGATATCGCGCGGGCGGTCCATGACGCCATTGCCAGCCGGATCGTTTCGATGGTCCGGCGAGTGGGGATTAACGAAGGAGTGGCGCTGGTCGGCGGAGTATCTCATAACCCCGGTTTTATAGATGCCTTGAATCGCGCGCTGGAAACCACCGTGGTTGTCCCTCAAAACCCGGATTATGTCGGCGCCCTGGGCGCTGCGATCATTGCAAGCGAAAGGAGCCGATGATGACTGACAAGACCAAGGAATTCTGGCGCTGGAAAGAATATAACTGGCATGACGAGACCAAAGACCCCAAAGACGCCGAAACCATCAGCGCCGGCGTCGACGTCGGTTCGGTCAGTTCTCAGGCCGTGATATTGCTCGACGGCCAGCTCTTTGCTTATTCCAATATGCGCACCGGGTCGGACAGCCCCAACAGCGCCCATAACGCCATGAACTGGGCTTTGGAAAACACCGGCCTGACTCTGGATAAGATACATTACACGGTCGGGACCGGCTACGGGCGGGTCAATGTACCTTTCGCCAACCGGGCTATCACTGAAATCGCCTGTCATGCTCGAGGCGGTAACACGATGTACGGTCCCACCGTCAGAACCATTCTCGATATGGGCGGTCAGGATTGCAAAGCCATCCTATGCGATGAGAAAGGCAAGGTCACCAATTTCCTGATGAATGACAAATGCGCCGCCGGAACCGGTCGCGGGATGGAAGTCTTTGCCGATTTGCTGGCGGTCTCGATTGAGGAAGTCGGCGATTTGTCATTGGATGTCGAAGAAGAACCGCCGCCGGTTTCGTCGACCTGTGTGGTTTTCGCCAAATCTGAGGCATCTTCCCTGCTCCGGGACGGATGGTCCAAAAAACGGGTGCTGGCCGCTTACTGTTCGGCCATGGCCCATCGGGTGGTATCCCTACTTGAGCGGATCGGGGTCGAGAAGGATTTTGCCATCACCGGCGGTATCGCCAAGAACAGCGGTGTCGTGGTGCGGCTGGAGCGGGAATTGAAACTAACCGCCCTGAAATCCAAATATGATACCCAGATCGCCGGCGCTCTCGGCGCCGCCCTTTTTGCCCGGGCTTTGGTGGAAAAAGAGCGAAAGAAGGTCGCCCAGTGAAAGCCAACTATGGATATATGGACGGCAGCGGCGAGTTTTTTATAACTATCGACACCGATCTCTGCATCGAATGCGGCGACCACGGATGTGTTAAGTCCTGCCCGGCAGGTTTGTTCGAGATCATTGTCGATGATTACGATGACGAAGTGGCCGCAATCAAGGAAGATCACCGCAAAAAGGTCAAATACGATTGCGGCCCCTGCAAGCCGGTAACGGACCGGCCACCTTTGCCGTGCGTCGTCGCCTGTAAACCCGGGGCGCTGGCTCATTCCTGGTAGTCGGATACTCACATCTGGATGCTCGCTGAGTCGGATGAGATATGATTGGGCAATTTTACTTTTTAGGTGACCACTATGGCGACCCTGATATTGACGATTGACGAACATACTGTCGAATGTTCTGAGGGAATGAGTATCCTCGAGGCCGCTGATGCGGCCGATATTTATATCCCGCGGATGTGCAGTCATTATGATCTTCCACCTGTTGGCGGTACAATTTGGGCCGGGGCCGTCCATCAAATAGATCTCGAAATCGAAGGCGAAAAGCCGGGGGAAAAGGCCGGAGATCAGGCGCAATGCAATCTCTGCCTGGTGCATGTCGAGGGCCAGCCGGAACCGGTCAATTCCTGCATTACTATCGTCGAAAGCGGGATGGTCATCAGTACCGATACCGATGAAGTGATCCGCCGTCGTAAGCGGGCTCTTTCGAAAATTTTGGCCGATCATCCTCACGCCTGCCTGACCTGCGCTCAGAAAGAAGGGTGTAGCCGCACCGCCTGTTCGGCAAATGTGCCGGTGGAGGAACGCTGTTGCGTTCTACTGGGTCGTTGCGAGCTGGAAAAGGTCAGCGAATTCATTGGCATCCCGGGAGACACTCCAAAATACGTTCCGAAAGAGCGGCCGAAGACTCAGGATGATCCGCTTTACAACCGCGATTTCAACCTCTGTATTGGCTGCCTGCGTTGTGTGCGAATTTGTCAGGAAGTGCAGGATAATGAGGTGTTGGGCGCGGTTTGGAAAGAGAATCGGGCCTGGGTCGGGACATTGAACGGAGCCGGATTAAAAGATGCTCAATGCCGTTTCTGCGGCGCTTGTGTCGAAATTTGTCCGACCGGGGCGCTCCTCGACAAGGATGGCGTCCCGCAGGTGAGGCGGGGTTCTCCCTTGCCGTGCATCGGAAATTGTCCCGCCGGCATCGATATCCCGCGCTATCTTCAGGCAATTGCCGGGGGACACTATCGTGAGGCGCTCGATATTGTCCGCTTGCGGGTTCCCTTTCCCGGGATTCTGGGGTATGTTTGTTTTCATCCCTGCGAGACTAACTGCCGTCGAGGCGCCATCGACGAGGCGGTTGCCGTCTGTGATTTGAAACGATTCGTGGCCGATTATGCCGGTGATAATGATTTCTCAAATTCCCCGGAGTATCCTGAATCCGGGAAAAAAGTTGCGGTCATCGGTTCCGGGCCGACGGGATTGACGGCGGCCTATTATTTACGTTCTCTGGGGCACCGAATCGGGATCTTCGACCGGGAGGAAGAACCGGGAGGCATGCTCCGGTACGGTATACCGGCCTACCGATTGCCCTCGGAAGTTCTGGATCGGGAGCTGAAGGGTCTGGAGACCGATGGTATAGAATTTCACATGAACCAGCCGTTTGACAATCACCACGGTTATGCCCAGCTTAAATCGCAAGGCTATGACGCTGTTCTAATTGCCGCCGGGACCTCGACCAGTAAAGCGTTGCCGATTGAAGGGGCCAACCTGGAAGGCATCTATCCCGGCCTGGATTTCCTCAGACAGGCCCGGACGGCGCAGGGACCAAGACTCGACGGCGATACGGTCGTTATCGGTGGCGGAAATGTCGCTATCGACGCCGCTATGACGGCTCTTCGATTGGGAAGTCAATCGGTACATTTGTACTGTCTTGAATCTCGCAATGAAATGCCGGCTCACGACTGGGAAATCTCGCAGGCTGAAGAAGAAGGCATCGTGATCAATCCATCATGGGGACCCAAGCGATTTATTTCGGAGAACGGACGCATATCGGGCATTGAATTCATGAAGTGCACCAGAGTTTTCGACGAACAAAAACGGTTCAATCCGGAATACGATAATGACATTATCGAAACTGTCAAAGCCGATGCCGTTATAGTCACTATCGGTCAGCAGGTGGATGCGGAAATTTTTGCAGGGGTCGATGGTCTGGTGAAGGGGCCGGGAGGGACGGTCAAGGTCAATAATAACCTGTCGGTGGGTATCGAGGGCATTTTTGCCGCCGGAGATGTCGCCCGGGGGCCGTCATCGGTTATAGACGCCATTGCCGCAGGCCGATATGCTGCAGATATCATAGATAAATATCTCGGGGGAATCGGGCTTGTCGAGGAAGTATCGGAAAAGGCCGAAATCAAGCGGCCCGACCTGAATACTCCCGCCGATGAATTCCATCAGCCGCGCCAAAAGGCGATTGTGGCCGCCCCTGGAAATCGAACCGCCGGTTTCGGATTGATACAGAAAACATTATCCGAGCCGGCCGCCAGAATGGAGGCGCAAAGATGCCTGCGGTGCAATATCCGTCTGGGTATCACGCCGGTTAAATTACCGCCGGAGCGATGGCTCCCGTTAAATCGGGATTCCATAGATTCGATTCCGGAGACCGACGGCGTTTTCCAATTGTTTAATGCTGAAAAGAAAGTCATTCGCATCAGCGGGACGCCCAATTTGAGACAAAGTCTGAGCGAATGTCTGGATAATCCCGGAGAGGCCCAATGGTTTATCTGGGAGGAAGATCCGATGTACACCAAGCGCGAGAGCGAACTGATTCAACAGTATCTCCAAAAATATGGGGAGTTGCCCGGGGGCGGGGCCGGTGGTGATGATCTGGACGATCTGTTCTAAGCGGCCAAAGCCGCTTTTTTGTCTTTAGCAGGGATAAACATGGGTTCCGAATTAGCTGACAAATTGAAGGCCGAAGGATGGATTCAGCAGTCTACCGCTTCCGGCGCGCGCCTGCAGGAGGCGACCGAGAATTATCAGATGCTCGGTTTCGAGGTCAGGGCGGTTCCGGTCAGGGAGTTGGGGCTGAACGGGTGTACCGTATGTTTTGATGATGAAAACGACGAGACGATGATGATTTTTACCCGGAAACGATCCGGCACCGATTAGTCAATCGTCGGATTAGTGAGCTTTACTATAGATGAATGCAGGGCAATCGAATAAAGGCCGTTTCAAAGCGGCCGTTTTAATCGCCAGCGACCGTGCTTATAATGGTGTTCGCCCCGATAAAACCGGACCGGGACTGAAATCTTATCTGGAAATTTTGGGATATCCGGTGGCTTCATCGGAAGTGGTTCCAGACGATAAGCATGCGATTGTCACGGTGCTTAAAAAATGGATTGAGATTGACGGGATCAACCTGATATTGGTTTCTGGAGGAACCGGCCTTTCGTCCCGCGATATCACACCTGAGGCGACACTGGAAGTCATTGAACGGCGTATCCCCGGGATGGAAGAGGCGATGCGGCAAACCTCATTCAAAAAGTACCCACATGCCATTCTATCAAGAGCGGTGGCCGGTTGTGCCGGCGGGAGTCTTATCATCGATTTGCCCGGAAGTCCGCAAGGCGCTCTGGATAATCTGAAAGTTATCGAACCGGCCCTGATGCATGCCCTGGAATTAATCACCGGGGGAACGCCGGACCGGTGACATTGGTATAAATGAACAGAACATGAGACGGATCAACGCGAACGGATTTTCAGTCTGAAAAGAGGCTAATATCGGAGGTAAGCGTATGGGAAAAAGAAAACTCTCTCATGTCGATGAGCAAGGACAGGCCAGTATGGTCGATGTCACCGGCAAGGCCGAATCGGAGAGGCGCGCCGTCGCCGGCGGCAGAGTACTAATCTCGGAAGATCTCCTCCGGCAGTTGCAGGAAAATACCCTTAAGAAGGGGGACGCCCTGGCGGTAGCTCGAATCGCGGGCATCATGGCCGCTAAAGAGACGGCCGATCTGATTCCTCTTTGCCATTCACTACCTCTCACCCATGTGGCTGTAGATCTCAAAATCATCGAGAATCCCCCGGCCGTAGAAATCACTGCCGAAGCGACCACCCATTATAAAACCGGGGTGGAAATGGAGGCTTTGACCGCAGTCTCCGTCGCCGCTTTGACAATTTATGATATGGGCAAGGCGGTTGACAAAGGCATGATTATAGAAGCGATTCGACTGGTAGAAAAAAGCGGCGGCCGCAGCGGTCATTATATCAGAGAGGATGATTCTCCTGCGAAGAAACGGAAGGAATAAATCCGCTTGCGCAGGATGGGGTTTTTCGTTAGAATGGGAGATAAACTCTATTGAAGGCAGGCGTTGCGGCTCATGCATCCTTCAGTTTTTTGAGAAGTTGATCACGGATATTCGACCCTCTGTCAATATCAGCTATGCGCGGCATGACACAGGCTCGACATATCCGCAAATTTCAAAATGGGCGTGCGGCTTCTGATCGGCCGCAATAAAGACCATCATAGATGCGAAAATTCAGAAATGACATTGGAGCCAATTCAAGGAGACGATAATGAGTAAGGCGACTTCGAGGTTTGCCGAAGTCAGAATACCCTATGGCACCTGGGGTAGCAGTTTCTTCCCGGCCTGGCAAATGTCTGCTCTGGCCGAAGTCAATATCGGCCAGTTTGCAGGTGAAGCCATGAACCGTATTATGGGGTTGCGCAAGGTCCCAACCAGCTCCCTGGAATACCTGATTATCGGATCGACCATACCCTGGCATTGGAAATTCTGGACGGCACCGCTGGTATCAAGCTGTATGGGCCGGAGAATTCCCGGCTATCATATGGAGCAGGCCTGCGCCACCGGACTGCAGGCCGTCATGTCGGCGGCCGCGGAGGTGCAGGGCGGTTCGCACGATGTTGTCGGTGTTCTGACTTTTGACCGGACCAGCGATTCGCCGGTCGGCGTTTTTCCCGAACGCCGCGATTACCAGAGAACCAAGCCATTGGCCGATGTCTGGGATAATTTCGGATTCGACCCGGCTACCGGCAAAGCCATGATCGCCTGCGCCGGTCTGGCGGCACGCAAACACAAAAGCGATCGCCGTGAGGTTGACGAACTGGCCTACTATCGTTACGAGCAATACTTCAAAGCCAAGGACTCCGGATTCCTCAACCGCGTCTTGATCCCACTCGATGTTCTTAATATACAGGGGCGCTTTTTGGGGCGGATCGATTCCGATGCCGGTGTACGTATGGTGTCGCCGGACGGTCTGCGGTCCATGCGCGAGCTCGACACCTGTGTGACGGCAGGAACGCAGACACACGCCTCCGACGGCATGGCCACTCTTCTTGTTACGTCAAAAGAAAAGGCCTCGGAATTCAGTCTTCGACCTGAGATTGATATTCAGGTGGTGGCCAAGGCCGAGGTGCGAACCTTGCCCAGCTTGATGCCGGAAGCGCCGGCTCTGGCGGTACAGAAGCTATTGGAATCAACCGGACTGACTATGGGCGATATGGTTGTGGTCAAGAATCATAATCCTTTCGCGGTCAACGACGTCATATTCGCCAAAGTGCTGCAATATGACTGGCGGAAAATGAACAATACCGGCTGTCCGCTGGTCTGGGGACATCCCCAGGGCCCGACTTTAACCAGGGTTATAATCGAATCTTTGGAAGAAGCGGTCGATCTGGGCGGAGGATATGTCTTGGTTTTCGGATGTGCGGCCGGCGATGTGGGCATTGCGGCTGTCTTCAAGGTGACGGATGGAGGAAAAAAGTAATGAAATCTCTGAGACAGCCAACCCTGGAAACGCTGGGACTGGGTCATACTCTCGATATTTTTCGTAAGGGGCGGATGCCGGTGGAGGCGGGCGACCTGGTAGATCAGATTTTCGGCAAACCGGGTGAGCGCGCAGCTTTTGTGATCTCTGGAGCCAATGGTATCGTCGGCGCCGGAAAAACGATGCAGCTCGGTGCCCGATTATTCCCCTTTGATATTCCCATTATCGCCCTGGATTTTCCCGGCGCTCCTGACGGCATCGGCGGCCAGTACCATGGTTTGAGGAGCTTTTTCGGGCAAAACCGCGCCGATGAGATCATGGCCAATATCATCCGGCTCAATTATGACGGCCGTCAACTCCCCTCGGAGTTGAAACGACTTCGGCCTCGTTTTCTGCTGGAAGCAATCCCGGAAATTCTCGAGATCAAGAAAGCTCATTATGCGACCTTCAGGGAGGTCTTCCCGAAGATTGACATTCGCTCGGTTACATCCGGATTTCCGAGCTCCGAGTTGGGCGTCGGCATCGCCCACCCGGCCTTCCCCCACAACATCAATAAAGTCTGGGAAATCGTGGAGGCCAAGCCTTCGCCCGGCACGCAACTTTTCTGGGCTTTGGGCCTGACCCCGATACCGGTCAGCGACCATTGGTCCTTTGTTTTGGACGTGCTTTTCTGTGGTCTGACCCTGGCGGCGTTGAGGTATCACCGAGCCTCCAATATGCCTTTCTGGAAAATCGACAAGTACGTCAGGAAGCTGATGGGACCGAATCCGTTCCGTGCTCACGACGCCATCGGCGCCAAAGGGGCCAACTTCCTGACCTGGTCATGCCTGTACCATCTCGGCCAGAAGTATGGCGCTCTCTTCACTCCGACGCCGGAACTGGAGGAACGCCGAGTAAGCGGTCAGGACTGGTATCCTCTAAACCATTTCCGGCCCCTGGTGGACTGGGCTATGGATGACGGCGATGATGACACTTTCCAGAATTGGATGGCGGGGCCATTAATCCAGATGACCAGCCTGATGCTGCATGAAAACCGGTCGCATCTTTCGCATATCAACGCTATCGGGGAACTGTGCGCTCAATTTCGAAGCGGAGTTCCGGCGTTTATCCGTAATATGGGCGCGAAGGCGGCGATTGAGAGAGTCGAAGCTTACCATCGGTTGCACCCCGCGGCGGTCGGTTGCGGATGGTTTCCCGAAACGTTTGACCGGATCGAAGAAACGGAATGGCAGCAGCTCTACGTGAATGCCGAACATGACAATACCGTGGGCATTATTACTATCGGCCGGGAAAGCTACAACAGCGACGTTGATGCTGAATTGAACCGGGCTATCGACTGGCTCAAGGCCGAGGGAATCGAGCGCGTCATCGTCACCGGAGACTTTCACCTGGCATCACAGATGGTCGGCGCCGATACCAGCGATTTTTTCCCCGCGCTGAACGAAAGCGGAAAAGGCCTGGATATTTCGACTTCATGGTCGAAGACCGCCCGGCGGCTGGAAAATGATTTCAAGGTCTCGGTCGGTTTTATCAACGGCAAACGCTGCCTCGGCGGATTTCTGGAATTGATGATGCATTGCCATTATCTTGTCGCTGTGAAAGGCAGTGCGCTGGGCATGCCGGAAGTGACTCTGCCGGTTATCCCCGGCATGGAAGGATGTCACTGGCCGTTCAGAAAAGCCCGTCCCGATGATTGGCCGAAAATCATGAATATGTTGTTGACCGGCAAGCCGGTCAAATCACAGGATACGGTGGGCTGGCTGACCGATTTTGCGGGGAGCTTTGATGCAGCCCTACCGCTGGTCTGGAAAATCGCGACCGAGGGTGAGCAGGGGCCGGTGAAACGGAGAAATGTCGCCGATGCGGCCCTGAAGGTGACAATCGATGCCAGTTTATCCGATTCGGGCGATCCTGGAACCGAGGCGGCTCGCAAAGCGATCGCGGCCTGCATACAGGCGTCATGCGCTGCGCCGTTAGCTGAGGCTTTGGCGGTACAGGCGGGACATTCGGCCGATTTCATGAGTTCCCGATACTGTCGTGAGGGAGTAATCGGAGCCGCTTGCTCCAAAGTCATGAACGTATAGACATAACGTCAGTGGCTTTCCGGCGGAATTGGCCGGGCCACAGTCGGCGGGTCAAAATCGATTCCCGATCCGGCACTGATTGACAGGGAACGTGGCTTTTCTTAGGAGAATACCATGAGCGCGGAGAAAAACACTTCCATCAAGAAGATCAAAGCCACCGGCCAGATGAAGAAGATTATGGCCGACTATTTTTACGAACTGGATGCCGCCGCCAAAGACGGCTCTCAGAAAGTGGCCTGGTGCACCAGCGTCGGTCCGGCCGAACTCCTGCTGAGCCTGGGATTCAAGGTTTACTACCCTGAAAATCATGCCGCCATGCTGGGGGCCACGCGAATGGCCACCAATTATATCCCGGTGGCCAATGCCATCGGCTACTCGCCGGATATCTGTTCCTATCTGACCAGCGATGTCGGCGCCTATATCAAGAGAGAGACGCCACTTTCACGGGCCTATGAGGGAATCTCCGGTATTCCCAGGCCGGATGTGCTGGTGTTCAACACCAACCAATGCCGCGATGTGCAGGACTGGCTGGGCTGGTATTCCCGTGAATGGAATGTGCCGCTGATGGGTGTTTCCACGTTCCGCAATATTGGGGCGATATCCGATGGGGTGCTGGCCGGAATTGTGCAACAGATAAAGGACCTGGTGCCGCGTCTGGAAAAGATTTCCGGCAACAAGTTTGATATCGACAAATTCCGGGAAGTAATGGCGGCATCCAAAAAGTGCACGGAATTATGGCGCAAGGTTTTGGAGGCGAATATGGCTACTCCGGCGCCGATGAGCTTTTTTGATGCGACCATTCACATGGGACCGGCCGTCGTCCTGCGAGGATCGCAGGTGGCGATAGACTATTACGAATTGCTGTTGAAAGAGATGGAAGAGCGGATCGCCGAGGGAGTCGGCGCCGTCGATGATGAAAAATTTCGGTTGTACTGGGAGGGTATGCCGATCTGGGGTAAACTCCGCGATATGTCCGAACTTTTTATCGGATTCAAGACAGCCGTTATCGCCTCGACTTATTGCAATAGCTGGATTTTCAAAGCTTTCGATCCGGCCGATCCGTTTTTGAGTACAGCCCGGGCTTACACCGAAATCTTTATCGTTCGCGATGAAGCTTACAAGGAAAAGTATATCGAGGATGTCGTTCGCAATTTCAAAATCAATGGAATTCTGTTTCATGACGCCAAAACCTGCCCCAACAATTCCAACAACCGTTACGGAATGCCCGAGAGACTCGAGAAGCGCCTGAACATCCCCACTCTAACCCTGAATGGCGATTTGAATGACCTGCGCTGTTATTCGGAGGAACAGGCCAAAACCCAGATCGAGGCCTTTATTGAACAATTGGAGGACTCATAAGGACTTCTCCGGCAAAAAATGGGCGTGATAAAACCTGATGAAATTTTTCGCGGGAATTGATATTGGCGCCTCCACCACCAAGGCGGTCATCATAAATGAAAACCGGGAAATACTCGGCTATTGCATAGCCGATTCCGGCGCGGATTTTAAACTCGCGGCCGACAAGACCTACGGAACGGCGTGCGCCGCCGCCGGATGCGCCCTGGATGACAATACTGTTGTAGCCACCGGATACGGGAGGCGTAACGTACCCTTCGCCAATGTCGCCAAAACTGAAATCAGTTGTCATGCCGAAGGCAGCTATTATCATTTCCCCCGCGCTCACACTCTTATTGACATCGGCGGTCAGGACAGCAAGGTCATAAAGATCGACGACCAGGGGAAGCGGATCAGTTTCAAGATGAATCGGAAATGCGCCGCCGGTACCGGGGCGTTTCTGGAAGAGATTGCGGCCCGGCTGAAAATCAGCCGCGAAGATCTCAATGGTCTGGCCGAAAGGGCCCGGGAGAATATTCAGATAGGCAGTTACTGCACGGTCTTCGCCGCCACGGAAATCCTGTCCCGGATCAGGGAGGGGGTCAGTGTACCGGAAATTATCAAAGGCATTTTCAGTTCCGTTATCAAAAGAGTCCTGGAAATGGATTCCATCGAGGGAGAGGTGGCGGTAAGTGGCGGCGTCGTGGCGCACAATCCTTACCTCGTCAAAATGTTCGAAGACAAAATTGGGAAAAAGATATCGGTGCCTTTACACCCCCAGCTGACGGGGGCTATAGGGGCGGCCCTTCTTGCGATAAAGATAAAGGAGGTTTAAATGCTCGACGGCTTGTTCAAGCCCCGGTCAGTGGCCATTATCGGTGCGTCCAATAATCCCCTGAGTATCGGCCACATCGTCATCCAGAACCTCATCGATCATAATTTCAAAGGCCCCATTTATCCCATCAACCCCAAATCCGGTTTTATCAAGTGCTTTAAGGCCTACCCCTCCATTGGCGATGTCCCCGATGAAATAGACCTGGTAAATATTTCAATCAAGAATACGCTGGTCCCGTCGGTTCTCGAAGAGTGCGGCAAAAAGGGTGTTAAGTTCGCCATCGTGCATACGGCCGGCTTCAAGGAAGTCGGCGGCGACGGAGTGCATCTCGAAAAGCAGATTGTCGAAATCGCACACAAGCATGGCATGCGTGTTTACGGACCCAATTCACAGGGTATCCAGAATTCCGATCCCGCCGTATCGGTTTACGCCAACTTCACTTTCGTGCCTCAGATACCGGGAAATATCTCGATCGTGGCGCAAAGCGGCGGCGTGGGTGAAACTCTGAAATTGCAGCTATACAATATCGGCAAAGGCACCCGGATGTATTCCAGCTTCGGGAATGAAGCCGATGTGAGCATGAATGAAATCATCGATTATTACGGCAGGGATGATGAGACCAGGGTCATCATGGCCCATATCGAAACGCTCAAAGATCCGGCCGGTTTCCTTGAGGTGGCCAGCCGCGTGACCGGGAAAAAGCCCATTCTGGCTCTCAAGACAGGGCGGACGCGTGAAGGCGTCGCGGCCGTCGCCTCGCATACCGGGTCATTGATCGAACAGGATACACTGGCCGATGCCATCTTTGAAAAAAGCGGCGTGCTGCGTTTCAACAGCCAGCAGGAGATGATTGAGGCCGCCATCGCATTTTCCGATCAGCCGATTCCGAAATCGGACAATATCGTCATCGTGACTAATACCGGCGGCCCGGCCATCATTGCCGTGGATGAATGTATCGCCAGCGGTCTCAAGCTGGCGAAATTGAGTCCTCAAACGGGCGAGGCCCTGGGCAAACTGCTTTTTTCAGAGGCGATCGTATCTAATCCGGTCGATGTGATTGCCACCGCCGGCGCCAAGGAATATGGCGGAACGGTGGAACTGCTCCTTAAGGATCCCAACATCGATTCGTTGATTCTCAATTTCGTAACGCCTCCCTTTGTCGACTGTGAGGCGGTGGCGCGCAAACTGGGTGAAATAGGATCGACCGCCGAAAAGCCGATGGTCTGCATCATCCTGACGATCGAGGAAAAATTCGGTGAGGTCATTCGTATCATCCGCCAGAGCGGTGTTCCCGTTTTCGATTTCCCCGAATCGGCCTCGAAAGCCCTGGCAGCGATGATCAAATACGGGCATATACTCCAGCGGGAAGCCCCGGAATACCGGGAATATGATCGCGACCGAAAGAAGGCGGAGGCAATCGTTGCGCATCACCGAGGGAGTGGGAAGTTCCTGCCGCAGGCAGACGTGTTCGAACTGCTGAATTGCTATGGTGTGCCGACGGTCAAAACGGTCCGGGTTGAGAACAAAGGGCAACTTCTGAAGGCGGCTCAGAATCTGGCGTATCCGCTGGTCCTGAAAGTCGATGCCGAAGAAATGGTGCATAAATCGGATGCCGGCGGAGTACGCCTCGACCTTGAAGATGAAAAATCGCTTTTGGCGGCGCTTGACGAGATGGCCGGAAAATTCGCCAAATACAACCCGGCATTTATTGTCCAGGAACAACTGACTACCGGGAAAGAAGTAATCATCGGTTCCAAGGGGAATGACGGCGTGGCCCCGATGATTATGTTCGGTCTCGGCGGAGTCTTCGTTGAAACTCTGAAAGACGTCCAGTTCCGGCTGGCGCCGCTTTCTCGGCAGGATGCAGCCGGGATGATCAGCTCGATCAAGGGATATCCCCTTCTACAGGGTGTACGCGGGGAATCGCCGGCGGACATCGATAAATTGGCGGAAGTGCTGATAAGGGTGGGACAATTGGCTGATGATTTCCGCGAAATCGACGAGATGGATCTTAATCCCATATTTGCGTTTGAGAAAGGAAAAGGCGTCGCCGTCGCTGACGCCCGTCTAAAAATTCGAAGCCAGTGATACCGAGATTCATCCCGGCTGTCGTCAGGACGGCAGGAACGGGTTGAATTATGCGTCCAAAACGGAATATAACAAGCGGTCGGCGATAATGGCAGACCCGACCCAGCCGGACGGCGCGAAAACAATGGATGTGAATTTGCCATGAACTGGGTGCCTTTTTCAATTGTTTGCATTTACATCGTTCTTCTCTATGTGATCACCTGGCTGACCCGCCGGCTCAGCCGCGGAGGCATGGTGGCCTATCTACTGGCCGGAAGAAGCCTCCCTTACTGGGTAATAGCTCCCCTCCTGACGGGGCTGGCCATCGGCGGAGCTTCAACCATCGGCGTGGCCGAGCGTGCATACGTGGTCGGGATATCGGCGGGATGGTACAATGCCGCTTGGGCGGCCGGTGCTTTCCTGGTCGGCCTGACAGCCGCCCGGCGTTATCGTCGCCTGGAAATCACGACACTGCCGGAACTTTTTGAAAAGCATTACAACGTGTCCGGCCGTATTATCGGAGTCATCGGACAGTTGGTTTTGCAGCTGGTTATCACTTCCCTGCAATATGTCGCCGGCGGCGCCATCCTCTCATCCCTGCTTCCCGGAGTATTCAGTTTCCAGATGGGAATGCTTGTCACCGCCATTGTTTTTGTCGGCATCACTCTTATCGGTGGATTCTGGGCGGCCGGGCTCACCAATATCATAAACGTGACCTTCATTTATGCGGGTGTCATCCTGGGAGCGGTAATGGCCGTGGGAAAGGTCGGGGGATTGAGCGAGATCACAGCCCGGCTTCCGGTCGAGCATCCCGGTTTCAACATCGGAGCTATCGGCTGGGGGCTGATTATAGCCTGGTTTGTGGTTATGATTACCACCGTCTTTTCGGTGCAATCGGTGGTTCAGATCAGCTTTGCGGCCAAAGATTCCAGCGCCGCTAAAAAGGGATTCATCCTGGGTGGTCTGATGATCCTGCCGGTCGGCTTTATCAGCGCCATTATCGGCGTGGCTGCAGCCATACTTCATCCCGGTATTATCGCCACCGAGGCTCTCCCCCGCACCGTGTTGAGCCTTAGTCCTTTTGTGGCCGGTATCATCCTGGCCGGGCTTTGGGCTGCCGACGTCTCCACCGCCTCGGCACTCCTGGTGGGTAGTGCGACACTGGTGGTGGGCGATCTGATTAAGCGGTTCTGGGCCCCCGATCTGGATGAAAGGCAGGAGAGGGTAATCTCGCGGATTTCGGTGATGGTGCTAAGTGTGTTCACCTATATTCTGGCCATGTCGGTTTCGGGTATTCTAAAAACGCTTCTCATCGGCCTGACCTTGACAACCGCTTATACCCTGGTGACGCTGATGACGATCTTCTGGCCCGAAGTATGCCGACGCTCGCACGCGACATGGACCCTGCTGACGGCCATGGCAGCCCTGACATTATGGCTTATTCTCCCTCAGCTTCCCGCCTTTTTCGGGAAAATCGGGCTGCCTCACCCCATCTTTTTTTGCTGGATAGTAAGCCTGATTACTTTCCTGGTAGTGTTCCTCGTCGATAAAAGGAAAATTCAAGTGCCGGTTTTGCGGTAGAACATATATTTTAACAGTCTCAAGAGTTGGGAGTCAAAAATGGCAGGAAATTCCAATAATGATCAGATGCGCATAGGTGTTATCGGGATGGGCCCGGTCGGGGCGGTGCTGGCGGCGATGTTGATCGAAGCCGGGGCCTATGTCATTCCATGTGATATCATTCCCACCAAGATGGACAAAATCAAGAAATCGGGCTTACGCCTTAAGAATGTTATCAAAAAGGATGTCGCGGTTTCTGATGTATGCTACTCCATAAAGGAGTTGGCCTCATTTGATCTGGACCTGGCAGTCATCTCGGTCAAGACACCCAGCCTGAAAAAAGTGGTTGCCCAATTGACCGAGATCGATTCGGAAAAGTTGTATATCATGTGCGCCCAAAACGGGATCGACAATGAGATCGAAGTTGCGCGCCAATTCGGTGACGCCAAGACTCTACGCATGGTAGTCAATTACGCCGGAAGTATGAGCGATGCCAATACCGTTCACGTGAGCTTTTTCAATCCTCCGAACTACATTGCGTCACTGTCGCCCCAAGGCATAGGAGTGGCGGAAAAGCTGGTTGAACTCCTGAATTCGGTACAAATGGAAACCGCTATCCCTGAGGATATTCAAGATTATGTCTGGGAAAAGGCGATATTAAACGCCGCCCTCAGTGCCGTTTGCGCCATCACCCGGAAGACCATGAAAGATGTCATGGATTTCCCATTCACTCTTGATTTGGTCGCGGCCATTGTTGACGAATCAGTGCTCGTGGCCGAGAAAGAAGGTATTGAACTGGGTAAGAAATTCCGGCGTTTTTGCATTCAATATCTGAAAAATGCCGGCCATCATCGCCCATCGATGTTGATCGACCTGGAAAACGGAGCCCGTACCGAGATCGATCAGCTCAACGGCAAACTCGTCGAATACGGCCGCAAGCACTGCCAGCCGACGCCGCTCAATCAATGCGTTACGGCCCTGGTCCATTTGCTGGAATATTCAGTGCAATGATGTGAACCGCTCGAACGGGAAAGAAATCACGGTTGAAGATGGCGCAGAGGGAGTCGAATTACGGCGGCGAAAACGGAAATATACAGAAATGTAAATAGAAGGAGGGACGATGCAAAACACTGTAGCCTATCAGATGATCGGTAAGGACAAACCCTTTGAACCCGTGGAATACTCCATCGAGTCCGGGCCTGACGATGCTTTGATAAAGATCGCCGGTTGCGGCGTCTGTCACACCGATCTCAGCTTCTGGCATTACGGAGTTCCCACTCGCCATGAATTACCCCTGGTTCTGGGACACGAAATCAGCGGCACAGTAGTCGAAGGGCCGTCCCAATTGAAAGGTAAACCGGTGATTATACCGGCGGTACTGCCCTGCGGAGGATGCCCTCTGTGCCTCAGCGGGAGAGGAAATATCTGCCAAAAGCAGAAGATGCCCGGCAACGATTTTCATGGTGGTTTCGCCAGCCATATCGCCGTCCCGGCCAATATGCTCGCCACCGTTCCCGACGCGGCGCTTGCGGACCACAGCCTGGCCGAGCTTTCGGTCATTGCCGATGCCGTTTCCACGCCATATCAGGTAATTGTCAAAAGCGATCTTCAGCCCGGCGATTTTGCCATCGTTATTGGTGTCGGAGGAATCGGAATCTACGCCGCACAACTGACCAAGATATTCGGTGCGAAGGTATTGGCCATTGATGTCGATCCGCAAAAGCTTGATCAGATGTCAAAAATCGGAATCACCGCTACGTTGAACCCGAAGGGACTCGATTTCAAGGAAATCAAAAGCCAGGTCAAAGGAAAATGCAAGGAATTAGGCGCGCCATCGAACGGCTGGAAAATCTACGAGACTTCCGGCACCAAAGCCGGTCAGGAACTGGCTTTCGGATTGCTCGGGATTGCCGGGACTTTGTCAATAGTCGGCTTCACTCTCGACAAGCTGGAGGTTCGGCTTAGCAATCTGATGGCCTTTGACGCCAATGTCATCGGGACCTGGGGATGCAAGCCGGAGTTGTATCCGGAGGTGATCGAGTTGGTAGCCGACGGCAGGCTGAAACTCAAACCATTTACGGAAACATTTCCGATGTCGCAAATCAACGACATTTTCCAGCAGACGCTGGAACATAAGCTGATGAAACGGTCGGTCATGGTCCCCGATTTCTAGAATAAACGTTTATATGTATATACAAGGAGGAGAACAAAGATGGGTCACGATCTTGTAAATCATAATCTGGTCGAGATTGATTTTAAGGAAATCATCTACGAACTGCGGCCGTGTCTGGATGCTAAGGGTCAACCGGTCAAGGGACTGAACAACGCCTGGATTTTCCTGAATAACCCCAATCAGTACAATTCATACACCACCGCCGCCGTCAAGGAAGTTATCCTCGCTTTTCGTCAGGCCTCCAATGACCGTTCGGTGGTATCTGTCGTCTTTACGGCGGTCGGTGACAAGGCTTTTTGCACCGGCGGCAATACCAAGGAATACGCCGAATATTATTCCGGGCGGCCGCTCGAATATAAGCAGTACATGCGGCTGTTCAATGATATGATAACCAACATCCTCATGTGCGATAAGCCGGTGATTTGCCGGGTTAACGGCATGCGTATCGCCGGCGGTCAGGAAATCGGCATGGCCTGTGATTTTGCAATTGCCAGCGATATGGCCGTTTTTGGTCAGGCCGGGCCGAGGCACGGCAGTGCCCCCGATGGTGGCAGCACCGATTTTCTGCACCTGTTTGTCGGTATCGAGCGGGCCATGCAGAGCTGCCTCCTTTGCGAAATGTGGTCGGCGTATGAGGCTAAGACTTTCGGTTTGATCACCGAAGCCATCCCGGTTTTAAAGGTCGATGGCAAATTCGTTCGCAATCCTTTGATCGTAACCGATCGCTGGCTTGATGATACGGGCGATATGGTTTACGGCAGAAGGAAATCCGGCGATGATTATAAGGCCGGCAAGGAAATCATGGCGAGCGGTACTATTGATCTTACTCCGCTGGACAATGCGGTCAATACTATGACGACCAAATTCCTGTATCTGATGCCCGACTGTGTCAATAAGACCTTGAACAGCGTCAGGAAGAAAAAACTCGAACATTGGGACCGGAACCAGCAATCCAACCGTGATTGGCTGGGGCTGAATATGATGACCGAGGCCAAGGCTGGATTCCGGGCTTTCAACGAAGGGACCAAAGAAACCGGACGCGAGGTCAACTTTGTAAAACTGCGCCTGATGCTGGCCGAGGGTCATCCCTGGGATGACGAACTTCTAAACGCCATTTTGCCGAGGTGATGTCATGGCGCAGAAAATCATAGTCGAACCGCTTCACGACGGTCAGGTTCTTCGCATTACATTGAACGCTCCAAAGGCGAACGTGCTTGACGGCGAGATGATGGCGGACATCCAGGAAATTCTGGATGTCCTGGCAAGTCAGGACGACGTCAAGCTGCTTCAGTTCATCGGGGCCGGTGATCATTTTTGTTTCGGCGCCAGTGTACCCGAGCACACGAAGGAAAAAGCGCCGGAGATGCTGAAGCATTTCCACAAGCTTTTCTATACTCTGGCCGATCTTGCTATCCCCACAGCGGCGCTGGTATCGGGCCAATGTCTGGGCGGCGGGATGGAACTGGCCCTGATGTGCAACTTCCTATTTGTCGACAAAACGGCTAAACTGGGCCAGCCGGAAATTATGCTCGGTGTTTTCGCGCCGCCGGCATCGTTGATACTGCCGATGAAAATCGGTCAGGCGAGGGCCGATGAGATGTTGCTGACCGGGAAAATCATTTCGGGAGAAGCCGCGGTGCAGATAGGTCTCGCGGCGGCGATCTACGACGATAAGGATGCCATGCTGGCCGGAGTCGATGAATGGGTACAGAAACAGATTCTAACCAAGAGCGCCGCGTCCTTGAAACATGCGGTCAAAGCGGCCCGTCTTGTTTTCAATCGTATGATTCGCAAACGGCTCAAACAACAGGAAGAGCTTTACATCGATGAGCTGATGGCGACGCATGATGCCAACGAGGGAATTCAATCATTCCTGGAAAAGCGCAAACCGGAGTGGAAGAACCGGTAGCGGCCGGTGATTTAATAAGACGGCACCCTACGCTTGCTGTGGGATGGTTGATATCGGAAAAGGGTGTGGGTGCCCCACGTCTT
>CAZGAV010000043.1:0-25355 GCA_964523575.1 uncultured Ignavibacteriales bacterium
GTAGCCCCGCCCAACCGGAAAACTCGAAAAGCCGGCTTCAAAGAGCCGGCTTTTTTTATGGCTTTAATGCAAACGCCGAGCGGAAATTTCGACGTTGGGAATAAGGCAATATGAAATTCGGAACGATCCGGATTTGACAATAACACCCCGATGTTCGTCGAATAGGTATGGAATTGAAGGCCGGGCAGAAAGCAAGAGGAAATTAAAAAGTTTCATCGGAGTGTTGATTTTCCATTCTCGGGAGGTTATTCTGCAGATTCCTATTTATGGAATCGGCGGCAAGGCCGCTTGAAGACGGCAGAGAGGAAAAGAGAGGAATGATAGTTTCGAAGATATCGTCGGCCGGACTGGCCTTATTCACCATTTGTATTCTGGCTTTCATCACCTGCGGCTCTTTCAACGCCGCCCTGGGCCGGGCCTTGTTCGACAACCCCGGGGGCGACTGGTATCCCGGCAATTTCCAGAAGCCGGCGTCGGCTCTGCCCAACAAGCAATTCGACGTCCATAACATCGGCAAGATCGCCATGACGATTACTAATTTCGGCGCTTTTGGAACCGGCTATGTCAGTAATAACGTCATTGATGGCGAAATTGCGCCATCCTGCGAATATCCGATCCATTCCAACCTCAGTTACCTCTTTACCGGCGCCCTCTGGATCGGAGCCATTATCGGGCATGATACTCTGGTATCGGGCGGCGCCGACGGCTGGGCCGAACAGACGCCGGAATTATGGCCGGACGCCGGGGAGGCCGGCGCCATAATTACCCGATCGAATCTTAAATCCCGCACCGATTATGATCCCAAGGCGGTCTCGGAACAGGATTTCATCTGCGTCTTCACCGACACCTTCCCGGAACTTTCGGGTCAGGACCGGAATGACAATCGGCCTCATATCCCCCTGTACGTTTCGGTGCAGCAGAACAGCTACGCCTGGAGTTATGACTATTCGGAAGACTTCATCCTCTTCGATTACAAAATCACCAATATCGGACGCTTCCCGATTCGCGACATGTACATGGGCTTCTATATCGACGCCGACGTCCATCATACGAGCATTGACGGCTTCAGCGGGGCCACCGATGACATCTGCGGTTTCCGGCGCACGGTGGATATGCCGGCCGGGTGGTGCATCGACGAAGATACCGTGAACATCGCCTGGATTTCCGACAACGACGGCGATCCGACCACCGACGGCAACTGGAGTTTCACATCGCCCTATGCCGTCACGGGCACCCGCGTCGTTCGGACGCCTTTCGACACCATGGCGGTCGATACCATCAGCAATGGGCACCGAGGTTTGAATTACAGCTTCAACTGGTGGATTTCCAACGTCAACGCCGGCCTCGATTTTGGGCCGCGCAAGGCCGGCACCGAGGACGATCCCTTCCGCTCCTTCGGGTCTCATCTGGGCACACCGACCGGCGACCGAACCAAGTATTATATTTTGTCCCATCCTGAATTCGATTACGACCAGCTGTTCACGGCCATTTCTCATACTTCCGAAGGCTATCTCGGCCCGCCGCGGCCGTCTCAGGCCATCGATTTCGCCAACGGTTTCGATACCCGCTATCTGCTCTCTTTCGGGCCCTTCAATGTCGGCCCCGGCGATACCGTCCCGGTGACCATCGCCTATCTGGCCGGCGATAATTTCCATACCGCGCCGAGGAATTTCGAACAGCTATTCGATGCCTTCAACCCCAGCCTTTTTTACGAATCGCTCAGTTTCAAGGATTTCGGTCTCAATGCCCGCTGGGCCGACTGGGTTTTCGACAATCCCGGATATGACACCGACGGCGACGGCGATTCGGGTCGATATTGCTGGCGTTACATCTGGGCCGCCGACACCCTTTCCAAGAATCCGTCCGATACTATCATCGTCGATTCGATCAAGATGTTCTATGCCGGGGACGGCGTGCCCGATTTTCGCGGAGCCGCCCCGCCGCCGCCGCCGATCATCAAGGTCATCCCCAGTTATGGCGCCGTGACTCTGCGCTGGAACGGGCAGGAGACGGAAAACGCGGTCGATGTTTTTTCCAGTCAGAAGGATTTCGAGGGATACCGGGTTTATTACGGCCATGGCAACCGCCAGTCGGATTTTATCATGCTGACCTCGTACGATATCGAAGACTACAAGGTTTTCGAGTTCGTCCAGTTGTATGACACGCTGTACTGGGGACAAGCCACCTTGCCGCTAACCGGGGATAGCCTGCGGAAAATGTACGGCGCCGATTTCGATCCCCTGGAATTTGGCGATCCCTTCCATTATTACACCGATCCCTATACCGGCAAACTGCGTTACTTCGTACCCCAGGACTGGAACCAGTCCGATTTGAGCCAGCCGCAACTGATTCACAAGGTGTATCCGGAGGCGTCCGGGAACGATCCGGGCGATACCACCGAGGCCGGCCAGCTCCGATATTATGAGTACGAATACGAAATTCCCAACCTGCAGCCTTCAATGCCCTATTATTTCTCCGTGACGGCCTTCGATTATGGCTCCCTGAAAATCGATCTGGGAGCGCTGGAATCATCGCCTCTGGTCAATGCCGTCCGCGAATACCCGCTGGCTTCGGCCAACGAGGTCGAGGATCAGGGACTGGGAGTGATCGTCTTCCCCAATCCTTACCGGATCGACGGCAATTATGCAGCCGCCGGATACGAAAACCGCGATCGCACCAAATCATCCGAACGGTCGCGGGAAATTCATTTCGCCAACCTGCCCAAAATTTGCACCATCCGGATTTTTTCGATCGACGGTGATTTGATTCGTCAGATCGAGCATAATCGCCCGGAGGGCGGTCCCGGCTCGCAGGAGGAAGTCTGGAATGTCATCAGCCGCAATACGCAGGCGGTGGTGACCGGGATTTACCTCTGGCACGTCCAATCGGATATGGGCGAGCAGTTGGGCAAACTGGTCATTATCAAATAGGCCCAGCCGCGAAATATCATCAAAAGGGTCCCGACTTATCGGGACCTTTTTTATTGTCTCCACCTTCGGACTAATTGCCGCGCGGGGTAAACAATCCCATCTTGTTGCCGTCGAGGTCGATGAAATGACCATACCAGCCATAGCCGGGAATTTCGGTTTTTTCCCGGGCGACTGACGCCCCCAGCAGGCCTGCTTTCTTCAAATAGGCTTCGATATCATTAACCATGATATAAAAGACTGAACCGCCGTGGGGCTCGACTTTCTCGACCTGCGAAAAGGCACCGCTGAGGCCGCTTTCCGGCGTGAAGAAAACATAATCGTCGCCCATGGCGTTGTCGATTTTCCAGCCGAAAAGATCCCGGTAGAAGGCGGCGGCCCGGCCGGCGTCGCGGCAGGGAATTTCGATATGGCAGATAGTATTCAGGTCCATCGTGTCCTCCGTTTCGTATTTCAATGGGGTCGGTATTCGTCTCAATGATTTCAACGAGTCTACCCTTATTACGAACCGAATTCATCCTGTTTGCGAATGAAAATAATATTTTTTGATCATCGACAAAAAAAAGCAACCTTTGGCGGCCAACCGTCGTCCATGATATGAGAAGGGTTTGACAGAAGGCCGCAACCTGCAGTGAGAACTGACGGATTGCGGCCCTTTTTTTTGCCGCGGCGTCATCGAGTCATCCCCCGTCCATCATCTCCCCTCGACAATTCGTTTGCCCTCCCCCTCTCTTTATGCTATAATAAAGCCCAAAATAGGAGAGACAGCCATGAAAGATAAACGAAACGAAGTCCTCGCCAAGAATCTGGTGAATTATTCCTGCCGGCTCAAGGCCGGTGAAACGATCATGATCGAGATCAAGGGCAAGGAAACCCTCGAACTGGCCAAAGAGATCATCAAGGAGGCCACGCGCGTCGGCGGTATCCCCTACTGGTACTACAACGACGAGTCGCTCCAGCGCAACTGGATCGCGGGCGCCAGCGACAAACAGTTCAAGGCTTTCAGCAACCTGCATCTCAAGATCATGAAATCCTGCGACGCCTATCTCGGCCTGCGCGGATCGGACAATCCCTTCGACCTGGCCGATATCAGCCCCAAGCAGATGCAGAATAATCAATTGCTTTTCTACAAGCCGGTGCATCTGGTGCAACGGGTCAAACGGACCAAGTGGTGCGTCCTGCGCTTCCCTAACAACGCCATGGCTCAACTGGCCGAGACCAGCCAGGAATCGTTCGAAAAATTCTATTACGACGTCTGCTGTCTCAACTACGCCAAGATGTCCAAGGCTATGGATCCGCTGGCCCGGCTGATGAAGAAAACCGACAAAGTGCGGCTCGTCGCTCCCGGCACCGACCTGACGTTTTCGATCAAGGGTATCCCGGTGGTCAAATGCGACGGCCAGCGCAATATCCCCGACGGCGAGGTGTACACGGCTCCGGTGCGCAACTCCGTCAATGGCGTTATCACGTACAACACCCCCTCGCTTCATGACGGCCTGACCTTCAACGGTATCCGCTTCGAATTCCGCAACGGCAAGATCGTGGACGCCACCTGCGACGGCCTGACCAAAAAGCTCAATGAAGTTCTCGATACCGATCCCGGCGCCCGTTATGTCGGCGAATTCGCTATCGGCGTCAATCCTTTTATCATGCACCCGATGAAGGACACGCTGTTTGACGAAAAGATCGCCGGTTCGTTCCATTTCACGCCCGGCGCCTGCTATGATGAAGCGCCCAACGGCAACAATTCGGCCATCCATTGGGACCTGGTGCTGATTCAGCGTAAAGACTATGGCGGCGGCGAAATCTATTTCGACAACAAGCTGATCCGCAAGGACGGCGTGTTCACGGACAAGAAGATGGAAGCCGCCTTTTCCGCCAAGGCGCTGAGCATGAAATAGCCGGATCGATTTGAGCCAGAACGTTATCAGGCCGGCGCGCTTTTTGGCGTGCGCCGGCCTTTTTTTCCCAGATTTGGCTCGATTTTCCCAAGACCAAAGCCAAAAATAGTGGACATGAGACCATAGATATTGCGGCCATAAATATGTTTGATACAACATGAGGTATGGCGGGCACGAATAAATCCCATGAAGACTGTTGTAATTCGTTATCGGGCAGATCATTGCGGCGAATTTGGCTTTGTTTTGTCATTTTTTAGGGGTCCCCAAGTTTTCTTCCCGGGCGATTTAATTTGGAATTATAGCGGGGCTGATTGAGGCCATTATGGTATTGAAAATTTGGCATCGCTTTTTCCATGGTAGTTGAGAGTTTCATCTATATACCGGGGGTTTTTATTAATCACCATCGATTCTATGTCGATTTTGCCACGGCTATGGTCCCGAATTTATGTATATCAAGGCAAAAGAGGTACCGCCGGATGTGAGCATCCGGCGGAACAGGGGAATCAGTGTGTACAAAGGCGACATGGGAATGTCCGCCTTCGGCGGCCCACGGTCAGCGACCGCGGCCACACGGATTGGGGGCACATGAGTACATCTGCCGCCCACAAAATGGCTGGTGTTCTTCTCCTTCCGCCTGGTACCCCCAATAATAAATTACAAGGGAATTTCCGTCCTTTTTTTCGACCGGCTATACCGAATATGGTATATCAAAAGACAAAATATGCCAAATATGCCGAGGTGGAATCAGGTATTACAGGATTAGATAAGGTGTGCGGAGCCCGGCAAAGTATAAATATTTTTCTCAATCATCGGCCGATAAATTCGTAAAATAGATAGCAAGGCATCAATTGAATCAACACCATTTTCATTTATCACAAATCCGCACCGTTGCGTCAGTCTGATCGTGCCGGGCCGGATATCAATTATTCAAGGAGGAGGTTTTATGAACAGGTTTTTTGCTATTGCGGCCGTGTGCATTTTTGCGCTGGGCTGTTTTGCGGCCACAAGCATGGCGCAAAGAGAGGCCATGTACACCTACTCGGTAAAATTCATCTGCGGCAAGGAGGAGGGGAAGATTCTGTCGCCGGGCGTGTACATGACTGCCATCAACGTGCACAATCCCAATGATGCCGGGGCGCTTTACCAGAAGAAATTCTCGGTCGCCCTGCCCGGTGAGGAGGCCGGCCCGGTATCCGAATTTTTCAAGGGTAAACTGGGCCCGGCGGAGGCCATGGAAATCGATTGCGCCGATATCCGAAGGCATGTTCAGTCAAAACAGCCATTTATCAAGGGATTCGTGCTCATCAGGAGTACCGTCAAGCTGAATATTGTCGCGGTGTATACCGTCGCGGGCACCGATGGCCAGGTGCAATCGATCGACGTCGAACATGTTCCGCCATTGGGAACCGGTACCGGCACCGGTTCCTGTCCCGATCTGGTGGTCACCGCTATCGCCGACCCCGAATGGGACGGCGTCAACCACCAGTCGATAATAAGGGCTACCATAAAGAATATCGGCGATGCTCCGGCCGAGAAATCGTACGCCCGTGTGATTGATCCCTCGACTCCGCAACCGACCGGGGCACCCTATAATGACGTCGTTGAAACCCCGGCTTTAGCCCCGGGAAAGGAAGCCACGGTCGAGTTCCATCTTCCCTACTGGGTTTACAATCCCGACGCCACGCTCGAGGTGACAGCCGACTACAAAGGGATGGTGAAGGAATGCCGGGAAGACAACAACATGATGAAATTCGATGAAATCGGCTGATTAAGTGCGGTGACTCGCCGATTGCGGCGGGTCACCCGATTTGCGGGATTATTAAGAAAGAAGACCGTTACTGCCGGAACCAGGGGCGGCGGGGGCCGGTGGCGCGCGCCTTCTGGGTGATGGTGACGCCGGCGAGGATGATGACACCGCCGATGATAAAGAAAATCGATAGCGATTCGCCGAGCACATAGTAGCCGAGGATGCCGGCCACCACCGGCTGAAAATTGGTTATCACCGACAGGCGGCTGGCCTCCATATATTTCAACAGCCAGTACCAGATTGAATAGGAAACGACCGAGGTCATGATAGCGATATAAAGAATCGACAACCAGCCGTAGAGATTGATCTGCGAAAGGTCGGCCACAAGGAAACGATAGAGGCCGAAGGGGAAAAAGACGATTGTACCGGAGGCCAGCGAATAAGCGGTGACGCGAAAGGCGCCGTATTTCTCCACCAGCGGTTTGCCCCAGACGGTATAATAGGCCCAGGCGACGACGGCGACCATGATGATGCTGTCGCCCTTGAGGAAGCCAAAGTCGAATTTGAAGCCTTTCTCGAAAATAATCACGGCCGATCCGATGACCGCCAGAAAGATGCCGAAGCCTTTGGTTTTCGACCACGTCTCCCCCAGCCTTTTCATGGCCATCAGGTAAACGAAAATCGGCGTCGTGGCGAACAGCAACGAGCCATGGCCGGCGGTGGTGTATTTTTGTCCGAAAAGATAGAGGGTCTGGTTAAACATGATGATGACCAGACCGAGGATGATGATCTTCCGTTTATCCTCGGAGGTGATCGCCACCGCGCCCGGTCGTTTGCCCATCCGGCGGGCGATAAGACATAAGATGGCGGCTGAAATGATATAGCGCAGAAAGGCCACGACAAAAGGATCGGTTTGAATAAGAACGTAGCGGGCAAAGACGAAAGTGCCGCCTCCGAAAACCTGGTGGAGAACGGCGGCCAGCGTCAGGACCGCCAGCGTCGGCCTTTTGACGTCAGTCAATATCGACTCCGGACCTAAAGCAGGCCGGCATTCTGCCCGCCATCGACCGCGGTGGCCGTGCCGGTGATGAAACCGGCCTGTTCGGAGGCCAGAAAGGCGATCAGACTTCCGAGTTCCTCGGGCGTGCCCAGCCGTCCGACGGGGATCTTGTCGATCCATGATTGGAAAGCCTGTTCGGTCGTCTGCCCGGTTTTGGCTGAGGCGTCGGCGGCCAGATAATCGAGTCGTTCGGTTTTGGTGTATCCCGGCAAGACGCTGTTGACGGTGATGCCGAACGGACCCAGCTCTTTGGAAATGGTCTTGGCATAACCCAGAAGGCCGGCGCGGTAAGCATTGGAGAGAAGCAGGTTGTCGATCGGTTGTTTGGCCGAGATGGAAGTGCTGAGGATGATGCGGCCGAATTTGCGTTCCTTCATGCCCGACACGACACCGTTGATGAGGCGGATGGCCGACATGAAAGTCAGGTTATATCCCAGTTCCATTTCCGACTCACCGATGGTATTATGCCGGCCGGTCGGCGGCCCGCCGCAATTGGTAACGAGGACATCGATGCGGCCGAAATGTTTGGTTACGATACCGATCATCCGGCTGATCTCTTTCGGGCTCGAAAGGTTACAGACAACCGGTAGCGCCTGGCTCCGGTCAGTCGACAATTTATTGGCCGCGGCCGTGATTCGCATCTCGTCGCGGGAGCAGATGGCGACTTTGGCGCCCTCCTGCGAGAGAATTTTAGCGGCGCCGAAACCGAGGCCGGCGGAAGCGCCGGCCACCAGAGCGACTTTGTTTTTGAGACCGAGGTCCATAATTTATGCTTTCACTTTGGAGAGTTCTTCGAAGAGGGCCGCCGAAGTCACGCATCCGCGGTGGAAATCCTTGATGAGGAAGCGTTCGTTGGGCGAATGAGCGTTGTCATCATGCTGGCCGAAGCCGATCAGCAGAGTATCGATGCCGAGAACGGATTTGAAAGTCTCGACGACCGGGATGGAACCGCCCTCCTTGGTGAAGAAAGGTTGCTTGCCGAAAGCGGTTTGAAGAGCCCGCGCCGCCGCGTCCAGCCAGGGGCCATCCGTCGGCACCAGTACCGGGTTGGCGCCCCCATGTTTGATGACTTCGAGCTTGACCGTATCGGGGCAGATTTTTTTCAGGAAGGCTTCGATCTTGTCGCAGATTTCGCCCGGCTTCATGTTCGGTACCAGCCGCATGGTGATTTTTGTGGAAGCCCATGATGGGATGATGGTCTTGGCGCCTTCGCCCTGATAGCCGCCGGTGATGCCGTTGCAGTCGAGAGTCGGGCGCGATCCGGTTTGTTCCAGAGGGGAGAAGCCCTTTTCGCCCCAGAGGCGGGTGGAACCTGTGGAAGCCAGAAATTCTTTATCGTCGAAAGGTAGCTTTTTGATCTGGTCTTTTTCCCAGTCGGTCATCCGGTAGGTATTGTCATAGAAACCGTCGATGGCGATGTGGCCGTTGTCGTCATGCAGTTGGCCGATCATTCTGGCCAGGACATGAATGGGGTTGGCTATGGTGCCGCCGTAGGAGCCGGAATGCAGGTCGCGGTCGGGGCCGGTGACTTTGACCTCGACGAAAGCGATCCCGCGCAGACCGTAATTGATGGCCGGGAGGTCGCGGCCGTACATGGAGCCGTCGGAAACGACGACGATGTCGGCGGCGAATTTGTCCTTGTTCTTCGCGATAAAGGCGTCGAGGTTTTCCGACTGGACTTCCTCTTCCCCCTCAATCATGAACTTGAGGTTGACGGGGATTTTGCCGACGGTTTTCAGGTAAGCTTCGGTGCCCATGAGATGAGCGAACAACTGGCCCTTGTCGTCGGTTGCGCCGCGGGCGATGAGGTAACCGCCTTCCTCAATCGGTTCGAACGGTTTGGTTTTCCAGAGATTGAGGGGATCGACCGGCTGGACGTCGTAGTGGCCGTAAATGAGGACGGTCGGGACATCGTCGGAGAGGTGGTACTCGCCGTAAACCAACGGGTGGCCGCCGGTTTCACACAGTTCCGATTTGAGGCCGAGGCCTTTCAGGTAATCGACGACCCATTGGGCGCAACGGATCATGTCCTTTTTATATTCCGACTGAGCGCTGACGCTCGGGATTTTCAGAAATTCCTTGAGGTGGGCCAGAGATTTGGCTTCGTTCTGTTTCAGATATTCCATCGGGTTCATGATTTATCTCCCTGTTTAAGAAAATAGCAATTATCGAATATACGCAGGGAAACTGCGGAATTCAAGCGGTTGCCGGGAAATTATTATCGATTAATAGTCGCGGCGATGGAAAATCAGGAGAGTCGCCAGAATCAGGACCAGCGAAATGCCGAGGGTGGAATAGACCGGGTAGGCGTCGGTTATGCCCCGGCCCCGCATGATGGGGATATAATTGCCCGCCATTTCGCCGATTTTGGGCATGATATGATAGATAACATCAAGGATGGTTTTCCAGACCGAATCGCCCAGTAATTGGTAGATGGCCTCCCTTTTGTCCAGCAATCCGGCTCCGGCGCGGATGACGAAATAGCCCATGATGGCCACGGCCGAGGAGTTGGTCGTGACGCCGAAGATGAAGACAAGGCTATAGACGGCGAAAAACTGGACGAAGGAAAAGAGCAGTCCATAGAAAAAGTACCAGTAGGTAAATCCCAGACGGATGGAAAGCGCGGCCCAGATGATGGTCATCAGAACGGCCAGAATAGCGCACATGACGAGATAGACGGAGGCGAATTTCATGAGGAGGAGGCGATAGCGGTCAATCGGTTTGGAGAGGGTGAGTTCGATGCGTCCCTTGGTCAGAAAGGACGGCATCAGCCCGGCCGAGCCAAAAACCATGAGTAATATCATAAAACCGAAAAACTGGTCATAGAACTTCGATAATCCCCCCTCCATCATTTCCGGTGAAATCATGCCGCTCTGAAAGAGATCCTTGCCGTCGATGCGGAAATTGGGCATGAGGACAATAACCAGGACCATGACGAGAGCGACCAGCCAGTAGAGATAAAATATTTTGCGATCACGGACATCCAGCAGGGAATCGGAAAATATGGCCATGAATTTATTCATGGGCGGCCCCCTCCCGGATCAACTGCATGAAGCTGTCTTCGAGGCTGAGTTTCTGGGGAGTGACCGAGATCAATTCGACGCCGGCGCCTCGCAGGAGGTCAATCAGGGCATTGATCTGAAGGCCGTCTTCGAAGGTAATGGTGATCAGGGGGCCGATAATTTTCGAATCGGGATATAGATGGGTGATGCGGTCGGTGACCTCGGGTGAGAGATGACGCGTTTCGATTTTGTAGGCCGGTTTGCCGCCGATAAGGCCGGACACGGGGCCGGTCTTGATCATTTTGCCCTTATCAAGAATGGCGACCCGGTCGCAGACGGCTTCGACTTCGGCCAGCAGATGCGAGTTGAGAAAAACGGTTTTGCCCTGAGATTTTATATTGAGGAGGATATCTCGAATTTCGCGGCGGCCGATGGGGTCAACGCCGTCGGTCGGTTCGTCTAGGAAAATCAGGTCGGGATCGTTCAGCATCGCCTGAGCCAGCCCCAGACGTTGCATCATCCCCTTGGAATATTTTTTGATTCGGGTTTTATGCCATTTGGCCATGCCGACCAGTTCCAGCAGTTGACCGGCCCGGGTTTTAATTTCGCCGCGGGACATCCCCGCCAGACCGCCGAAATGGGACAGCATCTGCATCCCGGTCTGGTAGGCCGGAAAGCGATGATTTTCCGGCAGGAAGCCGACTTTTTGGCGGGCCTGCCATTGAGTACAATCATGGCCGTTGATGCTGGCCGAGCCGGAGGTGGGCCGGAGTGATCCCAGCAGGATTTTGACCATAGTAGTCTTGCCGGCGCCGTTAGGACCCAGCAGGCCGAAAATTTCACCGGGGTAAACTTCGAGGCTGACATCGGTCAGAGCCTTGACATCTTTATTATGGAAGCCCCCCCCGAATTTCTTGGAGAGACCGTTGGTCTTGATGGCGGTGGCGGTGTCGTTCATGGCCTATTAGACGGAAAAACAATCCCAAAGTTTCATTGATACTCTTGTGTATTGATCGAGAGGCTCTTCGACACTAAGATAATAATAGAAGATATCCCGATATTCTGATCATTTCGAAAATTCGCCGGCTTTGTACTGTTTAAACAGCTTCCCCCACTTGGTCGCCGAAAATTTGCGGATGATCGACTTGCCGACCGTGGGATACCACATGAAATCATGGTAAACGTTAGAAGCGAACGGCGCCCAGACGACCAGCGGCGAATGGAGAGCCACTTTTTCCATGAATTGCAGGGGGCCCTTGCGCAACATCTGGTCGCCCCAGATCACCAGCGATTTCTTGGTATGGAAATGGAAATTGACATTTTCGATATCGGCGCCGACGATTTCGATATTCTCCTTGCGGGCGTTGCCGAGGCCCATGTCGTCGCACATTTTCATGTATGGAATCTGCAGGGGATCGAAACCCATCATCCGCGCCGCGGTGGAGTCGATGGCAACGGAGTCGAACGAAGCCAGAATATAGTCGGTAACATGGGGGGTCATGGTGCGCGGACCGGCGCCGTCGCCGGAGACGGTGCCGTCCATGACGGCGAAAACCGAAGGATGAAGCTCTTTCTGCATCATGACCAGATCGACCATAACCTCATGAATATATTTATGGGCATAGTGACGGACCTCCTTGAGCAGGCCGCCGAAGGCGTTTTTGATGGCGCCGGTGGTCGTGGAATGGCCGTGAGTTTTGACCGTCGGCAGGTGAATAATCTGTTTGCCGACATAGAGCTTGGGAATTTCGATCCCTTCGGGGAAAATTTCATTCAATTTCAATAGTTTGGATTTGAATTTGTAGACGATCCATTCCTGTTCCGGAAGGGATAGAAAGGGCAGTCCGTATTTCTTGAGAATCGGCATCCAGAGGTTGTTTTGAGCGCCTTTGATGGGATTGGTCACGACGGTTTTGTTTTCGAGGGGGAAAAGCTTTTCCGGAGGGAAACCGTCTTTCAAAAGCGACCCGACGACGCCGTCCACCTGCCACGGCTGAGAGGAGCAGGCCGGGAAATACTTGGTCCAGGAGAGGTTGAGTTTGAGGATGCAGTCGGCGGAGAAGTCGAGACCGTATTTATAGCCGGCCAGTTCGCAGAGTCGATGGTAATCCTCGACAACTGTTTCCGGAGTGGTTCTCAGAACTGCCACTTTGGATTTCATTTTTGGCCCTCGTCGGTTTTATGGTTCAGGGAATCAATATACTCCCCGACCGTTATAAAAGCAAAATCATCGAAAAGTTTCTCGATTTTGGCTTCCATAGTAGTCAAATTTTTGTACTGGCGAAGCCAGTTTTTGAGACTGCCGCGATTTTTGACGACATTTTCAAAGAATTTGCTGCCCGGCAGATCGACGTCGATTTCCCAGGGATGGAAATAGATGACGGCAGGCAGTCCGCCTCGATTCAATTTTTTAATGCCCCAATTGGTGAACCAGTAAGGAAACTGGCGAAGCCATCCGCCGCCGCCGATGGCCATCCTTCGACTCAGGACATCAACGGTTGAAGCCGGGATTTCAATCATATGAGCGCCCGAAGAGAGCGGCACCTTGAAGGCGGAGCGGGGCGCTCCGGGATCGCCATAGATGTCATGGCGGATGGGATAGATCGAGGAATCATATTCGAAGCCCAGCTCGTCGAGAATATCGTAGGCCCATTGCATATCGCGTTTCATGCCCCAGCTTGGCGATCGATAACCACGCAGGGTCTGGCCGGCGGCTCCGGCGATGGCGTCGATGGCGCGCCGGGTATCATCCTTGAATTTTTCGGGAGTGAGGGATGAGACCATCTGGTGATGGTAACTGTGGCAGGCGATTTCGTGCCCGGCCGAGGCGACTTCGGCAATCAGATGGGGGTAGCGGTCGGCCACCCAGCCAAGGACGAAGAAAGTCGCCTTGAAACCGCGTCGGGAGAGAATTTCGAGGACGCGATGGGTGTTGCGGACGACGACCGATTCCTGACGGTCCCATTTATCGGGACCGATAACATGATTCAAAGCCTCGACCGAGAACCAGTCTTCGAGGTCAACCGTCAGCAGATTTTTCATCGGGATTACTTTTTCGATTCGGGCTTATAGTCATAACCGTAATACGAATCGCTGTAATAATAAGGCAGGATATTCGAGAGGTTATTGAGGACGACGCCGAGAAAACGGGTCTTTTCCGTCTGGAGAAGCTGGGTGGCTCGTTTGGCGACTTCGCGCGGCGTGGAGCCGGCCTTGACGACCAGAATAACGCCATCCATATCCGGCGCCAGCATCATCGGGTCTGAGACCGGCAGGACAGGAGCGCAATCTACAATGATGAGATCATAGTAGAAGCGGATTTCGGTCAGGAGTTGATGAATCCCGGCCGAATCGAAGACGTCGATCGGTTGCGGGATGGACTTGCCGGCGGTGATAATATCCAGGTTGGGTTCGGATGTTTTTTTGATGATGTCCTTGGCCTTCTTGCCCTCGGTCAGGACTTCGACGATGCCGTTTTCACGGGGAACGTTGAAGAGATAATGCAAAGTCGGGCGGCGCAGGTCGCAGTCAACGATAAGGGTGTTACGGCGTTTGTGACGGGCCGAGGTGATGGCCAGAAACGCCGCCACCGTCGATTTGCCTTCGGCCAGCATGGCCGAGGTGATAAGGACGGTCTTGGTTTCGCGTGCGGGGTCGGCGCCATTGATATTATGCAACAGGCGGCGGAATTCGGTGGCGTAGGGCGATTCCTGATCGAAGTAATCCACCAGATTTATACCGTTCGTTTTTTTCAATCCTGCACTCCCGTATGATTCCGGGCGCGGCTATTTCGCGCCTTTGATGATTTCCGAAACGACGTCGTTGAGAAGTGAATCGAATTCGGCGGCTTTTTCCAATCCGGTTTTCGCCTTCGACAGACGCGGGTTGATCTCGATTGTTTTGCGCAGTTGTTCGATGCCCTTCTGCCACGAAAAATGAGACTGCTGGAAATAGCAGAGGGCGAGTTCATGATGGAGATCGACGTAGGTCGGGTTCTTGTTGATCTCTTCGCGCAGATACTGGATTCGGTCAGAAATGGCCTTTTCGCTGGGCCGGTCGGCGTAGAGGAGAAAACGCAGATAGAAGCTGGAAAATTCCTGGCGGTTTTTTTCGCGCTTGGAATCGCGGACAGTCTTGAAAAGCGTATAGGCCCGGGGCAGATCGCCGTTGCGCAAGGCCTCAAAGGCTTCCTCGAATTGCGGCGTTTTGAATTCCGGCAAAATCAGAGCCGCGCGATTGAAGAGATCGGTGGTTTTATCCAGGAGGTTGGAATACATGTCGAAATCTTCGCGCTTGAGGGCATTGACTATATAGGCGATGCCGAGATTGAAATAGGCATCGGCATAGTAGATGTTCTGTTTGAGGGCGAATTCGAGTTCCTCGACCGCCCGACGGCAGAACCCGGCCTCAAGCAGGGCCTCGCCGAAATTGTTGTGGTAATCGGCGAAATTGGGGCGCATCTCGACCGCCCGGGCCAGAGCCTTGACGGCCTCGTCGCATCGTCCGCGGGCCAGAAGAGTCAGGCCCATATAATTGGCCGCCTGATGATGATCGGCTTTGAATTCGAGGACTGCTTCGAACAGGGACGCGGCCTCTTCATAAATTCTTTTGTAATAGAAGGCGGTACCGAGATGATACATCAGATCGATGTCGCCGGATTTCAGGACTTTGGAATAGGTGGCCAGAAGATGTTCGAGCTCGGTTCTTTTCTCGTGATGGGTCGTCTTGACCATAGCCAGGACGTCCTCGGCGGAGACCTCGTTGGGATGCGGGAAACGGGTCACTTCGAGGATCTGGCCGTCGACGAAAAGCGACGACACGACCGACATCTGACTGGCATCGTTGACCGTCTGGACCATGTACTCCTTGTCATTGACGGCGACTTTACTTTTCAGGCGATAGTTCTCCATTTTTCACCCTTAATATGCCTTTACTTTTCCCTTGATGGAGGAGATGTTGGGAATGGTCGCCAGCACCGAGAGGTTCAGGTAGCTCTCCACTTCCTCCACCTTCTTGAATGAATTATCCAATAATTCCGCCAGCAGGGCGGCGACGCCTCCGATGACCAAACCCAGAATGCCGCCCAGGATCGTGATCTTGAGGCGATTCGGTTTGACCGGAACTATCGGCACCGAAGCCGGCTCCATAATGCGGTATTTGGATTCGGCCTCTTCCCTCATCAGAGATTGAGAAATTTCGGAACCGGTTAATTGATCTTTGAATTTTTCGTAAACTTCCCGGGCCGAATTGACGTCGTTCTCCAGGTTGCGCATCTGGATTTCGATCTGCGGCTGGCGGGCGATGCGACTTCTCAGGGTCGAAAGCGAAACCTGAAAATCGTCCATCTTCTGCCGCAAAACCATTTCCCTCGACTGCAGGGCGAAAAATTCGGTGAGATCGGACTGATCCTTGGAGGGGGCGTCGCGGAACTGCTGTTTGACGTCGCGCTTGATGATATCTTCCAAATCCTGAAGCCAGTTACTGATCCTGAGATTGGCGTTGAGCACCTTGGGATCGGACCAGGTGTACTTGGACATGAAGTTGGCCAGCCGCTCGGTTTCTGAGAAGATATTGCTTTTGAGCGTCTCGTAGTCGGCGTCGGTTTTGAGCACCAACTGGGACATTTTGTAACTGGCCAGACGAGTGCGCACGGTTTCCTGATCCTTGACGTTGTCGTCGATAAGGAGTTTGAGGTTGTCGATATCGGCCATGATGGAGCGGATATTGGCTTCGGCCATAACCGATTCATCGAGCTGATTCTGCAAATAGTCGGAGGCGAAAGCGGCTTTCTTCTGTTCGGCGTCATCGAGGTTGGCCCGGTAGCGCGCCAGCTGTTCATCGGTGAAACTCATGGCTCCGCGGACGCCGCTCATCTCATGTTTCAACCGCTCGTCCTTGAAAATTTCAGCCACTTTGGTGGCGATGGCCATGGCCCGATTGGGATCAGATGATTCGGCCGCGATCTGGATAATGTTCTGGCCGTTGAAATTGACATCGATGTTTTTCCGCAGATTGGCGATCAGTATCTGATAGACCAGAGTTTTGACCGGAATGTCGGGCCGCTTGGCATGAATTTTCTGAGCCTGCTGGATAGCTTCCGGATCATCGGCCAGCCCCAGTTCGTCTATAAGGCGGGAGAGAGAACTGCTGGAGACGATCTCGTTGTAGATGGCTGTGAGGACGTTTCGCTGTTGCATACTGGAGAAACGGTCCGGTTCCTGTCCCGGAACCATCGCCTGCAATTGTTTGGACAGGAAGGTGGTCTGATCGATGAGCACCATCGTCGAGGATTGAAACTGCTCCTCCAGGAGATAGGAGCCGCCGAAAGCGATGGCCGTCACCAGGATAAAAGGCAGGATGATGAGCCATTTCCGATGACGCAGGATAGCGACGGCATCCTTGATTTCTATTTTCGTTTCTTTGTTGTTCAGGTCCATATTACCTTCGATTTATCAGATAGACGAATGAGATAACGGTTCCGGCCACGGCCGCGAAATCGCGGATCTGGCTCCAACTCAGGATGGAACGTTTCTTCTCGCCGACAATGATGGTGTCCTCTTGCTTAATCGTCACCCGGCGCGCCTGACCCTCCCGGCGGTACTTGTTCAGGTTAACAGTCAGGACCGATGAGCCGCCGCCGATCTTGCTGATGATGCGGACTTTATTCAGGTCGGCCATTTCGGTGGTGCCGCCGGCGGCGCCGATGGCGTCGAAAAGATCGAGGCCGTCTTCATAAGCCAGCGTGCCCGGCGAGCGCACCTGTCCCTGGACATAGTAGAGATTTTTACGCTCGGAAAAGTCGGAGGTCAATTGCCGTCCGGGAACGCCGCCGGCCATTTTGGGAATTTCGATGGTATCGCCGCTTTTTAATTTGGGCAGACGGTCGATAGTGCCGTTGGCAATGGCCTCGATGAGGTTGACGGTAATCCGTTCGGCGCCGTCGGCCTCGGAGCGGATGATGGTTATGCGCGTAAGATCGCCGGCTTCGGTGGCGCCGCCGGCTTCTTTGATAATCGTCCAGAGATCGGGGATGACTTCAAAAGTCATTTTTCCGGGATTGACAGCCTGACCCGAAACGAAGATTTTTTGCGAGTTGAAACCGACCACGGTGACGGTTGCCTGTGAGATTTTTTTGTTATACTGGGAGACGTCAGTCTGAATTTTGGTGGAGAGTTCCCGGCTGGTCTGACCGGCGGCGGTTATTTCACCGATGATCGACAGGGTGATTTTGCCGTCCTGCCGGACGACAACAGTTTGATCCAGATCGGGATCCTGCCAGAAACTGATCCTCAAAACATCCTCGGGGCCGATGATATATTCGTCGGCCGAGGCGAGGCCGGCCAAGGCCATGACGGCCATAATCACGGCCGCCGTTATACCCATCATCCTGGTCGGGTTTTGCATCTACTTATCCTTAAAATACGGCCGATTGCAGTCCTTCTCATTACTAAAATCGACCTCTTTTCCCATTAATTAACAACTATTTAAGCCCTTTCAAAGGCTATGTCAAGGGCAATTACGAGCCCGATAGATGGCTATTGTTATCTGAGTTTATACGTGAAAGGGGGCGTTTTTGATTAAGAATAGAGACTACTTCCCGCGGTCGGATTCGAGTAATTCTTCGCTGAAAATAGTGCTTCGATTGCGGCCGTCGGCTTTGGATCGGAAAAGAGCCTTATCGGCGCAATAGAAGAGGCGGTCGGCGCTGTCGGCATCGTCGGGATAGATGGCGCTACCGATGCTGATGGTAATGCGGCCTTCGAAGCCGTTGACCTGATCCCGGAAATCGGTGGCGGAAATGGCGTGGCGCAGGCGGTCCATGAAGACACCGCAGGTCGCCCGGTCGGTTTCCGGCATGATAATACCGAATTCGTCGCCTCCATAACGGGCGACGATATCGATTGATCGGAGCGATTGAGCCAGAGTCCGGCCCATGCGCCGCAACAATTCATCGCCCCATTGATGACCGAAATTGTCGTTATACAGTTTGAAATCGTCAATATCGAACAGAAGCAGACCCACCCGACGATTATAGCGAATGGCGCGCTGAATTTCTTCGTTAAGGCGTTTGGTGAAATAGCGGTGATTATAGAGATTGGTAAGACCGTCGGTGTACGACATTTCCTCGATCCGCTCGAATTCCCGAGCATTGACCAGAGCTCGTCGGCCGACCCGTTCGAGACGCGACAACATCCGGTTCTCTACCTCGCGTTCGGTTTCCTTACCGGCCCAGAACAGGATTCCCGGCTCATTGTCGTCCAGAGAGAACGTCGAAAGATAAGCCATCTTTTCCCGGCTCAGGTGATCGGCGAGGTTTTCATTGCCGGTCAATTCGCGCAGTTGGGCCAGAGTATAGACCTGGCGCTTTTGGAGTTTGCCGAAAATCCCCTGAAATTCGTCAACGTCGAAGGTGACACTTTTCTGATTGACGCCCAGCATATATTTCAATTCGCCGCCGCCTCGCGGATTGGGACGGCTGACGAAAACCAGCTTTTCGGCCTTGAGACCGGCGCGCACCTTGTCGAAGAGATTGGCGACCAGTTCTTCGACCTTGCGATGACCGAACATTTCGATTAGGTGGCCGGGATCTTCCTCGGTTTCCTTCTGTTCGGCTTTGCTTTTTTCGTTTTCGAGTCGTTGAATTGTCTTCTTATCGTTTTCGACCTTCCTCTCCAGAATCTGGCAGGTCGATTCCAGCCGCGTGATGTGATAGGAGACCGACAGATTCTGATTGAGAAACAGCAGGAAGGTTTTGATCATGGGATGATCCAGCGGCAGGCGGGTGCTGATGAAATACACTCCGAACAGGTTCTCGGCCCAGAAAATCGGAAAGGCAAGATTGAATTTTTCAGACTTAAGAAGTTCGACCATGTCCGGACTCAGGACATTCGATAATTGGGCGGGGTCTTTCAGTATCTGGCCATCGACCAGTCGATCCATAAGGTCTTTGGTCAGTTTGAGGCGATATTGGGTCCGCTGGATATTCTTGAGGCCATAGACGTAATTGAGTTCCATGAAGCGGCGTTGTTTGCGAAGAAAGAGAATCCGGTCCGACTGAAGATTATTGACCAGGATATCCGAAAGTTGGCTGGCAATTTTTTGAATCTTGCCTTCATTGCGGCTGGACAGCAAATTGCGGCGCAGGTTTTCCAGCAATGCCGCGAGGTCGGCCGGCGGACGGGACAGCTTCAATTGCCTCTGTCGCTGAACCAGAAGCGCCGCCAAAACCAGCACCAATACGACAAGAATGATATTTATATACAGGCTATCCACGACCTCCCCGGCCAACGAAGAGCTAAAAATGCAAAACACATGATTGGCTATAGATTCCTATTTTCAGAATAATACACGGATGCGATTTGTCAACATAAATCTTGGGGTCTTCTATGATCAAGCAGGTCGGATTCTGTCATTCATACTATTAAACTTCAACGACTTACTCTTATTCCATAAGCAGATATCTTCGCCCCGATGGGAAGCGTCGTGGGCTGATGAAAATGTCCGGTAAAGGGGAAATCGAATCGGCCGTCATTCTTTGGCGGTTGTGCCCTGATCGGGGCGCAAAGTCACCGAATTGATTTCAGAGGAAGACCGGGTTTGGTTGCTTTCTTGGCTGTGGCCGCGGTCGCCGTTGCCGTCGATATTCTGAACGGCGCCGGTGCGTTTGAGGAGGACCATCGTGATATCATCATGCTGATCGGCCTTGCCCACAAACCGGATGATATCGGATTCCATCAACCGGGTAATTTCGGCTGCCGATTTATCGGTGTTTTCCTTGATAATTTCGATAATCCTTTCGGTACCATAGGCGTCCTTGTGCCGGCCTCTCCCCTCGGTGACGCCGTCGGTATAGATCAGCAGGAAATCATTTTCTCTGAGGGTAATCTCGGCCGTTTTCATCGCTTCCGCAAAATTGACCTGTTCGGCTTTGATCCCGACCGGCATGCCGGGTGCGTTGAGGAAGGCGGCTTCACATTTCTCGCTGTCGAAATGGATGATCGGATTATGTCCGGCCGAGGCAAAGTTGATTTTTCCGGAGCGAGTATCGATGACGGCCAGCAGGATGGTGACAAACATTCCCTGTTTGATATCGTCGGCGACGAAATCATTGACCTTGATGAGGATTTTTCGAGCCGAACGATTTTCCTTCGATTCCAGCCGGAGGACAGTCCGCACCATCGACATCACCAGAGATCCCGGGACGCCTTTGCCGGAAACGTCGGCGACCGCCACCGCGAAAGTATGATCGTCCATCTGAATAATGTCGAACAGATCGCCGCCGACCATCCGGGCGGCCTTGTAGATGGTTCCGATATCGAATCCCATAACCGTCGGCAGGCTGGTCGGAATCAGGGCCTTCTGTATTTCCTCGGCCATCTGCATTTCTTTATGGAGGATTTCCCGCTCGACGATATTTTTGCGGTCGCGCCTGATACGCATGATCAGCTCGTTCAGAGCGCGCGAGATTTCATAGAATTCGCCGGCTCCGACCAGCGGTAGTTGGCTTTCCAGGTCACCCTGGGAAAAGCGACGGACACGGTCAACGATGCGGCCGATGGGCCGGACGAAATAGTTGGACAGCAGGTAGATTCCGGTGATGCCGATCAACAATCCGATGCCGGTTATCATGAGCACGATCTGCCGCGCCCGCCTGATCTGGTATTCCATGCTTTGCAAAGAATATTCCATGATGACGGTGCCGAGGCGGTTTTCGCCCCGCCCGATTTTGCGGGTGATGAAAGTCCCGCCGCCGATTTTGCCGCCGATTTCGGGTGACCCCATTTCGCGAATCAGCTGGAGTTTTTTGGGGTCGTAAACGGTGTGCAGGAGGCTGGGGCCCCGGGAATCGGCCAGAATTTCATTCCGGTCGTCGAGGATCACGATCGACATGAGAACATCGTTGGCCCGCTGGTAGGAGACCACCAGTTCGTCGAATTCGACGTCGGAGCGCTGATTGATGATATAGCCCTCGGCTTGCGAGGCGATGGAATTGCAGAGGGCATCGATCATCTTATCCAGTTGGGACTGGATGTATTCCCGCGACAGGGAGTTGATATAAATATAAGCGCCGGCCACGAGAATGAGGATGATCAGGAAGGTCCAGGCGGAAAATTTGACACGCAGGGAAACGCCGCCGCTCCACTCGAGTTCCGTTTCACCTCGTTCGCTGAGGAATTTGGTCAGGCGGAGTTCGTTCTCGCCTTCAAGGGAAAAGTACTCGACCCGGTCCATGACTTTGTTGATAAGGTAGAATCCGAGTCCGCCCTTACGGCCGGTGTCGGCCATTTTTTTGAGATCAAGTTTAGTTCTGTCGGGGGGCTGGAACGATTTACCGGTGTCGAAGAGGGAAAAGACGATGGAGTGTTTGAAGATCGCGACCTTGAGACGGATTTCACCCTCGCCGAAAAGGTAGGCATGGCGGATGATATTGGTGGCGCCCTCTTCGACGGCGAGAATGATATTGTTCAATTCCCTGGTTGTCAGACTGACCTGAGAGCAAATTTCCTCGACCGTCTTGCGGAGGCCCGCCAGCTGGCTTTCTTCGGCCGGGAAGGCCGCCACCGTCTCGCGAATCGGCTTCTTGAACATACTTTAATTTAGTACAATTCGGATTAGTGCAAACAAAAAAATCGGGCCGACCGGCCTTGACCGATGCGGCCCGACAAACTCAATATGACTATATGTAGTAATTGACCATTACGGGATTGCCCTCGATCGTTTAATCCTTGACCCGCAGTTCGGCCTGCCTCTTGTTTTCCAGCGTCATTTTGTCGGTGGGATATTTGCTGAGGACCTTATCCCACAGTTCGATGGCTCGTTTGAAATCGCCGGCGCGATAAGCCTCAACGCCTTCAAGATAGATCTGCCACATTTCCTGATCCTGGCGGAGGTCTTTTTCGGCCTGGGTGCCGGTATCGCGCAGGCTGTCTTCGATCATCCGCAGATATCTTCGAGCCGTTTCATTTCCGGGGGACAGCTGGAGAACGGTATTGAATTCGCGCTGTGACAGGACATAGCGATTTTGGTCGTAATAATCCATGGCCAGTTTCAGATGCTGGGCGATATCGATCTGGATTTTGGCGGCTCGGGAACCGTCTCGGGCGGCAGTGTTGTTGGGGGCCAGAGCCAGAACCCGGTTGTACTGGTTATAGGCGTCGATATAATCGCCCTGATCGAAAGACTGTCCGGCCGCCTCCATGAGGGTCTTGACATCTTCATCGATGCGGAACGCGATTTCTCGGCGCAGGACAAACAATTCGGCGGCGTCGATCTTGTTGGCAATGGCGGCATCGACGACATCACGGGCGGCTTTGAGAGCCCCCTTTTCCATCAACCCGGTCGCCTCGCGGATGATTTCGGCGGCCCGGGCGTCTTTGACTGCGCCCATAGGCTGTTGTTCCGCCTGCAGATGGCGAATACCGGTGATGCGACCGTCAATATAACGTTTGGTTTTGGAATCGGCGAAGGCATCGGCCCGATAATAGGCGGCCAGGGCCGAATCGAGCTGGCCTTGATTGTAATAGTCGTCGGCCAGTTTCATCTCCCTCTGCAGGGAGGCTTCACGGTCAGCCTGAATAAACGAGGCCTGACGTTCGCTGGCTTCCTCGGCCTGCCGCATCTGACGTTCTTTGCTGGTCGCGCCAAAGCTGAAACTGAGAGAGAAGCGATGGCTGTCGCCGAGATTGTCGATAAATTTGTAGGCGTAATCGAAAGTCAGTTGCTGGTAGATTAGTCCCATACCAAGCGTGAAATTGTCGCGGTCATAGCCGCCCCGCAGAGCCAGACCGGAGGTATGCCGTACTTCAAGACCGGCGCGGAGTTTGACATTTCGTTTTTCCGGTTTATCCAGATCCAGAGAAGCGACACCGGTGAAGGGCGAATCCTCGATTCCGGTTTCAAAAGCCAGACCGGTACGGAAGGTAAAAGGCGTTCTTTCGCGGAACGTCGCCATTCTCATACGGGCCCCGATCATATCCTGAAAAAGGAATCCGGCCCGCAATTTTTCAGTCAGGAGAGCGCGACCGGCGACATCGAGACCGTAGCCATAGGCGGAATAATCATCAATCGAATGATGGGCCAGTTTGAGGGTGGCGCCGGCGGCAAAATGTTCGTCGATCCGTCTTCCGAAGGAGATGAGAAACTGCATCTGGCTGGCGCTGAACCGGCCCAAATCGGTGATTCGGTCGCGCCGTCCGATATCATCGGTGCCGATTCGCATGGCGGCGATGCCGAAGCCGCCGATATCGCTATGCGGGTAAACATAGGAAGCGAAATCATAAACGGTTCCGGCGAAAAGAACAGTATGCAAAAAGGAAATCTGCTGGGAGGACAGGAACGGCAGACCGGCCGGATTGTAATAGACGGCGGTGGCGTCCTCGGCCAAAGCCGTGTAGGCGTTTCCCAGCCCCATGGCTCGGGCTCCGGCGCCGATACTGAAGACAGATTCGGTGCCGCCGTCATCGTCCGCCCATACCCGGAAAGGTATTAACATGAGCGCCAGGGCCGCGAATATTATCAGTTTCCGTCTCATTTGACCACCGCCATTTTGACGGTCGCCGTCAGGCCGCTGGTAGCGGCCTCAATGTGGGCGATATAGATGCCGTTCAGAACCATGTCGCCATGACCGTTTTGGCCATCCCAATAAATATCGGCGTTCAATCCCGCCCGGCCGCCATTGGCGCCGGCGTCAAAATGCAGATGCCGGACTTCTTCCCCGGTCGCAGTATAGATGTGGATATCGACATCGGAATCATAGGGCAGGTTGTATCTGATTTCCGTCGATTCCTGCATGGGGTTGAACGGATTGGGGTAATTTTTGAAGGAGGCCGCGAATTCCTCGGGAATAATCGACTGCGGAAGGTTGATTTCGAAAGCTCGATCCAGAAGGCCGACGACCGCCACCGATTGTCCGGCCTGGGGGCCTTCGCTGATGACGGCATTGATCATGCTTCCGTCGAGACGAATGTTGAAGTAATCGAGTTTGGCGTCGGCCCTGGGCTGTAAAAAATACTCAAGGTTGATGACCTCGCCGGCCCGGATGATTATGTCCGAAAAGTTATAATAGACGCCATCGAAATTGCAGGACGGTGATCCGACCCGGATACCATTGAGAAAGAAATTTGTATTAGCGCTTGACAGGCTGTCGAGAATATCTCCGGGATTGATATTTCTTCCGTCGCGATCAATCATCTGAATGCGAATGCGTTCCAGAGCCACAGTGTTGCGGTAATCGGAGGTGGTATTCTGCATGGTCAGCTGGAACAGCTTACCGGGTAAACCCCGCTCCAGCGGCCGGGTACTGAACCCTTCAGCTTCCATAATCAATCGGGTGTTGGCAGGGATAACCTTGAAGTCGAGGGTAATCGACGTATCCGAAACGATGGCCGGCTGGCCGGTGTTGCGATCAACCGGAGCCGCGCCAAGAGCGACATTGAAGCTGGAAGTGATGGCCTCATCGGGAGCGGTCAGAGGCCAGGAGACGACCGTATCCAGTTCCTTTTCGCTGGGGAAATCAAGACCGAAATCGCCCGGGCCGCCATAATCGAGGATGAGCGTGCCTCCATCGATAGCCGCCTGACCGGAATTGATATACGAGCCCTTGATTTCAAAAGGCTGGCCGTAACCCAGAATCGAGACGGGGCCGGGATGATACAAAATTTCCGCCGCGAGGTTGACACTGGCCGGGGTCTGAATAACCGCCACCGCGTAATTGTCGAT
>CAZGAV010000043.1:25455-28222 GCA_964523575.1 uncultured Ignavibacteriales bacterium
GTTCAATTCCAGAGTGAAGGGGCCCGGCAGAGTATAATCTGTCAGATTGGATAAGACGGCATGGATCATGAATTGCTGGCCGGTGTTGACATAGGGTGCGTTGACGGCCCCATTGTCCACCGAAACCAGGCGTATAGCTTTTTCTGCCGGGGCTGTAATTTCGATTTGAGCATCGAGAGGCGTTTCGCTGTAATAGCCTATCCGCCAGCTATTGTCGGACGAATAGTAGTAAGCTTTGGTTCTGACGGCATAGTCATAGAGACCGGGTTGCAGCTCGGGGTAAAACTGCAATTCGAGATCAATAAGTTTTTCCGGTTCCCAATCATAGATGAAGGAACTGCTACCGATGACCCGTTCAATCTCATTGGATTTGATGTCCAGTCCGGTTGCCATAGTTATCGAGCCGTCAATAGTATTATCGTTGGATAATTTTATCTGGCCGGAATCGGTATATTCGCCGGCATAACCGGTGGCCGGTAAATCGACGGCTTCATAGCTGAAGGGGACAAAATCATCGACCGGAATGGTCTGAGTATAGGTCCATTCGGTGGTTACCGTATCCATGCCGGAGGGAAGTTCGTAGGCGGCCCGTAGTATGATTTTGAAATCATATACGCCGGGCGTTATATCGGCCAGCTGGTCGATTCCAAAGCGGCAACCGGCGGCTCCGAACGGCGCTGGGGTGCAATAACGCAGAGGCAGAATGCGCGCCGGAGAGGCGTCCCCGCTTAAGAAACCGGCTTCAATCTCGACGCTGATCGGCGCCAGATTGGCAGGATTCCAGAGACCCCCGCGGACATTGAAACTCCAATCTTTCAAGAGCCATTCGGGCAGATGGTAGCCGTCGTCGAATTCCGCATAGAGGCCGTTGGCGTAGAAATCTTTGGTTCCTTCGATATCGCCGCCGTCGGTGACTCTGAGAGTCGCGCGACCGGGATTGCCAGAATAAACGTATCCGTACAGGACGCCGATGCCATTGACGAATTGTTCGGAGGGAAGAACATCGGGGCTGATACTGCCGCCGTCGACGCTCACGGATAATTGAAGGCCGCTTTGATTGAAATCGGTGACGAGATTACCGAATTCGTCATAAACCAGCACATAGGAATCTTCACCGATAAAAGGCACTCCGACAAACTGGGTTTCATCCAACTCTATTTTAAGAGAAGCGATTTCGCCCGGCAAAACGGTGATAAGGCCGGAGCGGGCTTCGAGATTATCGACACGGGCCACAACCCGTCCTTCGCCGGTGGTAGTAGCCTGAAAAAACGATCCATAAAAGCGGCCGATGCTGTCAAGATCGGGGTCAAGCGACCATTCGACCCGGCCGGTTTCAATGGGGTTGCCGTATTGGTCGACGGCCGTGGCTTCAAAGGCGATCCCCTCGCCGGCTCGCAAAGTCGTATCCTGGCTGGGAGAAATTGTCAGGCTTTGGACCTGGCCGGAGATGATCGAAAATCGTTCGCTGAAACCGGGACCGGCGATAGTCTGCATAAGCAGATTATCGACCTGGACGATGACCTGAAAGTCATCGGCGACAGTTGGATTATCCAGAGATCGGATAGTCAGGTACGCGAAATGGGGATACGATGGTCCCGGCAGTTTGTCCTTGAACCGGACAACCAGTGAATGGGCATAAACGAAAATCCAGTCGATCCGGGGATCATCGGCGTCATCGGTGTCGAAATAGGAAACGGAAGTAATGGTCCTGACATTGAATTCCGGCGGGAAAGTGACTACAACCTGGCGACCGCGAAGCAGTCCGGTCGGAGAGCCCTCAAAATGCGGCAATTGGAAACCGACCTGATGGATGGCGGTATGGCCGACCATATAGTCAGATAAGGAGTCGGTTATATTCTCGAGCGGAATCGGGACCGGCGGACAGGCGGCCTGATCGAAGGCCAGATTTATATTGGCATAGGGCTCATCCAGATAAGTGATGCCCGGCTCCTGGGCTGAGGCGGCGGCTGAGATGGCTGAAATAATCAGTATGAAGGCAAGTAAATTTTTTTTCATTGTGCTCAGTAGATATAGTGGCTCCATAAGGTAAGCAAACAAGCAAATGGTATGCCCCAAATCCGTGATCAGGGCAATCGGATTTATTCTCTTTTATGATGTCATAAAACCTCTTCCATCAGCCTTAGAGACCACCCTAATTTACTATCAAATAAGGCGTTATAAAGTCGAGAGAAAGGCGGTCGGAATCGATATCAGAGAGTGAATTTTCATTTAAATAACGCGGCGGTTTTGCCTGTGCAGATCTTTGCATTTATTAGGCAAATCCAGTCAGATGATTCCTTGAAAACTGCAAACCCGGGACGGTTGAATCGGAAATCAGTAATTATCGGCTCGAATTTCTTCCGATTAATGTATTACTTTAGATAATTGACCTAATCAATTATTCTGAGATAATATTTTGGCGGCTCTGACGGTATTATAGAGAAGCATCGCAATTGTCATCGGGCCCACTCCGCCGGGAACCGGCGTGATCAATGAGGCTTTCTCGGCGCAACCATCGAAATCGACATCGCCGAAAATCCGGTAGCCTTTTTCGGCTTCGGCGTCATCGACCCGGTTAATGCCGACATCGACGATCACGACTCCATCTTTGATCATGTCAGCAGTCACGAAATTGGCGCGCCCGATGGCGGCGATCAGGATGTCGGCCTGCCGGGTTTCGGCCGGAATATCGGCTGTGCCGGTATGGCAGACGGTGACAGTGGCGTTATATTCTTCCCATTTCTGCATCAGCATCGCGGCAGAGGTT
>CAZGAV010000044.1:0-28081 GCA_964523575.1 uncultured Ignavibacteriales bacterium
CCGACCAGTGAAACTCCGACGACATTATTGAGGGAGACATAGCGTCCGTAGAGCCAGTTACGCAAATCCTCGGGCGTGCCTCCGAGGGTCACGTAGGTTAAGGTTTGGTAACCGTCAGCTCGGATATCCTGAGAATATTGGCCGATGGAAGTCGTTATTTGGCCATAGAGGGTGGAGTTTACGACAATCAGGACCGTGCCGCGTGTCGGCGGCGGGTCGAACGGATCGATTATCTGGACCTGCCTGATCAGGGTAATGGTAAACGGCGTCTTTTCGGCTGTGCTTTCCTGCCATTCCTTGAAAGTGACCGACGGTGCGTCCGATTCGATCCATTCTTCATTCCAGCCTTCCTCGATTTGAACCTGCCGGTCCGGACCGCCGGCCGGTATGAAGGTGTCGGCCGAATTGTCAACCGGCGGCCGTCCGCTTTCGGCGGCCAGAAATCCGGTCAGACACAAGGCCAGGATCAGCGTTACCGTGAGCAATTGGCGTCTCATGGATAGAGCCCTCCCTCGTTTAATAATGATTAAAAGATATTATGCTCCCATAAACCAGTTTATGGGCGCCCCAACATAGGATGGATTGATTAGTGATGCCTTCACTACTCCTTCTATCCCTATGACGACAATTTTCACAACGGGAGAGGAATTGTCAAGCGAAAAATAGAGGTAATTTAATAGTCGATGATACCATCAGTTTGCGGGCGCCGCATAAGCATCCTCTATCGCACGGTCACCCACCATGAGGGGATGACCGTGCCCGTGTATCCATTTGCGCCGCTAATAGTTATTGGTTGCAGTTGCAGGTCGGCAAGCGGCCCTCGCTGAAACACATATTGATTAAAAACACCGCGTCACCGACGTTGATATTGCAATCGGAATTGGCGTCCCCTTTTTCCAGACAATTGGGATCGGGGCCGCCCTTGAAGACATTGCTGATAATAAAGACGGCGTCGCCGACGTCGGCTGAACCGTCGTCGTTGGCGTCGCCGGGGACGTCACAACAACTCATATTACCATCAGGAGCGGTTTGCCAAAAGCCGCTTACCAAAATCAAATCGTTGGCCTGTCCAAGACCCACAGCTGTCTGGCCGACTGCGCCGCTGTGGATATAACTGGCCGAAGCTCCATTGAGCAAACCACCGCCCGAAAGCACCTGCCAGGGGATTTTTTCTCCGGCGGTCGCTTCATTCGTCGTCGATTCCATCAATCGCTGATATTCATAAATGGGAATTGGGTTCTCCGCTGAAGTCGTCCCAGGCTTCGTATGCCCGGCTATCGGGACCCTCGCCTTACTCGAAGCATCAGGGGCCGCCAGGATGACCAGCATGATGGCGAGGACTGCCACATGCGTCAATCTGGATGCCTTCAACAAGATCGCCCGATCTCTCTCGACCATATTTCCGTTTTCCAGTATCATCCCGCCTCCCCTATCGGACCGAATTGGAGCCGGCCACTGTAGTGGTAACCTCGCCATATGCGGTCGGGAAATAGACGGCCGTCACCACCGGGTTTAGAATAGTGCTCACGGCATCATTGTTGTTACTTGGTTTCGCCTGCATTTCCATCCGGAATTCGTAAGTCCCGGCTTCTTTGAAATATATCCGCTGAGTCGAAACAGAGAAATAATGGACACTGCTGGGCGTATCATAATCTCCGGCCCCGACAATGACATAATAGGGATCATTCAGATTGCCGCCGGCCATCTCATCGATCTGGGCATAAATCTGGTTAGCCTTGGAGGTGCCATACGCTTCCAGCGTTCCGATGCCGTTGACCATGATATATCCGGACGCTGGTATGGTAATCGTCGTCACTGCAACATCCTGAAATGACGCGGCGCCCTGCGGCAGACTAATGAATCCGGATACCCGCTCGGAAGATATCCCCGGTTCGTCCAGTATCTCGCCGGCCGAAATCGCGTCCTCTGGGAGATTTACGGAACTGTCGCCGGGATCGCCGACAACGTCCAGAATTCCGGCCGGGCTGTCGGTATTGATACCAACCCCGCCGTCGGCTCGAATAATAAACTGATCCTCAGCCGTCGATGCGAAATCCTCGTCTTTCTGGTCGGCCCATACAAATGACCCGTTGAAACCGGCGATAGCGCGATGTCCGGCAGCATAGGAATAAAAACCGTCAGCTCGGTTGGCCTCCCCGCCGGGGATGGTGGCATAATCACCCATCGCCGAATTATTAAGGCCACCACCGATCGTGGCGTATTGGCCCGAGGCGCTGTTCATGGCTCCGCCGCCGATAGTGACGCCGGCACCTTGGGCAGTATTGTTGAATCCGCCGCCGATCACCGAGCTGGTCCCATAGGCGACATTATATGAACCGCCGCCGATGGAGGCGGAATCGCCGGAGGCATCGTTGTTAAAGCCCAGAACCGAGGTCTGCGTGCCGGAACTGCTGTTCTGTCCCATGGTGATCTGGCCAAGACCAACAATATCGCCGTTAGGATCGACATAAAGACTGGTGTCGCCTTCGGTTATGCCAAACATTATGAGCCCGTTTTTGGTCACCTCCACTTTTTTAACGGGAGTGGCATCGGGGCCGAATTTAGAATCGGCCGGCTCATAGAATGCCACCGAACCGAGACCTGAGGCGTCGACCGATAATTCCATTGACTTCCGAGGCACGGCGAAGGCGCCATTTTTGGAATCGACCGGATCATAAAAGCCGATCGAGGCTGATCCGGTGGGGGAAACGCCGATATCCAGTGATCGTTGCAAGGTGGCAATCGAAGCATCCTTGGAATCGGCCGGTTCGAAAAAGGAGACCGTGCTGAAACCGGCGGCGTCCACGGAAACCTGGAAGATCGGTTCGTTATTGACGTCAGTGACCGTTATGGCGTTGCCCTCGATGCCGTAATTGTCGGGCGACAATTTGAGAGCGCCTGATAATTGACCGGCTTTGGCGCCGTCAACGGTCCCGATACGAAAAGCATAACCGCCGGAAGTGAATTGTATCCGGGGCGATATCGCCTCGCCGCCGATTCCGATTTCAAGATACCGCTCACTGCCGCCGAAGACAGTGTCGGACAAAGGCGTGACCGAACCGAGAACAGTGCTGAAAAAACCGTCGGTGACGGGCACCGAGCCCTGGATTTCACTCCATTTCATCTCGCCGCCGGTGGCGGCGTCATAAATTGAAAAGGAGATATCATAATTACCGTCGGGGACGGTGCTCCCGGAGGCGTCCAGGATTCGGCCTTGGTAGTTAATCAATTGTGGAATATCGGCCAGCGCCAGACTGGCCGCCAGCGCCATGACCGCCAGGAATATGGAAATTTTAACGGTTTTCACGAGGTAATCCTCCAAAACGAAAGTTTATCACGTCCGCATGCGATTGAATCTGCGATTCACGATAACACCTGAATAGTCAAACAACGTGATCTGTGGACTCGACTGACGGGCCCTCACCCGGCCCGGTCGGATAAGCATGGTTCGAATACCCTGCGATAATAGACTATTTCAGTCCAATATACAAATATTTTAACGGCCCCGGCCCGGTTTTGTTTGCTGTAAACTGATCGGGATTCGTATAAAAGTTGACTATAGAGGGATAATTCATCCATGATGGACGCCAATAACGATCAAGGCGATATCACCCGGGCCATCGTGGTTCTGGCGCCGGGCGCTGAAATATCGCATTACGCCATAACCCGGAAACTGGGTGCCGGGGGGATGGGTGAGGTCTATCTGGCCCGGGATAAAATGCTGGGTCGGTCGGTCGCCCTGAAATTCCTGAGTCCCAATTTCGCCTCCGACAACGTCTTCCGCGAAAGGTTTATGAGGGAGGCCCGGCTGGCGGCGGGGCTTAATCACCCCAATATTATCACCGTCCATGAAGTGGCCGAATACGAAGGCCGGATTTTCATCGCCCTCGAATATGTCGAGGGAACATCCCTGCGCGACCTGATCGACGACCACAGCCTCACCTTCCAATCCTGCCTGGATATCATGATTCAGATTTGCGACGGACTGGCGGCGGCGCATCAGGCCCGCCTTATCCATCGCGATATCAAACCGGGTAACATCATCCTTGACCGCAACAAGCGGGTCAGGATTCTGGATTTCGGTCTGGCCAAAGCCGAGGGCGACATCCAGTTAACACAAGCCGGTATGACCATTGGAACTATCAGTTACATGTCCCCCGAACAGGGGCAGGGACAACAGCCGGACCAGCGGGGAGACCTGTTCTCGCTTGGCATCGTGTTCTACGAAATGCTGACGAGAAAACTGCCTTTCGCCGGCGACAATATTCCCGCTACCCTGTATAAGATCGTCAATGACCGTCCCCGGCCAGTGACCGAGATAAGCCCCGATTTGCCGGCCGAACTTCAGGAAATCATAGATAAAATCCTTGCCAAAAACCCGGACGATCGATATCAGAACGCAACGGCGTTGAAAAACGATCTCGCGCGGCTGAAAGAACCGTCGCGATCCGCCTCTTCCATGATTTATTCTCGGGCCGACCTCAAACCGGCGGTACGGTCGCTGGCCGTTTTATATCTCCGGAACCTGGGATCGCCCGACGATGAATATCTCAGCTATGGTCTGACCGAGGATTTGATCGTTGACTTAACCCGGATAGGGTCGATCCGGGTAGCTTCAATGCGCGCCATCATGAAATACAAGGACTCCGACGCCGAATTGGATGAATTGGCCGAAAAACTCAATGTCGGGTTGATCCTCGACGGTTCAATTCACAAAGCCGGCGATGTCATCCGCATTTCGGCCAGCCTGGCCGACGTCGCCACTGGCGAAAATCTCTGGGCCAAAAGATGGGAAGAACCGTTCGACAACCTCCCGCAGATCAAGAAGAATCTGGCCTCGGGCGTCAGCGAAGCCTTACAGCTGGAACAATCGGTTATCGAACGAGCCCAGTTGGGCAAGACGGTTATCCGGGATGCCGGCGCCTATGAAAATTACCTCAAGGCCAAGTTTCATTTCAGCCGCAAGAAGGACCGGTCCGACGTCGAAATTGCCCTGGGATTATATAACCTGGCCCTGAGGGAAGAACCCGGTTTACTGGCCGCCCGGGCGGGTATCGCCGAAATCATGATTTACAACGGCGACTTCGAGGGCGCCGCCAAGGAATTGGATTCGGCTCTGGAAGACGCGCGCCAGAGGAATCGGCGGGCCGACGAAGCCCACCTGCTCGATTTGATGGCCGGACTCCACACCCGGCAGTCACAATGGAAACAGGCCAAGGAGTTCGCATTGGAGGCCCTCAAAATCAACAAGGAGACGGAAGATCTGGCCGGCGAGGCCGCTACCTTGGGAATATTGATTTCGATCCTTCAGCCGCAGGCAGAATTCGATGAAGCCATCCTTCATTTCGACCGGGTGCTGGAAATCAGCCGCCGACTCGATGACAAGGAAAAAATAGCCGAAGCGCTCAAAAGTATGGGGATCGCTTATTCCCGCAAGGGCGACTACGAGCGGGCTTTGAGCCTTTACGATGAATGTCTGGAACACTCCCGGCAGGAGGATAATTTCTCCATGCAGGCGTCATGCCTCTCCAATATCGGCAATGTCTATTATTTCCGGGGCAATTTCGACAAGGCCTATGAACATTATGAGAAGGCTCTGACCATCGCCGGGCGCATCGGGGACAAGGCCCTGTCGGCTCGACAGAATCTCAACATGGGCCTCATCCAGCTCCAGAACGGCAAACATAAGGAAGGCGCCGAACTTCTGGATTCGGCCGGCAAGATGTTCGATGCCCTGGGCGACCGAAGTAGTTATGCCCTGGCGCTGGCCAATCTGAGCCAGGCGCGTTTGACGCTGGGCGACATGGATGGTTCCATGAGTGCGGCCATGCAATCGCTGGAGATCGCCCGCGATATTAAAAATCCACTGGTCGAAACCGACGCTCTGGTTCAACTCGGATCAACCGCCTTCTTCAAGCGCGATATCGAAGCCGCCCTGCAATATTATCAACAGGCGCTGGATATCGCCGAAAACGCCAATATGCGGCGAAACACGGCGCACATCCATCTGGCGCTGGTCAGTCTCTGCTTCTACTGTAAGGATTATCAACAATGCCGCAGCCACGCCACCAAGGCCCTTTCTATCGCCCGTGAAATCGGCGAAAAAACGGCTATGATTATGTCCAATGCCGGGCTGGGCGCCATAACCGCCTGCGAAGGACTGTTCAATACTGGTCTTCGACAATTGGAAGAAGCCTACAGCGGCATCGAAAAACTCGGCAACCGGCAGATGACCATCCATCTCATGGCGCTTCTGGGCGAAGTGCTTTTGGTGCACGGCAAAACAGACAAGGACAAAAAAGAAGGGCGAGACCGGCTCGAAGATGCCCTGATGCTGGCCAAAGAGCAGGAGATTATCCCGGAAGTCAAACTGATAGAAGAAATCCTGACGCAAAACGCCGAGTAGATAATCACGCGCATCCGTCGCAGATATCCATGAAGATCAGAATCGGCCCGTGACGAATGGCGCCCGATTTTTGTGGCATCTATCTTGTCATTTATCATAGATTAATCCGTATCAATTATTTAAGACATGAAATTTCCGGGAGGGCGAAGATTTTATCTCCTCGTCTCCCGTTTGAATACAAAACCACAGGAGCGGCCTATGGCGGAAAAAGACAAACCGGACTTGGCCCAGCAGATCATCTACGAAAACCGCGAATGGCTGGACTCGCTGGATTATGTCTATCAAAACCAGGGACCTGACCGGGTCGTCAATTTGCTGCGTCTCCTGCAACTGCGAGCCCAACAGCACGGCGTCCATATTCATTTCACGGCCAACACGCCCTACATAAACACCATACCGGTCGAAAAACAGCCGGCTTTCCCCGGAAGCCGCGAGATCGAAAGACGGATAAAAAGTATTGTTCGCTGGAACGCCATGGCTATGGTGGTGCGGGCCAATCGGCAGGAAAGCGGCATCGGCGGACACATTTCGACCTACGCTTCGTCAGCTACCCTCTATGAGGTCGGTTTCAATCATTTTTTCCGCGCTCGGACCGAAGATCAGGAAGGCGATATTATCTATTTTCAGGGCCATGCTTCGCCCGGTATCTATGCCCGGGCCTTTATCGAGGGACGCTTGTCGCGGGAACAACTGGAAAACTTCCGCCGCGAACTCAAACCCGGCGGCGGGCTGTCGTCCTATCCGCACCCGTGGCTGATGCCCGATTTCTGGGAATTTCCCACGGTGTCGATGGGTTTATCGCCCATCATGGCCATTTATCAGGCGCGTTTCTGCCGCTATCTGACCAATCGCAATCTGATCAAAGCCTCAGATCAAAAAATATGGGCCTTTCTGGGCGACGGCGAACTGGATGAACCGGAATCGTTGGGCGCTATAACGCTGGCTTCGCGCGAAGAACTCGATAACCTGATTTTTGTCGTCAACTGCAACCTCCAGCGCCTCGATGGTCCGGTGCGCGGCAACGGGAAAGTCATTCAGGAACTCGAAGCCGCCTTCCGGGGGGCGGGCTGGAACGTCATCAAGGTTATCTGGGGCGACGACTGGGATCCCCTGCTGGCCGCCGACAAGGAATCGGTCCTGATACAGCGAATGGAGGAAGTCCCCGACGGTCAGTACCAGAAATATGTCGTTTCCGATGGCGATTTTATCCGCAAAGATTTCTTCGGCAAAGACCCGCGACTCCTGGAACTGGTCAAGAATTATTCGGACGAACAGCTTCGCAAACTGCGCCGGGGCGGTCATGATCCGGAAAAAGTCTATGCCGCCTACAAAGCCGCCGTCGGCCATAAGGGTTCGCCGACCGTCATTCTGGCCAAAACCATCAAGGGTTACGGACTGGGTGAGGCCGGCGAAGGGCGCAACATTACCCACCAGCAGAAAAAACTTAACGAAGAAGAATTGCGCAAATTCCGGGGCCGCTTTGGCATTCCCATCGACGACGACAAAGTGGCCGAGGCGCCCTTTTATAAACCGGCCGCCGACACCGAAGAAATGAAATATCTCCACGAACGCCGCAAAGCACTGGGTGGATATGTTCCGAAAAGAACTATCGTGGCCTTAAATTTTAGCATGCCGCCCGACGATATCTTCTCCGAATATTACGAAGGTTCAGGTGAGCATGAAGTCGCCACGACGATGTCGTTCGTGCATCTGCTCTCAAAACTCCTGGCCGATGAAAAACTCGGGAAGTACATCGTGCCCATCGTCCCCGATGAAGCCCGGACCTTTGGCATGGAATCGCTTTTCCGGCGTTTCGGCATCTATTCCAGCGTCGGCCAGAAATATGATCCGGTGGATAAGGAAAGCCTGCTTTTCTACAAAGAAGCCACAGACGGCCAGATCCTCGAAGAGGGCATCACCGAAGCCGGATCGATGTCGTCTTTTCTGGCCGCCGCCACGGCCTATTCGACGCACGGCACGACCATGATTCCTTTCTTCATCTTCTATTCCATGTTCGGCTTTCAGCGCATCGGCGATCTTATCTGGGCCGCCGGGGATATGCGCGCCCGCGGCTTTTTGCTCGGCGGCACTTCGGGCCGCACGACGCTGGCCGGCGAGGGGCTCCAGCATCAGGACGGCCATAGCCACATGCTGGCTTTCGGCCTGCCCACCCTTCGCGCCTATGATCCGGCCTATGCTTACGAACTGGCCGTAATCATCAAGGACGGCATCCGTCGCATGTATGTAAATAAGGAAGATATTTTCTATTACATCACCGTCATGAATGAATTTTACAAGATGCCGCCGATGCCCGAGGGCGTCGAGGAGGGTATTCTCAAGGGATTGTACAAGTATCGCGGTTCATCCAATAAACGGGCCAAAATCAAGGCCCATCTGTTCGGTAGCGGCGCTATCCTCAACGAGGCTCTTAAAGCTCAGAATATACTTGAGGAAAAGTATGGCGTAGCGGCCGATGTCTGGAGTGCGACCGGTTACAAGCAACTCTATCTCGACGCCATCGATACCGAACGCCGCAACCGGCTTAACTTTGACGGCAAACCGGAATTGTCGTATATTGAAAAAACTCTGGCCGATGAAAGGGGTGTCTTTGTGGCGGCTTCCGATTATATCAAGGCCATCCCCGAAACGATATCCAAATGGGTGCCGGGGCCGTTTATTTCGCTGGGCACCGATGGCTTCGGACGCAGCGAATCGCGTTCCAGCCTCAGGGACTTTTTCGAGGTCGATGCGCGACATATCGCCTTCGCCGCGCTGGGGGCCATGGCCGGCGAAAAGAAGATCGATCCCAAAGTGGTCATAAAAGCCGCCAAAGATTTACAGATCGATCCGGAGAAAGCCAATCCGCTCAAATCCTGACGCATAGGGGCATAGCATGGTCAAGGACATCAAGATTCCCAATATCGGGGAGAAAGTCGAATCGGGGCTGGTGGTCGGGGTGCTGGTGAACGTGGGCGATACCGTCGCTGTCGATCAGCCGCTCCTCGAACTCGAAACCGATAAAGCCGTGGTCGAGATTCCCTCTCCCGAAAAAGGCCGCATCGCGGAAATTTTGGTCAAGGTTGACGACGAAGTCAAGATCGGGCAGGTGATCGCCAGAATCGAAGTCGCCGGCGAGGACGAAGCAACGCCCGAACCCCCGGCCCCCGCACCGAAAGAAGAACCGGCCGGGGAAAAACCCGAAGCCGTTCCCGAAGATGAAACCGAGGCAACTGAGGAAGAAATCGATGAAACGGCCGAAGAGCCTCCGCCCTCGGGCGCGCTGGCTCCGGCGGCGCCATCGGTGCGGCGGCTGGCCCGCGAGCTGGGCGCCGATATCAATCGAGTCACCGGCACCGGACCGGGGGGGCGCATCAGCGGCGATGATGTTAAAGCCTATGTCAAAAAAGTGATGACCGGGGTCAGGGCCCTTAAGGCCGGTGAACGGGCTCATCCCGAATTGCCCGACTTCAGTCGTTGGGGCGATATCACACGCGAAAAAATGTCGAAAATTCGCACTCTCACCGCCGCCGCCATGAGCCAGTCATGGAATGTGGTTACGCGGGTGACTCAATTCGACGAGGCCGATATCACGGAACTGGAAACCTTCCGCACTAAATACAAAAAACAGATTCTGCAAGCCGGCGGCAAACTGACTATCACGGCCATTCTGGTCAAGGTCTTGGCCGCTGCCCTGCAGCGTTTCCCGCGTTTCAACGCCAGCCTCGATCTCGACGCCAATGAAATCATCTACAAGAATTACTATCACATCGGCATCGCCGTTGACACCGACCGGGGTTTGATAGTTCCGGTTATCCGCAACGCTGACAAGAAAAGCATTCGCGAACTGGCCGTGGACCTGACCGATCTCGGCGAACGCACCCGCAACAAAAAAATAAAGCCCGATGAACTAGAAGGCGGAACCTTCACTATCTCCAATCAGGGCGGTATCGGGGGCACCAATTTCACGCCGATTGTTTATTGGCCGCAAGCGGCCATACTCGGCGTCAGCCGTTCTCATTCTCATCCCGGACATATCGGCGAGCATATCGAATCGCGGACTATCCTGCCGCTGGCCCTGTCCTACGATCATCGCATCGTGGACGGCGCCGACGCCGCCCGGTTTTTACATTGGGTAGTCGATGCTCTCGAACATCCACTGCTTTTGAGTCTGGAACGATGAATCATTTTCCAGCAGGAGAAACCATATGGCTGAAAATAAATCGACTCAAGTAGCCGTCATCGGCGGCGGCCCCGGCGGGTATGCGGCGGCGTTCATGGCCGCCGATTTGGGTCTCAAAGTCGTCTTGATCGCTCCCGAAGAGAATCCCGGCGGGGTTTGCCTTTATCGCGGATGCATACCCTCAAAGGCTCTCCTGCACGTCGCCAAACTGATCCATGAATCGCGCGAAGCCAAAGACTGGGGCATTACCTTCGGAACGCCGCAGATTGATATCGATAAATTGCGGGCATGGAAGGAAGACGTCGTCGCGCGATTGACCGGAGGCCTCGGCAATCTCGGTAAACAGCGCAAGGTCGAACATATTCGCGGGCTGGCAAAATTTACTGACGCAACCAATCTGAACATCAAGACGCTCGACAATAACGAATTTCAATTGAATTTCGAACACGCCATCCTGGCCAGCGGTTCACGCCCGACCCGGATACCGGCGTTGACTCTCGATTCGCCCCGCATTCTCGACTCCACGTCGGCGCTGGCCATCGATGATATCCCACCATCTCTGCTGGTCATTGGAGGCGGATATATCGGTCTCGAGCTGGGCACCGTTTACGCCAGTCTGGGGTCGAAAGTCACGGTGGTCGAGATGATGCCCGGCTTACTCCCCGGTGTTGACCGGGACCTGGTCTCGATCCTCAACAAACGCCTTGAAAATATATTGGATGCCGTTTATCTGGAGACGACCGTCACGCAAATGAGGGAGGAGAAGACCGGTATCAGGGTGACATTGAAAAGCAAGGACGGTCAGGAGCAGGTTAAAATATTTGACAAGGTCCTGGTCTCGGTCGGCCGCCGGCCCAATTCGGAAAGCCTCGGCCTCGAAAACACCGGCGTGCAAATCGACGGCAAGGGCTTTGTCAAAGTCAACCCTCAACGCCGCACCGCCGAACCGACCATTTACGCCATCGGCGACGTTGCCGGAGAACCGATGCTGGCGCATAAAGCCTCGCATGAGGGCCGTGTTGCGGCCGAGGCCATTGCTGGAAAGAAAGTCGCCTTTGAACCGCATGCCATACCGGCCGTCGTCTTCACCGATCCGGAAATCGCCTGGTGCGGCCTGACGCAAACTCAGGCCAAAGAACAAAAGCTCGACGTCGAAATCGTTCGTTTTCCCTGGGCCGCATCGGGGCGAGCCATGACTCTGGGACGAACCGATGGCGTCACCAAATTAATCATCGATAAAAAAACCGAGCGTGTCCTTGGCGTCGGCCTCGTTGGTTCCGGCGCGGGCGAATTAATTGCCGAAGGCGTTCTGGCGGTGGAGATGGCGGCGCTGGCCTCGGATATCGGTCTCACGATTCATCCGCATCCGACTCTCTCCGAGACCATCATGGAAGCGGCCGACGTCTTTAATGGCGATAGCACCCATTATTATCGGCCAAAAAGAAAATAGGAATCAGCCGCCGGCCAAAGCCGGGGCTGCGGTAGGCTTGATTTGGAATTATTTCTTACGCCGAGCGACCTTGCGAACAGTTTTTTTCGGTCCCAATAATTCAACCATCGGCTCGACCTGATACCCCGCCTTCTCGGCCGCATCCAATATCCGCCCGGCATCCGCTTCAAGAGCGGCCATTTTTTTATCGGCCCCGGCGCGTCCTTTTACAGCCGAAAGACGCTTCACCAGAATCAGAGTCTCTATGAACCGTTCCAATCGCTCCTTGCTGAGCCAGAGAACGTCGTTATGACTGTGGATACGCAGGTATTCCCGGATCGGGCCGTCAACGAGTATTTTGCGGAACGAACCGCGCAGGTCGGCCTTTCCCTTGTCGGGAATCAAATCACTATGCGCCAGCATCGTCAGAACCAATCGGGAATCCCAATAGGCGCTGTCGCCGTCGGCCCCCGATCCCTCGAACGTTTCCCGGATCACTTTATGAAGCAACCATTCATCGGCGCGCCGAACGGCCAGAACTGAAGATGACTCCCGATCGCCTTCGACGCCGATTTCGCCCAGCCCATCAATGGTCAGCCAGGCGAAGGCGATATAAATTTGTGCGGGGAAAATCGGCTTTTCCGTCGCCTTATCATCGCCCGCTGTTTCAGATTGCCCATTGTTTTTTATTGCCTCGGCTTGCGTGTTGACGAGATTTTCCAATCTCGTCATTGATCGCTTGATCAGAGGTTCAATCTTGGCGGAACTGCCGACGAACCCCTTCACCGATGCATAGAACTCACCGACGGCCGCTTCGAATCGATCACGCCAATGCGGATAATCGCCCAACGCACCGCGCACCATTTCCGGATTCATCAGGGCTCGATAAGGTCTCAAAACCGGTTCCAGATGCAGCTCTTGATGAGTCTCCGCCATATTCGGCGTTCCACCGCCGCCGAGTCTTCGCTCCAACTCACCCCAGGAACCGTCGGTATCGTGGATGATCCGGAAATCGAGGAAGGCATGATACTGATAGCCGCGCAATTCGGCCGACAATCCCTGCTCGGCCAGTTGACGGCTGTGTCTGATATATTCCAGCCCCGACTGGTAATCGCGAAACACATAATAGCCGTTGTCGCTGACTTCCAGCCCCAGCGATTCAGCCAGCGGGCGTCGAATCAGGTGCGGATGATCGGCCCCGCCGACATTGATGGCCGTCGATGTATGAATATGGCCGCGGGTCGTATTGTAAGCGTTATTGTACAGGATGATGGCCCGTTCGTCGCCGGCGCGATTGGAATAGGCGAAAACATTTTCATCGACCCAGCCTTCCGTTGTATTGAAATCATACAGAGAAAAATTAGCCGACCCGCTGAACAAGTGGCGGCGGCGCATAAGCGGAAAAATCTGTGTTTCCTGTCGGCGCACCATTTCCTCATCGACCTGCTCGTTCCAGTAGGACTGGCGGTACTCCATGCCGTACTTCTCGGCGAATCCCTCGATCTGCCCGTGACCGAACATCGGCAACCCCGGCATGGTGACCATCATGGCGGCTACGCCGTAATATTTATCCCCGCGCCCGAACTGCTCGATAGCCGTCAACTCATCCGGGTTATTCATGAAATTCACGAACCGCTTGAGAACTTCCGGACTGAACTCCAGGACATTCCTGATGGTCAACCGATAATTGGCGTTGTCTTCCATTTTCAGCATATTCATGAAGGCGCTGTTGTACACGCGATGCAGACCCAGAGTGCGGACAAAATACCCCTCCATAAGCCAGAATGCTTCCGCCAGAAGCAGGGTATCGGGCAATTCCTGCGCCACCCGGTCCACTACCTCACGCCAGAATTCCTTGGGCATCAATTCGTCAAACTGCTCCCGGGTCAGGCCGTGTTCGGCCCGCGAGGGAATCGCACCGCCTTCGCCCGGTTGAGGAAACCATAGCCGCTGAAAATGACGCTTGGCCAGCGTCATGGCGGCGTCGAAACGGATAATGGGAAATTTGCGCGCCACATGGAGTATTGTCTGAATAACCGCCTCGCGCACTTCCGGTATCAGAAAATTCAACTGCGCCGTATCGTTCCACGGCATACTCGTGCCGTCGTTGCCGTGATAGATATAGCCGGCGTCGCCGGTCCATTTGTCGATTCGTTTGAATACCACCGCCGCGTCACGATGTTGCCAGTAGCCGTCCTCGATTTGAATACAGACCCGGCCGTCTTCCGAAAGGTCGGCGCCGGTGTACTGGTAAGCCGGGAAGGGAGGCTGAGGTACGCGCAGGAACCAGCCCGGATGTTCGATAACCCATTTGGAATAGATCCCCATGTGGTTGGGGACCATATCGCTGGCCAGCCGGATACCGCGCCGCCAGGCGCGATCCTTTAAATTTTGAAAGGCCTCTTCACCCCCCAGATCATGGGCGATGACATAATCGTACAGCGAATAAGCCGACGACATCGCCTCCGGATTACCCATTATCCGCTTGATCTTCTGCGAAGCCGACGACCGTTCCCAGAGACCAATCAGCCACAGTCCGCTGAAACCCCAGCGCGCCAGCCGGTCGAGTTCCTCGTCGGGGATGTCGCTCAGCAGGCGAATATCGCGCTGATATTTGCGTGACAGCTGGTACAACCAGACATAAATGCTCTTGGCGATCAGCACCACATTCGACATCCAGTCGGCGTCCCGGCTGAATGCGGCCGGTTCGTCGTAACCCAGTTTGATGCCATAAGCGTCGCGGTCGAACCTCAAAGCCAAATTGGGGCCGGGGCCGATTCCCCGCAGGGCCTGTTCCTCTTCCAGGATATCAAGCGCCAGATGTAGTCTTTCAAGAAGATCCAGAGGGAGAAATTTGGCCCAATGACGCCGAATATAATTGAGCTGTCCTTCCAGCGAATCGGGGGAGTGCCGCATCGGCGCATACAGGCATTCGAATAGAGTCAGACCGACCGGCCCGAAAGCCGGTTGAGAAGCGAAATATTCACCCATGGCCTGCATCATCGGCAGATACGGTGCTTCCCGCTCCAGATCGGAGTCGTCGTACAAAACCCGAAAAGGCCGAAAAGCCCGGTTGGCGATCGAGAAAAACAAAAGCGTGATTTCGCGCACTACTACATCGAGGCCGGAAGGCACTTCGGCGGCCCGGCGGTGATACTCGTCCGAATTCTGGGCGCCCCGGAGCACCGTGTCGGGAGGGAAGAGCTTGACGAATGATTTCGGCGGCTGATCCGCCACGAATCGACTATGCTTCCGGCCCACCCATTCCAGACCCCGTGTTATCACCTGCGGCTGTTCTTCGTTGGCATAGATTTCGATAATGTAACGCCAGATATCGACCAGGATACTGGCCGAGGCCAATTGACCGCCGTGGATGGGGGGCGGCGCTTGCGTCCTATGAATATATTTGATATTGACGCGATCGGCCAACTGGCGCAAAAGGTATATTTCTGACGCCGGCGTCCCGGCCGATGGAGCCTCGACCAGGGTCGGCATTTCCAACCATTCCCAGGCTTTACGTGAAATCGGTAATCCGAGCCGACTGTAATTTCTAAGCACCTTTTTTATATCCAAGAGCCCATCCTGCCGGAGTCGGCGGTGACCTGTTCTACTTTATTATAAATACCGGGTATTGAACCTGATTCGGGCATCCCGGCTCTATATCTGCAATCTGGCATATTCACTCCCAACCGGCCCCAGACCGGCTACGACTTGTTTGATTCAACCAAAGGTGGACAGAGTTCGACCTTAAGTCAAGGACTAATTTCATTCACTCGGGCCATCCCTCTCCCGCTCCACAAGATACGATACGTTGTGATCCAGCTATGCGCTAAAATCAAATCTCCGCCCCAGCCCGGTCAAATATATTGACACTCGATTTCGCATTTACTATGCTTCTGTTGGGAGAGGCGGCCCGGCCTGATGACGGCGGTGGCATGCAAGCCCGAATTCGAATTGATACCGGAGTACCATATGTCTATTGTTACCATCTGCAGGGGAACCAAAAGCGGCGGGGAAAAACTGGCCCAATGCCTGGCCGACAAACTGGGCTACAGCCTGTTAAGCCGCGAAGTCATCCTCGAATGCGCCAGGAAATACAACATCATGGAAGACGACCTGTTCAGAAAGCTGGAAACCACTCCCAGCCTCTGGCAGAAGTTCACTATGGAACATAAACGCTATTTTGTATTCGTCCAATGCGCCCTGATCGACGCCGTCAAAGACGATAATGTCGTTTACCATGGCTATGCCGGGCAGGTTTTCCTGACCGGTATTCCCCATGTTCTCAAGACCCGCCTCGATACTCCCCTCGAGGACCGGATCAAGATCATCATGAAAGAAAAAGATATCGACGCCAAAGAAGCCCGCCGACTTATCAACAACATCGATGAACAGCGCCGACGCTGGGTCAAATACGCCTATGGCATGGATTGGCGCGATCCCTCGCTCTATGACATCTCTTTCTCCACGGCCAATATGACGCTCGATACGATCTGCGACCTCATCACCCGGGCGGTCAACCGGGACGAATTCAAAACCTCCGAAATCTCGAAGCGGCGACTGCTGAACTTGTCGATGGCCTGCGAAGTGAAGGCCGCCTTTGCCTCCGATGATAAACTTTGGCATCTCCCGATAACGGTCAGCGCCAACGACGGCACCGTGACTCTAAAAGGGGCCGTGAAAGATAAAAAGCAAAAGGATATGCTCGTCGATCTGGCGGCCAAAGTCAAGGGCGTGGTCGATTGCGACGTTCACATCCGTCTGCTTTCGGGCCGCCTGTCAAAAGGCGTCTATGGTCACGATTAATCGCCCTCGATGATTTTCAGGCCGGGATCGGGACAATCGGCAGGTGTACGGTAAATGTCGTCCCCTCATTGACCTTGCTTTCCACCTCGATACTTCCCCCATGTTTTTCGATGATACCCCGCGATACGGACAGCCCCAATCCGGTGCCCCGACCGGTCGGCTTGGTCGTGAAAAATGGGGTAAAGATGGAACTGAGAATATGGCTGGGAATACCGGTGCCGGTGTCGGTGATATGGATGGATAAGAAGCCGGTTATTTTCTCCCGGGCGACCCGGATGGTCAGGACGCCGCCGCGCGGCATGGCGTCAATGGCATTCAGCAGAAGATTGAGAAAGACCTGGATCAGAAGTTTCCGGTCGCCGTAAATAGGCGGCAGGTTCTCGGCGATTTCCTCTCGAAATTCTATTTTGCTCAGCTTGATCTGGTTTTTGGAGAGGCGGATGGTCTCGTCGATCAGTTTCTCGATATCGAGATGCTCCATCTTGGTTTCGCTTTCGCGGGCGAAATCGAGCAGGTTCTTGACCACCTGCTGGGCGCGTTGTCCCTGCGTCACCAGGTCGTTGATCATATCCTGTAACTCCTCGTCGGACAACCCGCGATAGTCGTCCTTCAGCATCTCCGAGGTCAGGATGATGTTGTTGAGGGGATTGTTCAATTCATGGGCGACGCCGGCGGTGAGATTGCCAATAGCCCGAAGTTTATGCATCTCCACCAGAATGTTCTGGCGGCGATCCAGTTCGTACATCATATGATTGAGCGCGATGGCCAGGTGCGAGAACTCATCCTTATATTTGCGCTTGGGCGTGATCGGCAGGAATTCGCCCCGGGCAAACCTCTGCGTGGCCGTCAACAGCCGGCTGAGCCGCGAAATGATATGGCGCGAAATATATGAGGCGATGAATATCGAAAAGGCGAGCAGGACCACAAGCAAAGTGATCTGAACCCGTTTGGCCTTGACAATTGTCCGCGAAACCAACTGCCGTTCCTTTAGGGATATATCCAGCGATAATTCCAACAGCTTGGAACCGTTGCTCCGCAATGACTGCGCCATTATCTGAAAATCGACCGATTTTTTAAAGGCCGCGTCGTCGCCGATAATCGTCAGCGAATCGGCCAGGGCACCGTATTCGGTCAGGTAAGCCCGGAGACTGTGTATTTCCTCGCGGCCGACGACATGCCCCAGTTCGAGAGCCGCCTGATCCAGAATGAGCTTGGCGCTGTCCAGGTGTTGCCGGACTTCGATCAGGTCGGAACCGTAGAGGAAGAAGTTCTTTTCACTCCGTCGGGCCGACTGGATTTCGTTGGCGAACTTGTCCGCGAGCGATATAAACCGCACCCGGTCGTTTATCATCGACAGCATCAGCATGGCGGCTATGGAGACGGCGGCGCTGATGAGGAAAAAGACGAAAAACATGAGCGTCAAACGCGCTTTGACGGAAAAGCGGGGACGTTCCAGAAGCGATTGCTTGATTTTGGCTTCTTCGGATCCCGGCGCCAGGCCGTCGTCGCTCGATGACAGGCCGTCCTGGAGGATATCCGACAGGGAGGCTTTTTTGGGCCCGCCTCTGGCCATCTTAGCCGATTTCCTGCGCGGCCCGGTCGATAACCTCCTTCAGATCCTGCGGCCGGAATGGCTTGGATATAAAATCGAAGGCGCCCTTGGCCTGCGCCTCGCGAGCAATCTCGATCGTAGCATAACCGGTGATCATGATCACTCTGGTGTCTTCGCCTTTTTTGACGATGTGGTCGAGGACTTCCATGCCGTCGATATTGTCCATGCGGATATCGGTCACGACGATATCGAACCGCTTGGCGTCGATGCGCTCGATGGCCGAGCGGCTGTCGACGAACGTCTCCACCGAATGATTGGCTTTGCTGAGAAACTGTTGCAGTCGTTTGCAGACCACGATTTCGTCGTCTATGATGCAAATTTCCAGATTGGATTTACTCATCGGGCAACTCTCCCATAAGAAATTTATTCGTTCTTGACGACCAGGGTGGCGTAAACCTGTTTCCGCTTGATATAGGCCCGAACGACGTTGACCAGGATGACCAGCACTCCGCCGATACCGCTGACGTATAGCAGATACTTGCTGATATCGTTCAGAAGCCCATAGGCCGATGGCGGCACGAAATCGATCATCTCCAACTGCGCCATATAAATGGGAATGGCGATCATGCGGCTTATGACGCACAGGAGGATGATGATGCCGGTCACCAGCCGGATGATGACCTCGTTGACGACCTTGGTACCGTAAGTGCCTATAAAAATTCCCAGCAGGGAACCGAGGTACAAAAGCACCACCAGCCGGATATCGACGAAGCCCTCGAAAGCATAGTTGATGGCCCCGAAAGCGCCCATGAACATGGCCAGAAATAACTCCGTGCCGGCGGCGACTGCGGTCGGAATACCGAAAACATAAATCATGGCTGGAACGCCGATAAAACCGCCGACCCCGATAGTGCCCGCCAGGTATCCGGTAAACAAGCCGACCACCAGCAAAGCCCAGAACGAAACCCGGACATCGGCCACCGGAAAATAAATCATCGGGAAAAGGCGCAGTTTCGACAGATAATTGGTGATCTTCTTCGACGGACCCGATTCGTTATCGGAACGCGACTTGAGGACGTCCATCAAAACCGAAACCGCCACGCCGGCCAGGATGATGACGAAGACGGCGCTGATGTACAGGTTCGCCGCCGCGCCTTTTTCGCCGTGGGTGTCGCTGATACCGAACAGTGCCGTGGCAATCCAGACCGCCAGCCGAATTCCGACCACAGCCGTGATCAGCATGAAGATCGCCAGCTTCTTATCGACATGGCCCAATTCGCCGTGCTTGCGCGAGCCCACCAGGGCCTTGCCGAATTTATGCGTGATATTGGTCCCCACGGCGATGACCCCCTGGACGCCCAGGTTCATCATGCCCGGTGTCATGAAGAAGGCCCCGCCGCTCCCGATAAAACCGCTCAATACCCCGCCGATAAACCCGAGGATGATCACCTGGATGGCACTTGAGGCCGTGATATGTATGAATAAATCGCCCATGCTTATCCCGTTGCTCCCTTAATCGAGTTTTATCATTCGCAAGAACAAACTGGTCACGGTGCTGTAGGTGAACGCAAAGGTCGGAATAAAGACCAGGATGCAGATTGTCGCCAATATCCTCGGCCCCGTGCCCGGCTGCAATAAAAACTTCATGATCGGCTGGTCGAAATGAAATACCGCGAATACGACCAGGAAAGTCAATAGCCCGAAAATCGCCATCTTAGTCATCTGCTTTGGCCCGAAGCGATATCGTGCCCGAAGTTCACTGAGCGATATCACCGGCGTCTTCAACGATTCGGAGAGGGCGTTCGACCATTCCTGCGCCAACCGCTTCCTGGCTTCCGGATTCTTGGACTGGAACATATTGTCGAAAACTATCAACCGATATTTACCCGAACGGTCGATGGAGTTGAGAAGGTTCTGTCGCGACCCCTGGAGTATCCGTTTACCGCCGGAACGGCCGTCGTTGATCAGCCTCTCGCAAATTTTCTGGACATCGGGCGGCTCGGCCGAATCATAATCGTCCTGATCGTCGATAATTCCGGTCTGACGCCAGGTCTCAGGCCCCCGCTCACCGCTCTTTTCGACCGCCGCCGACAGTTCTTCCGACTCGCTCGGCGTCATCTTGAGGATTTCAACGGCCGCATCCCAGGCATTGGCCAGCGAAATGACCTCGTTATACGACCCGTCGTCGGCGCTGAACGACTCCTGGATCCAGAGAAGGTTCGTCTGCGCTTCGGTGCAGACCACCTGCCGGGCATCAACCAGCGCCTGTAGCGCCTCCATAATCTCACTCGCCTTTTCGGCCTGCTTGTATGAATAAGTCACATGGACGACGCCCTTGACGGCCATGATCTTGACATTCATATCCCGCGTCTTCTCGTTTTTGGCCAGTATCAAGCGGGCTCGGGAAGCCAGTAAAAGATCCTTGAGCTTGTTGACCGAGGCCGGCGTCGCCTGAAATTCGGGCAATTGGGCCATAGCGCAGGCGGCCGAGGCGAAATTGGCGGCATTGACCTCGGTGAGGTTGACGACGAGGTCGTAAAGCGTGAATACATCCCAATCCACATTATAAAACTTCTTGACCCAGCGGCGGCGGTCGTCCTCAACGGCGTCGATATACTGCTTGGCCTTTTTCCGGGACAGGTTCAATTCATCCATAACCCGGGCGATGCGATGTTCCATGTCGCAAACCACCCGTATTTTGAGAATGTTATCGACCCCCGGAAGCAGAAGATGGCCGGTTCGGCCATGATAGATGATATCATGGTCGAGAGCTTTCTCGCACAGGATCGACGTCACCAGAGCCTTGTAATGCTCCAGCTCCAGCGCCAGCCGTTCGGAATAAATGTGGGGTTTGATGATGGCGGTTTCAAGCTTGCCGACGGGGATTTTCTGCCGGGTCGCTTCCTCCAGCAGATCCTCCCTGCTGACACATTCATAACCCAGCTTGTCCGCCAGATATCCGGCGAATTCCTTGCCCAGACTTTGACTGCCTCGGGACACACTGACGATTTGCATCGGCCCTTACCCAGATCATGATTCATGGTTGCCGGCGCGAGGGTAAATAGCTCGACAAGCCCTCAGGCCGTTTCATCGATAACACAGAATATGAAAAAATACAAATTAGTCAACATAGATTTTCAGTATTTTTCCCATACATACATTGACATAAGCTATCAAAGCCTTGCCTAGTATTGACGTCGCCCTTATATCAAAACAATTATTAAACCCGACAGTCCTTTGACTATCATGCCGATGGAAGCCGATTAGGGGCCGGCGTTCGAGAATACAGAAATCGCTTGTATAACCGATCGACCGATGCTATTTTAAAATAGGTACCGAGCCTCACTGCCGCCGGAACCTATCTCACCCAGGGAGGGAATAAAATGAAAACGAGACGAACCGACGTTCTCGGTTACTGCCTGGCGGCCTTTTGCCTCTTTGCATCAACTCTCCTTGCCCAGGACCCCGGCCTGCCCGATACCGTCCGTATCGGGACAGTCTCCGGCGATGTTTACAACGATCTTTCAGTTCAAGTGACACTCCACAACGATGAAGCCCTGCTATCGGTTCTTATTCCGATATTAATCGACGGCTCTTCCGGCTGGATGCGCTTTGATTCGATTTCATACACTGGCGGCCGGCTGGAAGATATCTCCGTCCTGCCCGAACGGGAAAGCTTCGCCTATGTCACCGATACTTTCACCTATGAAGCCTTCGTCATTCGTTTCAGCGTTTCGTCGGGCGATCCCCTGCCGGCCGGCGACGGCAAATTGTGCGATATCTGGTTCTCCCCGGCGTTTGGGGGAGAGGTGCAACTCGACACCATAACCTTCTCGCCCTACGGCAACCTGAAATTATCCGACAATATCACCAACGATTTCCTGCCCCAATTTCAATCGGGCGCTGTCGATATCGCCTGCGATTATGAGATCGGCGACACGAGATTCGATGGCGGCGTGAATATCGGCGACTGGATGGGTTTCTGGAAACAGTATTTCGGTTGTCAGGAAGCGCTGTCGCCACCTTATATCGCCGATGTCAACTGTGACCGACACGTCGATGGCCGGGACCTATGGACCCTTTTTCGACACGTCTGGTATAGCGGCGATATCTGCGCCTGTGGCAGTTATTCGCCGGCTTTGTACAATGACCCCGGCCAGCCCGATACCCTCTGGATCGAGAACCAAACGCTTTTTGTCGGCGTCCAGGACACCGTTGATGTCAGAATAATTTTTGACGAACCGCTGTCGATCTGGTCGGTGGCTTTGCATTGGGACGGAAGCGCCATACTGAACCTGGATCACAACTTCAGTTACGGCGGCGGATATTTGTGCGTCAATTATGACGGCAACCCCGGCTATGTCTGTCCGTACGTGCCCCAGCAGACCGGCTTGGGCTTCCAACCGAATGATACCATAATCGCCCGGTTGCCGTTTACGGCGGAGAACGTCGGGACGGCGACGATCACGATGGGCGACTTTCCGACCGGACCGGGGTCGATGTACGTGACCGCGCTGGGCGAGGCGGTCGTGCCAGTCGTAACCGGCGGCCAGATTACGGTTTTGCTGCGGCCCTGCGGCGACGCCAACGGCGACGGATTGGTGAATGTCGGCGACGCCGTTTACCTGATAAACTATGTTTTCAGAGAAGGCCCCGCGCCCGAACCGGTCTGCATTGCAGACGTCGACGGTGACGGCGAAACCAATGTCGGCGATGCCGTTTACCTGATAGTTTATATCTTCAAAGGCGGCACTCCCCCGGTGGAAGATTGTTGCCCCTGACCTGCTCGGCAAGTCTCGACGCGCCGATATTTTGATGCGGATACCATACCTTTGACCGGCCTTCCACGGTGACGTTATCAATAATTCCACAACGCTTATTATATTGCGCCGGGCGGGCCGATTATTATAATCGCGGACGTATTAGCCGACATTAAATCCACAAAACTTCATTGCGTCCGGGCCGTATATTATATAAATTAGTATCAGCGTTCAGCTATTGGGAATTATCTTGCAATCAAATCACGACAACAACGAGCCGACGCGGTCGTATTCCGCATTGGTCGAAGGTTATGAGGTCGGTCGATATTCCATCATCAGGAAGATCGGTTCCGGCGGCATGGGCGAGGTTTACCTGGCCCAGGATACCGAACTTGATCGCAAGGTGGCCCTTAAATTCCTGCCCGATCGCCTGCTCAACGACGATCAGGCAAAGGCCCGTTTCTGGAGGGAAGCGCAGGCCACGGCGCGTCTCAACCACCCGAACATCGTGACCATCCATGAAGTCAGTGAACACCGCGGCAATCCCTTTTTTGCCATGGAATTTATCGCGGGTGAAACGCTCGACAGGAAAATCAAGAAAGCGGCCCTGAGTCCTGAGGAAACGACGGCAATAGTTATTCAGGTGGCGCGCGCGCTTCAGGCGGCTCATGATCAGGGAATCATTCACCGGGATATCAAGCCGGGCAATATCTGTATTTGCCACGATGGCCGGGTGAAAGTCCTCGATTTCGGACTGGCGCGAATCGTGGATAGCGACAGCCTGACCCATTCTCACCTGGTTCTCGGCACCATCGGGTACAATTCGCCGGAACAGATAAAAGGCGAGCCGGTTGACGGCAGGACCGATATCTGGTCGCTGGGCATCTTGATTTGCCGGATGCTCACCCAGAAATCGCCCTTTGCCGGCACCGATGCTGAGGAAATCATGTATTCCATCACCCATGCCCCGGCGATGGATATCTCCGCGACTCGCCACGATATCCCGTCTCCTGTCCGGATATTGTACCGCCGTTGTTTGGAGAAAAAGCCGGGCAAGCGGCCGCAGTCCATGGCTGAGGTTCTTAATATTCTCGGCGTCGAAGCGGATACGCCTGAAGGCATCTACCGTGAGGGCAGAAACCAGCCGGCAAAAAAAGTGCTGCTGGCTTTCCTCGGCGTCATTTTTATTGCCGTCTTCATCTGGAGTCTGCGTTCCTATTTCCCCGACAATCAGGCCGTCGTGGCAGGAGAAACGAGACGTGTGGGGATTCTGCCTTTTCATAACCAGACTTCGGCAGAATTGGCGTCGGCCTGGCCGGCGATTATCCAGGTTCTGTTCGTCGGCAACCTGACCGGCATCGAGGATATTGGTGTCATCGATCCATTGAGTCTTAATGCTGTTGTCAAAAGCCGATTCGATACCGATTCACCGCCCCGCGGTCCCAATCTGTACAAAGTGATGCGTGAGGCTGGTGTCGCCTATGTAATCGACGGCATGATTGTCCGGGCCGGGAACGGGTTCAAGATTCAGGCCAATATCATCGAACCGCTCAACGGGGAAGTGGTATATTCATGCGCCCGCGAGATGGACAATGAAGCCAACCTGCCGGTCACAGTCGATTCATTATCGAAAAATATTCTCGGTTTTTTCCAGACGCGGATTCTCGAGGAAGATTACGACGAGGATATCAAACCCTGGCTGTCGGGCCGGACCCAGAACCTGGAAGCGCTGAAGGCCTTCATGCAGGCCAATGAATTGATTTTTGGAGGCGTAAGCGGGTCCGAACGGTATTTGAAACGGGCGCTGGAGCTCGATTCCACTTTCGTAGCGGCGCGGATATACCTGATCTCCCTGCTGATTTCGGAGGATTCCCTTGAGGCTCGGCGTCATTACCAAATCCTCTTGCGGGACGAAGCCAAAGTCAATCCCTTCGAACGAGCCATGATCAGCTGGGCGGGAGGGTTGATCGGACACGATGCCAGAACGCAGGCCAATTCGCTTCAGATGGCCCTTCGATATTCACCCGACAACAATGTCCTCCTCTACGAACTGGCCCGATCATTCTATAGCCTCGAAGAATATGAACAGGCGGCCCGGGCCCTGAGCCCCGCTATCGACAACAACTGGCGATATTCCCCGGCCTATTATCTTCTGGGTGCATCATATTGTATGCTGAACGACTATTCCCGGGCCCGGCATGTTCTCGAAAAATCACTCACCATATCCCCGGTATACGAATACACCTACTGCATCCTGGCCAGTGTGGCCCTGAAAATGGGCGACCGCGACGCCGCGGCCGGGTATGAGGAAGCGTTTATCAAGGAACTGGAAGCAAAGGGAAAAACCGCCGGAGATATATATGCTATACTGGGCGCCAATCATGGATTCATGGGGCTTGAAGAAGACGCCCTGCGCTGCTATCGGTCGGCCGTCGCCGATCAGCCCGATAGCCCGCTATTCCATTCTGAATTGGGATGGATGCTGTACGAATCGAACCGACTCCTCGACGCCCGTGCCGAATACATGGCCGTTCTGGGCCTCGATTCCCAGAGTGCGGAGGCCTGTTATATGTTGGGAATTATCCACGATTCCCTTTCCGACACCTCGGGAGCTCTAAAATATTACAATGAATATCTGACCCTGGGCCCGGCCGGCGATTCGGCCGCGGAAGTCCGGTCCCGGGTCTTTTCTTTGCAGAGGCGTTAACTCGTCTTCAGAAAAGGAGATCGATATGCCGGTAATTGAACTGATGGATATCTTTAAGGAAGCGTTGAATGATGTCACGTTTCGGCAGGATTTGTTAGCCGATTATCGTCAGGCCCTGAAAACCAAGCACTACGAATTGTCCACCGACGATATGAAGAAACTGGACGATTTCATGTCAGGTGACCAGGTCGTCGATCCGGCCTCCATCCTGAATGCCTTCAGCAACGTCGCCAAAGGCAATGCGCCGCCGCCGCCCCCACCCTGGCAGCCGCGGTTCCCATTGGAGGACCCGTCTAAGTAACCTGATTCCTGGTAAGCACGCGGCATGACGGGAGGTGCTCTCATGCTCTCAATCCCGGCTCGGATCGAGTCAATATCAGTATCATGGCCGCCACCGATAAGGGCGGAACTGCGTCAGTATATAGGTCGTTTCTACCGGGAATCGAAAAATACCCGTCTGTCCCTCAGGACCGAACAATGCCAGCCGTATTGGTTTCTGCTGCCGACATGGCTGGCAGAAAGATATAATCGGAAGAAAGCGAACACGATTTCGGCAGGAACCCTGAAGGATATACTCTGGGCCCAGTACTGCGTCTTCCTGTCGATGCGGATCAAGGATGATCTCTTCGACGGCCAGGGGATTACTTCTCTGCTGTTTTTTGCCGCCGATCAGTTTCTGGCCGAATCGTGCGGCATCTTTCTTCGCATTCTGCGGAATTCAAAGCCGTTCTGGAATATTTATAACGGCAGTATCCGCCAATCGGTGCAGGGCTTCTGGGAAGTCGATGCCATGGAGCGGCGGCGGCAGGCAAATCTCAGGCAATTGCGGGCCGGGCATGCGGCGGTCGCCTCCATTTTCAAAATCGGGGCGGCGGCCGTCTGCCATAAGGCCGACCGCAGGCGGGAATTCACCATCGTTGGGGCGGCCATGGATGAAATGGCCATAGCCGGGCAAATACTTGATGATTTTCAGGACATGAACGAGGATCTGGAGCGGGGAAAATTCAATTATGCCGTCCGTTACATGTTGGGAAGTTCGGCTCGGGCCGTGATGGACCCAACCAAAGCGGCCGATTTAATCGCCGACCGCCTGATGCGTCCGGATCATGATTTTCAATTTTTCGACGAGATCATGGGGCATGTTCAGGAAGCACAGCGTATCCTGAGACCCCTGCGGCTGGCCGATTCGGATCGATATTTCAGCGAGTATATACAGTCTCTAATGGGAATAAAGGATGCTCTGAAGTGCGAACAAATGCGTCTCATCTTGAGACCCGGGGTCCGTTGAAGATAAATCGAAACACTACGTAATAGACTATACTTGCCCGCGCGGCCTCATGCCTCACCGCTTGTAGTAAGGATATATTCCGCCGCATCTTCCATTATCACAGCCGTGCCACGGAACAGGTATCTGGTCATTAATTGTCCCCGAATGGTCCAGCTCTGGCCAAAGACGCATACAACCCCCCGATATCATCTCCTGCCCGCGGGGGAGGGAAGTAAGCGAGGGAAAACTCCCGACAAAATCACTATAAAATCGCTGGTGAAAAAGAAAAGGGGCCGGTTAGTAGGAACTCTAATCATGGGCTATACGAATATGAATATGCGCCTTTCAACTGTGGATTTCAGCCGCCGACTCCGGAATTATCTCTCAAAACCAGGGCGGAAGAGAACCTGGGGACCCCCAAAAAATGAGCAACCAAACCCAAATCTTCTATAACGCCCTGCTCAATAGTTGCTTACAGACAATTATTGGGGCCTTATTCTGACATCGTACACAACATATAGTAATGACTGAAGTAGAAACCACAAAATAGGGAGGAATGGTATCAGTATTTACAGGCTTCAAACGGGGAATAAAAATGGCGTACCATAGTTGAAGATCTTCGAACTTTTTTGAGGCTGGCGGCATAGCTTATCGGCCTGGTGAATATTCGTAATGCTTTTTGGATCAATGGATTATAGGAACGGTGATTCACGGTGTTTTTCATTATTGATTTACGACCCCAAATATCCTTAATTATTAATACCAATCGAACAATTCAGGGGTAATCCCATGCATGAAAATCATAGCGACGATGATAAGACGCAAACCCATATTCCTCTGATGAAAAACACCACGGTCGGGCATTACCGGATTGTCGAGAAGATCGGCGCCGGGGGCATGGGTGAGGTTTACCTTGCCCTTGATACTAAACTGAATCGGAACGTAGCGCTGAAATTCCTGCCGCCGCACCTGTG
>CAZGAV010000045.1:0-17156 GCA_964523575.1 uncultured Ignavibacteriales bacterium
ATGCGACTGCAATCCGGGTGACGCCAACGGTGACGGTTCCATCGCGAACGTCGGCGATGCCGTCTACATGATTAACTTCGTCTTCAAATACGGTCCGCCTCCGACGCCGTATCCGATCTGCAGCGGCGACGCCAACTGCGATTGTCTGGCCAACGTCGGCGACGCCGTGTATATCATCAATTACGTCTTCAAGGGCGGCCCGCCGCCATGCGACTGCCCGACCTGGCTGTCGACCTGCGGTCCGCCGTTGAGGAAATAGGATTAATTCTATTAACACCTGAAACAAAAGCCTGCCCGGTCGGAGATCGGGCGGGCTTTTATTTTGTCGTCATCTCCGTCTCCCGACTTGTTATCCTGCCGGAGAGGGAATAAGGGGTAGAGATCATAGCCGCCATCATGACTGAAAGGGGACATTATGCTTGACAAAAATCCGTTTTGTGCTTAAATTTATTATAAGAAAGCGAGCATTTAAGCAGTCAAGCGACCTTGCAGGCAGACCTCACGATATTCATGGTTTTCAATCATCGCCAAAATGGATTAAAGCAGAGCGATACGGTTGGCCCGGGATTAAATTGAAGGACAAGGCTGACGCAAAACAGGTCCTTGCTTAACAAGGGAGGGAGCAATGTCATACAAATCTATCACCGTATTAGCAGGTTTCTTGTTTGTTTTGAGCCTGGGCTTCGCGGCCGGGGTTTCGGCTCAGGATTGCTATGCCGCCGGCGATGTCAATAACGACGGCATAGTTTTGACCGTGACCGATTATGTGTATCTGGTGCGCTACGTGGCCGGTGAGGGATTGGATTTACCGGTTCCGTATCAGGCCGACCTCAACGGCGATTGCATGGTCGATTACCTCGATGTCGAGGTTTACGCGTCCTATTTTGAAGGGGGGCTGGGGATTTTCGGACCTTATGGGGGCTTTCCGGTCCCGACCTGTTGCGACCCCGACACCACTCTCGGAGCCAGTTGTTTCGATACCGCCTGTGTCCGTCTCAATCCGGTCAACTGCCAGTTATTGGGCGGTGATTACCATGGCGATTACACCCTATGCGATCAGAATCCGGGCGACGCCAACAATGACGGCATAATGAATGTCGGCGACGTCGTATATCTCTTGAATTATTTGTACAAAGGCGGCCCGGCTCCATCGCCGGCGGCCAATGGCGACGTCAACGGCGATTGCGCCGTCAATATCGATGATGTTATTTACCTCACCTGTCTTCTGCAGGAAAAGCGAACCTATCCGGTGGCCTGCACTTGTACCGATCCGGAAATGGGTGAATCACGCAATTGCCTGCCCGGCGACGCCAACGACGATTTAACGATCAATGTGGGCGACGCCGTTTATATGATAAATTATGTCTTTGCCGGGGGAATGGGGCCGGGGCCGTTTACCGTTCTGAGTGGCGACGCCAACGGCGATAGGGAGGTCAATGTCGCCGATGCCGTTTACCTCATCAATTTCGTATTCAACGGCGGTCCGGAGCCGGTGACTTGTATGGGATGGATAATGGATTTTCCCTGCTGGCACCCCGACGGCTATCTGATCGACTACTATTAAGAGCTCGTTATCGGAGAGGCTGCCGGGCGTTACGCCCGGCGGCCAAGACAATGGCGGAATATAAGTTATAAAAGGCGTCGTGTTTATCGGGGGTCTCCAGTTTTTCATAATATTCCGAAGATTTTTCTTGAATAATTTGTATAATCACATATATTTGGTGCCGATGAGCGATAGACTAAACAACCGATAAGGAGATGATAACATGGCGATGAGAATAACCGACGAATGCACGGAATGCGGTCTTTGCCTTCCGGAATGCCCGACTACGTCGATCGAAGAAGGCACCCCGTATACTATCAATCCGGATACCTGCAACGAGTGTGAAGACCAGGAAGACGGTCCTCATTGCGTGGCGGTTTGCCCGGTTGAGTGCATCGAAAAAGCCGAATAACTTTCCTTTTGAGATAGACCGCCTGCGCCCTCAGCGCAGGCGGTTTTTTTATGCGTAATTTTATCGTCAGCGATCGTTTCACGACCGCCGATATCGGCCTCGACCTGGAAGCCGACAGTCCCGGGGAGCTATTCATAGCCGGCGCCGAAGGGTTGTTCACCCTCATTTTCGGTTCCGCATCGACAGGAATAGCCGCCCGAAGCCGGGAAATCGATCTGGAGACGGAGACCCCCGAACAACTCCTTGTTGACTGGCTGTCGGAATTGCTTTATCTTTTCGATGCCGAGGCTTTGATCGCCTGCGACTACGATATCGCCGTTGTCCTTGAAGCCGGCGGATGTCGGCTCAAGGGCATGGTCGGCTTTCGAGTTTTCGACCCCGAGACTGACATGGCCGAACATGAAGTCAAGGCGGTCACTTATTATAAACTGAAAATCGAAGGGGAGAGCGGGATCTATCGCACTCATGTGGTGTTTGACCTGTGATACCATTGCATAAAATCGCCGAGGGTATCTGGGAAGCGCCGATCGGCGCCAAACCGGGGATGCGGGTACCGGCCCGTATCCTGTCGTCGGAAAAACTGATTTCCGGCATCGACCAGGGCGTCATCGACCAGATCACCAATGTCGCCTGCCTGCCGGGCATCCAGCGTTATGCCCTGTGTATGCCGGACGCCCACCGGGGTTACGGATTTCCTATCGGGGGCGTGGCCGCCTTCGATCTCGACGAAGGGGTGATTTCGCCCGGGGGAATAGGCTTCGATATCAATTGCGGCATGCGCCTGATCCGCACGACCCTGAATATCGACGAGGTCAAGCCGCGGCTGGATGCGTTGATGGACGAGTTGTTCCGAAACGTACCCTCCGGCGTCGGGACCAAAGGATTCGTCGATGTCAGCCGGAAAGATTTCCGCGAGCTTATGACCGGCGGATCGCAGTGGTGCCGCGAACGCGGGTTCGCCTCCGATGAGGATGTCGAAAGAACCGAATCGCGGGGTCGCGTGACCGGGGCTGACCCCGACGCCGTTTCGGAGAAAGCGGTCAGTCGCGGCATCAGCCAGATCGGGACGCTCGGTTCAGGTAATCATTATCTGGAGATTGAATATCTGGATGAAACCGGTTTGTATGACCCATCGGCGGCGAAGGTGTTCGGCATCGAAAAGATCGGACAGGTCGTTATCGCCGTCCATTGCGGTTCCCGGGGTTTCGGGCATCAAATTGCAACCGATTACCTGCGATCCTTCAATAAGAAGGCGCCCCAGTACGGCCTCCGGATCAAGGACCCGGAACTGGCTGCGGCCCCGATAAAATCGGCCGATGGTGAAGCTTATTTCGCCGCCATGGCCTGCGCCGCCAATGCCGCCTTCGCCAACCGGCAGGTTATCGCCTTCCGAATCCGCAAAGCCTTCGAGAAGATTTTCGGCCTTTCGGCCCATCAACTGGGGTTGACCACCATCTATGACGTGGCCCATAATATAGCCCGCTACGAATCATATACCATCGACGGCCAGACCCGGAAATTGCTGGTTCATCGCAAAGGCGCAACTCGTTCTTTCGGTCCCAACAATACCGAGGTCCCGGCGGTTTATCGTGACATCGGCCAGCCGGTCATTGTCGGCGGTTCGATGGAGACCGGATCGGCTCTGTTCGCCGGAACGGAACAGGCGGAGCGCGATTATTTCGGCTCGACCCTGCATGGCTCCGGGCGGGTCATGTCGCGGACGCAGGCCAAAAAACAGATTCGGGGCGACCGTCTTCAGCTGGATATGGCCGACCGGGGAATTATGGTCCGGACCAAATTCCTGCGGGGGCTGGCCGAGGAAGCCGGGTACGCCTACAAGGATATCGACGAGGTTTCGAGGGCGGTCGATGCTCTGGGGATCAGCCGGCTGGTGGCTCGTTTTCAGCCGCTGGCCAATATCAAGGGATGAGGCGCCGGGGGCGGAGCCTTCAATCTAATAAATATTCTAATAGTTTACGTGGGGCTGTTTCATCGGTTGCAACCGGGCGGAAAAAAAAGAGGGTGCACTCTGGTTGGGTAGAGGGGGCTAGGAAACTACCCAGGGACAGCAGAATGTCACCCTCGTAATTTTCTATCACACGTTACGCTATCAAATTCAACTTGTCAATAATAAATTTAATTTTTTTATAACGCTTGGATGTCATTATCCAAAACCCGGTTACGGCCACGCCGCAATACTGAAGTAGATTACTTAAGTTCTCTCCGGGGAGGACGGCAAAGCCCGCTCATTTAAACCTGTTGATCTTGATCGGGATGGAAACCCGGAACTTTTCATCGCGCGACACCTCGACCACGAGACATCCATAATAGGAGCCGATAGCGACTCGATCCCAGACCGGGGAGACCGTAATCTCCTGTTTCTGCTTGGATTTGAGAGTGAATTCAGTCGGGGAAACGGTGAGGGTCGAATCGTTATCGGGGAAAATCGTGAAGCCGGCTTTCCGGTCGCTTAAGTTTTCGATAACGAAGGTCTGGCTGTTTTTGCCCTGGATGAAAGCCGTCATGCGGGGTTCGATATTGATGGTGTTGGGGCGGCGAGCGGCCAGCGAGGTGAAATAGACGGTCATTTCGGGCATAGGTTCGTAGTCGGTGACGAGGTGGATGTCGCGGTTGGTCTCGCCGAAATAGGTCTTGGTGTCGAAGGTGACGCCCAGGAGAAAAGTCTCGCCGGGCTGAACGGTTACGGGGGCGCGGGAGGTTTTGGTGCAGTCGCAGTCGGAGATGATCTCCTTGATAGTCACCGGCACGCTGTGTTTATTGGTCAGCGCATAATGGTGGCTGACGGTGGCGTCGCCGGGAATCATGCCGAATTGCCACAGAAATTCATCGGGATCGAGGGGCAGGTCGGCGTTGGCGGCCTTCTTATCGGCGGCCAGAACCAGCCCCGCCATCAGGACTATGGCCAGGATGATCGTTAGCGTTCTCTTCATACCGATTCCATCTTCGCGATTTTGAATCCCTGGGCGGTCATCCAGCTGTCGGAAAAACATTTGGTGATGTAGCGCAGGGCCGAATCGGCGAATATCCCGACGACGATATCGTCGGGGGAGAGGCCGCGGGCCAGTTCGAAAGCGGCAAAGGCGACCGTCCCGGAGGAGCCGCCGGCCAGAATACCGTAGCGTCGGGCCAGCATACGGGCGGTGGTAAAGGAATCCTCGTCGGAAACGGTGATGACTTCGTCAACCGTGGTCGGGTCGAGCGCCTTGGTGATCATATCGGAACCGATGCCCTCGACCAGATAGGTTCGCGAGGGGCCGGCCTGGCCGCTTTTTATATATTCTGCGAAAAGCGAACCTTCCGGATCAACCGCGATACCTCTTATTCGAGGGTTCTGTTCTTTCAGGAAGCGCATGGTGCCCGAGAAGGTCCCGCCGGTTCCGATGCCGGCGATGAAATGAGTGATCTTCCCTTCGGTCTGGCGCCATATTTCCGGCCCGGTTCCATAGTAGTGGGCCATGATATTGTCCTGATTGTCGTATTGATTGAAATAAAAATAGCCGTTTTCGTGGGCCAGCCGTTTGGCCACCTGATAACAACTTCGAGGATCATCCCAGGCGGCCTCCGTCGGCGTCACGATGACCTCGGCGCCCAGGGCCCGGAGAGTATCGACCTTCTCCTGGCTGGTTTTTTCGGCCGTGGTCAAAATAGCCTTGAGGCCGTAGGCGGCCGCCACCATAGCCATGCTGATACCGGCGTTGCCCGAGGTATTGTCGATGATGGTATCGCCTTTTTTGAGGCGGCCTTCGCGCAGGGCTTTCTCGATCACATACCTGGCCATCCGATCCTTGATTGATCCCCCGGGGTTGAAATATTCGAGTTTGGCCAGAATCAGGGGGCCGTTATCTTCGGGGTTCTCCTGAATCCGGACCAGCGGGGTATTGCCCACAAGTTCAAGATTCTTCCTGAAATAATCCATTAACGTATTTCCTTTCGCTTGCCATCATATTATACAATTGAATTTCCCGTATCAACGTTTTTTTGTTTTATGATATGCGCTTGACAAAAGATTTTTTTGCCGATACAATAGAAGAAACCGGAGGAATTATTATGACGCGTTTATTTCTGATTGTGGTCGTAATCGGCGCCGTGGCTTTGGTTGGATGCAATAAAAAGCAGGATGAAGCCGAGGCTCTTCAAAAGGAAGCGACCGGCCAGAACGCCGAGGCCGTCCTCGATTCCCTGAACGCTTCCGATACCGCCCAACAGCCGACCCCGACCACGGCCGCCGCCGAGCCGGCCCAACCGGCCAAGAAGGAAGCGCCCCCGCCGGAACCGGATTATTCTCAAATTCCGGGTTTTGTCGTCCAGTTGGGCAGTTATCGCGATTACGAGCTGGCCACCTACTGGGCGGATAAGTATCAGAAGCGGGATTTTCCGGCATTTTTAAGCCAGGTGGACCTCGACGGTGAAACCTATTATCGGCTTCGGGTTGGCATTTACGATACCTATCAGGAGGCCAAAGAGGCCGGCGATCTTCTGGCCGACCGTTATTCGGCTCAGTACTGGATCGACAACAATCGATGAAAAGCCACACCCGGTATCTCACTTTCCACGCCCGAAAACGGCGGGAGTATTTCAATATCACCGCCGACGTCGAAAAGGCCCTGTCGGAATCGGGTATCAAAGAGGGTATGGCCCTGGTTTCGGCCATGCATATCACGGCCGGCGTTTATGTTAACGACGCCGAGGCCGGTTTGATCGCCGATATTGACCAATGGCTGGAGACGCTGGCGCCTTCCGGCCGTGATTACAGCCATCATCGGACGGGAGAAGATAACGGCGACGCTCATTTAAAGAATCTCCTGATCGGACATGAAGTCATCATTCCCGTGACTGCCGGCCGCCTTGATTTCGGACCATGGCAACAGGTCTATTATGCGGAATTCGACGGGCGGCGGGACAAACGTGTCATTATTAAAATCATGGGCGAATAACCGGCTTCGCTTAAGATCATAAAAAAAGCCCGCCATCCCGGCGGGCTTTTTCCATTTCAGCAATGTCTTCGAGGCTATTTCTTTTTCAGGTATTTGTTGAAGAACTCGACCATTTTACGGTAGAAAATCAGCCGGTTTTTCAATTTGCCGATGCCATGTCCCTCATCGGGGAAAATCAGCGATTCCACCACGCCGCCTTTGGCCTGAATTGCCTTGATTATCTGGCGCGCCTCGCCGACCGGCACCCGGGGATCGTTTTCACCGTGGACCACCAGTAACGGCGTTTCGATCAGACCGGCCTTATGGATCGGGGAGATTGACTCCAGGAAGGGCTTGTCGGTCAGGGGACCGTATTCGGCCTCGCGGAGGTAGCGGCGATACTCGGAGGTGTTTTCGAGGAAACTAACGAAATTGACGATGCCGACTTCCTCGATGGCGGCCGAGAAAAAGGCCGGGTATTCGGTGATGGCGGCCATGACCATATATCCGCCGTAACTGCCGCCTTTGATCCCGATCATGCCCTGCTCGGTATAGCCGTTTTCGATAAGCCAGTCGGCTCCGGCTTTCATGTCCTTGACGGATTTGAGGCGGTTCTTATAATTGTCCATGGCCAGGTAGTCCTTGCCGTACCCCTCGGAGCCGCGGACGTTGGGGGCGAAAATTCCGAAACCGTTGAGCATCAGGTATTGGAAGTGACGGTTGAAGAAGGGCCGGAACTGACCCTCGGGGCCGCCGTGGATATCCATAATAAAGGGAATCGGGCCGCCTTTATAATCGGCCGGGAGGTAGATAAAGCCGGGAATCTCGAGGCTATCGAACGACTTGTACTTGATGAGCTTCGGTTCGGTGAACAGCTTGGGATCGATACCGGCGTAGGTCGAATGGGTCAGTTTCTTGAGATCTTTGGTATTCCAGTCCCAACTCCAGACATCGGTTGTCTGCGTGGCCGAATTAAAGGTCAGAACCATGCGGGAGGAATTGGAAAAAGAGACGCCTCCCCAGATGCCGTCCATGGCCGGTGTCGGCAGAGTCTTTCCCGATTCGACGTCGGCCAGGTGAAGGCGGGCGTAGCCGTCCTCATTGACGACCCAGGCCATGACCTTGCGGTCGGGCGTCATATTGATACCTTCGACATCCCAATGGGTGTCGGGGTCCATGAAGGTGATCTTCTTGGTGGCGATATCGAGGACGGCGCGCAGGGAGAAACCCTGCTCGTTGTCGTTGCTGGTGATATACAGTTTGGAGCCGTCGGCGGAGAAGAGACCGCCGTCATAGGCAACATCGCCTTCGTGGGGCGTCAGGTGTTCGGTGGCGCCGGTCTCGACGTCATATAGATAAAGGTCGCTGTTGACGTTGGAGGAAGCATAGTAATAAACCAGTTTCTTGCCGTCGAGGGAGATACTGGCCCATCCGTTCCAGTCTTCGGTATCGAGCAGTTTTTCATATTTGCCGGAAGCCACATCCATCCGGTAGAGCTTGAAATCCTTCATATTCTCCATGTTGGAACGGAAATATATGGATTTATCGTCGCGGCTCCAGACCACGGACCCGAATTGGACCTTGGACGAATCGGTGAGCTGGCGGGTCCGGCCGGTGTAGGTATCGACCAGATTGAGCTGGGATTGTTCGGAACCGCCGACCGAGGCTCCGACAATGGCCAAATCGGAGGAATTCGACAGGACGTACCAATCGATGCCGTCGGGGAACATGGTCAACTGATACGGCCAGCCGTCTTCGGTCAGGCGATATAGCTGGGTGACGCCGGTGAAACCGGTTTCAAAGAAAACGCGATGCCCGTCCCGGGAGATGTCGGGGACGGAAGTCCAGCCGATTTGCATGAAGGTTTCGATATCGGGGATATAAGGACCGGCGCCAAAATAGGCGGACAGGTCCGGAGAGGTTTTTTCGCCTGAGGCGTAGTCAACTTCCTTAGTTATGCCGCAACCGATAAACAGGACAATCGATAAGGCGACAGTAAAAACGAGGAATGATTTTTTCAAGTGACCTCCATAGTTTTTCTTTCTTAACCCGGGCAATGTATCACAAAACCGGAATCAAGTCAAGGTCGTCCGGGCGGCGTCCGGTTAATCGGATAGACGCGTGGACAATCCTTAATGATTTAAACTAATTACGATGAGGGGCGATCAAGGTTGCATGAAAGAAAGACGGGGGGAACCGGGAAAGAAGGGCCTAACGTATCGGAAAGGCCCGGCGTTTTACTTCAAGGGCGCTCGTATTCACCGACGATGCGAAGAATGGCGTCGAATCGGGGATTCTCCTTGAAGGCCTGCTGCTGATCCTCGGAAACGTTGACCTTGAATTCCCCGTAGGTCTTCTTGACTTTCCCGAAGTCATCGCGGGCGAAATAGTTGAGCATCAGATAATGATAGACGGCGGCGCTTTGCGGGTTGAGGTCGCGGGCTTTGCGCAGTTTTTTGTCGGCTTCCTTGTTGTTGCCCATGGCGAAATATATTTTCCCCAGCTCGAAATTGCCCCGGTAATTTTCGCTATCGATTTTGACGGCCTTTTTAAAGTCCTCGAGAGCTTTGTCGCGGTCGTCGAGACGCTGATAGAGATCGCCGCGATTGATATAAGCGATGACCGATTCGTTGTTGATACTGATGGCCTTATTGAAGGCTGACATGGCCGATTGGGTGCGTTTCTGCGAAACATATATTTCGCCGGCCCTGATATAGTCGGCTTCGGCCTCGGCGTTCTGGCCCCCGGCCAGGTAGGCTTCGGCGCGATTGATATGGGCATCGGCCATCGAAGGTTTGAGCTTGATCGCCTCGGTGAAATCACTGATGGCCGCGGCCATATTTCCATCGGCCAGCATCGTTTTCCCTGATTGGTAGAAGTCGTCCGCCGAATAGGTGGTCTGCTCCGGTTCGGCCTGGACTTTTTCCAGATTGACCGATAGGGTATAGGTCTCATTGGGATTGAGGCTGATGGTTCCAGTCCAGGCCTTGTAACCGCTTTTGCTCACTTTCACCTTATGCTTGCCGGGCCCGAGTTTCTTGTAGGTCATATTGCCCATTCCGAGCGTTTCGCCGTTGACGATCAGTTTGGCGTCGTCGACGTTGGCGCGCAGTTTGAGGGCGGAATATTCCTTCTTATTCCCGGTCGGTTGGCTGGCGACCTGCTTTTTTTCATCGGGAACCGGCGGCACATTCCGGGCGGCGTTATTCCGCCCTGTCTGGGTCGAGGCCTGAGGCCGTGAAGATTTGGCCGTCACCGCCTCCTGCGCATTTTCAGTCGATAAAGACAGCAAAGTAATCTGATCATTGGCCACGGAGATATTATCGGCGCCGACACGCCCGTCGGGGAGAGTGTAGCGAATGGCATAAACCCCGGTCGGGACATTGTCGAAACGGAAGAAACCGATGGCGTCGGAAACGACTTTTTTGCCCGATTCCGGCAGAGAAATTTCCGCGCCGCCAATAAGCGGCTGACCGTTATCGTCAAGAATGACGCCGATAATGGAACCGCTTCCAGGTAGGGTGGGCGAGATAAACTGTTTGCCGATAAGGAAAAGCAGCAAAACCACCAGCACCGAGAACACGCCGATGGTGTACTGCGGCTTGATCTTTTTCGGCTTAAGCACATAGTGACGATCATCGATCACCATATCCTCGCCGTTGGTCGGGTGAATAGGGCCGGTGAGCTGAATGAAATTCTTATGGAAATAGGCCACCCGCCGGTTAGGAGCGGCTTTGGGAATCTCCAATGGTATCGAATTCTTTTGGTTCTCGGGCGCCGGTGCGGCCACGGGAACCGACGGTTCCGGAACGGCCTTTTCCTGAGGCGGATCTTCCGGGGGGGGAGTGTCTTTTCTCCGAAGCGAAGGGCCCTCTCCGGACTTGGATAGATCATGGATGATGGATGAAGCGTCATGGGCCGAGACATACTCCGAATCGCCGTTAAGGAGGTTGGAGCGAATATTGTTTACCTGCTCGTCCGATAACTTCTTGATACCCCCGGTATCATCCGGCGATTTGGTGTAATCCACGTCTTCTTCGTCCTCATCGCCCTCGTCCGGAGGAGCGGGCGGAGGCGGCGTCGGTCGGACCGGCTCGGCTTCGGCTGTTTCCTCCTCATCACCCTGGGGCTGGCAGAGCAAATCTCCGGGATCACATATTTGCAGATTATCGTCTTCGTTACGGGCCGGTTGGGGAATATGGATGCCGGAATTGTCGTTTTCAGCGCCGGGAGCGTCTTCCCGATTGGAGGGAGGGGGAGAATCCGGTTCTCCGGTTTCGTCCTCCGAGGCCGCGTTTTCCAACGGAGCCCCGCAATTCGGGCAGACGGAGGTCGAACTATCGACCACCTGAAATTTGCAAATACTACAAAAAACCAAGAATACTCCTTGTTTTAAATATTTCTACTAAACAATTTATCGGCTTTCCAGTCTTATTCTTGAATGAAACCGACGGATAAAAAGCGCATCAATTTGCATGAGAATCAAAAGCTTAGAGCTTTTTTAGATAAAAAACGCCTTGACATTATCGGGTGCAGAGGATAAATTGCGGGTTCAGATTTTTGGACCTATATGTCCTGGAGGAATTAAGGATGAGATTCAGTTTTAGGAATATCGTGCTGACACTGGTGGTTTGCGGCGGTCTCATTTTCGCCTGGGGGTGTACGCAACATAAGGATGTCGTTCAGCCGCAGACGTCTTCGACCATTACTCTTACTCCCGCATATTTGCCGGAATTGGATACTCTCTACGTTTACCAATTATGGATGGTCAAAGTCCCGAACAGCGGCGATGATTATACCGCCTCCGGGGCCGAATTCACGTCGTTGATGAAATTCACCTGGGATAACGCCAGCTACCATTTCCTGGATATGAGCGGCAACGTCCTCCCCAATTCCATTGAACTGCCCGAATCCTGGTTCGCCTATGACTATATAGTTATCAGCGTCGAAAATAAAAACGACGCCGCGCCGAACGATCCCTCCGGGGTATATATCCTGGCCGATCAGGTCATCGACCAGAATATCCGACCGATTGTGATGAAATTTCCGGCCAGCCAGTTTCTGGCCACCGGTTTCTATTTTGTCGGAACGCCGACCAACGACACCACCTACTATGATCTGGCCGCCGACAGTCTGGTCCGGGTTTCAACTGAGGAGCAGAAAGGCGTCTGGATCTGTTCGCGGTATTTAACTGAGCGCAATTTGCATGATACCCTGGCCGTTCTTTCGGTCGATACCGGCATGGTCGTCGATACCTTCGATACCGTCGGTAAATACGATCCCGATACCATCAATGTTATCTGGCCGCCGGATTCGATGTGGACGATTTTGGTCGATACCGTGGTTTTCGGTTACGATACCCTCCAACACCGGCGGATCGATATCTCATGGGAAGTGATTTACGATACCGTTTACAATTACAACCTGTTCATCGATTACAATATCGACAGTATGACGACGGTGGCGTATCCCTATCCTCTGGGACGAATTCCCTATTATGAATATTCCGGACCGCTCGACGGTCTGGCCGATATCAGCGCCTATGGCTGGCGCTATAACGCCTGGGTAATGCTGGAGCAGCCGACGCCCGATACCGGCGAGGGGGCCGACCTGTCGAATACGGGCATGGATTTATCGCCCATGATACCCTTCGGGGACGGACGGCAGGAGGCCTTTACGGGTATGAATACCTGGGGCGTACTGCCTCTGGGAGCCTTCGATTCGCCCATCGGACCCGATCTCTCGAATCCCTATATCGACAATCGTGAAGTGCCGCAATTTCCGGGTGAGGATTTCGTCAAAAACGCCTCGCCCCGGTTTGACAATCTCAATCTCTGGCGCGTCGCCGATCACCGCTGGGGTTCGGTCATAATCGGGATGGAGCCGATTCCGACCAACGTCGATGCCGATCCGAATACCAATTTCCCGCTGTTTGTCCTGAGCGCGGATTTGCCTAATGGCAATACGGCGGCGTCAAGACAGGTACAGGTGTTCCACAACTGGACCCAGTTCCTGCCCGAGATCGCTATCAGCGTGGAAATGCATGATTAAATCATAGATTGTTCGAATTTTAAGGGCCGGCATCGGTTGATGCCGGCCTTTTTTTTACCCGGTATATGCTGAAATTGAGATAACCCGACGACCGGATAAAATTGCACAAAAATAATCGGCAACAGTCTTGATTACAGGCGCTGGAGCAATCAGAATCCCCTCTATTTGAAATGGCTGAAAATCGCGAATCGGTGGTCGGGATCGCCGGATCGGCCAGGTTTTCAGGAGGAGGGGAAGATGCATCAACGTTTCAGACATATGACCGGCCGGGTCATGATTTCTTTATTCATAGTACTGATTATCGTGGGATGTTCTCAGCATGATAATGTCGCGATACCGCAGGATCGGGTTACGATTTCCCTGAAGCCGTATTATCTGCCGGAACTCGATACGTTGTTCGTTTACGAATTATGGATGGTGCAGGCCGGGGAGGGCCACGATTTTACCTCGGCGACGAGTTATACTTCGCTGGCCAGGTTCACCTGGGATTATGCTATCGGACGCTTTCGTAATGTTGACGGGACGGCTCGGGAGAATACTTTCGATGTTCCGGGGGGCTGGTCCGATTATGATTTCATCGCGCTGACGGTGGAGAATCGTCATGACCTAGAGCCTCAGGTCCCATCCGGCGTGTTTATGCTGGTCGATGAGGTCGTCGATCCGGCGACGCGCCCGGTCACGCTTAAGTTTCCCGCCGATTTGTTTGCAGTCACCGGATTTTATTTCGTAGCATCGCCCACCGATGATACTTCCTATTATGATGCCGCCGGCGACAGCGTCGTGCGCTATTCGGTCAATGAGGGCAAGGGATTGTGGCTATGCACGCGATCTTTCACGGAACAGCCCGGCAATGTCCAGGATACGCTGGGACTCAAGCCCGATTCCTACGGCAACGACAGCGTTTACTATGACATAAGCCCGGAATTGGGCACCGGGGACGTCATTTATGAACCGGACCTGATCGGCATCGTACATCCGCCCGGCGGGTGGCCGTCGGTAGTTGAGACCGATACCGTGATCCTCGGTTATGATTCTATTTTCGATCACCGGCGAGTCGAGTTCATCTTTATCGATACCGTCGATACCAATAACAACTATACCCTGCGGGTGGAATACGACACTCTGCCGAGCCGGACATATGGTTATTACACTTATGAAAAATCGCTGGAGGAATTGCCCGATATCAAACCTTACGGCTGGCGGTATAACGGCTGGGTTATTCTGGAAGAACCGGTTCCGGGCGGGGCTGATGATAATTCGGGGTTGCAACTGGCTCCCGTAACGCCCTTTGGCGACGGCCGGCTGGAAAGATTCGTCGGCAAGAATTCCTGGGGAGCGCTGGCGCTGGGGGCTTTCGACGATCCCGGCCGGCCGGATCCGGACAATGCTTATATCAGCAACCGGGAAGTGCCGCAATTTCCGGGTGAGGACTTCGTCGAAAATGCCTCGCCCCGGTTCGACAACCTGAACCTCAGGCGCATCGCCGACCATAGCTGGGGTTTTATCGTGGTTGGTATGGAACCCGATCCCGCCCGCCTGAACCTGCCCGACGGGATCAATTTCCCCCTGTTTATCCTGAGCGGTGAACTTCCCAATGGCGATATTTCGGCTTATCATAACGATGACCCCAATGACGATGTCCGGGCTTTTCACAATTGGACGCAATTTCTTCCCCGGATCGAGGTCGGCGTGGAAATACACGATTAGGCGATAGGTCATTCGAATTTTAAGGCCAGCATGGATTTATGCCGGTCTTTTTATTTGCGGGAGGGGGTGAATATCTGCGGTAATGGCTTGCCTTTTGTTTGAAGTTCTATTATATTCGCGACTTAATTTTGGGATGTATGCAGTGTAGGTTTGTGTCAATAATCTGGAGGGAGACTCATGAATCTGGATCACGGTATGTGGGCCGCGATATTCGGAATTATCGGCTTGATATTCGCGGGCATCTTGTACCTAAGCATCAAGCGGCAGTCTTCGGGCTCGCCGGCCATGACGGAATTGGCCAAAACCATTCATCGCGGGGCTATGGTTTTTCTGGAGAAGGAATATTCCATCCTCATTCCGTTTGTCATCGTCGTCTTTGCCCTGCTGGCCTGGAAAATCGGAATCTATACGGGTATCGCCTTTATTTCGGGCGCTATCTGTTCCATGGTGGCCGGTTTCTTCGGGATGAATGCCGCTACTAAGGCCAACGTTCGCACCTGCGAAGCGGCTCGCGCTTCGGGACAGGCGAAAGCCCTGCAGATCGCCTTCTCGGGCGGCGCCGTCATGGGCATGTCGGTGGCCTCACTGGGTCTTTTGGGCCTGGGCGTGTTTTACTATATTTTTTATGACCCCAATAACCTGGCCAATCTTCAGGTATTGACCGGCTTTTCGATGGGTGCCTCGTCGATCGCTCTTTTTGCTCGTGTCGGCGGCGGTATTTACACCAAGTCGGCCGACGTCGGCGCCGACCTGGTCGGAAAAATTGAGGCCGGTATTCCCGAGGACGATCCTCGGAACCCGGCCGTGATCGCCGATAATGTCGGCGATAACGTCGGCGACGTGGCCGGTATGGGCGCCGACCTGTTCGAGTCCTATGTCGGATCGATTGTCGCCACGGTGGTGCTGGGCGTGGCAATGGTGATGAACAATCCGATTGACTTCGGTCTCGGATATATCGCCATGCCCCTAATGATCGTGACGGTCGGAATTGTTGCCTCTATGCTCGGCGTGGCCTCGGTCAAGGTCTTTTCCAAGATGAATCCGGCCGCGACCCTGCGAATCGTCACCTATGTCGGGGCGGTCCTGATGTGGGTTGCCACCTATTTTCTGACCGGCATACTCAAGGTCCATGTGGGCGTTTTCTGGGCCGTCTTTTCCGGGTCACTGGCCGGCATTACGCTGGGTCTTCTGACCGAATATTACACCTCGGGCAAGCCGATCCGAAATATCGCCAAAGCCTCGGAAACCGGACCGGCGACCAATATTATCACTGGTTTGGCGGTTGGTATGGAATCGGTGGCCCTGCCGGTCATCGTGATCTGTATCGCTATTTTCGTCGGTTATAAGGCGTCCGGTCTATATGGTATTGGTATTGCGGCAGTCGGTATGCTGGCCACGATCGGCGTCACCATGTCGGTTGACGCCTATGGCCCGGTGGCCGACAACGCCGGCGGTATTTCGGAAATGTCCGGACTCGGCCCCGAAGTTCGCAAAATCACCGACCGGCTCGATGCCCTCGGCAACACCACCGCCGCTATCGGCAAGGGTTTCGCCATTGGTTCGGCGGCCCTGACGGCTTTGGCCCTGTTTTCGGCCTATGCCACGGCGGTCGGGTTGAACCGTGAAGGGATCAACCTGATCAAATCCGAAGTCGTGATCGGTCTTTTCCTCGGTGGGTTACTACCGTTCCTGATCGCCGCCATGACCATGACTGCGGTCGGCAAAGCGGCTTTTGCAATGGTGAAAGAAGTACGCCGGCAGTTCAAGGAAATTCCCGGCCTGATGGAAGGCACCGGCAAACCCGATTCCGATCGTTGTGTGGCGATTGCGGCCACCTCGGCTCTCAAAGAGATGATTATTCCGGGCCTGACGGCGATCATCGCGCCGATTCTGGTCGGCCTGGTCCTCGGCAAGGAAGCTCTCGGCGGTCTTCTGGCCGGTGCGACTCTGACCGGCGTCATGTTGGCTTTGATGATGGCCAACGGCGGCGGCGCCTGGGATAACGCCAAAAAGTATATCGAAGGCGGCGCGCACGGCGGCAAGGGCTCCGATGCCCATAAAGCGGCCGTGGTCGGCGACACCGTCGGCGATCCTTTCAAGGATACGTCGGGACCGTCGATGAACATCCTCATCAAGCTGATGGCGATTGTTTCCCTGGTTCTGGCCCCGCTTTTTGTGTAAATGAACGAATTATCGCATTAGGCAGGCCCGTATCGCCGGGCCTGCTTTTTTATTGTCGCGCCGAGAATATTCTTTTGGTCTTTTTTGCCGTTGAATAAATCATACCTATTGATGTATAATAACAAAGCCACGGAGGCACGATGTCGTATATTTTTGAAACAATCACCCGGCGGTGCCGTCTAATTAAAATGTGATGCGCGGTTGATGAGGAGGGTGCGATGAATTCGGATCAAAATGCAGGATTAGAAGGTGACCTGACAACGAGTACGACCACCGGCGAAAGCAGTATCTGGAAAATCATGATCGGCGTTTTTACCAGCCCGACCGA
>CAZGAV010000045.1:17256-27572 GCA_964523575.1 uncultured Ignavibacteriales bacterium
GCCGGAGTGGAAATAACGTTTTTCTAAGAATATATCGAGGTATGCAGATGAAGAAAACGCTGATTTTTATTTGTCTTTTGACCCTGTCGGCGGCCGTCATGGCCGAGAACAAGGTTTACACGATGGATGAATGCATCCAGATGGCCAAGCAAAAGGATCCCTCGCTGATTCAATTCCGCAACGCCGTCCGAACCGCCAACGCCGCCGTCTGGCAGCAGATCGGGCAGTTCCTTCCGTCGTTGAGCTTATCGTATTCGCAGGCGGAAGTGCACCGCGGTCCTCTGAGTCCCCAGTTTCGGTACAATCCCAGCACCGGCAGCATCGAGAATGTGGCCGATTCGACGTCGATCATCAACAAGGGCTACAGCGCCGGGTTTTCGTCGGGGCTGACCCTGTTCGACGGATTCAGCAATGTCTGGAATTATCTCGGCAGTAAAGCCTCGAAGAGGGGCGCCGAATACAGCTATTCGGCGGCCCTATCGGATCTGGAATACGTGATCAGAACCGATTATTATCTGGTGCTCAAAGCCAAAAAGGATCTGGATGTCGCCACCGATGCCGTTAATCGTTCCGAGGAGTTGTTGAAACTGTTTCAGGAAAAATACGATCTCGGATCGGCGTCGCTGTCGGAAGTATTGAAACAGAAGGTCCAGTACGGTACCGACCAGCTGAGCTTGTTAACGGCTCAAAACCAGGTCAAGACGACTATGGACAATATGGCCCTGGATATCGGCATCGATGCGGAGGATGATTTCGATATCGCCAACGTCGATATGCGGCAGGAAAACATCGAAGCCATCGACTTCTATGTCAAAAAGGCGTTGCAGGAACATCCCTCGCTTCTGGAGAAGCGGACTGAGGTGGATGCCTATAAGTATGACGTCCGTTCCGCCTGGGGCAACTACCTGCCCACAATATCGGTAAGCTACCGCTACGGCTGGAACAAGGAATATTTCACCGATCTGAAGAAATTTGGCCCCTATGACCATTCCGGAACTCTCGGTTTGTCGCTGGGCTGGACTATCTTCGACGGTTTTTCACGCGAATATAATCTCAAGCGGGCCAAAGTCGGTCTTAACAATGCCCGGGCCTCCGAATTCTATCAAAGAAATAAGACAATTAAAGATGTGGAAGGCGCCTATCGGGGTATAAAGCTCGCGGAAGGGACCTTGAAGGTTACCGAAGAGATCGAAAGATCGGCCAGCGAGGATATGGATCTGGTGCAGGAAAAATACGATCTCGGCGCGGCCGCCCTGTGGGAACTGCTCGACGCTCAAGTCAGCCTCAAGCAGGCGCAGTTCAATAAGGTCAAGGCGGAGTTCGATTATAATCTGGCGCTGGCCCAGTTACAAAACGCCATTGGAGAGTAAGGGCTTTCGTAATTTGTATGAAGGTGGAAGGCGATGAAGAAAAAAAGTAGTAAGAAAAAAATCCTGATCATTATCGGCGCCGTCGTCGTGGTCGCGGTTCTGGTGATATTGAATCTGAACCAGTCACGGCGGGGAGTGGTGTCGGTCCAGACCAAAAAAGTCGGTCGGGCCGATGTCTTGTCGGTCGTTTCCGGTTCGGGTACGATTCAGCCGAAGACCAAAGTCAATATCACTTCCGAGGTGACGGCTGAAGTGATCGCCATCGGTGTCAAGGAAGGCGATTATGTGACCAAAGGGCGGACTCTTGTCCAACTGGACACGCTTCAGGCCCAGAAAGACATGGAATCGGCCCTATACTCCGACAACGAATTGCAAGCGCGCCTGGAGGGAGCCAAAGTCCTCCTCGATCAGATGAAGGAAGAATACGAGCGCCAGCAACAACTGTATGCCAAGAAGTTGACCTCCGAACAGGTTTACAAAAACGCCAATTATTCCTATCTGGGCCAGAAGGCCAATTATAACGCCTTGAATGAGCAGAAGCGGGCGGCTTACTCGCGGCTGGAAAAAGCGCGCGATAATCTCAGCAAGACGACTATCAAGGCCCCGATGGATGGCACGGTCACGCTCATCGACGTCGAAGTCGGCGAAATCGCACAGGCGCAGACAGCCTTTACTCAGGGACGAACCCTGATGGTCATCTCCGATCTTTCCGATTTTGAAGTCGATGTCGAAATCGACGAAACCGATATCGCCGATCTGGAACTGGGCCAAAAGGCCAATATCGAGATCGACGCTTTTCCCGATACCACTTTTCAGGGAGTGGTTTCCGAAATCGGCAATACGGCCATAACCACCGGTTACGGCAGCAGCGATCAATCGACCAATTTCAAGGTCAAAGTCGCCGTCGTCTCCACCAGCGCCAAGATCCGCCCCGGCATGTCTTCCACCGTCGATATCACCACCAACGAGCATAAAGACGCCCTTACGGTTCCGATTCAGGCGGTCGTGATGCGCGAGTTCGATCCCGATTCGCTCAAGGCGGACGACCCCGACAGCGGCGATCAGGGTAGTGTGGCGATGGCCTCGGAAAATCCGGAAACAAACAAAGAGGCCGGCGACAAGAAAGATAAAATCGAGAAAAAAGGCGTCTTCGTAAACCGGGACGGCCTCGCCCGTTTCGCGGAAATCGTCACCGGCATCAGCGATCAGCAGAACTATGAAGTCCTCAGCGGTTTAGTCGAAGGCGATGAAGTCATCACGGGCAGTTTTCGAACCCTGCGAACCATCAAAGACAGCACCGATATCAAAGTCGATAACCGGAATATCGGCGGGGAGAACGATTCATGAGCTTGATAGAAGTTGAAAATCTATGGAAAACCTATGATATGGGCCACGAGCAGGTAAACGCTCTGCGCGGAATCGACTTGAAAATCGAAAAAGGCGAATATGTGGCCATCATGGGCCCATCGGGTTCGGGAAAATCCACGCTGATGAACCTGATCGGATGTCTGGATACCCCCTCCAAGGGGGTCTATCGTTTGAACGGTCAGTCGGTCGCGGATATGAACGACGACGAACTGGCGCGCATCCGCAACAAGGAAATCGGTTTCGTCTTTCAGACCTTCAACCTCCTGCCTCGGGCGACGGCTCTACACAACGTCGAACTGCCGTTGATCTACAATGGCACTTCCCGTGAAGAGCGGCGGGCAAGCGCCGAGAGAGCGATGCAAATCGTCGGCCTCGGCGACCGCATGACACATCGGCCCAACGAGCTGTCCGGCGGCCAGCGCCAGCGAGTGGCGGTGGCGCGGGCGCTGGTCAATAACCCGTCGATCCTTCTGGCCGACGAGCCGACCGGCAACCTCGACACGGCGACCGGCATGGAAATCATGGGCCTGCTGGCCGATTTGCATAACGCCGGAAATACTCTGATCGTCGTCACTCACGAGTACGATATCGCCAAATTCGCCGGTCGCATAATTTTCATCCGCGACGGTCAAATTGAAAAAGAAGAGCTCAAGCAAGCCGGATAATTTATCGTGTCGATAATCGAATCCATAAGAATCGCCCTGGCCGCGATCTGGGCCAACCGCCTGCGGTCGACCCTGACCCTTTTCGGCGTCATCGTCGGCGTCACCTCGGTCATCACCATCATCAGTGCCATCGAGGCCCTGATGGGCAGTTTCGAGGACCAGGTCAATAAACTCGGTCCGGCCACTTTCGTTATCACCAAATTCGGGATTATCACCTCGGATGAGGACTATTTCAAAGCCCTCAAACGCAAAGACCTGACCATGGAAGACAAGCGAGCCGTGGAAAAGGGATGCCTCGATTGTGAAGAAGTTGCGGCGCGGGCCTATCGCCGGGCCAAAATCGATCGCGGCAACAAGGGGCTTCGACGAGTCCTGATTGCCGGCGCCACGGCCAATTTGATCGATATCGTGGATTTTGAAGTGGGCGAGGGGCGCAGTTTTACGCAGGAGGAGTATAACCGCAATAATCGGGTCGCCTTTGTCGGCCCGACGATTGTCGAAGAAGTCTTCGGCGGCCTCGATCCGATCGGCAAGACGATGAAAATTCAGGGACGCAAATTTACGGTCATAGGCCTGGCCAAAAAGCGCGGATCGTTTCTGGGCAACAATCAGGATAATTTCGTCATGATTCCGCTTTCGACTTTCTCCAAGATGTTCGGGAAACCGCGCCGGAATCTGAATATCCTGGTTAAATCCCGGACGGTCGAAGGTATCGGGGAGACGCAGGATCAGGTGCGATCCATCCTCCGGGCCCGCCGGGGTGTGGCCTACAATGATGAGGACGATTTCGCCATCCTGACGGCCGATAATATCCTGGCTTTTCTCGACAACATCACGCGGGCCGCCCGCATCGCCCTGATCGGCATTTCATCCATATCTCTGGTCGTGGGCGGGATCGTGATCATGAATATCATGATGGTGTCGGTCACGGAGAGGACCCGGGAAATCGGCATCCGCAAATCCATCGGAGCCCGACGCAAAAATATCCTTACCCAATTCCTTTTTGAGGCGCTGATTCTGTCGCTGGGAGGAGGTATCATCGGCACCGCCTTGGGCATCTCCCTGGCGGCCATCCTCGGCAGTCAGATATCACTGCCGGTGACGCCATCGCTCTTCGCCATCATCGCCGGGCTGTCGATTTCCACCGGAGTGGGCGTTTTCTTCGGTATGTACCCGGCCATGAAGGCCTCGCGTCTCGATCCTATTGACGCTCTGAGGTTCGAATAGAAATGGACCGGTATCCGACATGATCAGCTCAGTTGAAATAAGAGACGGTATCCTGCTGGCGCTGGAATCGATCCGAAGTAATAAGTTTCGGGCCAGCCTGACGATCCTCGGTGTTCTCATCGGCGTCGCCGCCGTTATCGGCATGGCCTCGATCATTTCCGGCCTGGACAAGATGGTCAATAGTGAAATCGAGAGTATGGGATCGAATGTCCTGTTCGTTACCAAATTTCCCCCCGATGTCGATTTCGACAAATTGACCGAAGAAGAACGAAATCGTAAACCGATCAATTTCGCCGCGGTTCAGGCCATCCAGGAATTCTGCCCCAGCGTTACAGCCGTGGCGCCGAGGAATTATTACACGGCCCAGGGCGGCAACAACGTTAAGTACAAAAACAATCAGGCCAATCGACCGAGCCTTTTCGGGACTTTACCCGACTATGTCAAAGTTGAAAATCGCAATATCGGGCGGGGACGATTCATCAATGAAGTCGATATGGAACGGCGGGCCACGGTTTGTGTCATCGGCAGTGACGTGGCCAAGGCGTTGTTCCCCTACGAGGATCCGATCGAGAAATCGATTCGGGTCAACTCCCGGGTTTTCCGGGTGATCGGCGTCATGGAGGAAAAAGCCCCCTTCCTCGGCGAATCTGACAACAATTTCGTCATCATTCCTTATTCCACTTTCGAAAAGCTTTATCCCTGGGAAGAGGAATTGTTCCTGCAGGTCAGCGCCAAGTCGGCTCAGGACATCCCTCAGGCTATGGATGAAATCACGGCGGTTCTGCGCCGCCTTCGGGGCGTACCTTATGATAAACCGGATGACTTCGCCATCTGGACGCAGGAAAATATCAAGGAAATAGTCGGTAATATAACTCAGTATATATATATCGCGATGATCGTGATTTCGTCGGTCGGATTGATGGTCGGCGGAGTCGGCGTCATGAATATCATGCTGGTTTCAGTGACCGAAAGGACGCGCGAAATCGGAATCCGCAAGGCCATCGGAGCCAAGCGGATGAATATCCTGATTCAATTCCTGACCGAAGCCATGACTTTGGCCGGTTCGGGCGGAGTTTTGGGCATATTGGCCGGAATTTTCCTCGCTTTTCTTTCAAAATTAATCTTTTCGATGCCTTTCACCGTCTCTATATTATGGCTGGTTATCGGATTCTCAGTGTCGGTTATGGTCGGTTTGACGGCCGGTATTTATCCCGCCTACAAGGCCGCACGGGTCGATCCCATCATCTCGCTCCGATACGAATAAATTCCTTGCCTCAAATTTGGCGCGAGGATAGATTGAAAACACACTTTTGGCGGCGGTGACTTTATATGATTAGACGCAAAAACCTCTGGATAATCCTCTTTTTGTTCATTTTGACGGCTCGAACGGGGGCCACCGATCAAACCGGATATCGTCCGGCCAACGAGTTCGGTGAGGCGCGTTTCGCCATCGAAGCGGTGGACTTTCGTTCGGAAAAAGTCGGCCTGCATGACCTCCAGGTCTATTATAAGATATTTTACGATGCCCTCAGTTATCAGAAGAAGGGTGATGAATATGTGGCCGAATACGAGGTTGCTCTGATCGTCGAAGGCAAGGACGGCAATCAGATCGAAGGCGTCATCCGCGAGGGCGATATTTCGGTAAAAACTTACGCCGAAACCCGTCGAGCGAGCGATTTCGTCATCAATCTGGTGCATATTCCTTTCGAAAAACAGGATATTACGGTCAAGGCGGTGTTGACGGATAAACTATCGGAAGCCACCCACGAGGCCAAGAAGGAGCTCAAGGGGCTCGATTATTGGGGAAAATACCCGACTCTGTCCCGCGTGGAATTTTGCAGGGAAATCTCCCCGGCGACAACCGATTCCAAGTTCAACAAGGGCGACCTGCGCGTTATACCCAGCGTCACGCGACTCTTCGGAGGCGATAATGATTCCGTCCTGACCTTCTATCAGGAGATATATCCCGGCGAGACTTCCATCAAATACGGCAAGATCGTCAACCGAATATATGACCGGATCAAGGGCTATGTCTATTCCGATACCGTCAGCTTCGGAGAAATCGATACCGTCATGCACGAAGTCCAACGGATTAACGTCGCCGATCTCCGCCCCGGCGATTACGAACTGGAAATCAGACTCGAGGGGCGCCGCGGTCGGTTATATGACAAATTGGTCGAGCCGTTTGAATTGGAATTGACGGCCGAATCGATGTTTCGCAATGATTACAAAACGGCGGTCGAAATGCTGAAGTACCTGGCGACCCGGGAAGACGATAAAAGGCTGAAGAACGCCAAGACCGAGGCTGAGCGCCGCAAAGTATGGGATGATTTCTGGGCTTTGCGGGACACCGAAAAGCATGACAAGGAAAATCCGACGAAAGATGAATATTTCCGGCGTATCCGTCATGCCAATCGCAATTTTTCATACATGAGAAGAGAGGGCTGGAAAACGACCCGGGGCATGATTTATATCACCTACGGACAACCGGACGAGGTCGACGATCACCCCTTTGAACTGGCCACCAAACCCTATCAAGTGTGGCTCTATTACCGCCTGTCACCGCCGCGCAAATTTTTATTCGTTGACGAATGGGGCGACGGGAACTATGATTTACAGCCCCCGTATAACGGATTAGATTGGTAGGAATTGACATGAAAGAAAAAATATTGCTTCTCGCGGCGGCTGCCATGCTCCTGCTTGGCGGTCAGGCCATGGCGGACGGCGGCACCCTGACTCTTCTGGGCGATTACGCCACGTTTTATATTCCCGACGATTCCACGACTTATGTCGAGTTTTATTACAGCCTTTACCGGCACCAACTGGGGTTCGTCGGCTCCGAAGATAACCCGCACCAGTTCGCCGGCGTGCTGGTCTCGGCCAATGTCTATAACGACCTTGGGGACGAGGCCGGCTCCAAATCGTCCTATTTCCTGTCGCAGATCAAGGACAAATCCGATCTGGAGAAAACCGACTACCGCCTCTTCGATTATCTTCCGATAGCCATTTCACCCGGCCATTATAGGGTAGAACTCTCGGCCATCGACGACGTTTCCAAGGCCACCGGCAGTATGAGCCTGCTGGTCGATGTGCCCGATTACTCGGCCGGAAAACTAAGCTCCAGCGACCTCGAACTGGCCTATGACATCAGCGAAGTTTCCGACGATTCGGCCGCCAACATCAATTCCCGCCTGGTCAAGGAAGGCCGGCTGGTGGTGCCCAACCCGACCGGCGTCTTCCAGCCCAAGGTTGACACCCTCATGTATGTCTATTCGGAGTTGTATGGGCTGACGCCCGGCGGGCCCGATGATAAGGGCTTTATCGTCGAATATTCGGTCAAGGACCCGATGGGGAATGTCATCCATGATTTCGGGCGCAAGATTCAGCCCAAACCGGGCACGTCGGCGGTGCTGGCCAACGCCCTCGATATTCGGCCTCTCGAACCCGGCCAGTATCATCTGATTCTGAATGTCGAAGATCCGGCCTCGGGTCAGATAACCATCGCCAGCCGCCGGTTCTCGCTTGTCGATCCCAATCTGGCCGCCCCCACGGTCGAGGAAAAAGACGTTCAGCTGATGCAGAATATCGCCTGGTTTCATTTGAGCGAAGCCGAAAAAATCCGCATCCAGGACCTGAGCCCCGACGGCAGGGCCAACATGATCCGGCAGTTCTGGCGCAATCAGGACGACACTCCGGGCACGCCCGACAACGCCGTCTATGACGAAGCCGTCCGGCGCTACGCCTACACCAACGAAAATTTCTCGACCAATCAGACCAAAGACAACGGCTGGCGAACGGATCGGGGGAGAGTCTATATCACCTACGGTCCGCCCAATGAGGTGGAAGAGTATGTCATGAGCGGCAAGTCGTATCCCTACTACAAATGGACCTACTACGACGTCGCCGGTGGATGCGTCTTTGTTTTCGTCAATGATTTCGTGGCCGGAGCCGTCGATTACCGGCTGGTGCATTCGACCCACCCGCGGGAAAAATACGACTCCAAATGGCAGGCGATCCTCGAGGAGGAGGACTCTCAGGACAATACCTGGAAGGACGCCGGGGAAAAAGAATTTTAGCCGCTATTTCAGAGTATATGAAAAAGCCCCGCCGTAAAGCGGGGCTTTTTTTATGATTTGAAGCTTAAATTCGATCAGTGGGAATCGTCGCCGCAACCGCCGTCGGTGCCGCAACTGCCGCAATCGGCGCCGGCCGCTTTGACCTTGGTGCTGATGGTGAAACCGCGCTGGTCGGGGCCGTTATCGACGAAGTCGATGACGACGCCTCCCATCGGCCGGAGTTGTTCGACCAGGTCGGGGTGCATGAAGACCTCGATATCCTGACTGCTGAAGGTGCTGAAGGTGTCGTTGGGCTCGTCCAGAGCCAGTCCCAGTACGGGACCGCTTCAGCCATAGCCCACGAAATTGACGTACAAAGCCTTGCCTTTGGCCTGGTCCATCTCGAGGACCTTGCCGATTTCCTGGCCGGCGGCATCTGAAATATTTACCATCGTATCAAATCTCCTTTGCATATACTCACGAAGAATAATAATCATTTTATCATCTTCGCGCAAGCGCTATCGCCCGGCGGGGGCGAGGGGCTCCGGTTGACATAACGGCCGACAAGGCCCGGATGTTCCCGAATAGATGCCCCAAATAAAAACGGCCTGTCCGATTTATTTTCGGGCAGGCCGCGGCTTTTCTTGATGTAAATCCGGTCGCTTAGTGGCCGCTACCCGTGGGGGCCGGAGCCGCCTGAGTTTTGGGTATGGCCTCGGCGCCGATCAGACGGCGGATGACCGGGATGGTGAAGCGGGAATGAGCGTCGTCGTTCAATTCCAGCGTGATCGACTTCTCGAAAGCCTCCTCGAGATGATCGGGATCGATCTTGAGGCTGGCCTGAGCCGTCTGGCCGGGTTTGATATCGGCCGGGAGATTGATCGTAAAATATCCCGGCGGCTGACTGACAACCGTGGCGCTCAAATCAGCGTCGGAAACGTTGGTAATGTCGAACTTGGCCTCGTCGATTTCCACCTTGCCGGCTCGCGACGCGTACAGCTTGTAGGGCTTGACGACGATCGGATAGGTCGAATCGGGCTGTTGCACGATGGTGGCCCGGATGGTCACCCGGCGTTGCGGCGGCCCCTCGTTGGTCGAGATCGACGGGCTTTTGCTGGTGGCGCCGGTATGTTTTCCGGTCGAGTAAATGATTTCCAAATCAGTGCTGTCACCGACAGCAAGCTCCTTCTTTTTGAGCGGAGCCTTGGTGCAGCCTCAGCCAGGCTTGATATCGAGTATCTTGAGTGTATCCTCGCCGACCGATTTTATCCAGAAAACGTGGGATATTTTGGAATCCTGCGGGACAAAACCGAAATCGAATTTTTCCTCAGGCAAGAACATTTTGGGAACGGCCATCGCCTGGGAGACGAGGAACAGAACGAGTGCGGCTACAATAGTAACAGCGAGCCAGTTTCTACGCATTCTTCCTCCAGTTAGTATAGTAACAGTTGGCCTTTTCTCTTTGTATTGCATTTCGGCGCAAAAAGTTCCGGGATCAACCGGATCGCGCCGAAAACATCAAAATTAGTACAATTTCCCCCCAAGTCAAGCGGAATATAGGGATACCGCCGGTATGGCGGTCCCGTTTTGGCCCGACTTTGGGGTAATTTATTCACATATTGCAGACGCCC
>CAZGAV010000046.1:0-27415 GCA_964523575.1 uncultured Ignavibacteriales bacterium
ATATCTGGCTGTGATTCGTTCACGGGTTCGTCTGAGCTATGATGAGGTTCAGAAATATTTCGATACCGGCGAAATCAATTCGAGAATCGAAAAAGTCGCATCGGACCTGACAACTATGCGGGAACTGGCGCGTATTCTGCTCAAAAGGCGTCAGGAAGCCGGCTCATTGGATTTCGATCTTCCGGAAGCCAAGATCATCCTCGATAAAAAAGGGAATGTTGTCGAAATCGGCAATCGCGTCAGGACCGAATCGCATCGGCTCGTCGAAGAATTCATGCTGGCCGCCAATCGCCAGGTGGCCCTGCATTTTTTCCGCAACGGTCAGCCGACCTTATATCGCGTCCATGACCGGCCGGATCTGGAAAAATTGGAGGGTTTTGCTCATCTGGTGGCCGGTTTCGGATACCGTTTTTCGGTGTCGTCCCAGATGCCGACCGGTGATTTTTCAAAATTTCTCGATAAGGTCAAGGGAAAGCCTGAAGAAGAATTGATCAATGAACTGCTGCTTCGGTCGATGAAAAAAGCCGTCTATCAGCCGGAAAATATCGGGCATTTCGGTCTGGCCTTCACCCATTACCTGCATTTCACTTCACCCATCAGACGATATCCCGATTTGCTGGTGCATCGTTTGCTAAAACTCCTCAAGGACGGCAAATATCCTGTCAGATTGGCCCAGAAGCTGGGGACAATCCTGACTCATGCCGGCAACCAGTCATCGGATCGAGAACGGCGGGCGATGGAGGCCGAAAGGGAAGCCGTCAAGGCCAAGCAGGTGGCGTATATGGCCGGTCAGGTCGGCTCCCAGTATGACGGCGTTATCTCCGGCGTATTGAATTTTGGCTTTTTTGTGCGGCTGATCGGCCCGGAATGCGAAGGGCTGGTGCGCGCCTCGACCATCGATGACGATTACTATCGGTTCGACGAAGATAATTATCGGATGGTCGGCCAGCGGCAGGGGCGGTCGTTTCGCCTCGGAGACAAGGTCCGGGTCGGCGTGATGCGGGTCGATGTCGAACGGCGCGAAATCGATCTCTTTCTGGCGCCCACAGAAACTCCGGAGAAGAAGAAAAAGAAAAAACCACGGGGGAAGAAGCGGAAATGAAAGGCGGTCAACCTCAGATAATATTTTTCGGAGAGAAGGACTATCCGTTTATCCAACCCTCAATAAATTCAGGGATGGTGTCGCGGATCGGCGAACCGGCAGAGTTGCTGGATACTATTAAGAATAAATCCTTTCCCATTATCATTTTTGACGCCGCCCATTCGCGGTTTGCCCGGTCGCTGGTCACCCGCGTTTATCGGCGTATGCCGGCCGGTGATTACTGGTTGATCTCGGAGCATGAGGGCGACGATTTCCCGCATTATTTGATTGATGCCGTTTTTCCGTCGTCGATAGAGGCGTCCGAATTCGAAACCCGGATCGAAACCAGCCTGAGGGTAAAATCATTGCTGGATGATTACAACCTGATCGGCAAGTCGGTCAATCTTAAGAATGCGGCGGTGCTGGTGGCGCAGGTGGCCCCGACCAATATGTCAACCCTTGTCATCGGGCCCTCCGGTTCGGGTAAGGAGTTGGTAGCCCGGGCGGTGCATGAACATTCTCTGCGTGGCGACAAAACGTTCATCGCCATCAATTGCGGCGCTTTGGCCGAATCATTGCTGGAATCGGAATTGTTCGGCCATGAGAAGGGCGCCTTCACCGGCGCCGCCGCCAGGCGCGAGGGAATTTTCAAACGGGCCGATCGGGGGACGGTTTTCCTCGATGAAATCGGTGAGACTTCCCAGAACCTTCAGGTCAAATTATTACGGGTTCTGGAAGAGGGAAACTTCTATCGCGTCGGCGGCGGCGAAATGGTCCACACCGATATCCGGGTCATCGCGGCCACTAACCGGGAATTATCCGAGGCTATCGCGGAGGGTGATTTCCGTGAGGACCTTTACTTCCGGCTGGGAGCGGTGCGGATCAACCTCGCCGGCCTGACCGAACGACAGGCCGACATCATGCCTTTAATAAATCACTTTTTCAGGGAAGAAACCGGTTCGGTGCGAGCCGTCTCGGAAAAAGCGATGGAGCTTCTCCTTAATTACGGCTGGCCGGGCAACGTCCGGCAGTTGCGCAATTTCGTCAATCGCATGATCGTGGCCGCCGGCCCCGGGGAAATTTCCGAGCATCTGGTGATGCAGTTCATCGAAGAGCAGGGTTATGTCCATCGTCATTTGCCGGTTGTCACCGGCAAGAAGCCTCATGAGGCTGAATTTCAATTGATCTATCAGGCTCTACTGTCGCTGGGGCAGGAGGTCAGAATGCTTCGCGATCTGATTATGCAGAACTTGCCGGTGGAGCATGAAACGGTCGAGGCTCATGATCTGAATCATACCTCGTCGGTTAAAACCGTCGATGAGATGGAAGAAGAACTGATTCGACAAACGCTGGCATCGGTGGGGGGCAATCGCCGCGCCGCGGCCAAAAAACTGGGGATAGGTGAGAGAACCTTGTATCGCAAACTAAAAAAGTACGGTGAAATTTAGGGTAGCGGCTTCGGTCCTTATCCTGACAGCATGCGCGACATTATCGGGGGCTGAAAATCAGACCGATTTATTTCGGGTGCCCGGCCCGGAAGAAATTTATGAGGCCTTTGCCGAAGGCTTCCTTGATTACCAGGATTACCGGGAATTGCTGGAAATTTCTCGATCGGATTTCCTGACGCCGGAGGATTCCGCCTATTTGAGACAGTTTCCCGATCTTCTGGCCGGATTGTCCTCGAATGCCATCTTCAATGCCAATGATGATGATGTGGTAATTCCTAAGCCGGAAATGTTGCCATCAAAGCGCTGGCGGCAGTCGGCTCTTATCCGGCAGTACGAAAGGATCGATCAAAACGACCGCCGGGAACAATTATACCGGATCAGCGGATCATATGACAGAGCCGCTTATTATGGCGAAATGGAGCATGAATATTCCGGCGTCAATAAATGGAGCCGCCGATATATCCAGTATCAATTCGCTGTCGGTGAATCCAGACTCGGTCGGATTGCAATCGGTAATTTCAAGGAGCGGCTTGGCCTGGGCCTGATCTACGGATATCATGGACAACTCTTTTCGAAATCATCCGAACGAGACAAGACCGAACGGTTTCTCTATCCCAATTATGGCGGCGGCAACGGGATATTACTGACTTACGGCCTGCGGGCCGGTGATATAAAAATGCTCTATGACACCGACCGTGATGACGAACATGTCAAGAAGGTCGCGGCTATTTCGGTTCCCTTTGATTTACGGTGGCATCATCTCACCCTCTCGGCGCTTCATGGCCGCCTGGACCGGCGCGATAGCGATCCTTCGGAAGGGGTTTCGATGATATCTATCTCCGGCCGGGCCAAAGCCCCCAGCCGACAGGTGGAATGGGAACTGGCCGTAGCTGATAACCATAATCGTTTCCCGATGGCCGGCGCCATCAAAGTCGATTGGCGGCGGCGGCAGATGCGTTTGATCATTGAGGCCTGGTCGTACGACTCTTTGTATCCGGCTTATTTTTGCGGGGGGCCATCGTCGCATCGTTCATTGACCCGCCATCTGGATGATCTGGATTTTTCATACGGCGACCGGTATAGCGGTGAAACGGGAGTGGTTATCAAAACCTCCTATCCTATTATTCAAAAAATAAGATTCAATTCGGCAGTCGGATACACACGGCGGGATTTTGACGATGACCGTATCGAAACCAAAATGGGATTGAAACGAAAGGTCGTCGGCGACTACACGGCCAAAATAGTTTGCTATTGGCGTAGCGATCATTTATATTCCGACATTCGCAAACAGAGCCGAATTCAATTCGAAATAACCCGATCCGGGACCAAAGTCGAGGGGCGGCTGGTGATGGGGCATCGTTTTGAACAGTATAATGACCGCCGGGATTACCTATTATTGGCCGAAACCAAAATGTCCGGTCGCTGGGGAAAACTGGCCTTTCTGGGGAAATTCGACAGGTTACAACCGAATGACGGGCGCAACCAATACATGTATCTGACAGGAGTCTACGAAACCGGCCTGGGTAAATATCTGCGATCATATATCAAATACACATACAGGTATCGGCGCGATGAGCCGGCCAATAGTTACGGTCTGGTCCGCGTTGATCTCAAATGGATAATCGAGTGAAACTGCTGATAAGTGTCATTGCCTTTTATCTGCTGGCGGGGGCGATAGTTTCGGTTCCGGCCCAGACTCTTTTGGGATCGCCGATCCTGTCCGAATTCTTGTGCAACCCGACCGGCAATCTGGAAACGGAGTGGATTGAACTATATAATCCGGACGATCATGCCATTAATCTTTCCCTGTTCCAAATCGGCGACGCGCTGGGATTGCGTAATATTTCTGACACCGGCTTAATTCTTGAAGCCGGAGAATATATCGTGCTGGCCCAGGACCCCGAGAAGTTCCTCCAATTTTATTTTGATTTCGATGGTCGCGTCACGGCTCCCAAAGGATGGCAGACCCTCAATAATTACGACGGCGATGCCGTGCGTCTGGCCGACCGCCGGGGATGGATCACCGATAGTGTCTGGTACGATGCCGGTTTTCCCGACAATCGCAGTTGGGAAAGATATATCAACAGTGAAGGGGAGAGTTTTTGGGGTGAATCGTTTTCTCCGACCGGATCGACCCCGGGGAAACCGAATTCCTTTTACTACCCCCGGGCCGGAAAAATCGACCTGGCGGTTGCCCCGGATCCCTTTTCGCCGGACGGCAATGGTTTTCAGGATGAGACGGTTATCAGTGTCGGCATGCCCGAAGCCGACCAGTTCGACCTGGTCATCTATGATATAGCCGGGAGGAAAGTCAAAACCTTTTATGAAAACGGCGCCAGCATTCCCGGAGAAATCATCTGGGACGGACGCGACGATGAGGGACGATCCCTGCCGGTCGGTATTTACATTATTTATGCCCGGGTCGAGGGCGGAGTATCGATGGCGGTCAAGAAAACGGTTGTCATCGCCCGATGAATGACGGCGGTTAGAAGATAACTATGATGCGTCGGCGGATTCCAAAAATATTGTTTTGGCTCGGCTTACTGGCGGCTCTGGCCGGGACAGATACGAGCGGAGCCCTGGGGCTGTCATACGCCGACAATCAGGTGTTTCCGCATGGCTATGTCGATTTCGATAAAATCGATCCGCTAGCGATGACCGATTACCCTTTCGCCTCAGCCGGGAAGCGGATCGTTTTCCAGACTTCATATCGCTCTCTGTACAACATGAAGGAATTGACCGACAACCGGATGGCGTTGGCTCATGGGTACCGCAATTTAAATATGGGTTTGGCTTTTGCCTCGTTTGGGGAGCCCGATTATTTTCATCAGGTCGGTTTGTCATCTTTCGCTTCCTATCGGCGCGGCCATTATTCTCTCGGCGGCGCTTTGCTCTACAGCCGGGTGACATTCAATTCCAAGTACGATTATCTCAGCGTTATCCTCTTCAACCTGGGTGGGGCTTATTACTATAACGATATCACATTTTATGCCGTGACCCGGTCAATCAATCAGCCGCGATATTATGCCGCGGATCGAACGGTTGTTCCTGAGGCGGAAATCGGAGTTTCGTACAAATCGCGCGAGGGATTGGACAGTCAGATAGAAGCCCTGTTTGTTCGGTTCGAAAGACCGACGGCGCAATTGACGCAGGCGTTCCGGCTCAATGAATACGCGCGCCTGAACTGGTCGCTGGTACTTCTTCCGGCCCGTTTCGGCGGCGGTTTAAGGCTGGAAAAAGGCCACTTCGTTTTCGATTACAAAATTTCTCATCACCCGGTATTGGGCCTGACCCATACGGTGATGCTGACCGTTTTTTAGGCCTGGTTTCCGATGTATCCCTTGACACTCCCACTCATTTTGATATAATGCCTGTCTATGGACTCATTCAATGTCTATGATTCCGACTCGCGACGTTTTCCCGCACCGTACGCCGCTTTATCCGGCGATAGCCGGGGCCGCCGATATCCTCTGAAACGAGACCCCTACCGAACCGAATATCAACGCGATCGCGACCGGATCATTCATTCCACGGCCTTCCGCCGTTTACAGCATAAAACGCAGGTCTTCGCCAATCTCGGCGAGGAGAGCGATCATCACCGCACCCGTTTGACGCATACGATCGAGGTGGCCCAGGTCAGCAGGACTGTCGCCCGATCGCTGGGTTTGAATGAGGATCTGGCCGAGGCGGTGGCGTTGGCCCATGACCTTGGACATACTCCCTTCGGCCATGCCGGGGAAGACGTGCTTAATGCCCTCATGACCGATCATGGCGGTTTTAACCATAACCGCCAGTCGCTTCGTGTCGTCGATTATCTGGAAAAACGATACCCCGGCCATTTCGGTCTTAACCTGACCTATGAATTACGCGAGGCGATCATCAAGCATGAAACCGATGAAGCACTGGACATCCCCCGCGAATTCGATGTCGATGAAAAACCGTTGCTGGAAGGCCAACTGGTCAACCTGGCCGACGAGATCGCCTACTATGGTCATGATATCGACGACGGTTTGTCCTCGGGCTTTCTGACGCTGGATCAATTGCGCCGGACCGATTTCCTTAAGGACATTTTTATCGAAGTCGAGGGAAGGTTGGAAGAAAAATCGGCCGATATGATCCGTCATGCGCTGGTGCGTTATCTGGTCAATATGATGGTTATTGATTTGAGCCGCGAGATCAGCCGACGGTTAACCGAGCATGGCATCGGGTCCGTGACGGATGTCCGCCAATCGAGTGGAAGGCTGGTTGCCTTTTCCAAGGAACAGGTGCGATTCAATCAGCAGTTGAAAACGTTCCTGCTCGACAATATGTATTGTCATCCCAGCCAGAACCGGATGAAAACCCGCTCGGAGGAAATCATTACCTACCTTTTCAATTATTACCTGGAACATATTGAAGCCATTCCGGTCAATTTCCGGAACCGTTATCCCGATCAGGACCGGAACCTCCTGGTGAACGATTATATCGCCGGGATGACCGACCGGTTCGCCCTGCATGAGTTCACGGCCCTGAAGTAATTCCGAAATCAATATATCTGCAATAACCTGCGGTTATAGCCTGCGCATATATTATGCGCCGGAAGACTATCCCAATGAAATAAAACGACTTCGGCTATTCAGAAGGGAGGCGCCAAAGGAGGCACGGGTTTTGCCGTAGGGAACGGCAAGGAGATCACGATATGGAATTATATTTTGGCTCATTAAAGGGAATCAATTCGGCCGCCCAGCCTTATAACCTGCTGACTTTCGCCATCCCCGATCTCGGCGTCAAATTCAAGGCTCCCTTTCAGGCCGAAAATTTGGCTCTCGAATACGCCTCTCTGCTGGCTTTGCTCGAATTTATCGAAATCAATCCTCAGCTCTTCACTGACCGGGCTCTGGAATTGTATTCCCACAGTTCCGAACTGGTGCAACAGGTCAATAATAAGCAGGTCAATCAATTGGCTTTGGTGCCCTATCTTAAGAAGGCGCTACATTACCGGGCCAAACTGAATTATACGATTAACTGGATTCCCCGCCCCGAAAACCAGGCCGCGAATCCATCGTGTTAAAATCTGTCGTGTAATTGGTCCGGAGATTTGAGATTCGGCGAACGCCGGTTTATTTGGAACTCTCATCCATCAGGCGGCAACCCTCCATCAGGATGGCTTCATTGGGCAGATCGTTGTTAGGCTCGGGAAGCTGACCTTCGGTCACTTGCTCGACAACCCAGGTACCGCTCGTCCAGGTCAGGGCTTTGTGAATGGCGGTTTCGCCTTCTAATTCCCCCAGTTGTGCAAAAGTAATATTGCCGTGATCCAGATAGATCATCAGTGGTTCCGAAGAGGAATTTTCTTGGCTGACTGTTATTTTACTGGTCCGGCGGCTGGGACCAAGGGCCTGGAGAAGGTCAATGATGTTCATCTCGCTCAGGTTGCCACGGGATCCCGATTGTTTGGATGATTGTCCGGAGGCTATTGACGGCGAATCCCGATGCATCATCGTTTTCTTGATTTTGAGCAGAAAGACTTCGAAGTCGGTATCGAGATCGAGTATATCTTCGATGCCCATTTTGATCAGGTGCGCCAGTCGCGGAATGATTGAATTCTTCACCAGCAGGAATGTCGGGGTGGCGTCGAGATTGACTCCCGAAATAGAAAGATATTGAATGGCTTTGATGACCACCGGGGCGGCGGCGTGAAGGCGTATGACCAGCAGGTCGGGACGGACGCGGCCAAACAGTTTCGGAAGCGTTTCCAGGGATTCGGTAGTGATGGCATGAAGACCGTCGTTTCGGAGACGGATCTTGAGCGAGTAAATATTATCCGGCTGATCGGAGAAGATAATAATGCGAGCGGATTTTTCAGCATCCCGGACTTTATTCGTTTCGTCATTCAGGATTTTGACGAAGGCTTCGACCACTTCTGCCCGAATCAACTGTCCAGCCATTTTCTTCAATTCGTCCGAAATTGACTTCAAGGTCCGTTCCCCCGGAGACGATTTATCGTGGACGGTGTCGGAATATAAATCCACTATGGTCAAAATATTCCCGCCCGTTACCTCCAGTGACGGGTTCTGAATGTCCTCAGGTTTCAGACTGCGGTACATCGACCGTAAAATATTGAACATGACTGGATTTTCTTCGAAATTCTCAGGCAGAGCTATACCGGCATCGGCTGATTTCTTATACCGATTTTGGCCGGGATGGGGAGATCCGATTCTGGCCAGGGCATGAAGAGTAAACGCCCCGGCAATCAGGTCCTTGTCATGAGTCGATAATTTCAGGGATTCGCAAAGTTGGCTTACATAATCCAGGTATCGATTTAGCTGATCGGATGCCGCAGTTTTTCTGGTCGTAAAAATCACTTTGGTATCGGGTGACTTTTTCCGCAGTCGTTCCACTAATGGAAGAAAAATACGGGAACTGCTATGCGGCCGCATCTGCAGGTTTTTGTTGGCAGATGGCTCCGGGCAGAGGCCCGCGGTAGCTTCGCTGAATCTATCAAGACATTGGCTGGCGGTTTTGTCCTTGATGAAGAAGGCATGAAAATCGGCATTGGCAACGATATCGGTCGTATCCTTGCAATCGTCGGCGATAACCAATTCGAAATGACCGGGGGCGAGATTTATAGAGACCCCTGGGGCAGGTATGCCAGCCATCGAAAGCGGCAGATCGCCGCCCGGCGCCATTTTCGTGTCCGGTTTCTTTGAATCGGGCTTATCAGCGGTATTATCGGATATATTTTTGCCCTGATCTCCGCCCTCGTTTTCGGAAAGCTGAAAATCAAATTCCTCATCAGCCCCGGTGGATTCACCGTCAGGCATTATTTTCTCATTTGACTGTGGCATAATCTGAATGACCAATAACAACGGCCGCTGATTCCGGTTGCGGTCATTTAGTCGGCACGACTGTCGACTTTAAGGTCTTTTGTGGATTATCGGCTTATTTCCCTGAGACTTAAATCCGCTTCCGGGGTCAGATCAGCGGCCGGGAGGAACCGCCCCGAGAAGCATGAAATTGATTGACAACCGTATCGGTCAGGGCCTACCTTTTGAATATGACTCCGAATCAATTGCTCAAGGAAATCGGCTCCGACCGATACAAATCGGTTTATTATTTCTATGGCGAGGAAGATTTCCGAAAAAGCGAAGCCGTCAAGTATATTCTAAATAATTATATCCCTCAATCTCAACGTCAGCTCAATTTCAGCCGGTTTACGGTAGACAAGCATGACTTTGAGACCATCTGCGGCGAAGTCGCGGCGATTCCGATGCTGGGGGAGAGGCGCTTCGTTTTTGTCGATGAAATCCAGAAACTGAAGCCAAACCAGCAAAAGAAAATTTTCGCCTTTCTGAAGGATCTGCCGCCCAACATCTTGGTCATACTCTCCAGCCCGGCGGCGCATACGCCGGATAAAAAATCGGCTTTTCTCCGGGATATCTCCAAAATCGCCGAGCCGGTTAAATTCGATCGACTGGGCGCCGGAGCCGCCCAAAGCAGAATCGAACGCCACCTCGAGGCCGCCGGATTCACTTTTGACCAGGAGGCGGTAAAACTGCTGAATTCGTTAACCGGAGGCGACTTCGGCGGGCTGGCCGGGGAACTGGAAAAACTGTCGCTCTCATCCGAGGAGGGCGCTCATATCGGCATCGAAGAAGTTCGCAAACTGGTCAGTTCCCATGAGGAATTCACCATTTTCGAACTGATCGACCTGATCGCCGAAAAGAAGACCGATCGGGCTTTATATGTCTGCAACGATTTGATATTGAGGGGAATGAAACCGACGCCGATTTTGATTCTTCTGTCCCGGCATATGACCAATTTGATCCGGGTCCATACCGGCAAGAAAATGACGGGGCACCCATTTTTTGTCGATAAATTGCGTAAGCAGACCCGAATTTTTGAGGAAGCGCGGGTCTTGAAGGCTATTTCCGGGATTGCCGAGGTTGAACGAGGAATCCGGCAATCAAGAGTCAAAGACACAATTTTGCTGGAAAATCTGATTCGGGATATTTGCAGATAAATTTTGGAAGAAAACAGGGAAATCAGAGTATTGAATAGGACGGGCGCGCCGGACGAAACCGCCCTGGTGGCCCGTGCCCGGAAAGGCGACAAAAGCGCCTACGGGCAATTGGTGAAAATGTATCAACGCCGGGTCATGAGAATGGTCGTTTCGATGACGGGAGATGTCGATACCGCGATGGATATTGTGCAGGATAGTTTTATTCGAGCCTACAAGGCGCTGGACCGATTCGAGGAAGGCCAGCCGTTCTACCCCTGGCTTTCGACTATCGCCACCAACCTGACTATGAATTATTTCAAGAAAAGCCGCCGCGAAACCGGCCTTGAGGCGGTAGAGCATGAGCAGGCCGAACCGGCCGCCGATCCCCTGAACCGGATGCAACTGGAGGAGAACGACCGGAGGCTGATGGCGGCGGTTCAGGAATTGCCGGAACAATACCGGGCCGTATTTATCCTGCGCAATTTCGAGGATTTGAGTTATGAGGAAATCGCCGCCCGATTGGAAATATCGGTCGGCACCGTTGACTCCCGGTTATATCGAGCCCGGCGTCAACTGCTCGAGAAATTAAAGGACTTACTGGATTAATCATGGAAAACTCCTGCGGCAAATTCGAGAAGCGGCTGTCGGCCTACCTTGACGGCCAATTGCCGCCCGATGAGATGGCCGAAATGGCGGCGCATCTGGAAATGTGCCCCCATTGCTCGGCCCTTCTAGATAAAATGCAACGGCTGGATGATCTGGCCGCCGGTATGGAACCGGACTTCGATGATGCTCTTATGGATGATCTCAGCCGGCGAATCGCCGACGGGCTGGAGCAGACAGATGGTATTCCGGAAAGGCCGCGGACATTGCGGCGAGCCGAGGTCGTCCCGGTATGGTACAGATATGCAGTGGTGGCGGCCTCGATTGCTATCGTCATGTTTGTCGGCCGGATGGCCTTCAAGGAAACCGGCGGGGAATTTAACCGGCATCAAAATCAATTCGGGAATGAAGTACCTTATCGCCCCGCGACCATCCCGGTACCGACCATTGACAGAGAGCCGGCGGTCGATTCCGCGCTTGAAACTCAAAAAATCGGATTGCCAAGCGACCAGACGGCCGAAGCTGTGACTGAGCCACAGCCGGAAGAGGAAAAGTCGGGTTTGGCCGAGACGTCATCCCGATCCAAAGCCATCGCTGATGAAGTTCAGCCGACCGAAGGTGCCAAAAAAGGCCGCTTGTCTGAAACCTTGACAGCCCCCGCGATTCCAAAACCGGTTACTAATGAAAAAGTACACGCCGGTCAGGTTGGAAAAAAACAAATGATCGAAACGTCCGAGACGTCCGCGGGAACAGCGCGCGATTTGGCTGCCGATATCGTCGGAAGAATTACCGACGCTGAAACCGGAGAACCTTTGACGGGAGTGAAGGTCCAGTTGAAAGGAACTTCCTTGTGGGCCCAAACTGATCGGGATGGGGATTATGTCTTGCTAGATGTTCCTGCCGACACCTATGCTCTGGTCTATTCCCGGCCGGGATATGTCACCCGGGAAATCGATAATTTTGCGGTCGGGGCCGATACTAGTATCCGGGCCGACGCCGGTTTGGAATTTTCCCCTCAGACGGCTGAAAAATCAATCTCATCTCCCGGCACAATTGGGAAAACAGCATCAAAGAAGTCGGTAATCGCGTCGGCGCCGGCCATCAAACAAAAGAACGGGGAATATGCCTTGACGGTCGACAGCCTGGATGCCCTCTATGAAGCGGCGGCGGCTGGATTTGTCGCGCCTCGGATGGGGGCACAGACGGAAAGCTTGATCAGCGGTAAATCGGAGCGCCGAATCGACCGCTTCAAAGCCATGCTTGACAGCGTCGAAACAGCGCCGATCAGGAAAGATTCGTATCAATGGCTGGAAAGCCTCTATTTTAAAGCCCGGGCCAATTATGATTTATACCTTCAGACCCGCGATGGAAACTATCTCGACCGTGCCACTGAATTCAAAACCTTCCTGCTCAATACCATCAATGAACGGCTGGAGCGCGATGAAGACAATGACACGCTTAAAAATTATAAAGCCGAAATCGAACGTTGGCGATTTTAGATTAGACGCCGGGGGGGTACCTCGTTCGGGGTTGAATTAATGGGTCTGTTTTCCAAATCGGAGCATGAAACCGAGGATGAATATAGTATCGCCCGGCGAAGAATGGTCGAACGGCAGATCGCCGGCCGCGATGTCCTTGATCCCAATGTCCTGGAAGTTATGGCCAGAGTTCCTCGGCACCTTTTCGTCGATTCCAAACTGCGTTCCGAAGCTTATGACGATAACCCCCTGCCGATCGGTTGCGGGCAGACAATTTCTCAGCCGTATATTGTCGCTTCCATGACCGAACATCTGCATCCTTCCAAAAATAAAGAAGTCCTCGAAATAGGCACCGGATCGGGTTATCAGACGGCGGTTCTGGCCGAATTATTCGGGCGCGTCGATACCGTGGAATATTATGCCGAGCTTTCCAGAGCGGCGCAGGATACCCTGAATCGCCTTGGTTATGCCAATATTACTTTCCATGTCGGCGACGGTCTGGTCATCCCCGACCGGTCATATCGGTTTGACGCCATCATAGTCACGGCCGCGCCGGAAAAATTCCCGGAGCTTCTGGCCGAACGCCTGAAACCCGACGGCCGGCTGGTGATTCCGATCGGCGGCGAAATTCAGGATTTGCAATTGGTAGTCAAAAGACCGGATGGTGAATTGAGCGTTAAAAACCTTTATCCGGTTCGTTTCGTTCCTCTTCTGCGCCGCAATCTCTGAACCCGGACAAAGATGAGAACTTTTATGGGGCAGTCTCGTACTAAAGAAAGGTACGATAGCGAGAAAAAGGAGATCACGGTGAATAAGAGATTGTACAGGTCCCGAAAGGACAAGACTATCGCCGGCGTCTGCGGAGGTTTGGGCGAATACTTCAATATCGACCCGACCTTCATCAGAATTGTCGCCGTCCTTCTGATTTTCGCCGACGGTGTCGGTATTTGGGGTTATATAATCGCCTGGATCGTCATGCCCCAAAGGCCGCTTGAAACTGTAGGCACGACCGGTCAGGATGAGAGCCAGCAGCTCTCAGACGAGAAAATCGAATATGCCCCATGGAACAAGTATATCCCGGGAGCCATCCTGATACTGCTGGGCGTGTTTTTCATTATCCGGCAACATTACTGGTGGTGGCATATCGACCGCTTCTGGCCGATATTACTGATTCTGCTGGGCGTTTTCCTGCTAATGAAACTGGGGGGCCGATCACGGGGCAAAGATGAGGAGGGGATACATGAGTCCGGCAAGATTTAGATGGGGAATTCTGTTTATCACGGTTGGCGTTCTGCTATTGCTCAATAATGTCGGCGAACTCGACTGGTGGGTCTGGACCGATATCCTGTCCCTCTGGCCTCTTATCCTGATCGCCATCGGACTGGAAAAAATCTTCACCAAATCTAAGGTGGAATTTCTGGCCTACTTGCCGATCCTGGGGCTTGCGGCAGTGGTTTTCTGGGTCGCCTTTGAGGGATATTCCGGTGGTGACTCCTTCATTTCGCGCAAGGGGGGAGCCTATCGCTATACCGTCGCTATGGAATCGGATATCAATTACATTCAGGCCAAAATGGATTTCGGTGATGTTGACGTTACTCTGAATAATACCGGGACCAGGCTCTTCCGGGCCCGTTCCGACGGCTGGAGGATGGAACCTGAAGTGACCTTTGATCGGAACGGCGACATCGGCAAACTGGAAGTTACGGCGACGCGGAGACGATTGCCCAACTGGATCAGAATCGATAAATGGGGAGAACGAGGCGACTGGAATCTGTATTTGACCGACCGTATTCCCATCAGCCTGGAATGCACCGGGGACGAATCCGACATGACTCTTGACTGCCGCGACATAATGCTCGAAAATCTTTTTGTCGATTCGGACGCTGGTGATATTAGAATACAAATTGGTAGCTTGGAAGATTCGGTTAAAGTAAAACTCGAAGGCGATCGGGCCGATTACCGGCTTTCGGTGCCTGCCGGGTGCGGACTTAAGATAATCGGCGCCGGCGATGAATTGACCGGATATTTTGATCGCGAGGGGCTGACCGAGACCGATGGGAATTTTCAAAGCATCGGATATGAGACTCTCTCGCCCAAAATCGAACTGGATTTATCCGGCGGTCTGACTCAGTTTGCGCTCGAATTCAATTAATCGATTTTATTCTAAAAGATTTCCACAAACCCTCCTGCCCACGAAGGCAGGAGGGTTTTTTGATGTGGGCTTCGCCGGAAAAAATCAGTTTCTGGGATTTGGGTTTAAGATGTCGGCAAAAATTATCACTTTTTTGCCAAAAATATGCAAGTTGAGGACGGATTCGGCGGTCGATTGAGATCAATAATTCGGCTCTGTTTAAAGTAATACTTTAAGTAGAGAGATGGGGTCGGCAACTTCAGGCAGGCAGTCAGATTATTTCCGTAATTCATTGAAATTCAAGATGATGTTTATTTTGGAGAGGCACAATTCGCTTGACATTGTCGGAGAAAAAACTATATTTCCTGTGGAAAATTTGCACTTACCCCCCACCGATATTTCGTGTGAGTTTTCCTTTTAAATTTTAACTCCGCTTTACGCATCCGGTATGCTACATGAAAACCTGATGGCTAAGTTTCTTCTTATGTCTTCGGACGCCTGTGGAGTTATAAATGACATGCCGACACCCGAGAGTCGGATTTATAATAGGGCAAATAAAACCTTTGGAGGACCAATGGTCAGGTTCGGATATAAATCCCTGCTTGTAATTTTCTTTTTGTTACTGGCGGGAACGGTTCCCTCGGCCGCTTATTACTATTCTCCTAATAATCAGCCGCCCGGATCACCTCCGAATTACAACCCCATAGATCCCGGAATATTTTACGGCGTACCGGCGCTGGGGGAGATGTCGCCGGATGAACTCGGCGGCTATTTCGTCTATTATGACAGCTCCGAAACCCGCTGGACCATAAAACGCATCGTGCCCTTCGGCACCTATAATTATGAACAATTCCACGGTTCCATCCTGGTGCAGATGGCCGCTGAACCTCAGGCCGGCGTCAATGTCTGGCCCGAAGGATTTCAATTATCTGACGACCTCCACCGCAACGACCGCTGGGGCTGGGTCAAATGGCCCGATTCCATTGCGCCCAATCTATACGAAATCTGGTGGGATATTACCCTCGAATGTCCCGAGCCTTATGTCCCCATGACGCGGACCATAGGCTTCTGGAAAAATCATACGGGGCTGGGACCCCAGGACGATCTGGTGAGCCAGTTCCTGCCGCTTTCGCTGGGAACTCCCGGCGGCGCCAGGACCCTCCTTGTTTCCGACGTGCAGGCCGCCTATGACGTTCTTTCGATGTCTTTGACCATGGACAAACTGGACGGCATCAGTAAACTCTACGCTCAACTATTGGCGGCCAAGCTGGATATCGCGAACGGCGCCGACGGTTCCGTGGTCGCCGAAGTCATTCAAGAGGCCGACGCCTTCCTGGCCGACCATGACCCCTCCGACTGGTCCGGTCTTGATAATGAAACTCAGAAGAAAGTCCTGTACTGGAAGGATATGCTCGACGCCTATAACAACGGTTATATCGGCCCCGGTCATGAGGATGGTTCGGTAGTCGTCGATTGTGATACCGCCTCCAGCTGTCCTCCCTGCGTCATCGGCATTTCATTTGACGGATGCGCCTTCGATTTCAATCTCTGGGGGTCAAGCTATCACCAGACTTTCGGCCCCGATATTGTCTATCTCGGCGAACAGAGGATTCCCCTTTCTTCCGTCGAAGGATTTACCGATACCTTCGACGGCATTGATGACCCCTATGGTCATCCCTTTGATTGCGTGAATCTGGCCGAAGCCAATGTCTTTTCCAAACCGACCAGTTCGACCGCCATCATCGAATGCCTGGAACCGAATCTGAGCGTGTTCAGCGCCAGCATGTTCTCCGGCTCGACCTTTAATGTCAATGGTCCGATTGACGCTGGGGACCTTTATGGCGATACCTATGGCGGCAGTTTTGCCTATGAAGGCAACGGCATCGAATTTTCGGTCTCTGATTGTCCGGTCAACAACCCGCCGATTTTCGACCCGCCGGTGGGTTATCTGAAGCCAATGACCATCTGTCTGGGGCAGACCATCAATGACACCATTGTCGTCAACGATTTCGACCCCGGAGCCACGGTTACCCTGACCAAACTGGAAGGCCCGGGCGATTTTGTTTCCACGCCGGGAACGCCACCGGTTTATGGCTATTATAGCTGGACGCCGACCGAAGCCGGCAGTTTCGTAGTCATCTTTGAGGCGACCGATAACCTTGGAGCCGGCGTTATCGATTCGATAATTTACAATGTCACATATAACCAACCGCCGGTTTCCACGGCTGAGGATACGACCGTCATCGCCTGCTGGGAATTGGAACCGATCTGTTATTCCATACCCGTAACCGACGCCGACGATGATTCCCTGACTTTTTCGCTCCTGGAAGGCAACGGTCAGCTCGATCCCGTCACCGGCGAACTCTGCTTTACGCCGGAGGCCGACGGCGACTATCCTTTTGCCGTCGAGATTGCCGATGAATGCGGGGCTGACACGGCCCTATTTACGATTTCCGTGATGAGCAATCATAACCCGTGGATCAACCCCTATGATACCATCATAGCCCGTTGCGACCTCGATACGATTTGCTTCGACGTCAACGCTTTCGATCCCGACCCGGATGACAGCCTGGAAATCAACTTTATTTCGGGGCCGGGAGTCTTCACTCAAACCGGTAATGGGATCGGAACTCATTGCTTCCTGCCCGATGATGTCGATTCCGCCCTTTATGTGTTTGTATACAATGTCACCGATAACTGCTATCGGCAGTCGGTCAAGTTCGCGGCCAGCCCCCCGGTGCCGACCGATTCCATCATTATCATTGTTGTCACCGATCAGCCGCCGTCGATTTCATGTCCCGAAGGGACCCTGACCGAAAATCTTTGCGGACCCGATACGATTTGCGCCGACATTTCGGTCGAACCGGTTGACGCCATGATAACCGTAGTCGAATCCGGCGCCGTATATGAAAATGGAAAACTTTGTTTCTACGCCGAGCAATCGGGCGTCTATAATTTCACCCTGATCGCCGCCGGCGAATGCGGAGCTGATACCTGCCAGGTGACCTTCGATGTCACGGTCGATGAAGCGCCGCAGTTGACTTGCCCGCCTTCCGAACCTGTTCACCTTTGCGGCCCCGATTCGATTTCCGTGCCGCTGGGAGTCCTGCCCGAGTCGGCCCTAGTTACCATTAGTCCCGAAGCCGAATACAGCGACGGCATGGTGACTTTCTATGCCGCCGAGGAAGGCGACTACAGCTTTGATGTCAGCGCCGAAAATGGATGCGGCGTCGATACCTGCAGTTTCGTCATTTCCGTTTCCTTCGATTCGCCGCCGTCGGTGGAAATCAACGACAGCACTGTCCTCCTGTGTGAAATGGAACAGATTTGTATCCCGTTCAGCTATAGCGATCCCGATAACAATATCTTTCGGGTAATCATCCAGCCGGTCGGATATCAGAAGCTCAATGACAGCCTGGTTTGCTTTACGCCGCCTTATCCCGGTGAATATCCGGTCATCGTAACGGTCCTCGACTCCTGCGGATACACGGATACGGACACGGCGATGATCACCGTGGGCCTGAATGCGCCCCCGGCCGTCTCGGTCGGCGACGATTCATTCCAGTTATGTGAGCCGGGAGAAATTTGTCTTCCGGTCACGATGAACGATCCCGACGGTAATATAGATTCGATCGAGGTCACGGAACCGGCCTATTACAATACCGAAACCGGTTTCGTTTGTATGCCGGTCGAAGCCGACGGCAAATACGAAGTCAGCGTAACGGTCTATGATGAATGCGGCGAATCGGCGACTGACGCCGGCACAGCCGAAGTCTCCTTCGATACCGCGCCGCATCTCTATTGCCCGCCTTCGGGCGCCATGTTTCTTTGCGGCCCCGATTCGATTTCGGTGCCTTTGGCATTTGCCCCGGCTTCCGCGGATTTGACTATCAGCCCTGAGGCGACATACGCCAATGGGATGCTGACTTTCTATGCTCCCGAACCGGGCGATTACTGTTTTGATGTCGCCGCGGCCACGGCCTGCGGCGCTGATTCCTGCCATTTCTGTATCTCGGTCGCTTTCGACAGCCCGCCGGTGGTAACCATCGCCGATAGTATCGTCTATCAATGCAATCTCGAAGAAATTTGTCTGCCGTACAGTTTCTCGGATCCCGACGGCAACGTCGTCAGTGTCACCGTGGCTGATGCAAAAAACTATCTAAGCCCGGATCAAACCGAAGGTGAAGTCTGTTTTGATCCGTCGCATGCAGGCATCAACGAACTGATAATTACCGTCACCGATGCCTGCGGCCATAGCAACAGCGACACGGCCACGGTTATTGTCGTGCTAAACCAGCCGCCAGTTGCATCGCTACAAAATGCCACTTTCAATCTTTGCGAACCGGGTCTGGTCTGTATGCCCCTGACCCTGTCCGACCCGGATGGGTCCATCGACTCGGTCGTGGTCATGCCCCCCATGATTTATGACCCCCAGAAACAGCAGATTTGTTTCGAAATCGACCTGACCGGCCTCTACCAGTTTTCGGCCTGGGTTTATGATGACTGCGGCGCCGCGACTCTGGCCACGGCCATAGCCCGGGTCATCATCAACTACACTCCGGTTGTCATTGTGCCCAATGACACCTCGGTTTTCCAGTGCGACCTTTCGGAAATATGCCTTGACGGTTTCGACATCTCCGATAGAAACGGCAACTTATCGAATATTGAATTCAGCCCCGATATCGGAACTTATGCCGACGGCCGGTATTGCTTTGTCCCCGACAAGGAAGGTGAATACTGCTTTGTCGTCCGCGCCACCGATACCTGCGGCGCCTTCGACGAAGATACCGTTTGCGTCGATGTCAAACTGGGCCAGCCCGTGGCCATCGACTGTCCTCCGGAACCGATGGTTTCATATCTCTGCGGCCCGGATTCGGTCTGTATGGATATCCCTATTTCACCGGTGACGGCTGAAATAACCATTATCGGTGACGGAGCTGTTTATGAAAACGGAAAGCTCTGCATGTATGCCGAGCAGACCGGAAGTTATGATTACACCATTATTGCCGCCGGCGAATGCGGCGCCGATACCTGCAACGTTACCTTTGACGTTACGGTCGATGAGGCCCCGGTCGTCACCTGTCCGCCGTCCGATACCATCCATCTCTGCGCCCCGGGCATGATCGACCTCCCCCTTGGCTTTACGCCGGAGACGGCAAATTTGACCATTACTCCCGATGCCGACTATTCTGAAGGCATGATACATTTCCGCGCCGATGAGCCGGGAGACTATTGCTTTGAGGCGATTGCCGCCAACGATTGCGGCGCCGATACCTGTCATTTCTGCATCACCGTGACCCTGGATACTCCGCCGGTAGTCGATGTTCCTGATACCTCAGTATATATTTGCGGGCCGGTAGAAATCTGTCTCCCGATCACCTACTCCGATCCCGATAATAATATCTCCAGTGTTACGGTCAGCCCTGATATTTTCACCATCGTTGACGACCGGATTTGCTTTACACCGACCGAAACGGGCACCTATGATTATTACGTGACGGTCACCGATTCCTGCGGTAACCCGGCCCAGTCCATGGGTGTGATCGAAGTGACCATGAATCAGCCTCCGACAATCTCCGTCGGCGACGAGACTTTCTTCCTCTGCGAATCGGGCAATGTCTGTCTGCCCGTCATTGCACTTGATCCTGATGGCGTCATTGATTCCATCGTCGCTTCCCCGCCCTGGGTTTATAATCCCGATCTGCAAGCGGTTTGCCTGTTTGCAGAAGATCCCGGTTCTTATGACGTGGGTGTGACTGTTTATGACGATTGCGATGCCACGGCTTTGGATTCCGGAACGGCCATTGTCAGCGTCAATCATAGCCCGATAGTTACTTTGCCGGCCGACACTTCGTTGTTCCTTTGCGAACCTCAGCCGTACTGCTTTATAGTCGATTATTCCGATCCCGATAACAATATCCGGGATATATCGATATCGCCCGAAGGCCTGAAACTGGTCGATGGCGAAATCTGCTTCACGCCGGACGCCGATGGCGCCTACGATATAATTGTCACCGTCACCGATTCCTGCGGCCTCAGTGTTGCCGATACTATGACGATCAATGTTACGCTCAATCAGCCGCCGATGGTTTCGGTCGGCGATACGACTTTGTTCTCCTGTGAACCGCTGACAGTTTGTCTCCCGATTACCTTGTCCGATCCCGAAGGCGCAATCGGCAGGGTAGAGGTTTCCGAACCGGCCTATTACGACGAAGCCGAGGGCGCCGTTTGTCTGCCGATTGAAACTTCTGGGACCTTTGATATCACGGTGACGGTCTATGACGATTGTGGCGTATCAGCCTCCGATATCGGTACCATTGAGGCGACGATCAACAGCGCCCCGATTGTCACAGCGCCGGCGGATACCAATGTCTTCGTCTGCGAACCAGGCGAGATTTGTTTAAGCGGTTTTGATATTTCCGATATCGACGACAATCTGACCAGTATCGAATTCACTCCAGATTTGGGCACCTATACCGACGGCGTCTATTGCTTCACGCCGCCCGAGCCGGGTGAATATTGCTTTATCGTCCGCGCCACCGATGAATGCGGTCTGTCTTCCGAGGATACGGTTTGTGTCAATTATCAAGTTGGAGCCGGCGTCGCTATCGACTGCCCCGTTGGAATTCAGGAAGTCAGTCTGTGCCATCCCGACACGGTTTGCCTCGATATCGATGTCACTCCCGCCGCCGCGGTGGTAAACGTAATCGAATCCGGGGCTGTCTATGAGAATGGCCGCCTTTGCTTCTTCGCCGAAGGCACGGGACAATATACATATACACTGGTGGCCGAAGGCGACTGTGGTAACGATACCTGCCAGGTGACCTTTGACGTCAGTCTGCTTCCCGTTCCCCAAATTACCTGTCCGGCCGATACCGCGATTCATCTTTGCGATTCGGATTCGATTTCTCTGCCGATCGAGGTCGTCGGCGCCACTCAGGTGATTGCCACTCCAGAGGCGGTTTATGCCGACGGTATGTTGACCTTCTACGCCGCGACCGAGGGCGAGTATTGCTTCGAGGTTATCGGCTCCAATGAATGCGGCAGCGATACCTGTTCCTTCTGCGTAACGGTAACCATCGATTCGCCGCCGGTCGTCTCCATTTCCGACACTTCGCTCTTCCTCTGTAATCTCGAGGAAATCTGCCTGCCCTACACCTATTCCGATCCCGACGATAACGTCGTGAAAGTCACCGTGGGGCCGAGTAAATATAATATCACCGACGGTTTCGTCTGCTACACTCCGACCGGCGCCGGAACCGAAGAAATCTATATCACCGTCACCGATTCGTGCGGACATAGCGCGGTCGATACGGCCACGGTTGAAATTGTCCTCAATCAGAACCCGCTTATTTCTGTCGGCGATACATCGGTCTTCCTCTGTTCTCCCGCTGATTTGTGTGCTCCCGTCACCGTCTCCGACCCCGATGGTTCGGTCGATTCGATTGTGGCGTCCGCGCCGGCTTACTATGATGCCGACCGAGGCGTCGTCTGCCTGAATGCCGCCGAATCCGGCAACCATGAAGCAATCGTCACCGTTTATGACGATTGCGGGGCCATGACCGTCGATACCGGTATTATAACCGTCCGATACAACTATACCCCGATGGTAGAGGCTCCAGCCGATACTTCGATCCTCATTTGCGATCCGACTGAGGTTTGTATCGAAGGCTTCTCGGTTATCGATATCGACGACAATCTGGATAGCATAGAATTTATTCCAGATCTCGGAACATACGCCGATGGCAGCTATTGCTTCACCCCTCAGGAAGCCGGCGACTATTGCTTCGTTATTCGGGCGACCGATACCTGCGGCGCGTTCGGTGAAGATACCATCTGTGTCAATGTCACCTTCGGCGAATATGTCGCCCTGGATTGTCCGGAGGGCATCCAGCCGGTCAATGTCTGCGATCCACAGGAACTCTGTTTCGATATCTCAGTCCAACCGGCGGGCGCCAACGTGGCCGTTCTTGAAGAAGGCGGTTCGTATGTTGACGGCCGGCTGTGCTTTATGGCCGATACCTCCGGCATGTACACTTACACCCTCATCGCTACCGGTTCATGCGGCGCCGATACCTGCACCGTCACCTATGACGTGACTCTGGGTGAATTGCCGATGATCGCCTGTCCGGAACCGTCGACAGAGCACCTCTGCGGTCCCGATTCCATATCTGTGCCTTTGACCTATACGCCGGCGGACGCTGAATTAATGATTGATCCGGAGGCCGTTTATGCCGACGGTATGGTGACCTTCTATGCCGATCATGAAGGCGAGTACTGCTTTGACGCCGTAGCTGTCGGCCAATGCGGAAATGATACCTGTCATTTCTGCGTGACGGTGACCTTTGACAGCCCGCCGATTGTGGTCTTCAACGATACCACTGTTTCGCTTTGTACTATGGGCGAAGTCTGTATCCCGGTCGTCTATTCCGACCCGGATAATAACATCGCCAGCATCGATGTCTATCCTCAGGGTTACGATATCGTCGATGGAATGCTGTGCTTCTCACCTCCCGAAGGCGCTCCCTATCAGTTTATTATCACGGTGACTGATTCCTGCGGCAATATGACCGCCGATACCGGTACCGTGGATGTCTTCTTCAATCAGAGGCCCACGGTGACGGTTTCGGATACTACCGCGGTATTGTGCGGGGCCGGCGAGGTTTGCCTCGACGTGGCTATGTCAGACTCTGATGGCACCGTAGATTCGGTGAAGGTTTCCGATCCAGCCGTATTCGATGCCGAAAATCAGCGCGTCTGCATACCGGTCACGACCGATGGCGTGTACACGATTCTGGTCACCGTTTATGACAATTGCGGCATTTCGGCCACCGATTCCGGAACGGTGACGGTCACGATCAACGACGGGCCGTCCGTGGCCTTCGGCGAATTCCCCAATCCACTGGAACTCTGTGACCTCTCTCAAGTCTGTCTGCCTATCGTCGTCTCGGATATGGAAGATAATATTGTCAATATCACCGGTAGCACCACTTGCGGCGGTCAAATCACTTTCAGCGCCGAAAACGACTTCATTTGCTGGCTTCCCAACACTTTCGGACCCTGCACCATCACGGTGATTGTTACCGATGCCTGTGGCCTTTCGGATACGGCCACGGCCCAGGTCGAATTGATTGAATTGCCCAATCCCAACCCGCCTTGCCCGGTCAATCAGACTATCATGGCTTGTTCCATAGATCAGCCGGTTTGCGTGAATCTGGGCACGGTCCAACCGGGGAGCAACATCACGGTTCGACCGGGGAGATACATTTACAACCCCTCGACTCATGAAATCTGCTATTTCCCCGACGGCGATCGAGTCGATACCGTCACGGTTATCGATTCTACCGCCTGCGGTATAGATTCCTGTCAGTTTGTCCTGACGACGAAGATGAACCAGCCGCCGGTGATCACCGGCGAGGCGCCCGAAAGTTTCATATTCTGTCATTTGGTGGATCTGTGCCTGCCCTACTCGGTCAGCGACCCCGATAACAATATCGACCATATCAGTCTGGCCGCCGGCAGCTGCCCCGGAGCCGTTCTGGATGAGGCCCAGAACCAGGTTTGCCTTGAAATTACGGATGCGGTGGATTGCTCGGTGATAATCGTCGCGACCGATGTTTGCGGCAAAGCCGACACGCTGACCTTACCCATTATGGCCACGCCCAATCAGCCGCCTCAGGTCAGCCTGCCCGATCTGGAGACAGTGGTCCGCTGTGAGGACGATAACACCCCGATCGAGATACCCGATTTCTGCGTTACCGACCCCAATTACGATGCCCTCACGTTCACGATGGACTCCGGATTGGGCGAGTTCGCCTTCGACCCGATCTTCTACTGCGGGACCCTGACCTTTACGCCGCCAACCAACGATTCGGCCGTTTACTGCTTCCGTTTCCGAGCAACGGATGATTGCGACACGGTGTACACCAGATATTGCCTGAATATCTATCCGGCTTTGGTCTGCTCGACCTGCGTCGATGTTTCCATCATTGACCCCGGCTGCGTCAATTCCGGGCAGACGGCCAATATGCATATCAGGGCGACGGTGCGCAATGATATCGCCGCCTACGACATGTTGATCGCCTATGACGCTTCGGCCCTCAGTTTCCTCCGGGCCGGCCTGGGTGATGGTATTGCCGGATGGGAATATTTCACCTATCGCCTCGGTGATGTCGGCAATTGCGAATCGCCGTGCCCGTCCGGTTTGTTGCGGCTTGTAGCTATCGCCGATATAAACAACGGAGCCGCTCATCCGCCGGTGGATCAGTTGCATCCTGATGGCAACATTGCTTCGTTCAGTTTCCGTGTCTCCAGCGATCTCAACCTTGGCGGACAGAGCATACCGATCGAATTCTTCTGGATGGACTGCGGGGACAACGGATTCTCCGATCCCAGCGGACAATACCTCTATCTCGATAATATCATCTACAGCCACGAAGGCAATATCGTCTGGGATGAAGTCAATGACGCGGTTTATCCCGAGTCGAATCGTCCGCCGCATGTGGGCGCTCCCGATGAATGCCTGATCGGCGACAAAGAGGAACCGGTTCGATGCGTCAGTCTGCATAACGGTAAACTGTGCATCACCCATCCGGATTCGGTTGACGCTCGCGGTGACCTCAATCTCAACGGTATCCCTTATGAAATCGCCGACGCCGTTGTCTATACCAATTATTTCATCAGCGGCCTGAGTGCCTTCAATATCTCGATTGCCGGTCAGATTGCGGCTTCGGACGTCAATGCCGATGGCCAGACTCTTTCGATTGCCGACCTGGTTTACCTGGTGCGGATTATCATCGGTGACGCCCCGGCGATTCCGAAGAAAATCGTCGGTGATAATACGGCCTTTGGAACCTGTACTCAGGCCGGTAGCGAAGCCACAATTTCGGTTGCATCCGATCAGGATATTGGTGGTGTCCTGCTGGTCCTGAATTGTGAGGGAGGCCTGCCCGGCGAACCGATTCTGGCCGAAGGCGCCGAGGGTATGGAAATCAAATCCGGGTGGCTCAACGGAAGCTTGCGGGTTTTGATCTACAGCTTCGAAGCGGGCGGAATGATAAAGGCCGGTGAAAATGACCTTATCCGTATCCAGGTTCCCGATGGCGGCCGGGTGGAACTGGTCGAGATGCAACTGGCCGATTACTATGGCCGGGTACTTGATGGCCATATCAATAATGCGCAATTGCCGCAGGCTCTGGAATTGACCCAGAATCATCCGAACCCGTTCAACCCCTCGACGACGTTTGAGATGGCCCTGCCGATAGCGTCCGACTACAGCGTGACAATCTACAATATCACCGGACAGGTTGTCAGGCGCTGGGAAGGTCACGCCGAGGCCGGATTTATATCCTTCGAATGGAACGGTCGCGACGACCATGGTCAGGCGGTAGCCTCGGGTATGTACTTCTACCGGGCCCAGGCGGCCGGGGCGGAAGCGATCCGCAAGATGGTTCTCCTGAAGTAATAAAGCACCCGTCTATGATTCAGGGAGTCTGCCGAGCGCAGGCTCCCTTTTTTTTATCTTATCATGAAGTCTCGCGAAGGATCACTTGTGATAACTGCCGCCGGCGTTTATGTTCAGGACCCGGTAAAGCTGTTCCATCAACACCAGCCGGGTGATCTGATGCGACATGGTCAACGGCGACAGGCTGGCCAGGAGGCCGGAATCCGATTTCTTGACGTCCGCCTTGAGGGAAGGCGATAGGCCATAGGGGCCGCCGACGACAAACTCGACGAGGGAGTGGCCGTCCACCTGGAGCTGTTCCAGTTTCCGGGCCAACTCCTCGGTCGAGAAATAATGGCCGGTGACGTCAAGAAGAAACAGGTATCCGCCGCGCAGTCTCGATCTGATGGCGTCGGCTTCGTCAGCCATGGCGCGGGCGATATCGACTTTCTTGCCGTACCTGGCTTCGGGGACGATCGTCCATTCAATTTTGGCGTATTTACCGATCAGCTTGCTGAAATGATCGACCTGATCGCTGACCCAGGGATCTTTGTCCTTGCCGACGGTGATGATATGGATGGTCAGCATCAGGCCTCGACCATCTTGACCCAGACTTTACGCGTCCGGGGACCGTCGAATTCGCAGAAATAAATTCCCTGCCAGGTGCCGAGGTTCAAACGGCCGTCGGAGACGATGACCGTCACGGAAGAGCCCATCAGGGCGGCCTTGATATGGGCCGCCGAATTGCCCTCGGCATGGCGAAATCGGGCCGAATCGGGAACCATCGCTTCGCAATGCATCAGAATGTCGCTCTGGACGGATGGGTCGGCGTTCTCGTTGATGGTGACCCCGGCCGTGGTGTGGGGAACGAAGACGATCACGATCCCGTCTTTGATTCCGGAGTCGGTGACGGCCTTTTGCACCCGGGCGGTGATATCGATGAACTGGCAGGACTCGGAGGTCGGGAGGCTGAAGGAACTGTTCATGATTTCTCTTTCTTTATAACGGCTCTCACACAAAGGTAGGGTCGAGGGCGGGCCGTATCAAGATAATTTTCATCGGCCCATGCGGGCCTTTTAGAGCAGTTCGAGGCCGACCAGGAATTGCAGAGTGTTGGGGGCGAGGTCATGGTTGAGGATCAGGTAGCGGCCCTCGAAAGTCGCGGCCAGCCGTCCCAATTTGCGCCGCAGGCCGACTCCGAAGATATAGCCCGGCATGGTTTCCTTGTCAAAGAGCCCTTCGGCCAGATC
>CAZGAV010000047.1:0-27379 GCA_964523575.1 uncultured Ignavibacteriales bacterium
CCCCCGACAGGCTGATTACAAATCAGCTACTCTACCAACTGAGTTACGCCGGCTCATAAAAACAGGGCTATATAATACTTATTTATCTCAGGCTGTCAAGCTCTTTTCTTTATCGGCAGATCATTAGCTTCTCTCTGCTGTTTTCTATAGATCGGGTGAGTAAATGAGGCCGGCGCACCGAAAGGGACGACGGCCTCGAAGTACTGTCCTATAGCAGCCGACAGGGCCTATATCTTCCGTTTCCACTTGGTTCCGGTGGGATTGTCCTCGAGGATAATCCCCTGCGCCAGCAGTTCGTCGCGGATACGGTCGGCCTCCGCCCAATTTTTGGCCTTGCGGGCGTCGATTCGAGCCTGAATTTGGGCCTCGATTTCGGCGTCGAGTGAGGCTTCCTCTTTCCGGCGGAAACCGAGGACGCTGTCGAATCCGCTCATGGCTTCCAGGACCCGTTCAGCCTCGGCTTTCGATAATTTATCCTCGGCTTTGAGGCGGTTGATATCCCGGATGAAATCGAAAATCACGCCCAGCGCCGCCGAAATGTTGAGGTCGTCGTCGAGCGCTTCCTCGAAGCCCTTTTTGGCCTGCTCGATAAAGCCGTCGGCCTCTCCCCCGTCGGTATCACCGGCGACGTCGGCCAGGTTGGCGATAAAATCGTTGTATCGTTCGAGGCCGTTGCGGGCGGCGTCGAGGCCTTCGAAAGTGAAATTCAATTGCATCCGGTAATGGGTCGCCAGCAAAAGATAGCGGATAGCCAGCGGCGCATAGCCTTTGTCGAGAATCTGGCGGAGAGTATAGAAATTACCCAGCGATTTGGCCATTTTCTGGCCCTCGACGATCAGGTGGGCGGCATGAAGCCAGAAATTGGCGAACGGCTCCCCGGTGGCGGCTTCCGACTGGGCGATCTCGTTTTCATGATGCGGGAAAATATTATCGACGGCGCCGGTATGAATATCGAAATGCTGTCCGAGGTATTTCATCGACATAGCCGAGCATTCGATATGCCATCCGGGGCGTCCCTTACCCAATTCCGTTTCCCAGAAAACGTCGCCGTCGGCTTCGTCCCAGCCTTTCCATAAGGCGAAATCGGAGACCTGATCTTTTTCGTATTCGTCCGAGGCGACCCTCGCGCCGGCTTTAAGGCCTTCCAGTTTCATATGCGACAGTTTGCCGTATTCGGGAAAGGACGAGATTTTGTAATAGAGCGACCCGCCGGCCTCATAGGCGCTTCCCTTGTCGAGCAGGGATTTGACGAGAGACACCATTTCAGGGATATGTTCGGTGGCCGCCGGATAATGTTCGGCCCGTTCCAGATTGAGGGTATCAATGTCATCGAAAAAAGCCTTCTTGTACGCTTTGGTATATTCTGCCAGGGATATGCCCTCGGCCTGCGAACCCTTGATGGTCTTGTCGTCGATATCGGTCAGGTTCATGACATGGGTGACCCGGTAGCCCTTGTATTTCAGATAGCGCCGGAGGAGGTCTTCGAAGAGGAAGGTCCGGAGGTTGCCGATATGGACGTAATTGTAAACCGTCGGTCCGCAGGTGTACATCCGGACATGATTGTTTTCGATCGGCTTGAAAACCTCTTTCCGCCGGGTCATGGTGTTATAGAACTGCAATGCCATCTTTTACCTCGCCGTGAGTGACGCCACCGTCTTTTTATTCAGTTTCTTGACCAAGGCCACCAGGAGTTTGAGGGTGCTGTCGTAGTCTTTGCGGTAAAGCATCGAATTATGACTGTGGATGTACCGGGTGGGCGGGCCGATGTAGATCGAAGGCACGCCGGAACGGGTGATATGTATCCGCGCGCCGTCGCCCGACCCGCGTTCCATATAACTGAGATGGAACGGAATTTTATTTTCTCTGGCGGTTTCCATTATTAATTCCCTCAGCCGCGTATTGGGCACCAGTCCCCCGTCGTAGATTAGTATGGCCGGGCCGGCGCCGAATTTTTCGACGCGGTCGGTGTAGCCGGGAACGTCGAGAGCAATACCGACATCGAGGCAGATGGCGACATCGGGGTTGGTAATGTGGGCTACGGTTGCGGCGCCGCGCAAGCCGACTTCTTCCTGAACCGAACCGGCGGCATAGACAGTGTTGGGATGCTTGACTTTTTTCAACGACCGCAGGGTGTCGATAATCAGGGCGCAGGCGACCCGGTTGTCGAAAGCCTTGGCCAGATAAACCTGATTGTTGTTCATGACCGTGAACTGCGAATCTGGAACGATCGGGTTGCCGATCTCGACCCCCAGTTTTTTGGTGATATCGTACTTCTCCATACCGCCGACGTCGATGAACATATCGGCGATATCGAGGACCTTTTTGCGCTCGTCTTCCTTCAGCATATGCGGCGGTTTGGAGCCGACCACGCCCAGCACCGGGCCTTTTTTGGTGATAATTGTCATCCTCTGGCCGAGGGCGACATGGCCCCACCAGCCGCCCAGGGGCAGGAATTTGATAAAACCTTCCTTGGTGATATCCTTGACCATGAAGCCGATTTCATCGATATGGGAATCAAGCAGAACCCGGGGCTCGTCGTCGGCGCCCTTTTTGACGCCAATCACCGAACCGAGGCGGTCGTACTCGAGTTTGTCAACATAGTCTTTCAAATAATGGGCCATTACCTCTGTAGCGGCCTCTTCGTGGCCCGAAGTGCCATAGGCGTTGGTAAGATCGCGCAACAACTCAGCCGAGAAATCCACGGTGATCTCCTTTCTATTCCTCGCGGTCGAGGAGCTCCAATAATTTCGAAATCTTATGTATCACCTCGAAGCCATCGGGCAGGGGGTCGGGGTATTCCCGGCCTTCATGATATTTCAATATAGCCGTCATTCCGGCTTCCTGAGGTCCCTTCACATCTTCCAGATAACGGTCGCCAACATAAATAGTTTCGCCGGCGGCCAAACCGATCATTTTCAAACCTTCCTCGTATATTCCCGGATACGGTTTGCGGAAACCGAAATCGCTGGAATATATTCGAAAGTCAATATAAGGCGTCAGTCCGAAATTGTCCAGATCGAGTTCATGGTCGCGGCGCGAGAAATTGGTATTGGAGATAAGACCGGTCCGATATCCTCGTTCCTTGACGCCCCGGACCGTTTCGAGAGCGCCGTCGCATAAGACAATCCCGTTGCGAACAACTCCATAGAAGACATCCATGCAGTTTCGAGCCTGATCGGACGGATTTTCAAGACCTAACTCGATAAATAGTTTTTCGTATGCCTCATGCGAGCGCCATTCCACAAGCGTCTCAGCGGCGCGCTCCTGCAGAGAGCCCCTGATCTCCTCCAGCCGATTCTTGAAGGTTTCAAAATCCGGCAAATGATCGACGCCAGCCAGTTTCTGGTAAGCGAGTTTTTCGCCCTCATGGGCCGTGTCGTGCCATGCCCGGGATTCGAATTCGATCAAAGTCGATCCGAGGTCAAAGATGATGCCTTTTATCTTCGAATAGGTCATTTATATTTTCTCCGTTGTCTCTATCGGGCGCCGCCGTTCAATATGGCCATTATTCCTCTAACCGTCCAATAAATCCAACAGTTCCGGGAGTCGGTGAATGACGGGGAAACCGTCCGGCATCGGGTCCGGATAATCGCGCCCCTCCCAATAAATCAGTACCGGTTTCATCCCCGCCTGACGGGCCCCGACCACGTCCCATTTATAACTATCTCCGACATAGATGATTTCGTCGGCGGCCAGATTGATGGCCTCTCGGCCGGCCAGGAAAATATCGGGATGCGGTTTGCGAAGGCCGACTTCGGAGGAGTAGATTCGAAAATCAAGGAACGATTTCAACCCGTAACGATCCAGATCGGCCTCATGGTTGGCGCGAGGATAAGGCGTGTTGGAGATCAGGCCGGTTTTGTAGCCCCGCTCATTGACCGTGCTGAGGGTCTCGGCGGCGCCTTCGCAGGCGGTCATCTGCTCGGTGACGGCGTTATAAAATTTATCCATGAAGCGGCGGCTGATATCCTTGGGATCTTTCAGTCCGAGTTCAGCAAAGAAAATATCCGGAGCATCCGTGGCCTGTCTTTCCATCATGGTTTCAAGCGCCCGGAGCCGCAGGGCGTCCATACCGGCCATCAGGCTGGATGCGAATTCATCAAAGGGCGGCAATCGGTGACCTTCTTCGGTGAGTAAACGATAACCGATGTCGATGCCCTTGAGGGTCGTTTCGGCCCAGGGGCGATTTTCGAATTCAATCAAAGTGGAGCCGAGGTCGAAGATTATCCCCTTGATGCGGGCATAGGACAATTACCGGCCCTCCATCGCCAGATAACACAGCTTTTCGAGAAGCTGGGCGAATTCGATACCGGCGGCCCGGGCCGCCATGGGAAAGAGCGACAATTCCGTCATGCCCGGCAGGGTGTTCAATTCCAGACAATAATAAGTGCCATCGGGGGCGACGATGAAATCGACGCGGGCATATCCGCGGCAACCTATGGTTTCATAAAACAGGACCGCATCGGCCGACAATTTATCCTTAAGGCCGGGGTCGATATCGGCCGGGCAGAAATACTGCGATTTGCCCCTGGTGTACTTGCAGGTATAATCATATAATTTATGCGTCGGTTTGATTTCCACCGGAGGTAGGGCCGCGCCGTCGAGGATGGAGATGGTGATTTCCCGGCCTTTTATATATTTCTCGACCATCACCAGATCGGATTCCTTGTAGGCACCATCCAGCGCCTCGGTAATCGCGGCCTCATCTTCGACAAGCGTCAATCCCACCGTCGAGCCGCCGTCGGCCGGTTTGATGATCAGGGGCAATGACAGCGCCGGAATGAGCTTTTCCACGATGTCTTCGGCGACGTCGGCATTGACGGGCCATTGCGCCCGATCGTACGTTTTCCATTCAGCGGTCGGTATGCCCAGCGAACGCATGACATGTTTCGAAATATCCTTATTCATGGCCACGGCTGAAGCCGCCATCGGCGAACCCGTATAAGGCACGCCGGACATCTCCAAAAGGGCCTGAATCGTCCCGTTTTCGCCCAGTCCGCCATGCAATCCCAGGATGATGACGTCGATGGTGGACGAGGTCGTCTTCACCGTTTCCAGAAAATCTTCCGCCACCGGCAGATAGTTGTCATCATCGGCCCTGGACCGGCCGGTCGCGCTGTTTACGCTCTCGTCGAGATACCGACCGGAAGCGTCGGTCAGGAATTTCCCGCTGAAGGTATCCAGCATGCGGACATTATGACCGGCTTGCTGGAGCGATTGAGTGATGGCTTTCGATGAATTCAACGACACTTCCCGTTCCGACGACTCGCCCCCGGCTAAAATCAGGATATTGAGTTTTCTATTTTCCATGTCGGTACCGCCGTATTAGTAAGATGATCCAGATAATAATCAGGATGGTCAGGATTATCAATATAATTTTGCTGTACAGATTGAAGCCGTCGACCAGTTGGGTGATATAGGTGTACATCAAATACGACAGGGCGATCAGGGTGCCGTGAAACAGGACCGTAGAGATAAGCGAAAAAATTGTCATTCGACCGGTCGGGTACTTGCTGAATCCGGCCCCGAGCGCAATGGCAACGCGCCCTCCGACCACGAATCGGCTGAAGAGCAAGGTCCCGGCCCCAAAGCGGTCGAACCATTTTTGGACGGATTCGATATCATGGACGTTGAAGAACCTGAAATTCTTGCGCATGAAATATTCCCGGCCGCCGCGATAGCCGAAAGCATAGACCAGCATGACCGACATCATGGTGCCGACAGTGACTGTGGTCAGGGTAAGCGGCAGGCTCAATTTGCCCGACGCCGCCAGATAACCGCCGATGATGGTGAAGGTATCGCCGGGAAGCGGCGGGAAGATATTTTCGAGGAAAGCCATGCCGAGCAGGATCAGATAGATATAAACGGGATTGATATTGTTGACGAAAAGGAGCAGTTCATTGAAACCTGAAGAGATGATATCGAGCATATCATTTATACAGGGTGGCCGCCGCGATGGCCGCGATCCCCTCTTCCCGTCCCGTAAAACCCATTCTCTCGGTGGTGGTCGCCTTGATATTGACGCGGCCTTTCTCGATCTTCAATGTTTCGGCCAGGCGTTCGCGCATTTCGTCGATATAATCGGCCAGCCGGGGCACCTGAGCGATAATGGTGGCGTCGATATTGGAGATTTTCCAGCCGACTTCGGCCACTTTATCGCGAGTGGTTTCCAGCAGAATGATCGAACTGATATCCTTGTAAGCCAGATCCCGGTCAGGGTAATGAAAGCCGATGTCGCCAAGACCGGCGGCCCCCAGCAGGGCGTCGATAACGGCGTGGATAAGGACGTCGGCATCGGAATGTCCGGCCAGTCCCAAATGAAATTTTATTTCGACGCCGCCGATAACCAGGTGGCGGCTCTCAACGAAGGCGTGAGCATCGAATCCTGTGCCGCATCGGATGTCATTCATGGCTATTCCTCTCCAGCATCATTTCAATAAAGGCCAAATCGTCGGCCGTGGTCAGTTTGGGATTGGCGCCGGATGACAGGACCAGCCTGACCTTGAAGCCCAGCGCCTCGACCATAGCGGCGTCATCGGTGGCTTTCAATCCGGATTCCATCCCCTTGATATACGCTTCCCTGATCAAATCATATTGAAAAGCCTGTGGGGTTTCGGCCAGATAGAGGTTATCGCGGTCAACGGTGGCATAAATCAGGCCTTCGCGGGCGCGCTTGACGGTATCCGATGCGGGCCGGGCCAGAATGGCGGCGCGATGTATTTGGGCTTCGTTCATGACGGCGTCGATATCGGCCGGCTTGACCAGCGGCCGGACGGCGTCGTGGATGGCGACGTATTTGGTCGCCAGCGGCAATGATTCCAGTCCTTTCAGAACCGATTCGGGTCGGGTAGCGCCGCCGGGGACGATTTTGAAGACTTTCTGGAAGCCATAAGGATTAATAACCGTGTTGGTGACATGGAGAAGGTAATCCTCGCCTGCGACGATAACGATACGGTCAATCGAGGCGGCTTTCTCGAACCGGGCGATAGTCCAGGTCATCAGCGGCCGGTCGGCCGCCAGGCGATATTGTTTGGGGATATCCCCCCCGAACCGTTCACCGCTTCCGCCGGCGACAATGATGGCAATATTGCTCATGGCCCGAAAATAACAATGTTTGAGGCGGGCGCAAAGAGAAAAGAGGGCCTAAAGAATCAGCATGCAGTCGCCATAGCTGTAAAAACGGTAATCATTGGCGATGGCATGTTCGTACGCCCGGATCATCAGGTCCCGGCCGCAAAAGGCGGCCACCAGCATCAAAAGCGAGGTTTTGGGCAGATGAAAATTGGTCAGCATGGCGTCAACCGCTTTGCAGCGATAAGGCGGATAGACGAACAGATCAACCAGCCCCGAATAGGGCGACACCAGACCGGCCGAATCGGCCACCGCTTCGACAGTGCGCACCGAGGTGGTGCCGACGGCCAGTAATTTCTTTCCCTGTTGCCGCCAACGATTGATGGCCTTGGCCGTTTTGGCCGTGATTACGGCATATTCGGGATCGACCGTGTGACTCTCGATATTTTCGGTTAAAACCGGTTTGAACGTCCCCGGCCCGACATGGAGCGTGACTTTTTCGTGTTTGATCTTGTGCTCGTCGAGACGCTTGAAAGTCCGGCGGTCAAAATGCAGTCCGGCAGTCGGCGCGGCGACCGAACCGGTCGCATTGGCATAGACGGTTTGGTAGCGGTTGAGATCGTTTTTGCCCGCTTCGCGCTTGATATACGGCGGCAACGGCACCTGCCCGTATTGGTTGATAACAAAATTTTCCTGCTTGTCGCCGGCAAATGAAATTTGCCGCTCGATGGGGCCCGGCTTGTCATGCACGGTGATATAATTGCGGCCGTCAAAATAGAGCTTCTCGCCGGCTTTGATCCGGCCCGAGGGGCGCATCAGAGCCAGCCAGCGATGCTGGTTTATCCGCCGTACCAAAAATACTTCCACCCGTCCGCCGCTGGACCGTTTGGCATACAGCCGGGCTTTGAAAACCTTGCTGTCGTTGAGCACCAGAAAGTAGGCGGAATTGAGAAATTCCGGCAGTTCATAGAAATGGGCGTCGGTGATGGATTCGTCCGCGCGGTTGAGAACCAGCATGCGGGCATGCGACCGTTTCTGAGACGGGTATTGGGCCACGCGTTCCGGCGGCAGGTTATAGTCAAAATTGGATAGTTTCATTTGCGAAAAAAAAGATTAACGATCAGGGTTAAGAGTATGGACAAAATGATGGAAGTCACGACCGGGAAATAAACGGAAAAACCCTTACCCCTGATACTGATATCCCCCGGCAGTTTCCCCAGAAATGGGATTTTCCCCAGCAGAAGCAGGATCAGACCGGCGAGAACGATAACGCCGCCGATGAGGATCAAAATTCTGGCCAGAGTATGTATTGGAAATTGTTCCACAACCTCAAAATATCAATGGATTAAAATATGTCAATATCACGAGAGAAACTTTGGGGAATAATCTTACGATAGAACGGGATTCAACCCGCAAAAGTGGGTTGAATCCCGATATTTAACTTTCAGGAGCCGTCGTTTATTGGCAGCAAGTCTCCGCCGGAGGAGGCCCCTCTTTAAATACATAATTGATCATATACACGGCGTCCCCGATATTCGTATCGCCGTCTCCGTTGGCGTTCCCGGCACAAACCGGATCGGGAGCCGGACCCTCTTTGAAGACGTAATTGATAAGGTACACGGCATCTCCGACATTAGCCTCTCCGTCGTTATTGGCGTCGCCGCAGGTGGGCGCCTGATCGGGGGTATAGTGGTACGAAATAACCGGTGCATTAGGCGGGTCATTCAATGAGGTATCGGGAGCAACGGCCGCGTTTAGATAGTACTTGACCTTGGTGCCGGCCGAGACCGGAGGAACGACCGCAGAGTACAGGTATTCTCCGCCTCCTCCGAGGCCGTCGTAGGACATCGGCACCGTCCAGAAACCGAATCCGGTATCGACGCTCAGATTGACGTCCGTGGGCTGATGATCATAGGCAATTGCCGTCGATATCGTAACCTCGTCATTTTCATACGGGGCCGACGGAGTGGCGATGGTTTTGCTGATGGTTATCGGATATATCTCAATGAGCGCCCCGGGGGTAAGGTCCTTGCCCTGAAGTCCGGGATAATCGGCCGCTATCCGAGTGCATCGAAAAGTGACAACGTTATATACGCTGTCTCCCTGGTGCATGGGAACACCTCTCTTGACCGGCTGCTGATAATCCCAGACGATAGTTTTATTGTGGGTCACTTCAAAAAAGTGCCCCGGGTTACCTTCGCAAATGAGAGTATTACCATTGGGGAGACGCTGGGCTCCGGAAATGGCTCCGGAGAAGAAATCGGTAGGCGGATCGGCAATGTATTCCCAGTAAAAGGATGTGGGACCATAGGCGGTGCCCGGCGCCGGAGTGCCGTAAGCGCCATTGACGTCGGCGGGAGACACCCATTCATCGACGGTCGAATAATCCTGGTCGCGTTCCCAGCCATTATTGAAGACCAGGAAACGGCCCGCGCCCGGTAAACCGTCTTTTATCCAATGGATATCATGCTGTCCCCACAACATCCGGTCCTCGGCCGTGCCGGCGTCATAAATGATCGGATTACCCCAGCGATAGAGCAGGTCGCCGCCCTTGCCCTGGAGGCCGCCGGAGTGGCTCGCCGATTCCGCCGTGGTGGTGCTGTGGTCTATCACCCAGATCTCGCTTATGGCCCGAAGACTGATGCAAATTTGATCAAGGTCCGGGTTGTAATTGACGGAATTGGCGTGAAGCCAGTCTTCTCTGCCGCTCACGGCATAATTGATATCCATCAATTCGGGATGATCCGCGACAACGCCATAATTGGCCTTGGTTTCGTCGTAATCCTGAATCAGATGGTCCCAGATATGCCATTCCCAGACAATTTCGCCCGTGGTCGGTCCGGTCGGCATAACTTCGACAACCTCTTCGGGCCAGAGTACCGGACCGTCCAGCAGAGCCGAATCGCGCCCGGCGGCGATGGCCTCCTCGCCCGTTTTGATGTCCCGGGCCAGTATCAGGACATTGCCGTTCGCCAACGGTTCGATATCATGATGTTGATAATAGTCGTCGCTGGCATAGAGGAAATCCCAGAGAATTGTCCCGTCCCAATCGTATTTCCGGACTCTTCCGCCGCCGGAACCGGGGCCCGCGATCTGGCAGGCCCGCAGAAGGGTCCCGTCCTCCAGCAGGTATACCGAGTTTCCGGGCGGATATTCGCAGTCCCAGCTATGAACTAACCTGCCATACATATCGACCAGAAAGACGTCGGTCGATCCAGTCGGAGAAAATAGGGTGTAGCCATCGTAGGCACTTTCTCCATAGACGAAAACCCCGACTGTTTGATCCTGCGAATATCCGGAGCTGTGGAAAGCCATCAGACAAATCGCGCAGGTCATTAAAAATATGACTGAATAATTGTGCCTCATGTGGAACCTCCATCGTCGGCTATCAACTGCAGATCGTATCTTGTGATATAACTTATAGCGGCGATCAGTAGTAACTAATAGCTGTTTTTCACTACTTCATAATATACCGAAAATCCGGTTTCTGTCAAGTTATTAGGTTTTCACGGCTAGAGATAATTATATAATATATATAGAGATAGTCGCGGGGCTGTAAATTATAATTTTTGCAAAAATCTAAAAATGTTCAAATTCCAATCAAATCCTTGACCTTCATCTGGGAAATACGGAGAATTGGCCAACTCCAAGAGGGGTTAGATGGGCCGGGCGGACCTAAAAGAGCGATTCCTGCGGATTCGATTTTCCGCCTTTCTTGATCCCCAGATGCCGGTACGCCGCTTCGGTGGCGATCCGCCCCTGACGGGTTCTTTGAATCAGACCTATTTTAAGCAGATACGGCTCTACCATATCGACCAGAGTATCGCTTTCCTCATTGAGAGTGGTGGCGATGGTTTCGAGGCCGACCGGGCCGCCGCCGTAAAAGTCGATAATGATTTTCAAGTAATCGCGGTCAAGCTTATCGAGACCGATCCGGTCGATCCCTTCCATATCCAGCGCCTTCTGGGCCACTTCGGCGTTGATAGTGCCGTCCCCCTTGATTTCGCAATAATCCCGTACCCGGCGTAAGAGGCGGTTGGCGATCCGCGGTGTCCCGCGACTGCGTCGGCCGATAATCAGGGCGCCTTCGTCGTCAATATCCACATTCAGCAGGCGAGCCGATCTGCGGGCTACCTGCTGGAGATCCTCGACCTCGTAGAAGTCGATATGGTGATAAATCCCGAAACGGTCGCGCAACGGCGCCGACAACATCCCGGCCCGGGTCGTCGCCCCAACCATGGTGAACTGCTTCAGGGGCATATTGATGACCCGGGAGAAAGCCCCTTTGTCGATTAAGAATTCGACCCGGAAATCCTCCAGCGCCGGATAGATGAATTCCTCGACGATCGGATTAAGTCGGTGGATTTCGTCGATGAAAAGAACGTCGCCGTGCTTGAGATTGGTCAGGATGCCCATCAGGTCGCCGGAACGGGTCAGGGTCGGACCGCTGGTGGAGATAATATTGGATTGCATTTCATGGGCCAGGATATGGGCCAGGGTGGTCTTGCCCAGCCCGGGCGGACCGTAAAAGAGCATATGCTCGTGCGGTTCGCCCCGTTTCCGGGCCGCGGCAATCGAAAGGCGCAGTTTCTCGACGAGGTTTTTCTGGCCGATATAATCGTCGAGGGTCGTCGGTCGCAGAGACAGGAAGGTCTTTTCCTCCTCCGGTCCGGTGCTTTCGGGCGAGATAATTCGTTCGCGCTTCATTCGGCCACCGCCTCATTCTGCATGGAGAAAATTATCTCAACCATCCCCTCGACCGACTTGATATCCGGTTTGGCCTTGAGGGCCCGCTTGATCATGGCGTCGATTTCGGCGGGTTTATACTGTAATTGGCTGAGAACCTCGTAGATTTCCTCTTCGAAATCGATGGTTTTCTTTTCCGGAATGGAAAGCGGCCGGGCGCTCCGCGACAAGGCGAAGCGGGTCGTCTTGCCGGCCAGCTCGGCGATTATTTTTTCCGCCATCCGAGGCCCGACACCCGGTAAACGTCGGAGAAGAGTCGTGTCCTTGTTTTCAATCGAACGGGCGATATCCCGGACCGGCATGGTCAGACAGCGAAGCGCCTTGCGGACGCCGATGCCGGACACGGTCGTGAATAATTTGAAAAACTCGCGATCCGACGGCACGGTGAAGCCGACCAGTCTCGGGTAGAGATTGGAGGCACTTCCAGATGATTCGATATAATAGTAGGTATGCAGGGTCACGGGGCGATCTTCCCGGGCCTGATTCCGGAGCGGCTCGGCCAGACCGGAGGGAATCATGATTTCATAGTAGATGCCGCCCACTTCCAGAGTGACCGAATCGTCGGTGACGCTATCGATTTTGCCGCAGATTTTTTGTATCACGAAATCATCGCCTTCATATTCTGATTGATATGGCACAGAGCGGCCGCCAGGGCGTCGGAAGTATCGTACGGCTCCATCGGCGCCGTCAGTCCGAGCAAGCTCATGACCATCCGTTGCACCTGTTCCTTCCTGGCCCGGCCGTTGCCGGTCAGGGCCATCTTGATCATGGTCGAGGCGTAATGGACAACCGGAACCTTCCTTTGATCGGCCGCGACCAGTACCGCACCCCGGGCATGGCCCATGATGATGGCCGTCTTGGGATGTTTGTAATGCGAATAAAGGTCTTCCATCGATAAAACGTCGGGGTGGAATTCGTCCAGTACTTCCAGCAAGCCGTTATAGATATCGCCGACCCTTTTTTCCATCGGATGTTCGCTATGGGAGCGGACCACGCCCCCCTCCACAAGGCGCATCAGCCCGGCTTCACAGGCAATCAGCCCGTATCCGGTCGCCGCCAGGCCGGGATCGACTCCAAGCACCAGCATATCAGCCGGACAGTTCTTCCATGATTTCGTCATCGATATCGAAATTGGCCGAAACTTGCTGAACGTCGTCCTGATCGTCGAGGGCTTCCATCAGTTTCATCATCGATTCGGCCGCCTTGCGATCGAGCTTAACGGTATTCTGGGGCACCCGGCGCACCTCGGCTTCCATAATCGGCAATTCCGCTTTCTCCATCGCCTCGCGCACCCGGTCGAGATCGCCCGATTCGGTCGTGACTTCGTAGGCATCCCCCTGAGACTGAATATCGGTTGCCCCGGCCTCAAGGGCGATTTCCATCACGGCATCCTCGCCCACCCCTTCGGCCTTAATCATGATGATGCCTTTGCGGTCGAACATCCAGGCCACGCAACCGTTCTCGCCCAGATTGCCGTTGTACTTGGAAAAGATATGCCGGATTTCGGAGACGGTGCGGTTGCGGTTGTCGGTCAGGCAATCGACAAAGACGGCCACGCCGCTCGGGCCGTACCCCTCGAAGGTCGCTTCTTCGTAGGTGGTGCCGGGCAGTTCGCCGGTGCCTTTCTGGATCGCTTTCTTGATATTGTCCTGCGGCATGTTGGCCGCTTTGGCGGTGCTGATAGCCGTCCGCAGGCGGGCGTTGGAATCGGGATCGCCGCCGCCATCACGGGCGGCTACCGTTATTTCTTTGATCAATCTTGTAAACACGCGGCCGCGCGCGGCGTCGAGCTTGCCTTTTTTCCGCTTGATTGTGGCCCATTTTGAATGACCGGACATGTCACCTCCATAGTTTTGGCGGAAAGTTGAATTTTATCTATGATATTTTACCCAATTGCCCGCCAATTGGCAATAGCAATATATAAACACCCGGCGTTTTTTGCACGAACCAAATTAATCGGCGCTTGACAAGGTCTCCCCCTTCGCATACTATGTGAATCCCGCCAAAACCGGAAACTGCGACCACTACCGGATGCGGTCGCATATGGAGCCGGGCGGCGGCTTTGGGATTTGATCTATGAGTTGTGTATTCTGTGAAATAATAGCCGGGCAGGCGCCGGCCGCAATTTTGTACGAAGATGAACGGGTGGTTATCTTTCGGGACCATAAACCCCATGCTCGAATCCATTTGCTGGTCTGTACCCGAAACCATTATGCCACCTTTCTTGACGCCCCGGCGGAGGAAGTCACCTATGTGATTAAGGTCTGCCGGGCTCTGGCCGATAAGCTAAAGGTGCAGAACGGCTTTCGCCTGTTGATTAATAACGGACCGCAGGGCGGGCAGATTATTTTTCACCTCCACATGCATTTCATGGCATGGGTCGGCGAGTTGCCGGAAGGCCGAATCGAACTGGAATTGGATTAGAGAAAGATTTCTATTGACTATCGGGCGTAATAACTTATCTTTATTCCGGTATGATATATTGTTTTAGTCGTTTTTTAGCAAGACCGAAGGGAGTGATACAAGATACATGACGGGCGTTAAAGTTCGGGACGATGAATCCTTCGAAAAAGCATTGCGACGATTCAACAAGTTCTGCGAAAAAATGGGGATTCTCTCCGACATAAAAAAGCATCAGCATTTTGAAAAGCCGTCCGAACGCCGGAAACGCAAGCTCAATGCTGCCAAGCGCAAACTGCGCAAGGTCATGAAGGAAGACAATCGTTAAATGTCTCTCTTGAAACAAATTGACCAGGATATTATTAAGGCCCTTAAGAGTGGCGATCGCGAGACTGCCAATACCCTTAGGGGCCTTAAATCTGATATCAAGTACTATCAGATCGAAAAAAAGATCAAAGAGATTTCCGACGAGGATATTCTAATCGTCCTGGCTTCGGCCGCGAAGCGCCGCAAAGACTCGATCGAGCAATTTCAGGCCGGCGGGCGCAACGATCTCGTCACCAAAGAAACCCGGGAACTGAACATCATCAAGGCCTTCCTGCCCGAAGAAATGTCGGAGGCCGATGTCGAAATTCTCGTCAAAGAAGCCATTTCGGAAACGGGGGCGGAGAGCATGAGCGACCTGGGCAAGGTCATGCAGAATATCATGCCCAAAGTCAAGGGAAAGGCCGACGGCAAACTGGTTAATCAAATCGTGCGCCGGCTCCTTTCCTGAGTGTTTCCAAATCCTTTCTCGCTTTAAAACACTGATTCCGTGCCTCTGTGCCGGCGCGGGGACACCGCCTCAAACCTCTTTTCGTGGAGTAATAAAACCGATTTCGAGCCATAATTTTTTGGTTGCCATAAGGTTTTGACTGTTATAGCTTTTTCTGATAATAATTTTACCGGAGGACAGGTGAACGGATGAATATCGTCGATTATATTCTTTTGGCCCTTTTGGTGGCCATGGTCATCATCGGGTCCAAGAAAGGGCTGATCCGGGAACTGACCGCCTTGGGCACCCTGATTCCGGCGGTCATCGTCTCGATCAATTTCATGGACTCCTTTTCGGTCATCGTCTATGAAAAGGTCGGCGGATCACCGATGGTCGTCACTTTTTTCAGTTTTATAATTTTGCTGGGGGCCGCCTATGCCGTATTCAAACTGATTGGCATTGGAGTGGCCAAAATCATCCATTTGCAGCGTAAGGGCCGTAAAGACCAGATGGGCGGAGCCTTGATCGGTTTTGCCCGCGGTTGGGTAGTAATTTCGTTTGTATTCTTCCTGCTCTTCCTGTTACCGATGCCGGCCGGATTTTATGTAGCCGTGCAGAATTCCATCTTCGGACCAATCCTGATCAAGACCGTGCCGGTCATGTACGAATCAAGCAGCGCTCTGCACTCGCATAACCCGTCGTTCTACAACAAGGTCCAATCGGCCCTGGAATTGAGAAAATCCGATACCAAGCTGGACCCGGCGACTCAGGCCGAGGTCAACTCGGTCCTTTTCCAGATTCAGCATTTCTTTCACGTCGGGATCGACTGATCGAAATCATTTGAAATCAGCGAAAATTATTGTATGTTACCGGCGGTTTTGATTTAACCGCCGGTTTTTTTTATGCAAGAAATAGATGCCCATTCTTTGAAGGTTCTGGAGTTCCCGCGAGTGCGGGATATTATCGCGGGACTGACCCTGTCCCCGTACGGGAAGGCGTACGCCTTGGAAATCCGGCCCATGTTCGACCGGGCCGCCATTGAGCTTTCCCTGCGCCAGTCGGCTCAGATGCGCGATATTATCCGCTTTGAAGAGGCCATGCCCCTCCAACGGATCGAGGATATTTCGGATTTGATCGACAAGTCGCGGATCGACGGCATTCACCTCGAACCCAAATCCCTGCTGGAAATCAAGCTCTTTTTGGATACGGTCGTGGATTTGAGCGCCTATGGTAAAGGCGAAGAACGCCGGGAGAAGTTCCCCGACGTCTGCGAAATTTTCGGAAGGTTTCATCCCAAGCGCGAAATATCCAAATCTATCGGGCGGGCCATTGATTCGTCGGGCGAAATATTGAGTTCGGCGTCGAGCGCTCTGGCCCGCATCCGACGTGAAATCGGCGACGCCGAGAGTAAATTGAAACAGCATCTCGAAAAACTGCTCTCGTCGCGGCGCAAACATGCCGGCTGGCAGGACGATGTCATCACCGTGCGCGACGGCCGGTTTGTCATCCCGGTTCTGTCGGGCGATTTCAGGCCGGATAACGGTATCGTCCATGATAAATCGCATAGCGGGGCGACGCTGTTTATCGAACCGAACTCGGCGATCCCGCTCAACAACCGCCTGCGCCAGTTTCAACAGGACGAAAGACTGGAAATCGACCGGATCTTGCGCGAACTGACCGCCCTGGTCGGTGAAGCGGCCGCAGATATTAAGGCCGACCTCGATAATTACGGCTATCTCGACTGCGTTCACGCCAAAGGTTCGTTCGGATTGAAAATCAACGCCTCCTCCCCGGTCATCGCCGACACCGGTCAGATGGAATTGTATGACGCGCGACACCCCCTGCTGATCTACGCCACAGGGTCGGCCGAAGGCGTGGTGCCGCTGGATATCAGCCTTGATGAAAGCATCCAGGGGATTCTGGTCACCGGCCCCAACACCGGCGGCAAAACGGTGGCCCTCAAAACCGTCGGATTATTGACCCTCATGGCTATGTCGGGTCTGGAAATATCGGCCGACCATAAAAGCCGCATCGGGATTTATGATAAGGTTTATGCCGATATCGGCGACGAGCAATCATTGGAGTTGTCGCTTTCGACCTTCTCTTCGCATATTCGCAATATCATCGCCGCCATCAACGACGCCGACGATAATTCATTGGTGCTTTTCGATGAAATCGGAGCCGGCACCGATCCCAAAGAGGGGGCGGCATTGGCCGAAGTTTTGATTCTTGAACTTCTCAAGCGCGGCTGTAATCTGATCGCGACGACTCATTATTCACAACTCAAGACGCTGCCTCTGGAGAACCCGGAACTGCTCAACGCCTCGCTGGAATTCGACCGCGAAAATCTGCGGCCGACTTTTCGCCTCAAACTCGGGCATCCCGGGGCCAGTTATGCCATCGATATCGCCCAGCGTCTGGGCTTGCCGGCCGAACTGGCCGGCAAAGCGGCTCACCTGCTGGGGTCGGGTGAGCGGTCATTGGATAAATTGCTGGCCAAGCTGGACGGCGACCTCGAGTCGGTCCAGAAGCGAAAACAGGAGCTCGATGAACGCCTCCTGAAAACCCGTTCGCTCGAATTCCAATATGAGGAACGCCAGGAACAATTCGCGAAAAAGTCGGGAAATCTATCGCGCGAATATATCGAAAAGCTGGAAAGCCAGTTGAACGAAAACCGGCGGGAAATTGATCGGCTGATCAAGGAAATTCGCGAGTCGCAGGCCTCGCCGGATAAGATCAAGGAGAGCTACCGAACCCTCGAACGACAGGCGGCGGAAGTCGGAAAATTCAAGAAAACGGCCGCTCCCCCAAAGGCGGGCGACGGGCGGATTCTCGAAAAAGGCGACATTGTCTGGATCGAAAAATTCAAAACCGAGGGCGAAGTGGTGGAAATGATGGGCAAGAAAAAAGCCAAAATCGCCATCGGGTCGGCCTTCGTGACCGTCGATACTATCGATCTCACCCGCCGTCAGCCGCGTTCCTCTTCGGGCCCATCGCCCCATCGCCGTACCACCGCCGGTATTCAGGCTTCGGCGGCCAAGGGCGATTTCAGTCCGGAACTGATGTTGCGCGGGATGACGGTTGACGAAGCTCTGGAAACGCTGGAGAAATTCCTCGACGACGCCGTGCTGGCGGGCGTCGGTCAGGTATATATCGTTCACGGCAAGGGCACCGGGACTCTCCGGAAAAGGCTTTCAACATACCTCAAATCCCATCGGTTGGTCGAATCGATTCGAATCGGCGACTGGAATGAGGGCGGACACGGGGTCACGATTGCCCGATTGAAGGCATAAATGAACGGACGGATTCCAGAAAACAAGATCGACGAGGTGCGCACCGCCGCCGATATCGTCGAAATCATTTCCGGCTACGTGGCGCTCAAGAAGCGCGGCCGTAATTTCATGGGCCTCTGCCCTTTCCACAGCGAAAAAACGCCTTCGTTTTCGGTCTCCCCCGACCGCCAGATTTTTCATTGTTTCGGATGCGGCAAGGGCGGCAATGTCTTCACCTTCCTCATGGAGCACGATAAAATTTCCTTCGTCGAGGCCGTCAAATCGCTGGCCGACCGTTACGGCATCGCCCTGCCGAGATACGAGAAAAAGGAAGACACCCGCACCGAACGGATGCTCTATGCCCAAAGCGTCGCCGCCCGGTATTTTCAGGATAACCTCAAGAATCGGAAATTCCGCGATCGCATCGAGAAATACCTGTACCAGCAACGGGGCTTGACGCCGGAGACGGTCGAAAATTTCCAGATCGGACTGGCCCTCGATGACTGGCACGGGTTTGAGCAGTACGCCCGCAAAAAGGATTTCAAACCCGAAGAATTGCTTGAAGCCGGATTGGTTATCAAATCGGATAAGACCGGGGAATATTATGATCGGTTTCGTCTGCGTCTGATGATTCCGATTTACAATCTCGGCGGGAAAATCATCGGTTTCGGCGGGCGAACATTGAAAAAGGGTGAAACCGTCAAATACATGAATTCACCCGAAACGCCGATTTATAACAAATCGTTTATCCTCTACGGGATGAATTTCTCCAAAAACGCCATTCGCGAATCGGGAGCGGTAGTGCTGGTCGAGGGGTATTTTGATTTTTTATCGCTTTTTCAGGCCGGTATTCAGAATGTCGTGGCCGTTTCCGGGACCGCCTTCACCTCCCAACAGGCGCGGCTTCTGGGACGATTCGCGCAGAAAGCCTATCTTTTCTTCGACGCCGATTCGGCCGGAAGAAACGCCGCCCTGCGCTCGGTAGAATATTTCTTCAACGCCGGTATCGACCCGCTCATCGTCAATCCCCCGCCCGGCCATGATCCCGATACATATGTTCGCGAATACGGGGCCGAAGGGGTGCAACAATTGCTATCGGAGGGTATCAGCTACATCGCTTTCCGATTCGATAAAGTCGATTCCTCGGCGTTGACCTCCCGCGAAAAGGAACAAGTGGTCAAAGAAGTCCGGTCGCTGGCAGGCAAAATCGATGATCCCCTGCGGCGTGAGATTTTCATCGCCTCGGCGGCCGAAAAATTAAAATTGTCGGCCGCGGCCTTTCAGCCCGATACGAGCAAAACCAAAAGCGTTGAACAGGTACCGGAAAGGACACGCAGTATCAATGTCCTCGAATCGGAATTCTTGTCTATGTTTGTCACCCGGCCGCAATTGATCGAAATGGTCTGGAACGACATCTCGCCCGACGATTTGCGCGGCCCCGGTCATAAGGCGCTTTACGCCCTGATGATCGAATCGTATCGGGCCACCGGAGAAATCAATCCCGAGAAGCTGATCGAATCGATCAGTGGTGAGACGGAAAAATCGGGGCTGGCTTTTATTTCAACGCTGGAATGGGGCGACCTCGACTTGGCCGGAGTCGTTCGGGAGTACCGGCAGATGATACTCAACCAGAAGCGGGAGAGGCAGATAACGGTTCTCAAAGAGCAATTGGCCGCCGCTGAGAAGCAGGGCGACCGGGAAACGGCCCAGAAACTGACCCGCGAAATAAAATATCTGCTTGAAAAAAGGCGTTAAAACCCTTTTATTGAACGGGTGTTAACGGTATTTGTGTTTTCCATGTTATAATCGAGGTTAATTTCGATGCTGCTTTTTCCAAAAGAAGAACATGACCGGATCAGGAACGGTGAACTGACCGTTACCTTTCGCGACTGGGACAGAATACGGGTCGAGGCCGGCAAGGAATATAAATCGTTCAGCCTGGGATTCGTCCGGGTGGAGGAAGTCGGGTATATTGACTTCAAGAAAATCCCGGAAGAGGATCTTGAGGCGGCCGGTTTTTCCGATCTCGACGATTTCAAAACGGTCTTCCGCAAACGAAATCCCGGGTTCAACTTCGGATCGGGGAAATTAATCCGCATCAAATTTACCTACCTCGGTTCCGAGAATCGCACCGCCGCCGGCGTCAAACCGAATGAGCGGGAGATGATCAAAATCATGGAACGGCTGGTGGAAATCGACGTCCTTTCCGAAATTCCCACCAAGTCGGAAGATATTTTGCAGTTTCTGGATCCGGATGAGGCCAAAAATTCTCTGGCCATTTCCAAGCATTTCGATCTGCCGCGCGAGGAAGTCCGGGTACGGATGACATTGCTTAAAAACGAAGGACTGGTCGCCTCCCGCCGGGACGGCTATGTTATCACCGTTCGCGGGAAGACATTCCTTGACAGCAAAATTTAGCCTTGCTCAAAAAACTGACGATTGAAAACTATGCCCTGGTCGAGAAAATCGAGGTCGATTTTGGACCGGGGCTTACTGTTCTAACCGGCGAAACCGGCGCCGGGAAATCGGTCATTATCGGTGGGTTGGCCTTGACCCTCGGCGAACGAGCCGACAAAGATCATATCCGCCACGGCGCCTCCAAAGCCTCACTCATCACTATCTTCGATACCGACGACTCTCCCCGCCTGCGCCGGGAACTGACCCATGATTTTGAATTTCCGATCGGGGCCGAGATCGCTTTCACCCGCGAAGTCGCTCAATCGGGCGCATCCAGAAGTTTTGTCAATAATGCGCCGGTCATCCTGTCCAAAATTCGACAAGCTGCGCCCCGACTGGTGGACCTGCATTCTCAGCAGGGTCATCGCCGGCTTCTCGAACCGGAGCAACATCGTCATTTTCTCGACAGTTTCGCCGGAACCGCCGACGATGCCGACCGGCTGGCCGAGTTGTTTCAGACCTTCAATGCCCTGTCCAGACAGCTCGATGAGGCGCAGACCAACGCCGCCGCCATGAAGGACAAGCTGGAGTTGGTCAATTTCCAGATAGACGAATTGGAAAAATCCGATATCCGGGTCGGCGAGGAGGCGGAGCTCAACGAGGAACGACGTCGACTGGAATCGGTGCGGACCCTGATGGAAACCGGACAGTCGGTGAATTCAGCCATCAACGACGGCGACAATTCCATCGTTTCTATCCTCTCGCAATTGGACAAGCAGTTGCAACAGGCCGCTAAAATCGACAAACATCTGGCGGCCGAGGCCGGGATGCTGAGCGAAAGCGTTATCAATCTCAATGAGCTGACTCGCAATCTCGAATCATATCTGTCCCGCCTGGCGGATAATCCGGAACGATTGGAAGAGATCAATGCGCGGATGGCCGAACTCTACCGTCTGAGGAAAAAATACGCCGCCGATGAGGCCGGGCTTCTGGCAAAACTGGAGGCTCTCAGGACGCAATCCGAGGGAGCCCATGATTATGAAACCCTGATTCGCAACCTGACCAAAAAATTGGCCGAGGCCCGCCGGGCGTACCTTGAACTGGCGCTTGAAATATCGGATAAACGGAAAAGGGAAGCGCCCCGGCTGGAAAAACAGGTCGAGCATCAACTGGCCGACCTGGCCATTGCCAAGGCCAAATTCAAGATTGAATTTCAGGTCGAATACGATGCCAACGGCTTCGAAGTCGGCGGCGAGAAAATAACCGGGTACTCGCATGGTTTGGAAAATATCGAATTCCTGATATCGACCAATCCCAATGAACCATTGAAACCGCTGGTCAAGATCGCCTCGGGCGGCGAAGTGTCGCGCATCATGTTGGCTTTGATGACGATTATCGCCGGGAAATATCACCTGCCAACCATAATCTTCGATGAGATCGATACCGGCATCGGCGGCGTCACGGCCGTGCGGCTGGGAGAAAAGCTGAAAGAACTCTCAAAACGGCATCAGGTTATCACAATCAGCCATCTTTCGGCGGTGGCCTCGCAGGCCGATCATCATCTGGCGGTCAGCAAGGATTTGAAGAGCGGCCGCAATATAATTTCCGTCAAGGAAATCAAAGGGCCGGAGCTGAAGCGGGAATTGGCCCGTATGGCCGGAAAACAACCGTGAAGGAATCTCGCCTTTTGTCCCCTATCGATCGATGTCAATCAGGAGGGTTTCGAAAATAACAGACTTGGAGAACTCGCATTCAATGGCCATTGTTTCGTGTCACTGGGGAGGGGAACAAGTCGATATTTCAAATGTTCTTATATCAGCTGACAGACCTTCTGATATATTTAATGGACCGTAAGAGTATGCTTGTATGGGCGTTCCGCATAATCGGAATCATCATCATACCGGCCCTTTTTGCCGTTGGCTGGAGCGGCGTTTTGCCGCCCGGTGAATCCGCCGATTTCAACGAGCAAGAAATTTCGGTGGCGGTCGCTTCCAATTTCACCAATCCTATAAACGCCATCGCGCGAAATTTTGAAGAGAAAACCGGTTGCCGGGTCGTCCTGGCCTTTGGGTCGACCGGCCGGCATTATGCCCAGATCAAAAACGGCGCGCCCTTCGAGGTTTTTCTCGCCGCCGACGAACGCCGCCCGGCACTTCTGGAAGAAGAAGGTCTGGCGGTTTCCGGGAGTCGCTTTACGTACGCTTTTGGGCGACTGGTTTTGTGGAGCCCGCAGGACGATTATGTTGACTCATTGGGGCAGGTGCTTAAAAAAACAGGCATCAAATATATAGCTATGGCCAACCCCAAACTTGCCCCCTATGGAATGGCGGCGCAGGAGGTCCTGCAGGCGCTCGGCCTGTGGGATCGCCTGCAGGATCATCTGGTGCGTGGAGAAAACATCGGGCAAACCTATCAATTCATCAAAAGTGGCAATGCCGATCTGGGTTTCGTCGCCTATTCACAGGTCATAAACCCCGGTGAGCCATTGCAGGGTTCTCTATGGGTGATTCCGCAAAAATTGTACACACCCATAGAGCAACAGGCCATCCTCCTGAAGGACAAACCGGCCGCACGCGCTTTCTTGGAATATTTGCGAAGTCCGGAAACTCTGGAAATAATCCGGTCCTATGGTTATGGAACCCCATGATGTTAATCGACGATAATGACCTTGAATAACGCCGATTTGACAGCTCTCTGGATCACCCTCAAACTGGCCGGAATCACGACCCTGATCCTGCTCCTGATGGGTACGCCGCTGGCCTGGTGGCTGGCGCATACACGCCGAAGGTTTAAATTTTTATTGGAAGCTTTAGTGGCCCTGCCATTGGTACTTCCACCGACGGTGTTGGGATTTTATCTGTTGGTAGCGTTGGGTCCGCATGGACCTATTGGCGGCCTGATGCAGGCCCTCGGCGGGCAGGCGCCGGCCTTTACCTTCACTGGTCTGGTCGTGGGATCGGTCATTTATTCCCTGCCGTTTGTGGTTCAACCGTTACAAAACGCTTTCACGGCGGTGGGACGGCGCCCTCTGGAAGTGGCCGCCACTTTGCGGGCTTCACCTCTGGATCGTTTCTTCAGCGTCGCCATACCTCTGGCTCGCCCTGGCTTTTTGACTGCGGCGGTGCTGGGATTCGCTCATTCGCTGGGCGAATTCGGCGTGGTACTGATGATCGGCGGCAATATCCCGGGCAAGACACAGGTGCTTTCGATTGCTATCTATGATCATGTCGAGGCCCTTGAATATGGCCACGCTCATCTGCTGGCCGGAGGCCTTTTGGTCGTATCGTTTATATTGTTGATGACCATCTATGCATTGAATCGTCGTTTTACGGTGGTTCAGTCATGACCATTGAAGCCCGCTTTCGAATTTGTCGCGGCGACTTTGTCCTCGACGCCGAATTGACCGTCCCCTCGCATGGCGTCACGGCCGTTTTCGGCCCGTCCGGTAGCGGCAAGACCTCGCTTCTGCGCGCCATTTCCGGTCTTGATAGATGCTCCGGATGTTATCTCAAAATCGGTGATGTCGTATGGCAGGATGACCGGACGTTCGTGCCCCCGCATCATCGCGCTCTCGGTTATGTTTTTCAGGAAACCAGCCTTCTCCCGCATCTTACCGTGCGGAAAAATCTGGAATACGGTATGAAGCGTGTACCCGAAAATCAAAGGCGGGTATCATTCGATCAGGCCGCAGCCCTGCTCGGGGTAGCTCCTTTTCTCCAACGGGTGCCCGATGAATTGTCAGGGGGCGAACGACAGCGAGTGGCGATCGCGCGAGCCTTATTGGCCAGCCCCCGAATACTCCTGATGGATGAACCGCTGGCCTCATTGGATCTGGCCGGTAAAGCGGAAATTCTGCCTTTTCTCGAACGCCTGCGCGAGGATCTCGATATTCCGATGCTTTACGTCAGTCATTCGCCCGATGAGGTGGCCCGACTGGCCGATTATCTGGTTCTGCTGCAAACCGGAAAGATCCTTGCGGCCGGACCCCTGCCCGAGATATTGACCCGGACCGATCTCCCCTTGTCGCACGGCGACGATGCCGAGGCAGTGATTGAAGCCGGAGTCGTCGAGCATGATGATACTTTCAATCTCACTTATGTCCAATTCCCGGGCGGGCGATTTACGGTGGCCAGAAAAGACCTGCCTCTGGGGCATGCCGTGCGGCTTCGCGTTCTGGCTCGAGACGTTAGTCTTTCGCTGGAGCGCCAGTCCGGCACCAGCATTCTCAATATTTTCCCGGCTCGAATCGAGGAGATATCGGAGGTGAATCCGTCCCAGATGCTGGTGCGTCTGAACGCCGGCGGCGTTTTTCTGCTTGCCCGCATCACCCGAAAATCGGCCCAAAGCCTTGCCCTCGAACCCGGCCAGGAAGTTTTCGCTCAGATCAAAACCGTGGCCGTCATGGCCTGAACTTCAGCCAAAGTTAATTCAAGATTCAATTCCACCTCATCCGGAGCGAAAGGGCCGGGTTCGATTTATTCATAATTAAGTCTCGAAGATTCTTACCATCACTATCGTATTTCCCTTTCGGGTAACCATCTCCACGGGCTATTTTTATTAATAAATGATGCTTTTATTAATTCAATCCCATAATTTGTCGTCGGCAGCTTCAAAATTTCACGGAGCAATGATATGGCCCGGCGACGGCATTTCAATTGGGGCGAATCGGCTTACTATTTGATCGTGGCAATATACGCCCTCGCTTTCATTCTCCAACATCAGGTGCATTTGCAGGATTATGCTCAATGGGTGTATTCGGGTGTCATCCTCCATGGAAAATGGCTGGGGATATCATTGGCTGATTATTCCTGTCGTCTCTACCCGGTGCCAAATTCGTCGACGACCGTCATCACCGCCGTACGTCTGGGCGAAAAGCTTCGGGAGCTATCCCGGGAGCATCAAATCATTACCATCAGTCATCTTTCGGCGGTGGCATCGCAGGCCGATCATCATCTGGCCGTCAGCAAGGCGATGAAGGGCGCCCGGAATGTCATATCAGTTAAAGAGATCAAAGGATCGGAGCTGAAGCAGGAACTGGCTCGCATGGCCGGCAAGCCGCAATAGGGACCTCATCAAAATTCTTGGCGCAAGGCCCGCATGACTCCGAAATGTGGGACACCTGCATAATGCCCGTCAATAATTGAGTTGACAAAATTCTAATATTTAATAAATTTAATATTAGGCAAGCAAGCGTAAGGTCACCCTCTTCACTTGATTTCCATGCACCGATTTGCCAATGCCAGATAAAATTTTAATTAATTTAACATTTTCATCCTGGGAGGAATCCGATGTATAAAAAATCCGTCCCGGCGGCAATTCTGGCCTGTACTATCTTATTCCTGGCCATCACGGCCGCTATTAATCAAAAACCGCAAATTGTATTGCTGGAAGAAAAATTGGAGGCCAAAGTGCCTGTCAGCCGATCAGGCTGTACAATGGCCCGGCATGACGGGGTGCTGAACGGCTGGACCTCGACATTCGAAGCCGGTTGGGGCGACTATACCTTCTTCGACCCCGGCGCCGAATGCAGCTCACCGACCTATCCATTCGAAATCACCGGTTTTTGGTTCATACTTTACGACCCGGGGACTTATACATGGCCGGTAAATCTGGACATGGTCGTCTATGCCACTCCCAACGATAATGCCTGCAGCGGCCCGGTAGTGGAATTATACCGCTTCCCTATCGTGGCCGATAAAGCAACATACGGCTATCCCGACGGCGGCGTCTTTCATCCGCCCGATCCCTGCTGCGTTTCCGGCCCGGTGTTCGTCGGACTGGAGTACACCTCGGGCGACTATACGAGCACACCGTCTCTTATGTACGACGATATAATGCCCGTCGATACCTGCATGCACTGGCTGCGCACTCCGCAGGGAGGCCCGTATGAGTATCTTTCGTATGCCGGATATTATATCGGACATCCTGTATATACCGTTTATGGTGAAACCATGTCGCATCCATGCGGAGCTCCCTGTACATGGAATCCGGGAGATGACTACAAGATGCATTATCCGCAGCTACCCAACGAAACCGGGTGGGACATGGGTATTATAAACGATAATATGCAACTGGCCGAAGACTGGCAATGCAGCGAAACCGGGTGGGTAACCGATATTCACTTCTGGGGAGGATGGCGCGATGATGTCCCCCATACCATCGATAGTTTCGTGCTCAGGATATACGATGACGTTCCCGCTAATCCGCCGAATGAGCCATACAGTCATCCCGACCAGGAACTATGGAGATTGACTGTCCTCCCCGAGATGTACGATGTCGACCCGACATATACAAATTTGCCCGAGGGGTGGGCGAATGTTAGGGGAGGAGTGCTGCAAAACAGCGCCATGAGTTATTTTCAGTACAACGTGTGCCTGCCGGAGGAGAACTGGTTCTATCAGAATGCAGGTAACGTATACTGGCTGTCTATCGTGCCATATCTTGAAGAGGGTGTCAATACCTATGAGTGGGGGTGGAAGTCGACCACCGATCATTTCAAAGATATGGCAACATTCAATCGCGGCGACGGTACCGGTTGGTTCCCACTCTGGGAACCGGACCAGCGCCTCTTCAACAACTTTTTTCTGGTAGTTGACGCCAACGGGGATTTTGTTACCGGGGCAGCTTCGAACGCTTATGAAGAAAGCTGGTATTATTATCCGGACAGCGAATGGTGGAATTTCTGGGGATATGACCATCCCTACGACCCCGATCGCATGAAAGCATTCCAATTGTCTAT
>CAZGAV010000048.1:0-1342 GCA_964523575.1 uncultured Ignavibacteriales bacterium
GGCCGGCGTAAACGCCGGCCAAGGAGGGCCCCCCAGAGATTTTAATCACCCTGTTCCATCAATTGAAAACTGCAGCACTTCCTCACTCCGTTTACCAACTGAATAACCGAGCTTAATAAATCCCCGTCGATGCCAGTTATTGTTTTGTTCCGCCCTCCTCCTCAGCTTTTATGGTCCTGCCTCAATCACAATTGCACTCTGCTCATCATCCCCAAAAAGATCGGCAACCTCCTTGCCCGATGCGCCAATCTCCCATTGTCCGGCAGGATCGGTCTGGGAGGCCGTCCTTCCGGTATCGCACGATGTTGTGCGATCATGTCTTTGCCTCGAATGTAAGCAAATCGGGTGCCGTAGCGGGGCCGGAGTTATCCGGTCGGACCATTGTGGGACACTTTGTTTGTAATTAACGGGTTACAAGATTTTTTCGGATTTATCATCCAGAGCCTCTCCCCGGTTCCCTAAGAAGGAGCGTCTGATATTTCGACGCGTCGTAATCAGAAAGCCGACCCATCGATATAAATCCATATCGGGTCGAGAGATGGGGCCACCACCGAAATATATGATTAATGTTCGGGTGTTTCCAAAAAATAGACGGTTTAGGGCGGTGTGGTTGAATACCGTTAATTTTCGTTCGTCGAAGGACTACGGGGATCGATTATATTTAATTTTTTAATCTTGTTATATATGGTTTGCTTGCTACGGTAACCGAGCATGAGGGCGGCCTTGGTCTTGTTCCAGCCGGTCATGTTGAGAACGCGAACTATTTCCTGCCTTTCGGTTTCCTTCATGGTCCGGACTTTATCTTCGGGGGTTTTGGCGCTTCCCTGCCGGATGTGATCGGGAAGATCAAAGCTGAAAATGAACTCCTTGTCTCTGGAAGCCAGTTCCGAAACCAGTTCCCGCAATTCCCGGACATTGCCGGGCCAGTCATACTTGACCAATAGTTGCATGGCGCCATGAGAAACCGCCCGCAGAGGCGGCGGCATTTTATCGATAAAGAAATATATCAAAAGAGGGATATCCGATTTTCGTTCCCGGAGCGGAGGTATTGTTATCCGCTTGCCGAAGCGTTGAACGAGGTCGGATCGGAAACTGTTTTCCGAGACGGCGCGGTCGAGATCGGCATTCGTGGCGGCGATGACTTTGACATCGACTTTGATGGTCGAAGCCAAGCCAACCGGCGAAATTTCCTTTTCCTCCACCGCCCGGCGCAGTTTGACTTGAACTTCGGGGGAAATATCGCCGATTTCGTCAAGGAAAATGGTTCCTCCGCTCGCTTTCTCAAAGGCCCCGGGAGCGTCCCGATCGGCGCCGGTGAAACCGCCTTTGACCCAGCCAAACA
>CAZGAV010000048.1:1442-27002 GCA_964523575.1 uncultured Ignavibacteriales bacterium
GAAAGCAATTCGATCAAGATTCGATCTTCTTCAGTAAAAGCGCCGCCCCGATCACCTTCCAAATAGATTATGCCCTGGCGAGTACGGCCGATATCGAGGCGAGAGCAGAGAATGGCGGTGCCGGCAAAAAAGGCGGTGATCGTTTCGTCCCCGGTAACTGCTCGATCGATAAATTCGGCGGAGACATTCATCTGTTCCCCGTTATCAAGGTCGATACCGTAAATCGCTTCAGGTATGACGGTCATGGGTCTTTCGACAGTGGCGATGACACCGCGTTCGGCCTGAACCGCGGCCACCGCACAGCTCAGCAATTCCTCATGGAAACGGGAATTTTCCGGCACCGATTTAAGGCGGTGGACGATATCATGCAGGGTTTGCCGAGCAGTCTCAGACAGGCGATTGTCCATGATTTCGGGGAGATTTAACAGTTTAGTTCTGGCCGAGTCGTTTAACTCATCGGGAGCGGCCTTGACGATCCGAATCGCCTGCGACAGGTCAATCGGCGTTTTCTCGTGCTCTGAATAGATTAGATCGAAATCCCCGATGGTGATTCTCTGACCGTCTTTGAGACGCTGACCGTAAGTGATCTTGTCGTTCACGAAGGTGCCGTTGGCGCTGGCCAGATCGCGAATGAAATACTCCCCATCGGCAGCGCGGACAACGGCGGCATGATAGCGCGAGACTTTGCGAGAGGGGTCCGCGAGGATCAGATCGGGACTATCGGAACTGTCGCGACTGTCGCGGCCGATAGTAATGCAATCGCCCGCAAAGGTAAAGCGCCGAATTTCGCGGTTTTTTTTCTTGATCACCAAAAGCGGCATCAGGCTGTGCCTTTGCTAAATTACGGGTCGTGACAAAATATCCCACAGCGCCTATTAGCGCCCGATTTCTGAGACTTAAACCTAAATGAATTCATAGGTTATGTCAACCGACAATTTGCCGCCGGAAGTCTTTTTAATATTTCAATAGTTGACTCTGCGGATTTTTAGCTTATCTTATTATCGGCCAATTCAAGGGCCGCCTATAATTGAAGTCGAACATCCATTGCAGAGGGTGCACCATGAATTTTTCCCCAATCAGGTCTTTATTGGTTATGGTTACAATTTTCGCCGGGGCGATAAATGTCTCAGCGGTCGCTGGAGATAATATCGCGGCTGACGCGATGCAGGCGCCAGCGATAACCGATCATTTCCCGGCCGCTTTCGCTCGGGGCGTGGACCGGTCCGAGACGGTGACGGCGACGTTTGATTCCGACATGAACGGCGCCAGTGTCGATGAAACCACTTTCATTGTCTGCGGTAATATCTCCGGCTATATTCAGGGTACGGTCAGCTATGACAATCCCACTCGGACGGCATCCTTCGTCCCCGATAATATGTATGCTTCGGGCGAAGTCATCACGGTAACCCTGACCGCCGATATTGAATCCTCGGGGGCCGAACCGTTGTCCTCGCCCTACATGTGGTCGTTTTATATCAAAGCGACCGGTGGCACAGGCCGATTCGATTTCGGGCCGTTTATCCCGGCTACGGGGAAGTCAGCCGCTATCGCGATCGCCGATTTCAACGGCGATGACCGGCTCGATATCACCTATACCAATCACGCCACCAATGAAGTCATCGTCCTGACCAACAATGGCGACAGCACCTTCACCGTCGATTCCACATATCCCGTCGGCACCAACCCCCTAGACGTGCGCGCCGGTGATTTCAACCATGACGGAGCCATGGATATAATGGTGTCCAACGCCGCCTCCAATGACGTCACACCTTATATCAATCTTGGCGACGGCACTTTTGCACCCTGGGCTCCGATCCCGGCCGGGCCCGAACCCCGCAGCATTTTTCCCTTTGACGTCGACGGCGATGGCGATCTGGATTTAGCCGTGGCCAATCAGACGGCCGGGTTTATCTCCATATTGCTCAATGACGGCGCCGGTGTGCTGGCGCTCGATTCCAGCTATTCGGTGGTCAACGATGTTTTCTATCCCTGCGCTGCCGATTTTGATCTCGACGGCGACCTCGATCTCGCCGTAGTCACCAGCAATGTCAACCAGCTCCATGTGCTTCGCAATCTTGGCGGTGGGATATTCGGTCCACCAGTCACTTACGACATTGAAGGGCGGCATGCGCGCGGGACTACGGCCGCGGACTTTGACGGCGATGGCTTCGCCGATGTCGCCACGGCTAACGATTATTCGTATGATATATCCATTTTCCCCAACCTCGGAGATGGTAGCTTCTCCGACGAATGGCAATACAACGCCGGCGGGCCGGGGCCCTTTTCCCTGACTTTCGGCGATCTCAATGGGGATGACAACCTTGATATCGTCACCGGTAATGGCTGGTACGCCAGTATCTCGATCATGCTGAATTCCGGGGACGGTTCCTTCACTCCAAGCGGAGTTTATAAAATCGCCGAAGGCGGCTCATACGTAGTGGCCCTGGGCGACCTGGATGACGACGGCGACCTTGATCTCGCCACATCATACATGAGCCCTTTCGGGACACAGGTCATGTTCAACCGCGACCGCAGCGCTATCGATTCGGTTTACCCGCCGAGTCATGCCCTGACATCGGCCTCCGGAGACAGCATTGTCGTCTTTTTCAATGCCGATTTCGACCCGGCGACAATCAACGACAGCACTTTCATCGTTCATTCCTATGCCCTGGGGATAGTCCCGGGGGTATTCTCTTTTTCGGGGCGCACGGCCATTTTTAAACCGAACCGCCCCCTGCTCGCCGGTGAAGAGATCACGGTGACGACTAACGACGGCATCGATATTATTTCTGCCGATCCTCTGATCACCGATTATGTTTGGACTTTCACTGCCGGTGTGGTCGGGGGCGTGGGCGATATGCAGCCCCCCATAGAATGCCCCGTCGACTCTTCTCCGCGAGAAACCTTCCCGGCCGATCTTAATAACGATGGGCGTCTCGATCTGGCTGTTGCCAATACCGCGAGTAACACCATTTCGGTTTTAATAAATAATGGCGATTCGACTTTTTCCCATCAGATTGCCGGCATCGTCGATCGTATCCCCTACAGCATAAGCGGCGGCGATTTTGACGAGGACGGTGATGTCGATCTGGTTACGGGAAATATCGGGGACCACTCGATCTCGGTCTGTTACAACGATGGCGATGGCTTTTGCGAATCGATCACCAGTATCGCCGATGGCAACCGGACGGCATCGGTCACCGTAGCCGATTACAACGGCGACGGGCACCTCGATATCGCCGCCGGCAAAGTCTACTCCGACAGCGTCTATGTTTATCTCAATGACGGTCAGGGCGGTTTCCATGGCCCGGGTGCGGCATGGTACGCCCGCGGTGGAGCTGTTACGATTATCAGCATGGATATCGACAACGACGCCGATATCGATCTGCTCACGGCCAGTTACAGCGACACCAATTATATCAGCCTCCTGTATAACGACGGTACGGGGAAATTTACCCATTGCATGACAAAAAATGTTTACGATTACGATGCCGGAATCCAGGATTCGACTCATACCGTCTTTTCAGGAGATTTTAATGGCGACGGTTTCGCCGATCTGGCTGCCGGAAATGTCTGGGCTGAAAATGTCTCGATTCTGCTCAGCGACGGGGTTGGCTCGTTTTCCGGAGCCACTGTCTATGACGTCCCTTCGCGTCCCAATTCGATTTGCGGCGCCGACTTCGACGGCGACGGCGATATGGATTTGGCCTGCGCCGGGCAAACCCTCGACGGTTTTGTCACCCTGCTTGAAAACTCAGGAGACGGTTCCTTTGTCTATTACAAAGATATTCAGGCCGGCGACAGCGTCCATGATGTCACCACCGCCGATATCGACGGCGACGGTGATGTCGATATCATAGCGACCAACGGCGTCTCCAATGATATTTCGATTCTTCTCAATAAAGACAGTGTTCACGTGACCCCCGTGATCAATCCAGAAGTTGTCCAGCATGGAGACAATTGCCTGCTAGAAGTGAATGTCTCCGGCGATCCCGACAGCGTCGTGCTTTATTATCGATATGGCGGCGCCGTATCATGGAACAATACGGCCTTGACTTCCTTGGACTCAGTATATCAAGCCACCATCCCCACCGACCCGGTGAGCGTGCGTAGTACGGCCTATCATTTCAAAATTTACCAGAGGGATGCAACGGCCAGTGTGCCCGTTTCTGACCCGGAAAGAAAACCTTATTATATTCAAAGTGAGTTGACCGACGCGGCGGTGCCGGGCATAGTCGGTGACGCTTATCAGATGATCGGATTTCCATTTATCCTCAATCCCGGCAATCCTCCATCCGTTCTGGGCGATGACTTCGGAGAATATAATGTCGGTCGATGGCGGATGGGGCGATGGAATCCGGAGAGACTTCCAGAGCCCGGTTATGACGATTACACCGAAATCGATTCGCTGAGTCGCGGAGACGGATTCTGGCTTTATACCCGGGTCGGTCTTAATCTGGATGCGAACGGATTATCGGTTATTCCCGATACCGTTATCGGCGACACCGGGTATGCCCGTTATGAGATCAAGCCGGGTTGGAATCAGGTCGCGACTCCGTTCGCCTTTCCACTCCTGTGGACTCATCGAATAGCAGAATCGGGCATCGAATCGGTCATATATGGTTATGCCGAAGTCGATAATGCCGGAACTTATGTGTCGGTCGATACGATGCATCCATACACCGGGTATTTCCTGAATAATGATTCCGCCTCGACCCGCACCCTCTATCTTCCTTATGTACGGGCCGAATTGATGCCTTCCGGTTCAGCCCCCATCCTGACGCCGCGGGTTGACTTCTGGCAAGCGCAATTGAGCCTTGTAGCGGGCGCGGTATCAGACGTGTCCAATTTCTTCGGAGTCCGTGACGAAGCCTCGGATGGACGGGACCGGTATGATTTCAGCGAACCGCCCACTCCACCCGGTGATTTCGTGTCGCTCAGTTTTGAGAATATGGATGCGGACGGCCAGCCGGTATTATTCGCGGGCGATTATCGAAAACCGAATGCGGGCTGGACCTTCGACGTCCTCCTGCGCGGAAATATTGACGCTCCTTTGAAATTACGAATAACCGACGCTTCTCTTCTGCCGGGGGAATTTTCGATGGTTATCATGGACACGACCACCGGCGAATCCTGGAGTATCCCGCGCGACGGGATGTTGACCTTGCCACGACGACTGACAGCGAATGGATTAAGGTACCGGCTTTTGGTCGGCGACGAGGATATCATCGCGGGGCAGGTTGAATCAGACAAGACGTTACCGGATACTTACCGCCTTTTTCAAAATTACCCCAACCCTTTCAACCCATCGACGACTATCGCCTTTGACCTTCCCGTTGCTTCACCGGTTCGCCTCGATATTTTTAATATACTCGGGCAACGTATAGTGACGCTGGTCGATCAGAATCTGCCCGCCGGCAAGCACAATGTTACCTGGGACGGCCATGACGGCGAAAATCGGTCCGTGGCCAGCGGGGTTTATTTCTATCGAATCAAGGCCGGCGATTTTGAAGCCAAGCGCAAAATGATGTTGTTAAAATAGGATGAGGTTGGCCGAAAGGCTTGACAAGTAAAAGAGCATAATGTCCGACACGACCAATAACATATATGACAAGTTCGAATGTCCGCCGGAAGACGATGCGGATCCGCTCGGACTGATCGGCCGGGTCATTGCCGGGAAATACCGAATCGAGGCCTTTATTGGAGAAGGCGGCTTCGGAAAAGTCTATACCGGTATCAATATCAACCTGGTCCACCAGAAGGTCGTTGTCAAATTTTTTACCGAAGCCAAGCTAAAGGACCGATTTGAGCAGGAAGCTGAAATCATCAGCAAGCTGTCCCACCCCGGAATCTGCAGTCTGATCGATTACCTCGCCGAAGAACGAGCCCTGGTTATTCCCTTCATTGACGGCGTCGATCTCCATCAGCAATTAAAGATCGAGGGGCCTCTGTCGGCCGATCGGTTTATGCGAGTCGGCCGGGAAATTATGGAGGCGATCGAGTTTGCCCACAGCAAATCGATAGCCCACCGGGATATCAAGCCGAGCAATATCATGATCGGCAGGAACAACAATGTTTATTTGATCGATTTCGGCATTGCCAAGGAGATCAAGGAAAATACGGATCATACGACCGTCTTTATGGGAACGCCCGATTTTGCCGCTCCTGAAAGACATCAGAAAAAGCCTGACTATAATCCCTTTCTCAGCGACATCTTCGAACTCGGCGTCACTTTATTCTATCTGGCGACCAAGACTCATGTGTATCAGGACCGCGACCATCCCGATGAGAAGGATTGGAATCTGCCCCATACCAGAAAATTAACGGGGCGACTCAAACGAGTGCTCAGAAAGGCCACTCAACCGGAACCCTCCCGGCGATACCAGTCAGTGTCTGATATGGCCGCTGACTTTCGCCGCATCAGGTATCCTTATCGGAAGACAAAAAGTTACATTCGAGCTTTGGCCTTCGCCGGAGCCGTGGTGGTGCTGATGATAGGAGGCGATTTTATCAACCAGCAGTACCGGCTTATCGACGTCCCGCCCATTGTCTCATGGAATGCCGACCGTCCCGGAGACGAAGCAACGACGGATTCACGTCCGCCGACTATACCGGAGCAATCTGACATGATTCTGGCGCGCCAGGACACCATAATTAATGAGGATACTTCCGCCGCCGTGCCCCCTCCGGTCGAGGCTCTACCGGTTGCCACCGTTAATCGGGAACCGATAACGCCCAAGATGCGAATTAATATTCTGCCGCCGGGTCTGACGCGGCTGGAAGTTGACGGAGGAGTTCGGACCGTCGGTCAGCTGTTTGAAACATCACGCGGCCAGCACGAGATCGTTATTGAGCATGAAAACTACCCGATTTATAATACGGTCGCATCGGTCGCCGGAGATACAGCCGATCTTACGTTCGATCTGGGAAAACGGTTTCCCAGGCTCGATTCAACCAATATAATTCTGGTCATCCTTCCCCGCGATGATCGCTATGGGTTTGATTTTACATGCAACGGTAGAATCTATAATTTTACGCGGTCGCGAGAGTTATCATTCCATCTCAAGAACGGCTTGTGGAATATCGCGGCCGATGTCAGACCTTTGGACGCCAGCGTTATGGATGAACTTCAGGTCGATTCCATGGTCGTCGGCGTCGTGGGGAAAAATCAAACCGAAGTCATTCACGGCCGCCAGGGCCACCTGAATGTCAATTCCGGTCCCGCCGGGGACCAACTCATGAGACTTTTGATATACTGGTCTGAAAGTCAAATAAACGTTCGGAGGTAAAAGTCAGATGTTACTCGACAAAACAACGCGATTGGCAGTCTCGACCTTCTTTCTTGCCGTGTTTTTGTTCTCGACCTTCGCTCCTGAAATTCTGGCGGCTGTCGCTCAGAATTGCGATTATAACCGTGACAATCCCTCGCTGGATCATGCGGTGACGAAATTCATGGACCCGGCCCTTTTTCAGTGCGCGGAGTCGGAATTGAAGGACGTGCTGATCCGGACCAGCCCGGACGATAAGGAGACTTTGGCCTCCACCAATTTTTTACTGGCCGGGGCGCTTTTCGGTCAGCAGTTGAGCGCCGACATTCCCGATTCGGTTATTTCCGAATATCTTGTAAGGGGATTTCTCATGATGCCGGACTGGTCGGGGAAATGGTATTTCAGTGATGTTCCCGAATTTATGGAGATGGTCCCGCCGGCGAGAACCCGGTCCATGAACCTTCTGGAGTGTCCCTTTGACAGCGCTCATCCTTCATTGGAGCATGCTCGCCAAGTATTGAGGCAATATAAACTATATGACTGCGCGGCGGCCGAGGTGAATGCGGCTCTGGCCGGATTGCAGAAAGCCGATTCGACTCTCAGAAATTCCATCGCCGAAGCCTATTTTATCATGGCGGAATCGAATTTCGGCCTGCGGCTGGAAGAGGACCGCAATATCGATGATTCAATAATCGTCAACGACCTGACCGAGGGGTTTGTTTATTCATGGGAATATTCCAACGAATGGCTTTTCGGAAATTCCGAAGAATTTTCCAAGCTGCTGTCTCTGGCCAGAGAACGGGCCGAAAAAATCAGAAATAAGGACGACCGCCCTTTTTATAAAAGACCCGCCTATATTATCGGAGGGATCGGCGCCGCCGTAGCCGGAGTCGTCACAGCCCTGCTGATTTCCGGTAACGATGTCCCGAGCGGGGGGCCGGCGGTGGATACTATTCCTTCATTCCCGCAGCCCCCGGGAAATTGAGCTAGCTGAGGCGATATAAATTCCATAAGGACGGCGGCTTGCTGAGACCTCAATTCGTCCCAGCCGCCCAATTTATTTATTTTTTGCGGGACAACATCTCTTTCAACTGCCGCAGAGTTTCGGGGTCAGCGTCTTCAATCATATCTTTCAGTTCGTTCTGCATTTCCAGTTGTTCGACTTTTTTCGTTTCTTCCGCTGACGTATCCATGCCGAGGGTCTTCTTGATGGCCGCGATATAGTTGTCCGGTTTGACCGGTTTTTCAAGATATATCCCGGGCCCCGACATGGTTAGTTCCTTGAGATCCGCCTTACCGAGATCGTCGCGGGCATGTCCGGTGACGATGATAATCGGGATTTTGGACCATTCCTTTTTCCGCGACAATTCATGAAAGAATTTCACGCCCGATTTACGCGGCATGACCAGGTCCAAGGAGATCAGGTCGGGGATTTTCTTGCTGACTTCCTCCAGCGCTTCGAACCCGTCCTCGGCCGTAATAACCTGAAATCCGGCCTCCAGTAAAGCGGCCTTCAAATAATTCCTGACATCCTCTTCATCATCCACGACCAGCACGGTCCGGGGTGCTTGCTCGGCCATAACCGGCTCCTTTATTGACAGTTATTTATCTTCGGTTTCATCACTCTTTTTATATAGGGCCAGCAGACGATTGCGGGGAAATTCCATACGGAATCGCGCCCCCTCCCCTTTTTTGGAATCGACGATAATTTTTCCACCATGCTCCTGGACGATCTTGCGGGTTGTCAGAAGCCCCAGACCGGTGCCCTGGCCTCCCTTGGTGGTGAAAAAAGTCGTAAAAATCTTTTTCTTGATTTCGTAATCGATACCACTGCCGTTGTCGGCTACTTCGAATATCAACAGGCCGCGCTTTTCCATAACCCTGATGACCACCTCCGAGCCTTTTTGCACACCCATCAGGCAGGCATCGATGGCGTTTGAGACCAGATTGGTCAGGCAGGTGTGAATGCCATCGGGATCCAACGGCGCTTTCTTTATTTTTTCGGGGAACTCGGCCCGCAGACTGATTCCCGATTGGGCGCAGGTATCGTGATAGAGATCAACAATTTCTTCGGCCAGTTTGTTGGGGGCGATCATTTTCAATTGCGGCAGGCGGCCTTTGGCGAAGCTGAGAAAATCCTTGACCAGAGTGGTCGTCTTTTCGAAATTTCTTTCCAGCATTTCCCAACCCTGATTGATCATCTTTTTGTCATCCTTCTGCAGACCGACGCTGACAATATACTTGCCCCCTTCAAGGCCCATAAGGATATTTTTAATGCTATGGGCCAGTCCGGCGACAGTCTGTCCCACCGCCGCCAGCCGTTCGGCTTCGATGACCTCCCCCTGCAATTTTTTCAGGTCGGTCAGGTCGGTGGAAATTTCGATCACATGAGCCACCTTGTCGCGGCCCCTGGTCAATGGCGAGGTGGTTACCCTATAATGAATGTCCTGCCCTTTCTTGTCAATGCCATCCTGGCTCGAACTATAAACCCGGCCATCCTTAAAGGTTTTCGCGGCCGGGCATCGAGGGCATCTGGTCGTCCTTCGTTTATAGACTTTATAGCAATTTTGGCCGAGGACATCGCCAAAATTTTCGCGGAAACTCTCATTGACCCGGACGATGCGATAATTTTCGTCGATGACGGTAATATAACAGGGCACGCGGTCAAACAGAATCTGATATTCCTGTTGCCATTTTTTTGTCTCCGTGACTTCAGAGGACATTTCAAGAACATAGTCGATCGGCCCGTCGGTTTCCTGACGCAGGGGTGTGATATGGACGACATAATGCGACTGGCGACCATGGAGGTCGATCCCGACCTCGTCGATCACCCGCGTCTGTCCATCCTCGAAGACCTTGAGTGAATTGCAGTCGACGCACGGTTGGTCGAGTTTTTTATAAACGGCATAGCATTTTTTGCCGCGCCATTCGCCGAAATGTTCGGCGAAATTTTGATTGGCGTCGATGATATTGAAATGGCGGTCGATGACGGCCACATTGAACGGCACCTTCTGGAAGAGCCGGGCGTGAATCCAGTTCTGCGGCTGAGTTACCGCCTGTTTACCCGTATCAGGCATCGGCCACTTTTCCTTTCCTTCTCCGCTTCCGAAACGTTGTCAGGTCTTTAATAATATTCAGGTACTGATTCAGAACAATCGGTTTTTCCAGATAATGGTCGGGCGCGGGAATCGACTGGTTGGGCACATAGGACCGAAAATCGAAGTCGCTCTCCCGGGCGACACCACTGATGATCAAGACCGGGATATCACGCAAAGCGATATCTTCCTTGATCTTTATGTATATCGAAATACCTGATTTTTCGGGCATCATGATATCGAGGCAGATCAGGTCGGGCCGATTCCGACGGATCATTTCCAATCCCAGGTCGGGATCGGTGGCCGAATACGGTACATACCCGTTTGCCTGCAGAACCGCCGTCAGATACGCGACGACGTCGGGTTCATCGTCGATAATGAGTATTTTAGCGCCCATGGGGCTTTTATATCCCTTCCGCCGGCGCGGTGACACCGGGTATGACAACATGGTTGAAGTACAGCCCGTGCATCGCTTTGGCGACGCCGCTGGTGAGATAATCGGGAGGCGCGGTTTCATGACAGGTGGTGCAAAGAGTCAGATTGACATGGTCGGCCACTTCCGGGGCTTTTTTCCGGTGGCAGTCGAGGCACATGGTATGCATGGCGTCGGCATAAGAAGGCGCCATATTACTGTCGAATTTGATGGCGGCTCCTTCCGGGATCAGGTCGGTATGACAGGCGTCGCATTTTTTAGCCGTGGCCGCCTGCCGATCCAAACTGCGAGGATGGCATTCGGCGCATTCCAGACCCGATTCGCGGCTGGCGGTATGGAATTCATGGTCAAAAACATCGGTGGCGACATACATATGCTTATGGCATTCATAACAGCCGCTCTGGCGGTCCATCGGTATATTCATATGATGGCACTTGACGCAGGATTGTTCCTGTCCCAACCGTTTGACGTGATCGGTGTGCTTGAAAGCTACACCATAACCGTCGCGGTTGCCGTCCACGAACAGGACGTCTCCCCCGCGCGCCTTCTGGGCCGGAACGTTCTCGATCCCTTCGCTGTGAATTTTGTGTCCCGGCATGACCGCGAATCCCAAGGCCAGACTCAGGACAAAGGCCAGGGAATACTTTGTGCGCGCCGCAACCGCTGGCGTGCCCAGCCAAACTTCGGAGGCACGATCGAAACCGGGCATAGTATACGGCAGACTCTGGGGATCGACCGGTCGTTTTTCCCAGATGTGGAATTTTTCCACCGCAAACAGGAAGACCAGACCAGCCACAGAGACCACCCCGGCCGAGACTGCGATTTCCATGAACGACGGAATATAGGTTTCCCCCGTGGCGCGGAGCATGGTCAAACCGCCGACATTGATGCGATAGAAGACCATGCCGAAGACGACCATGAAGGAACCGATCCATTGGCCGGCTTTGCTGTTGCGGCTTTTGGGAACGGCGAAAATTATCAGAGGGATGATCACCGAAATCAAAAGTTCGATGATGAACACGAAACTTTCCCAGGTTCCGGCAAAGATTAGTCCCATCTTGCCTGAGATGGCGATGTCGGACATCTTGACGATCAGATATATCGACAGCACCCAAACCGCCGCCTTACCCAGACCGGCGACTAAATTACCGCCCGCGGGACGCCGATAGAGCCAGTGGGATACGAGGCTTTCCAAAGACACCATCATCAATCCCAAGGCCACGGCCGAAATAAAGAACTGGATCGGCAGGATATTGGAATACCAGAGAGGATAGAGTTTGAACGGCATGATGAGGAAGAGCGATCCCAGCGATGACTGGTGCAAAGTCGAAAGCATGATCCCCAGAAGCACGAAAGGGAAACGGAACTTCATCAGGAATTTGCGGACGCGGGCGTATCGACTGGTCGATTCGAGCGGTACGGGACTGAATTCCAGCAAGAGCACGGTCGTATAGAGCATGACGCACCAGCCGACCTCGAACAATGGTGAATGAGGATTCCAGTAAATCATCATGTGCCAGATATTCCACGGCAGTCCGAGGTCAAAGAGCAGGCCGAAAATGACCGCCAGGTATCCCAGAAAAGCCGTCAGGACGGCGGGCCTGACCAGCGGATGGAATTTATCCCTCTTCATAATATAGACAATGGCGGTCAGCACAAACCCACCTGCCGCCAGAGCCACGCCGCCCATAACGTCGAACCCGATCCAGAGTCCCCAGGGTGTGGCATCGGATAAATTAGTGGTGGCGCCGAGGCCGAAGATAAACCGGGTGATGCCGACGGCGGCGGCAAAACCGGTTATCAGCCAGAGAACCATTTTGGTGTTTTGGACTCTATTCATCGGTTACTCCTCATGATCCTTTTTTCCCTGCCGTTCCATACGGCGGCGAATAATCCAGTTCAATCCATACATGACGCCGCCCATTCCGGCGAAGGCGTAGGGCACCGCCTCCATGGCCGGGGCGGTCCGATTCGGCAGAGGCTTGTCTCCCATTCGCGGCTGATAAGACAGAAAACCGAGATCGATGTCGCTGATATAGAGGACCGAGGTCCCGCCGATTTCATGCTCGCCCCATACTTTATCGATGTACAAATCGGGATGCTCGCGAATCCGTTTATGGGCCTCGGCCAGCAACTGATCGCGATCGCCGAAGATCGTCGCCTGTTGGGGACAGGCGGCGGTGCAGGCCGGCTGTTCGCCGCGCTTGATCAGGGGATAACACATGATGCATTTGCGGACATAGGGCACCGGCTCATCCCAGTCGTAGCGGGGAATCCCGAAGGGACAGGCCATCATGCAATAGCGGCAACCGAGGCATTTGTAGCTGTCATAGATAACAGCGCCCTCGGGGGTCTTATGCAACGCCCCGACCGGGCAGGCCGAGGCGCAGGCCGGTTCCAGACAATGGCGGCACTGTTTGCGGATAAATTTCTTGTCCGGCTTCTGGAGAACCGACGTCCAGTTCTCAGCCGAAAGGCCGTCGTTTTTCTGCCAGATGCGAGGCACGTCGTCTCCGAGATCATTGGTCTTTTTGCAGGCGGAGACGCATTCGAGGCAACCGATGCACTTGGTGATATCGGTGAGAATAGCTTTGCTCATACCGGAACTCCCTTCTTATTCAAAGTCGTGGAGACGGCCTCATCCGTATTCGGCGGGAATTTCCAGGCCACGGTCGCCACCAGTTGCGAAAACGGCATGATGACGCAATGCGCGATTTTGGTAAAGGGTATGAGAACGAAAATCAATTCGCCGGTTAAGATATGGATCAGCAGGCTCAGGCGGTAAACCGCCGACGCCAGACCGATATTGGCGCACAGGAAACCGGTCAGAAACGGCACCATGAGAATCAGCGGCCAGAGATAATCCTGCTTGCGGCTGATGTGACTGGAGGTGCGGCTGGCCACGCGGCCGATGAACAAGCTCAAGGCAGTGGCGATGGTCAGCACCGTCAAAATATCGGCCCACATTTTCGGCAAGGCCGGCCATCCGAAGCCGAGGACGCTTCTCCAGAGCTGGATATGGGCGAAAAGAAAGATCGGGGCCAGCAGGAGGCCGACATGAAAGAGTATCGAGAGCAGGCTGTATATCGGTCGATTGGTGAAGACTCGCCGGACCGGAATAAACCACTCCAGCGTTCGCATACTGACCAGTTTCCAGGGGATTTTTTTATCGTCGGTCTTATGGAGGGCTTCGACAATACCCCAGATATCGAGGATCAGAATTCTCAGCAGTCCCAGCGCCATAATGGCGAAGGAAAGTCGAAACAGCGGTCCCCGTGCGAAATCAAGCAGAGCATCCATGATCTATTTCTCCTCCTGAGGCTGTGGGACGCTCTTTTCTTCGGGAGCGGCGATCTTGAAACGATCGTCCCAGATGATAGCCTTGTAGATCAAATCGTGAAGGCCGACCACTTCGACGTCGATCTTCTGATCCTCGACCAGTTCCCGCAACTGTTTTTTGCAGTTGGCGCAGGGTGCAACGAGATATTTGCAGCCCGAAGCGCGAATCTGGTCGGCTTTGAGTTTGCCGCCCACGGTCGTGCGATAGGGCCGGATTTCATCGATAGAAACGGTTCCCCCGCCCCCGCCGCAGCAGATATTCTGATCGCCGTTCGGGGTCATCTCGACATAATTCGGGCAGAAGGCTTTCAGCAGTTCGCGGGGTTTTTCGATAATCCAGCGCTGTCGGGCAATATTGCAGGGATCGTGGTAGGCGACCCTCTCGGTGATGGCGTTGGGATCGAGTTTCAGACGCCCCTCTTTCCAGACTTTATGGGTATATTCCATAATGTTGATCACCGGGAGCGCTTTATCGCCGCCGCAATAGACGGGGATGAAGTATTTGGCCGAGCGCGAAGCGTGACCGCATTCGCCGATCAGAATTTTGCGACCCTTCAGGCGCCGCGTTTCGGCGTCAACTTTCTTGACCACCCGTTCCAACATGCGGTCGCTGTAGAACAGGCCGTAGTTAATGCCATCAAAATATCCGGTGCCGGTCGTCCAGGAATCCCCGGTGACGGTGAATACCGCGGCGATGCCCATCAGGGTTTCCGCCTCCATCAAAAAGTCACTGACAGCCGGAAAGAAAACATACTCAGAGTTTTCGACATCGATCGGGAATTTTATTTCAACCGACAATTCCTCTTTCATATCGTCTTCGAGAAATTCCAGAGTATCGAGCAGGGCCGGAACCGGAATGGCCGAGGTGTTGCCGGTGGCGCCTTCAAGCTGTTCACGAGTACTGACGACCAAAGCCCGAGGCGCGATACCCAGTTCCGACAGAATATATCGGCCCAGATGCGTTACCAATCCGTGGTCGATTCCGGAAGGGCATTCCATGGCGCATCGGCGGCAGGCAGTACAGTCCCAGAAGCTGTCGGCCATCTCCTCGATCTTTTCGTCGGTGAGATAATCATTGCCAAGCAAACGCCCCTTGAGCATTCCCCCCAGAGTAAAATGGCGGCGATAAACGCTCAGCAGAAGTTCCGACCGATAGCACGGGATGTCCCGGGGATCGCCGGTGGCCTGATATACCTGGCAATGGGTGGCGCACCGGGAGCATTTGGCGCTCATGCGAATGAAATGATCCAGGGCCATCCGATAATTGGAATGCTTGAGAATGGCGGCAAAAGCCTCCAGAAAACGACGCGGCCGTTCCGCGACGTCATAATCTTCGACATGATAGCGGACATTGAGCTTCTGCCTTTGCAGAACCTCCGGCTTCTTGGGTTGCTTGAACGCCTTCTGGCGTTCTTCATCGTTGATTTGTCGGGTTCTCATTCTTTCTCCATCTATACTTGACCGCATTGGCAGTCCTGATTGTTCTCCGTATTGGTCATCGCGATCTCATCCCGCCGCCGAAAGCGGTCTCATGACCCGGTATGGCACTGGTCAGAAGCGGGATGTATTTTCTGGCGTCCGCCTTCCGGGGCGCCGGTTCCGAATCCGGGTCGATAAACCCGATACCGTATTCCCGGCAACATTCCACCAATTCCGACGTGGCCGGATGGACATAAACCCGGGCGTCGTAATTGATCCCCGTGCTGAGATGAAACTGGCGTATTTCCTGGTCGCCCCGATAGATATGGGCCCCGCAACAGACGGCTACCCGGATTTTTTTGCCGCACTGGGGGCAGCCTATTTCGGCAACGAGATCGATCAGGAAAGGCGCCAAGGCCGGGCCGCTTCGGACCGAGTAGCCATGGCTCTCAAAGAGGTCCTTGGCCCAGCAGATCAGGTCATTGAGCGAAATCCGCGGGCAATAATCGGTTTCAGCATCCGGCCGGGCGCACGATTTAAGTTCCCCTCGATAAAACATTTTGAGGGCCTGTTCGACGGGGAAAGTGATATTGGTAATGACCATGACGCCGTCGTTTTGAAGCATATCCCGGAACACGCGCTTGATACCGTTGCAGACCAAAACATCGACTCCATTTTCACGCATCAGCCGGACCTGTGTGAGGCCGTCACAAAGGGAGCATCGTACAATCTTCGGCGACGATTCCTCACCTTCCTCTGTGGTCGATATCAGGAAGGAATTGGCGGCCTCAAAGCAGGGCGCGATGTCATCCAGGTATTGTGGTATTGCAACAGTCATAATTTATGCCTTATACCATTGGCAGAAACCGTGCCAATAATCATAAAGAGCCATAAGAAACTATATTATAATAAGTTAACACTAATGTCGAAAAGCTATCGATGCATCCAATGCAACACAATACGTTGCATCGCAACACTTGATGTGTTGCGTCTTGATATAATTGCAACATTTGGTTCGCTGATTCTGATTGGGGATGTCTGCTGATCTTTGACGGTTGGGGAAGGCGGAGGAGGATTAATTTCCTTTAAACGCATTCTCAGGTGTCGCGTCCTGACAAACGGCGAATGTAGATAATACCCCTGTTATGGGCCATACCCCTCATGGCCCAGCCGGCCGGGTTGGATTTAACCCTTTGTTTTGCCCGGCCATACGGCGGCCGTTTGCTCCCATCCCCTGCCTGCGGCCGCCTTCTTTTTACATTAAAAAAGCCGGTTTGCTCTGACAGGTCAAACCGGCCGATTTTTCCAGTGACGGATATTTAAATCGTTATTTTTACTTGTTGGACACGACCTCTTCTTCTTCCTCGGCATCGATGGTATTCAATTCAATCATCGCCGGAGCCGGGGATTTGGAGCTTTTTTTCGACACCCGTAAAGCCCGGACATTATCGGAGAGAAGTTGCCAGGCCGTTTTTTCGGTATTGGCCCGGATCGAAACGAAGCAACCGCCGCAGGTATTGGTTTTGGAGAATTTCTCCACCAATTCCTGACGGCTGTCATAGCGGGTATCGATCAGCATGGCACAGGGGGTCAGGCGGCCGTCGGGATTGACCACCAGCGAACGCCAGCCCGCCTGGCAATTGGGCATATAACTGCCGTTTTCGAAGTATTTGAGGTAATTGCGGAAAACGCGCTCGGAGGTCATTACCGACCGGTAATTATTGGCCGGGTCATAGATTTCATCGATAATTTTCCGAAGGCGCACCGTGTCCTGCGGATGACGGAGGCTGAGGGCGTCGTTATGAGTCCGCAAAGCGGTATAAACGGAAAAATTGAGTTTGGCGCCCCAGCTTTCGACAAGGCGGGCGATATCTTTGATATAAGGATAATTTTCGCGCGTTATGCAGGTGTTCATGGCGACATCGTCATTGCCGAAAGAAAGCAGGGTCGGAATCAAAGTACTGATATGCTTGAAAAGGCCCGGAATTTCGCGGTTTTTGTCGTGTCGTTCGTCGGGAAAGTCGAGCGAGATGGAATAATGCCGGATGCCGGCCTGGCGCAATTCGTGATATTTTTCCACTGTTAAAAGCGAGGCGTTGCTGATCAAAACCAGGAGCGGGGTCTTATTGGGCCGGTACAGGGCACGGATTATTTCGGGAAGATCCTTGCGGCAGAGCGGTTCGCCGCCGGCGATCTGGATCATCCCCGGGCCCAGCTCATCGCATATCCGTTTATATTCGGCGGCGCGGACGGAATGATCATCGACCCGCTCCCCCTTGTCGCAATGATGGCAATTGGCGGTACAGTTGTGGGTGACCTCCAGTGCGATACATATCGGCTTGCGGAGCATCATATTTTTGGCCGTTCGGGCGGCGACACTCACGGCCAGTCGGTTAGTAATATTTTTTGACATTTTTTTTCCAGGGTTAAACGGTTTACCTCTAATTAAACGAAAAAGACCGGCAAATAAGTAAGAAATCCAGCCGATTACTTTCCGGTGATAAACGATCAGCACCATCCCGGCGAAAGATCCGAAGATAATCCAGTTGGGAATCTGCAGTTCATGCCCGGCCAGCGCCAATAGGTAATAGCGCGGAAAGCGTCCGACGGCAATCGCGACCATCCATCGCCAGAAAGAATATTTCGAGGCACAGACCATAAATTTGAAGGGGAAAAACGGGATCGGCGTAAAGCCGGCCACCACCAGCGACCAGAAGGGAGCTTTGTAGAACCAGTAATGAGCTTTTTTATAGACGTTGCTGGCTTTGTATTTGGCCGAATACGAAAGATTCAGAATCGGAACAAAAAACTTGTAATCGAGATACCCGGCCACGAGTGTGCCCAACGTCGCGAAAACGGCCAGAAGGATAATGTTGACCGTCTTGCCGTACCAGATCAGGACCGGTTCGTGGGGGAAAATCGAAATGGCGCTGTTTGAGGGAATGGAGTAAAGAAAAATAGTCCAGAACGGATGCGCTTCCGGTTTGGCCATCATCATATAGACACCGACGATGCCGATAAGTATGATGGCGGCGCCGAAGGCGTAGGTTTTCGGCGACATTTTCTCGAATTCGTGGGCGTTTTCGGATGGTCTGTCGGTCAAAAGAATTCTTCCCCTTCGTTCATACCGGAAGTGATCATTTTATATTATACAAAATACGCCCGGCAGGAAGGCCCAATACATACGGAGTTCATGCAGGCCGTAATCGGGGAATCGCAGAGATTCAGGAATAATCGATCCTTATGCGATAAGCGGTGATTCTCCCGTAAAAAAAGATACGATAGCCCGCACCCGGATGATTGTCAAGGCAAAAACCCGGAGATCATTTATCCTATTGTGCGATTTGGCATTATGCAAATAAAGGGACATTTCAAAAAAAGGACCAGTCATCTCCTGAATCTCCAGCGCAGGGGGCTTTTTCCCTGGTTTCCCCGGTCAACCATCCAGACGCCGATGGCTACCAGGAAACCGCCGCCGATCAAGGACGGAGTGATCGCCTCACCCAGTATCACCGGCGCGGCGATCATGGTCGTCAGCGGTTCCAGATAGAGATAGGCGCCCACTTGCCCGGCGGTTTTTCGCTTCAGACCTTCAATCCAGAACCAGTAGGCCAAAGCGAAACAAAAAACGCCAAGGTAGATCAAGGCTCCGATTATTCGGGGCGGCAGGGTAAGATAGACGCCCGGCCCGGAAACAATTAGCACCGGAGGCACCACCAGAAGGGCGGAACCGGTCAGGATGGCGGTTGTCACCGCCAGAGGCGGGCTATCGGTGATTTTCTTTCCCAGAACGGTGTAGATAGTCCAGGTCAGACATGAGGATAATACCAGCCAGTCGCCATAAGACTCGATGAAATTGAACGAATTGAAATGGCCGCGCGAAACGAGTACGAGAACACCGCCGACGGCCAGAGCCATGCCTATCCCCTGCCCGATACCGATCCGCTCCTTGAGGAAGAAAAAGGCGAAGATCACGATAAAAACGGGGATAGTCGTGATCAGCCAGGCGGTATTAGTGGCAGTGGTCGTTTTCATCCCCTCGACCTGGATCAGCAAGTGGGCTACCAGGATAAGGGCGCAGGCCAGAGTCAGTTTCCAATGGCGCCTGAGGAAGGCAAAGGAGAGTCGTTTGATGCCCACGACAGCGAACAGGACCGGCAAACCCAGGACAAATCGTGCCGCGATGATTTCGGGCGGCGACAAATAGGCCAGGCACATTTTGGTGGCGACAAAGGAGAGGCCCCACATGGCCACGGCGGCGATCAGCAGAAACGACGTCATAGACTTATTTATCGATCCGTTACAGGTACGGCCTTCAGTGGAAAGGCCCGAGAGAATAAATGGTTTGACGGGGGACTTGGCAAGATATATCATGCTTCATGCGCGGCGCCCTGCTCTATATTTCACTCGGTGTGGCCACCCTGGCCGTCAGCTGGGCCTCGATTTTTATCCGTCTGGCCGATGCCGACCCGATCGCGACGGCCTTCTATCGCATGGCCCTGGCGGCCCTGATACTGGCGCCGTTTTCGTCCAAAGGCCTGATATCGAATCTTCGGAAATTGACCGCAACCGATCTCTGGCTGATGGCGCTTTCCGGAATTTTTCTGGGATTCCATTTCGCTGTCTGGATCACGTCGCTTAAATATACTTCTATTTCCAATTCGGTCATCATCGTCGCCACCCAGCCCTTTTTTGTGGCCATCATGGAAGCTCTTTTCCTCAAGGACAAAATTTCCCGCAATGCCATCGTTGGGATGGTGCTGGCTTTTGTCGGCATGGTTATCATCGCCCGATACGATTTTCATCTCAGTGGCGATAATTTCCTCGGAGATATTCTGGCCTTGCTGGGCGCCATCACCGCCGGATGTTACCTGATGGTCGGCCGCCGCATCCGCCAGAAACTCCATAACCGCTTCTATATATTGCCGGTTTACACCCTTGCCGCTCTTACCCTGCTGGTTATTGCCGTTGTTTTGGGGTCGCCCCTGACCGGATTCCCGGTCAAATCATGGATATATTTTCTTCTGCTGGCGCTGGTGCCGACGATACTGGGTCATTCGCTTTATAATTATCTTCTCAAATATGTTCGGGCGCATCTGGTGGCCGTGACGATTCTCGGAGAACCGATCGGCGCCACTTTTTTTGCCGCCGTCATCTTTGCGGAAATTCCTCATCTGGCGACATATATCGGCGGGGCCTTGATCCTCATGGGAATTCTTCTGGCCCTTTTTCGCACCAAACCAAAACTTATTGAACTTTGACATTGAGAGGTTGAGGCTGATGACCCAAAACCGCAGGGTCCTTCGGCCACCCACCTGCCGGCAAGGACCCTGCGGAACGGAGGGAGAGAATCTTAACCGTCGAGCCGGCGATCCGCGGGTACAGACCATTCGACTCGACGGAACCGAGAATAGTTTTCGATACTCACATCAGAAATAGAGCGACAATCCCAATTTGATATGCGAGGCGTCGAGGTGAAGGCCGTCGTTGAAAGTCCTCGTTTCGGTATAGATGCGCCCGATCCGGTCATAGTAATCGACGTCGAGGACGTACCATTCGTTTTGCACCGCCAACCCATACTCGGCGGCCATGCTCAAATTGCGCCCGAGAAACCATTCGAAGCCAAACGATCCCTCAAGCCCGAGCGTGACCATCGCGGCGTCGTTGTAATCGAGTAAATCACCCTCATAGAACGGATCATCATAATAGGTGATCAGGACGTCGGGATTGGCATCACTGACGCCCAGCCGCGGTCCCAATCCCCAGAATAGGCGCGGCTCGTTTCGAGGCGAACTGTAGAACATTCCCTGAAGCGAAAGCGTCACTCCGGTAACGTCGAAATTGCGATAATTGTCGAACGTGTAGATGGCGTCATCGGCGTGGAAAACCCGGCGCTCGTCGAACGCGGGATTGCGATCGGCGATGCCCAGGTTGATCCGCAAAGCATTGGAGCCGGAGTAGAATCGAGTGAGGGAAAACTGAACCCCGCTATAACTGTCATTGTCGTCATTGATCATTTCATCGAGCGCCATACTGAAGGCCCAGGGCGTACCGATTTCATCACGGACAACCTGAGGCGCGGTTCTTTTCTTGACGCGGACCGCCTGGGCTGGCGTGGCGGCCAGGACAGTCAGCACCATAAAGGTGAGAAGGAGAAGGGCGACAGATGACCTGATTTTTGTGTTGTTTGTATTCATTTTAATTGCCTCCGTTTTTTCGACCTGTCTGATTCACAGAGAACTATGGCAAGAACCGTGCCCATATAAGTATGCTGTTGTATATCAGCACCTTACGCTTATGGAGGCGAGTTTTATCGACACAGTCGCCGCACAATATTTGTGCATCATAATAAGTCAGGGAGTCGATTGTTGTGCATATATGGTTTTCGCTTCGAGAGGGGTGGGTGAGTTCGCAGATCGCCGGGAAAATTTTTTGCGAATAATCTTTATGTGATCTAAAACTTCCCGCACGCACGCAATCGGAGAAACGGCTCTTCCAACTATAGCCGCGGTTGCAAAAACAACCCTGAGGCTATTGACTTGCAGGTCGAAATTGGGTTTATTTGAGGGGCGGATGAGGCGGCCCCGACTTAATGGAATCCCGATTATTGCCAATAAGATATCTCCAATCGGGAGGTGTCGGCCCAACCATATCCGGCGCCGGCCAGTTGCGTCAGATTGTGACGAACAGACCGGCCCGAGCTGCGTAGAATAGACCGGGAGTACAATCGCAATGGTAAAAAGGCTGGTTCTGGAAAAGGCGGATAGACTCTATCATCTGCCGCCGTCCATCGATGATTTCCTGCCGCGCAAGCGGGAAAACAGAAAAATGCTGGGGCGCGATATCCTTGATCTGGCCCGTTTCGGATGGCCGTCGGAATCGGATGTGGACGTACCCGGGGAAGGTTGCCATGCCGCCACCGATGCCGAAATCGCCAGCCTGACCGAAAAAACGGCCGCCTGGTACAGCCGCCGATATGACGGCAAGATAAACCCCGCCAAGGAGATTTTTATCGGCGGCAGTATCCGTCAGATTTTGAACCTGCTGTCGCTGGCTTTCTTCAATCCCAGCGATATGATCCTTATCCCCGACCCCGGCGTCTGGCATTATCGTGCCGCCGCCGTATTGTCATCGGCAGAGACAATCCCCTATCATCTGAGCGAACGGAACAATTTCAAGCCGGCCTTAAGCGCCATATCCAACAACGTCGCCCGATCCGCTCGCGGCATGATCCTCAATTCGCCCCATAATCCTACCGGCTCGGCCCTGAAAAAGGAAGACCTCAGCGAAATCCTTCACCTGGCCCGACGCGAAAACCTGCTTCTGATCCTCGACCAGGCCTTCGACGGCTTCATAGAAGGCGACAATCAGGCCTCACTTTTCGGATTACCGGGGGGACGAAAAACGGCCATTGAACTCTATTCCTACGCCTATAATTTCGGCCGGTCTCAGCCATTGTATGCTTTCGCGGTCGCCCAACCGGCTATTATCGTCGCCCTTAGGCGATTGGCCGGAATTTTCGGCGACGGCCTCGACAGTTATCATATCGCGGCCGCGAATGAGGCCTGTTCCGACTCCCGATCAGGGATGGATAAGCTTAAAAATAAATATGCGCAAAACCGCAAGTTGATCGATCAGTTATGCGCCAAACTGCGCCTGTTGCCGACTGAACGCCGGATCGGCCCCTTTTACTGGGCCAAATTGCCGGGGCGCAAACAATCGCGCGGTTATTGCCGTCAATTGTATCTCAAGGCCGGTATCCTGGCCGTGCCGGGTCTGGCTTTCGGAGAAAACGGCGAGGGGTACATCAGATTTTCATTGACAGCCGAGCCTGAAGTCTATCAGAAGGCCATTGACACCACTCGCAGACTGTTTCAAACAGCCAAATCGAGGAAGGCTTCCGATGGATAGAATTCGGCTTGTCAATATGACCTTTTATGGTTATCATGGTGTTTCGGCGGCCGAAAAAGAAACCGGCCGCCGTTTTGAGGTCGATTGCGAACTGACCGCCGATCTGGCCGAGCCGGGCAAAACCGATCGCCTGACCGATACTATCGATTACGCCGCCGTCTATGACCTCATTGCCGATGTCGTACAGAATCGATCGTTTTCTCTGCTCGAGGGACTGGCCGTCCATCTGGCCCGCGAAGTTTTGGCCGCCTTCGATGTCATCGAAGTGACCATCCGGGTCCGCAAACTGGTCCCGCCGATCAACGGAAATATCGATCATATTGAAGTCGAAGTCACGCGCCGTCAAACGGCGCCGGAAAAATTACTGGTTTCGGAGGAGAACGATGGGTGAAATCGTTTATCTTTCGCTGGGATCGAATCTGGGCAACCGTGAATCATACCTGACTCGCGCCACACAGCGGCTGTCGAAGATGGTCGGGCTCAAACTCCTGGCGGAATCATCTTTGTATCACTCCCGCCCGCTGGACTGTCCCGAGGATTGTCCCGATTTCCTCAATAAGGTCATCAAGCTGGATTGTTCGCTCAAACCGGTCCAACTGCTCGATAACACCGAACGCCTGGAAATCGAATTCGGACGGCTGGAGAAAAGCGCCCGCACCAATCGCGTCATTGATATCGATATCGTCCTTTTCGGTAATCGAATTTTTAAAAACGAACGTCTTGAGATTCCTCATCCGCGTATGGCCGAACGGGCTTTTGTCCTTATCCCGCTCCATGAAATCGACCCCGATATCGTCGATCCGCGGAACAACGCGCGGTTTTCTGACCTGCTGTCCGGCCTCGGCGATCAGGGCGTCAAAATAATCAAGGAAGCCACCATTGAATAATGAGCTTCCGCAATACATCGCTATCGAGGGCGTTATCGGGGTCGGCAAGACCAGCCTGGCGCGTCTGCTGGCCGAACGGCTGGAGGCCGAGTTGTTGCTCGAAGAAGCTTCCGATAATCCCTTCCTGAGCGATTTCTACAAGAACCGCCAGAGGTTTGCCTTCCCGGCGCAGATATTCTTTCTGATGTACCGGTATCAGCAACAACAGCATCTGGTGGAGCGCGACCTGTTCATCCAGCGGATCATTTCCGATTACCTGTTCGAGAAGGACGCTCTGTTTGCCTCGGTGACTTTGTCGGATCGTGAGATGGAGCTTTATAACAAAATCTCGACGGCTCTCAAACCGGATATCCCCCGCCCGGATATGGTCATATATCTCCAGGCCTCGACCCCGGTGATCATGAAACGGATTCGCAGTCGAAGCAACCCGATAGAGAAACCGATCGACAGCGATTATATCGGGGCCCTCAATGACGCCTACAATTCATTCTTTTTCGATTACAGCGAGGCACCGTTATTGGTCGTCAAGACCGACGATATCGATTTTGTCAAAAACGTCAAACATCTTGACGATCTGATCGAACAAATCAAGCGACCTCAGCCGCATACCATGTACTATTCGCCCGCCGGCGATCTTGACAATCGGGTATTATAGGTACGGTCATGTCAACGACTCCTAAAATGAAAAAGGTCACGATCCGGACTTTTCTCAGAAAAAAGCAAAAGGGTGAGAAGATCGTGGTGCTGACCGCCTACGATTATTATACCGCCCGCCGGCTGGAAACCGCCGGGGTCGATTCCCTGCTGGTCGGCGACTCCCTGAATATGGTCGTTTACGGCCGCCCCAATACTCTTTCGGCCGAGATGGACAAAATGCTGTTCCACACCCGTGCCGTGGCCGACGCCGCCGAGCATGCCCTGGTGATTGCCGACATGCCTTTTATGTCATACCAGTCTTCGACCGAGACGGCCATCATCAATGCCGGAAGATTTTTGAAAGAAGCCGGAGCCGAGGCGGTCAAACTTGAAGGCGGCATCGAGATGGCGCCAACGGTCAAACGGCTGATCGAACTCGGTATCCCGGTTATGGGGCATATCGGCATGACGCCGCAGTCGATCCATGGACTGGGCGGAGCGCGGGTTCAAGGCCGTACCGAGGAAAATCGTAATTACACCATCGAATCGGCCCTGGCCCTCGATGAAGCCGG
>CAZGAV010000049.1:0-26700 GCA_964523575.1 uncultured Ignavibacteriales bacterium
ATTCCTGCTCCTGATCGGTATATTCGATATTCCCAACGACCGAGAAATCCTCTTTCATATGCTGATAATTATCATAACCCGGGATGGCGGTGGTAATATGTTCGTGGCGCAGAACCCATTTCAACGAGGCCGTGGCAATCGTCGGACCGTCGTATTTCTTGAGCGATTCGGGATTTGACAATCTTGATCCGCCAGTCTGTGTCTTCATGGCGATGATGCCGACGCCTTTGGCCGCCGCCTGCGAGATGGCCGTAAGTAATTCCTTGTTGTCGGCCATGGCGACATTGAAGGCGGTCAGGACGACATCATAAAAGCCACCCTCGGTGACGGCCTTGATCACCGTTGCCATAGATTCATGGGTCGAAACGCCTGCGGCTCGAATCTTCCCCTGTTTTTTGAGTTCCTCCAGTGCTTCCATTATGCCGGGATCGTTAAATTCTTCCGGTTGAGAAACGCCGTGGACATACAAAATATCGATATAATCGGTTTTCAGTCGTTTCAAACTGCCCTCGACGAATTCCATCATGGCCGCCTTGATTGCCGCCGGAGTGTCGTTGTTTCGGGCATCGGGGCGGATTTCCTTGGTACCGATGATAACTTTGTCGCGGACGCCGAGCCGCTTGATGACGTCTCCGACCATCTGCTCGTTGCGGCCGAATTGATATCTGGCGGCGGTGTCGAAATGCCGGATACCGAGTTCATACGAAGCCCGGACGATGTCGGGGTTGTTGGAGTTCATGACGCCCATGCTGACGATCGGGACTTTGATCCCGGTCCGTCCCAGAGTCCGATAGATGACTCCGGCGGCAGACTCGGACGCCGGCTTGTCGATCTTGCCTTGAGCGAAAACGGCGATCGGCGAGGCGGCCATCAGTCCGGCGGTGGCCACACTGGTTAGCGAACTCGATAAGAACTTCCTCCGGTTGACCAGCTTCTTGTCTTCTTCCATAATGCTCTTACCTCGTTTTTATACTCACTATCCCGTTTATACTGAACCAGGATGAAGGCCGTAGCCAGATAGGGGATCAACCGGCGCCGGGCATTAATGGGCTATCGGTTTAGAATCTACCTGTCGGGAGAGAGTTATCAAGGAACTTCGCTGCTCTTTGAAAAATATTGCTTTTGTAGGCCGGTGTCAAGGGAATGATGGTTATCCCGACATTCGCCGATACCGCATTATTTAGTATCTTGTTTTAATATTGCACTAAACCGGAAAATCAGCCTATAATTATCCATTATCAAGACTCTTGGCTCTGGGGATAATTATGGAAAAAAGTAATTCCGAAATGGCCGAAGAGCGTCCGCTTTCAGACCGGGTCGCCGCCCTCGAAGCGGCTGTCGGGAATCTTCAACAGTCGGTGGAACAGATTCGGAGCGCGATTTTCTCGACATCTCAAAAAGCTCCGGCTCAGGCGCCGGCGATACCATCGGCAGAGAAGGTCGTCTACCAGAAGCCGCCTCAGACATCGAGGCCGACAGCCTCACCGGGGAAGAAGGCCTTTGTCCTGCCCGAACATATGCGTAAAAGCGAATTCTGGCTCAACAAGGTCGGCATCGGACTCCTGTTATTCGCGGTCATTTTCCTCTTCAAGTACTCCATCGATCAGGGCTGGTTGACGCCGACAATTCGCATCCTTTTCGGGCTCGGTCTGGGGACGACCCTTCTTATCCTCGGCTACCGACTTTATTCACGGAAAAAGCATTTCAGCCAGGTGCTTACCGGAGGCGCGATTGCGACCTATTATATCACCGGTTTTGCCGCCTTCCAGATGTTCGCCCTCGTTTCGCATCCGGTGGCCTTTGCTTTCATGGTTGCCGTCACGATTCTGTCGTTTTTGATATCTCTGAAACAGGACGAGGCGATCTTTTCCCTTATCGGCACCCTCGGCGGACTGGGAACGCCATTCTTGCTCTATACGGAATCGGGCAGTGTTCCCGGATTGATGCTGTATACCTGCCTGATACTGGCTGGCACCGGTGCTGTCTATATGTACCGGGGTTGGTGCTCCCTGTTATGGTTGTCGATTCTGGCCGGATGGAGCGTCTTTATCGTCGGCATGGCCGACGGCGTTTTGACGGCTTCTCAAATAATTTTATCCAATCAATGGGCCGTGCAGGCCTCGGTTTTATTCGGATGGCTGATATTCTGGGGGCTTCCCGTCATCCGCGAAGTCGCCTCATCGGGCAACCCGGTCCGATGGGTTCCGGCCTCGATCGCCTCTGGTCGAGAGAACCCATCGCGGGCGGAGAAATTCATTCTTGATTACCATGTTCTGCTGTTGACCGTCGTCGTGCCAATTGTGACTCTGGGTTTATCGACGCCTTTGTGGGAAAAACTGTCGCAGGAAACCTGGGGCTGGATTATCCTGGCCGGGGCAATGGTCTACGGTTTGGTCTATATGGCTTTAATGGCTCGAAAAGCATTTCAGGCGCTGGCTTTCACTCATGTTGTCATGGCCCTGGTGATGTTCACCGGTGCCGTCAGCCTCCTTTTAAAAGGCAGTACGCTTTTGATCTTCCTGACCGCAGAAGGCGTCGCCCTTCATCTGATTGCCCATCGGACAACCGTGCGAGGAATATCTGTTTTTGCCCACTTCCTGTATGCCATTATCGGCCTCTGGCTGATTGTGCGCCTTTTGCATCCGGAGGAGGGCGTAACGGCCATGTTAAATGGTTATGCTTTGGTCAACCTGTTGGTTATAGTCTCGGCCGTCGGTTTGTATAAAGTCCTGCGGACCGGCCGGGAAATCTACGCGTATCGCCTGATATCTCATATCCTTCTGCTGGGATGGTTTCTCAGCGAATTGACGCGATCCGAAAATGGGCAGGGGTATGTGACTATCGCCTGGGGTATATACAGCGCGGCCCTGCTGGTATTGGGCTTGATCAAAGATTACCGCCGGGCCCGGAACCTGGCTCTGATCACCCTGTTTGTGGTCGTCGGCAAACTTTTTCTGGTCGATCTGGCCAATCTGGAAGTTCTCTGGAGGATATTGCTCTTTATGGGCTTCGGGGGGCTGTTTCTGTTTCTCAGCTATTATTTTCAGGATTTATGGAAAGCCAAGGCCGGACTGCCCGATGAAGATCCGGCGGCGTAAACCGATTACTGCAGGAACCGGCTGATTTATAGATTCCCGGGTTGCATGGAGCTTTGAATATGAATCTTCGCGAACAGATGGAAAGCATCTACGGCAATACACCTCTGGAAGATATTCCGTGGAACCTCGAAACTCCGCCGTCATTATTTGTCGCCGCCGTCGAAAGCCGAGAAATTGCGCCTTGTCGGGCGGTCGATCTGGGATGCGGCGTGGGTAATTATGCCATCTGGCTGGCCCGCCGGGGATTTGATATGACCGGACTCGATTTCAGCCGCAAAGCGATCCAGCACGCCCGCGCCCGGGCCGCGCTTGAAAATATTAATTGCCGATTCGAGGTCGCCGACCTGCTGGATGATCCGGCGGCGGAATTCAAAGATGCTTTTGATTTTGCCTACGACTGGGAACTGTTGCATCATATTTTCCCCGAGGATCGGCTTTGCTTTATCGAGAATGTCCAAACTTTATTGCGTCCCGGGGGACAGTATTTCTCGGTTTGTTTCAGCGAAGAAGATGCCGAATTCGGCGGGAAGGGGAAATATCGGAAAACGCCCCTGGGGACGACTCTTTATTTTTCCTCGGAAGCCGAATTGACGGCCCTTTTCAAGCCTTACTTTGAGATTCTTGAATTGAGCACCGAATCTATCGCAGGTAAAAGGGGCCCCCACCGGGCTATCGTCGCCTGGCTGAAGCGTATATAGTTTGTAGAAATTCCGGCGTTTGGTCTTCAGGAACCGAAAATCCGCTGAAGTAATCCCTTTTTCTCGTGTTCCGGCTTGGAGGCCTTGACCTTGATTTTGCCGGTATGTTCGGCCATCCAGATCCGGATCAATTCTTCGACGATGACGGCGTTCTGGGGGGAGGGGTAACGGAGGAAATACCCGGAATTATACCAGCCGGTTTCCTCGGACAGCCGGCACCAGCGGCATTCGGCGTCAAAGAAGACTTCTTTGCTTTTTTTTATTTTTTTATCGAATGGAATCCGGAAATAATAGACCCGACCGACGGTCATTTCCTCCTCGGTCATCAGTTTCATGCCTTTGGCCGACATATCCAGAATCTGTCCCGCAGGCAGATTGCTGTGAAGATCATAGACCAGCAGGGGGAAAGAGGCCTTGCGCCTGATTTTTCGTTGTGTTTCCTTGTCGGCAATTCTCATGGACGCAACTCCATACTCTTTTTTATAGTAAATCGGATGGTCGGGGCCGATTCTGTAAGAATTTTTTCATTTTTTCCAAATTTGATTATTAGCCGTGGCCGAAAACTCAAATTTATGGACAAGGCCGGGATAAAATACCTGCCTCATGACAGTCACGTCCAATAGTCCGACCGCCGACCGGCCGGGCGCCTCGGTCTTCGCCATCAATCACCTTGACCAAAAGGCGGTCGAATGATATATTTGATCACCATTTGGGGTAGTATATAAGATTGCATTTTCTGTATGTCTTTTCTTATCGGCAGGAGGTTTATAATGAAACACCCGGAATTTATGCTGGTGGCGTGTCTTTGTCTGCTTTTGGCCCAGACCCTGTCAGGGGGAATTCTGACCCGCGAAATGGAAGCGGAAGCCATTACGCCAGAATCGGCTCTGGCTTCGTCAGCCGCCTCATGGTATGTTTCCACTACCGGAAACGACCTGACCGGCGCCGGAACCATAGGCAATCCCTTTCGAACCATCCAGCACGCGGTCGATCTGTCTGCCAGCGGTGATTTTATCTATATCGTACCGGGGGTTTATGAAGAACATGTCAAAATCACTTCCAAATCGTTGACCCTGAGATCCTCCAATACCTCCGGCAATGCCTTCATTTATTCCGACACCTCCCGCTGTCTGACAGCTCTGCATTGCCCCAGCCTTTATCTGTACCGCCTTCAGTTCGAGGGCCGGGTCACGACGCCGATGCAGAACTCCGGCGGCGCCGTCCGGATCGAGGATGGTACCGGGGTCCTGAGAAAATGTATCATCTCCAATTCTTCTGCTCCCCATAACGGCGGCGGCCTTTACGCTATCGATGCCATCCTTACCATCGACTCCTGCGAAATAACGGGTAATGAGGCTCGATGGGAGGATGCCCCCTATGATGGCATGGAAAACCGCGGCGGCGGTATTTGCTATTGGGGCGATTATCTCAGCATCAGCAATTCGACCATTGCCGAAAATTACTGCGGCAAGAACGATGCCTACGGGGGCGGCGTCTGGGTCAATGGCATGTTTGCGTCAATTGTGAATTCGGATATTTACGGCAATACCGCCGAGGCTGTCCGAACCGGTGTCCAGGATGGCCACGAAGCTATGGGCGGAGGGATATGCATTGAGGGCGATGAAAGCGTGATTTCCGGCTGCCGTATTTATGACAATACGGCCACGGCCCGAACCGAGTTGACCGGTGCGAGATGCTTCGGGGGCGGTGTCTCGACCGTCGGACAATACAGCCATTTTTACTATAACCTGGTTTTCCACAACCAGGTCATCGGCGAATTCTGGGAAGGTTATTCCGAAGTCTTTATCGAGGCCGACGGCGGCGGCGTTTATCTCCAGGGAACCATGTGTACCAATAATACCATTGACGATAATTACGCTATTGCCCGCGGTGAACTCCACTATGATTATTGCGACATTACTCTGGTCGCTATTGGCGGCGGGGCAGTGCTGGATAACTGTGAGGTCTATTACAATATATTTTCCTATAATGAAGTTTCGACCGAACTCAGTTATTACGCCTCCTGCCAGCCCGGATGCGCCTCCTTCTGTGATCGCTTTCTTACTGGCGGATCCGGAGTATCCGAAGGATCCTCCAATGATATCTGCAATATCTATTATGGCAATACCGGCGCCACGGAATGGTCCGGCCCAATGTCCGGAACCAATTTCAATCTCGATCCCCAATACTGCGACCGTGTCAATCGCAACTATTACGTCAACACCGCTTCACCCGCCCTGCCGATCAACAATAGCTGCGGCCAGCAGATCGGCGCCAGAGCCGACGGGTGCGAAGCGTTCGTCGACGGCGACGCCAACGGCGATGCTCAGGTCAATGTCGCCGACGCCGTCTATCTCATCAATTTCGTTTTCAAACAAGGCCCGGCGCCGGAACCGTTGGAAGCCGGTGATGCCAACTGCGACCTCTCCACCAACGTCGCCGACGCTGTCTATTTGATCAATTATGTCTTCAAGGGCGGCCCCGAGCCGGGTTGTCGATGATGCCGTGCGAACCGGGTAAGAAGGCGATGGCACCAGATATCAGGCTACGACCGGCCGGACATCCCGATATAATGCAAAATCGTACAGCTTTGCAGGAAATCGGTTCAGAAAGTCCTTGACCTTTACAGACGCTTGTTATATAATTCGAACGAGGTAAGTAGAGCTTAATCAAGAGCTCTATAGTCTGTCCTTTACCTCCATATTTTCAGTAGAGCACATCCTAGATAGAGCACGACAAATCATGATTGTCCTGCCGGTGTCATGGCTGGGCCTTGTGGGGGATACCGCGACAATCGCAATGGGAACGGTTTTCATAATCCGTTGGGGGACTTATGGCTCGGCAGGGTTGTGCGGCGAATAATGAAAATTCCGGAAAAGCCGGCCGATATTTTTTGTCTTCGAAATCATACGAGGACGCCGAACCGCTCATGGCGTCCGTCAGATATAATCCACACAAATTGACTGTCGCAGGGGAGTATCCGCTACTCCGGCGATGGGCAAAAACATGAGGTTAGGAGGAACTATGAAAATCTGTACAGGGTTAGTCACGATCCTGTTCCTTGTCCTTGGCGCCGGCATGGCTGTGGGAGCCGATATTGACGTCAGCCAGACGGCCTATGCGACAAGCAATGGGGCGTACGATCGTAATCCGTCAATCGTTTACGATGGCGGCGACTACTGGCTTTTCTACACCAAAGGCGATGATGTCTCGACCGCCGGTGTTCGCGGTACCGGATATAATCCGGATGCCGATTCCTATGTGGTTTATTACAAAACCGCCGGAACGGTCTCAGGCCTGACCTCCGCCGCGGAAACCAAGCTGGAGTTATCGGAAACGAGCCGACCGGCCGGATTCAGCCAGCGTGTCGCCTCGGCGGCATATTTCGGCGGAAAAATGTACTGTTTCGTCTCCAGCGGCCAGGATGGCGCCGACCGGGGTTTATATTACTATGTCTATGACGCCGGCAGCTGGAGCGGGCCGGTGCAGTTGATCGCCGACGCTACAGCCCGGGGCGGTCATGTCAATGTCGCCACCGACGGCCTTCGCATCTACATCGTCTGGGAATCATCCGACGGCTCTTCCGATTGCTATACCTGGAACGAGACAACGCTGAGCCCGAAAATCGATATTTCCGGGGGCAACATGCCCAAAATCACCGTCCTGCAGAGCAAGCTGGGCGTGCTTTTTGTGGTCAATATCGAGGATGGCACGGGAGATATTGAAGTCTTTTCGGCCGTCAGCAGTCCCAACCCGCTCTTTAACCCGTATTCGACGGCGATCTCAGGCGGTGGCTTCTACGATCCCTGCATTTTCAACGACGGCACCGATCTGTATATTGTCACAGCGCCCTGGGTGGCAACCGATCGTCAGTATCTGGTTCAGACTAAATTCGACGTCGGCAGTTCCACCTGGTCAACGCCGCGATATGTCAGCTATGGGGGTTACGGAACTGTGGAATGGTGGGATTTCTGGCCCTGCGGCTTTTTCGATGGGACGGCGGCTTATATCTTTTTCACTACGGAAGCCGACAACGGTCCGGTGTTCGGCGATGGCGAAATCGCTTCCATAAAAATGGACTGGGATTTGTCTCACGATCACTATTTCTTCATTCAGAATGCTCTCAACCAGGCGACCGCCGGTGATGCCGTTTATGTCGGTCCCGGCGATTTCGAAGAACAGCTCGAAATAGACGAGAATTTATCGCTGACCGGTAGCGGCCGCGATGTCACGGTGGTGCAATCACCGGCGTCATTGTCGCTATCCTTCAGTGGCACCTATACTCATTATCCGATAGTCTTCGTCCATAACGCCGCCGATGTCGCGATCAGCGACCTCACGATCGATGGCCTGGGCCGCGGCAATGCCAATAATCGTTTTGTGGGCTTAGGTTATTATAACGCCGGCGGGGCGGTCGATAATGTCCGACTGACCGGGATTCGCGAAACGCCGTTTAGCGGTGCCCAGCATGGCGTCAGCCTTTATGCCGTGACCGATGACGGCGGTCCCTATGCCATGACCGTCGCCGGAACCGATGTCGATGATATGCAGAAAACCGGTATGGTATTTACAGGGGCTGGTCTTGATGCCGCTATCACCGGCTGTACTATAACCGGCGCCGGCCAGACCGATGTCACGGCCCAGAACGGTATCCAGGTTAGCACCGGGGCGACCTGCGATATAACCGGCTGCAATGTGGACGGCATATGGTACACCGGACCGGATTGGTCTGCTTCCGGCTTGTTGCTGTATTTCCCCGGGCCAGATGCTGTCCTGTCCGGCAACACCGTTACCGGAAGCCAGGGGGCGCTCAACGCTTATTTCGCCGACAACCTGGTCCTCGATGACAACGTCTTCGATGCCAACGACTTCACATTCATATGGGGCGGCGATGGCGTTGCGGTAACCGGGAATACCTTTACCGATAATATTCAAGCCTTATATATCGCCGACGCCACCAACCTGACGACGTCGGGGAATGGCTTTGACGCCAATGAATATGCGGTTATCGTCGATGGTCTGGCCGATGGTATCGGCTTTAGCACCAACGATATTTTGAACAGCACCGCCGTCGGCGTAACCGTCGTTCCTTATGGCACCGACGAACCGGTAAATGTAACCCTTAGCGGCAACAATATCAGCGGCAATGCCGTCGGTGTTGACAACACGACTACCATTATGGTCGATGCCGAAGCCAACTGGTGGGGCGATGCCTCGGGACCCAATCTGGCGACCAAAGGCGAATTTCTGATTGAGTTCGACCGTCCCCGAGTAGTGTCCTTATCCGAAGGCGAAACGAAAGAATCGCCCCAAAAGGGTTATAACGCCGTAAGGTCGGATTTTACCGACGCGAGCGCCGATAAAGCCGGCGCCGGAGATGCTGTCTCGGCCCTGGTCGACTATTCCCCTTGGTGGGGAGATAATTACACCCTTGATCCCCACGCGTCATCCTGGAACTGGTATGTCGATCCATCCAACAATTCCACGATACAGGAGGGAGTCGACGCCGCTCTGGCCGGTGATGAAATTTTCGTCACGGCCGGGACATACGAAGAGCAGGTGGACGCGGCCAAGGATCTGACCATTAATGGCGCCGGCAAGGAAGTGACCACGATACAATCGCCGATATCGTTGACCGCCTATTTTACCACCGCCCAGAATAACTACCCGATCGTGTACATTCATGACGCCGATGTTGATCTCAACGGCGTGACGGTCGATGGTCTCAACCGCGGCAACGGCAACTACCGCTTCGTCGGTATCGGATTCTGGAACTCCGGCGGCAGTGTCGTCGATTGTGCTATTACCGGGATTACCGATACCCCATTCACCGGCTCGCAACATGGTAACGGCATCTACGCCTATAATAATACCGGCGGGCCATATGCAATCGAGGTCACCGATGTCGATGTCGATGATTTCCAGAAAAACGGTATTACCCTGCTGGGCGAAAACCTGACTGCCGCGGTAACGGGATGCACCGTCACTGGAATCGGGCCGACCGCAATCACCGCCCAGAACGGAATTCAACTGGGATACGGATCGGGCGGTACGATCACGGATTGCTCTATTGATGGTATAGCCTATGATGTCGATGGCGGATGGGTTGCCGGCGGTATCCTGCTGTATCAGGCCACCACGGTCGATATTTCCGGGGCTACCGCAATTACCAATTCTCAGGCGAATATCATCTATCAGGAAACCGATGGAACAGTGGATGGTGCGACCATTACCACTTCTGGTGTCTATTACGAGGAAGGGGTCAGTATTCGTGACTATGCTTACACCAAGGAAACGATCCCGACCCTTTCATATGCGCCGATTTCACCCATGACGGAGCCTTATGAAGAACTCGAGGCGGAAAAAGGCGCTCCCACCAATGTCACGATTACTAACACCACGCTCGTCGGCGTCAACGAGCCCAGCAGTTATGGTATAGCCGTATGGGCTTTGGGCGATGATGTCAATGTCCATGTGGAAGACTGCGATGTCAGACAGTGGGAAATTGGTCTGGTCGCCTATGAATCGGGTAGCGCCGCCGATTTGTCCGTCTATCATACCGGGATCAGTGGCAATGACATGGGTTACTGGACCAACGCCGTTGTCATGCAGAATGCCGAATACAACTGGTGGGGCGATCTTTCGGGACCGTATCATGCCACCGGGAATACTCTGGGCCTTGGGAACGAGGTCTCCGATTATGTGGATTATGAACCGTGGTGCAATGAGGATTTCACGGTGTGTGATTACGGTCAGTATCCGCAGGTCACCCTCAATGCGCCCTTCGACGGAAGCGTCATCCCCGATCCATTCACTCAATTGAGCGCCACCATTACCGATGAAAGTCCCGTGGAAATCAGGATTTTCGGCGACCGCCAGGCTGATCCGTCCCACCTGCTTTTCGTTCAGGAAGACGCCGGGGGACAGGGTCTGGCTTATGATGTCCTCCACGATTGGACGGCTCAGGTTTTCGACCCGGAAGCGACCAACACCGTCGGCCTGTGGCATTTCGATGAGAATTCCGGGACGGAGGTCCTGGATGAGAGCGAATATGCCAACGTCGGGACCTTCACCAATTTCGATCACCCGGCCTGGACTGCCGATGGTCGTTTCGGTTACGCCGTTGAATTCGACGGCGTCAACGACTACATCAGTATTCCCGACGATCCCTCTCTTGATGTCGATCCAGCGACCGGGGTCCTGACGATAGAAGCCTGGCTTTATCCGCATGCGAGCGGCGACGGTCAATATCGGGCTTTTATCTCGAAACGCGATTCATCGCAGGCAGGGCTGGTCAACTATGCTCTTTATCTGGACCAGAACACCGGAGCCCTGACGCTCTATACCGGCATTTTCCCGGCCGGCTACTACATCAGCAATATTATCGTGCCGGCCAATGAATGGTCCTATATTGCGGTTTCTCTAGATGCCACCGAGGGGATGCTTCGCTTTTACCGCAACGGTATCCATGAGGACAGCATCTCCGGCGTCAGTTTTGGCCCGGTTCACAACGGCGATCTGCAAATCGGAACTTCAAAGACTCCAAGCGGTAACCGCAATTACGTTGGTTTGATCGATGAGGTGCGTTTGACCAAACGGATTCTGACATCGGCTGAAATCGCCGCCAGCTATGCCTTAAACGGCGGCACTTTCTACTGGAAAGTCACTGCTGATGACGGCGCCCATACAACCGTTTCGGATGTCTGGCATTTCACCGCTAATGATACGGTTCTACCGACAGTTGAGGTTTTATCGCCCGATCCGGGATTGACCTGGGATGAATATCCCGCTCTGGAAATATCCTTCGGCGACGACGCCGGAATCGATCAGGCGTTTTACCAGATCAACGATTGCGCCGGAAGCTGGACCGAGTTCTGGAGCTACAACTCCGGTGTCCTGGATACGACTATCATCTGGCAGACTCCGGAACTGGTCAATGGCGCTTATTCTGTTTATTTCAAGGTGATCGATGATGCCGGCAACGTCAACGAAAACAACTGTTCCTACTCCTGGGATTACACGATTTCGCGGACAGCGCCGGAGATTACCTCGACCGCCCCGACCATCGGTTATACCGGGACAACCTATACCTATGACGTCGAAGCCGACGGTGCACCGACGCCGAAGTACACCCTGTTGACAGCCGTCGCCGGGATGGAAATCGATACGCTCACCGGCGTTATCGACTGGATGCCCGATGAGGTCGGCGATTTCAATGTATCGGTCAAGGCCTACAATGACGTGGGCGACGACATCCAGAATTTCGTCATCTCCGTGACCGATACACTCGATCCGGAGGTAATTCTGGTTTCTCCGGAAAACGCCGCCTCTATAGTCGGCTTCACTGCCGATTTGCTGACGACGGTCAACGACCATAGCGACATGACCGTTTGGATTTACGGCGATAAATATCCCAGCGCCTCTGATCTTCTCTATGTCATAGACGGGGTAACCGGTACCGACATCGGGTTTACCTGGTGGACTTCGGTTTTTGAACCCGATCCGCCCTATACCCGAGGACTCTGGCATTTCGACGAAAATACAGGCATGACTATAGGGGACGAGAGTTTCCAGGGTAATGCCGGGACCGCGATGGGTTCTCCTGATTGGACCAGCGACGGACAATTCGGCTATGCCATGATTTTCGACGGTACTGGTGATTTCATCGCCATTGAGGACGACAATAGCCTTGATATCGACAGCACCACGGGAAAATTGACGCTGGAAGCCTGGGTGTACCCGCATGCTACCGGGCAACTCCGGGATCGGGCCATCATCGCCAAGCGCAACCACACCTCGAATCTCCAGAACTATTCGCTGTGGTTGAGTGATGTGACCAATCGATTAACTTTCGCCGGGTCCGATATCGTCACCGGAGGATGGAAAGAAAGTTCAATTTCCGTTCCCTGGGAAATGTGGTCATATACGGCCATCACCGTCGATGCCTCTACCGGCTTGGCCATTTTCTATCTCATCAACGAAAATGGGACTACCGTCGATACCGTGTCCGGAGCGTATCTGGGTGAAGCCAATGCCGACACTCTCATGATTGGCGGCGGCGGCGGACTAACGCATTGCTTTGACGGGTCTATAGATGAAGTCAGAATAACCGGCAAGGTTTACGGCTATAATGAGATTATGGCCAATGCCAATCTCTCCGGGAACTATTACTGGAGAGTTAAGGCACGTGACGCCTTTGGCAACGAAACCATTTCGCCCGTCCAATTCTTCTATGTGCAGACCTTCGTCTGCGGCGACGCCAATGGCGATGGCGCCACCAACGTCGGAGACGTGGTCACTATCATCAATTATGTTTTCAAGGGCGGTCCGGCCCCTGACCCAATGCGGAGCGCGGACGCCAATGGCGATGGCGACGTCAATGTCGGCGATGCCGTTTTCCTGATCAATTTTATTTTCAAAGGCGGACCACCACCGGTCTGCTAACTTCCCCATTAAGGCGGAATTGGGGGCCGGCTTGTCCGGCCCCCTTTTCAATTCCGGTTGGAACGGGATGCCCGTCTTGAATCTCCCGATTCTGACTCCGCAAAAGACGATATTATGCGGTTTTCTATCAACCTGCCTTCGTCAATCAAAGGGCACCTTTCGCGTTTTCATCGAGATACTGGATACTGGGTTCCGAAATAACGCCGGCTTCCTGCATGGCGGATTTCAGATCCGGGGATCCGAAGAAGTCGTGCGCTTTCTTCGGATCGTTCCATTCGAACAAAAGAATAACATCGTTGGGGTCGTCGCTCGGGTGAAAAATATGATAGGACTTCTCCCCAAATGATCTGCGGACGTCGGCAAATTTATCGAACCTGTCCTTCCACGCCGCGTATCCCTTTACTTTATGTTGAACCAGAACGTGTGTCATGGTCACTCCCTTCTCGGCTTTTCTCAAGCCGCGGTCGGTCGGAAACAAGAAAGACTATTCTAATCTATAATGATACGATATCAGATTCTCGTGATGACAATTATTATTTGAGATAATCCCGGCCCTCGATCGACCTGATATCTCATTGGTTTGCAGGGTGTTGCTTTCTCGGCACCGCTCATTAATAAGACTTTTTGACAGGTTCCGGGCGATAATGCCGGATTGATATGGCCAACTTCAAGTCAAACGGGAAGAGGGGGCCGGGCCAATTTTTTGAGAGTCGCCTTTCATATCTATACTCACCTTCTGCGATTAACTTTATATTGCTTTATCGCCGGCTTGAGTGTATCTTATTTTCTGTTGAACGCCGCCGGTCGAAGATGCGGTTACTCCAAATTCTCGCCGGATGACAACCGTAAGCAGTTAGAGAGGACTCTTGGTGAAAATTCGAACGGTCATATTGTCACTCGGTCTCTTGATGGTCGGCCTGTCCCTGTCCAATTGCGGCTCCAGTTCCGGGAGCGCCCAGGGAAATGGCGGTAACAAACTCGTCCCCGCCGTGGAGGCAGTGCGGGCCGATATTGGCTCCCTCCCGCTAACCGAACGGTTGAGCGGAGTCGTCCGGGCCAAAAATCAGGTTGAAATCTACCCCGAAATCAGCGCCGTCGTCATGGAGGTCAACGCCAATGACGGCGACCTTGTCACCAAGGGGCAGCCTCTGGTGCGGCTTCGCGATACCGAATTCAGCGAACGGCTTAAACAGGCCCGGGCCGGTCACCAGATCGCCCTGGCCCAGCTCAGTCAGGCCGAGGTCCGGTTGACCAAACTTCAATCCAACCTCAAGCGCACCGAGGCTTTGCTCGATAAGCAACTGGTCAGTCCGGCCGAACTGGAAAACGATCAAACCGCGACCGCTTCGGCCGAAGCCGATGTCGCTTTGGCGAGGGCGCGGGTCGATCAGGCCCAAGCCACTATCGACGAATACGAGGAAGCGCTTACCCAGACGGTAATCCGAGCTCCGGTAAACGGAACGGTCGGCAACCGCAACGCCGAAATCGGCATGTTGGTCGCCGGCGGCGGCCGTCTTTTCACCATCGGTCAACTCGATACGGTACGGATCGAAATTGTCCTGACCGATCTCATGCTCAATTATATCGAAACCGGCCAGAAGGCCGAAATCCGGTCCGGTAATCTTCCTTTCGGGATGACCGCCGCCAGTCTTTCGCGCATCTCGCCCTTCCTGCATCCGGTGACCCACAGCACCGACGCCGAAATCGACCTGGCCAACCCCGACCATCAGCTTAAACCCGGCATGTTCGTCACCGTCGATGTCTATTATGGCGAAAGCGAACAGGCCACACTCGTGCCCCTGAGCGCCCTTTATGAGAACCCCGGAACCGGTGAAACCGGCATTTATGTCACTACCGACTCACTGGCGGGGGAGGCGGTCGATGTTTACGGCGGCAACGATCCGATTCCGCTCACGGCCCCGGCGGCCTTCGAGTTCATACCGGTCGATATTATCGCCCGGGGGCGGACAACGGCCGGAGTAACCGGCATCGAGCCGGGGCAATGGATTATTACCCTCGGGCAGGATCTCTTGGGCGGCAAATCGGGCGAAGCCCGGGTCCGGAAAGTGGACTGGAAATGGGTCGAACGCCTTCAGCACCTCCAGCGTGAGGATTTGCTCGAGGAGTTCATGAAACGTCAGCAGGAAACGACTGCCGGCAAATCGACAACCTGAGTAGAGAAATTCCCCGTTTGACTAAGTGGTCGTAAAATTATGAATATTTCCCGTCTGGCCGTTCATCGCCCCATCGCCACCTCTATGGTCTTTCTGATCATCATCGTTCTGGGCGTCATGGGTTTCCGCTTTCTCCCGGTCGATCTTCTGCCGCAAATCGAATACCCCCGGCTGAGCATTTCGACTTCCTATCCCAACGTCGGCCCGGAGGAGATCGAGACGATTATCACCGACCGCATCGAAAACGCCATCGCCAGTGTTCCCAATATAGAGGAAGTACGTTCCAATTCCGAGGAGGGCCGCAGTTGGGTGACGCTTGAGTTCGCCCAGGGGACCGATATCGACGCCGCCGCCAACGATGTCCGCGCGGCCCTCGACCGTATCCGCAACGATTTTCCCCAGGAAGTCGATCCGCCTCGCGTCTGGAAATTTGACCCCGATAATTTTCCGGTCGTCATCCTTGGCGCGCATTCGAGCCGTAGTCTCGATGAACTGACCCGCATCCTTGAGAGGGAAATCGCTCAGCGCTTCGAACAGATCCCGGGCGTCGGCTCGGTCGATGTCTGGGGCGGCGTTTATCGTGAAATCCAGGTACATCTCAAACGTGACCGTCTCGCCTCCAGCCATCTCTCCGCCGCCGACGTCCAGCAGGCTCTCCAGCGGGAGAACGTGACTCTTCCCGGCGGGGATATGCGCGAGGGAATCAGCGACATGTATGTGCGCACCCGCGGCGAATTCCGGTCGCTCGATGAAATCGCCGGCACCATTATCACTATGGTGGACGGCAAGCCGATCCGGGTCCGTGACGTCGCCGAGGTTATCGACGGTTACGAAGATATTAACCGGATTGTCCAGATCGACGGTGAACCGATGATTCGGATGGGGATCAGGAAACAATCGGGAGCTAACACGGTAGCCGTCGCCGCCGAAGCTCGCAAGGTCATGGAGGAGATCAATAGCGAACGCGGCGACCTCAATCTTCTGATGATCATCGATCAAAGTCAGTTCATCCAGAATTCGATCAACAATGTTCAGAAATCGGCCCTTTTCGGCGGTCTCCTGGCAATTCTAATTCTTTACATATTCCTGCGCAACGGTTCGACGACCTTCATTATCGCTCTCTCGATTCCCATTTCGATCATTGCCGCTTTCGGCCTGCTCTTCTTCAACGGCCTGACACTTAATCAAATGAGTTTCGGAGGACTCGCCCTCGGCATTGGGCTGATTGTTGACAATTCGATAGTTGTGCTCGAAAATATCGTCCGTCTCCGGGAAAACGGCAATACTCTGCAGGAAAGCGCACTGACCGGCACCCGGCAGGTCAGCGGCGCTATCATCGCCTCCACGCTGACCACGATCGTCATCTTCCTTCCGGTGGTTTTCATGCATACTATTTCCGGTATGCTCTTCAGGGAGCTGGCTCTTGTGGTTGTCTTCGCTCTCCTTTGCTCCCTGCTTGTAGCCCTGACTCTGGTGCCGATGTTAGCCAGCCGATTTCTCCGGCTCAAGGCCGGCGAAAAAACCACGGAAAATCAGAAATCGTGGTTCGGACGCTGGTTCGTTCGCCTCGAAGACGCCTATTCCCGTCACCTGGCGGCGGCCATCAACCACAAAAAAATAGTCTTCGCCGCCACCGGTGTTCTGCTTGTGATTACGCTTTTCCTCTGGCCCCTCCTGCCGATTGAACTCGCCCCCCAAACCGATGCCGACGAGATCGGCGTCGATCTGCAAATGGCGCAGGGGATGAACATCGCCGTCGTCAACGAATACCTCCAGGAACTGGACCGGATGGTTCGGACTGTCACGCCGATGGATCAGGTTCGCCATTTAACCTCGGAAATCCGCGGCGGCGACGCCGAGGTGGAAATCGCTCTCAAGGGAGCCGATGAGCGCACTATGAACAGCTTCGTCCTGGCTGATAATATCCGGCAGGCAGTTTCCGGCAAAATCCCCGGCGCCGATATTCGCGTTTCGGCTCAGTCGGGTCTGTGGATGTTGCGGCGGTTATTCGGTTCGGGCGGGGGAGACGCGGTCGAAGTCGAACTGCGCGGCTATGATCTGGCTCTGGCCGATCGTATCGCCGAGGATGTCAAGCAAATCATGGAACAGGCCCCGGAAGTGGCCGATGTTCGGGTAAGCCGTCGCGAAGGCCGCCCCGAGCAGAATTTGATCGTTGACCGCGAGAAAATCGCCAATCTCGGTCTTTCGGTCCGTCAGGTGGCCGAAGTAATCCAGACCAATATCGGCGGTAGCCGCGCCGGCGTATATCGCGATGGGGGGGAGGAGTTCCCGATAACGGTCCGGCTTCAGCCGGAAGACCGCCTCAGCACCCTCGATCTCAACAACGTCTCGATCAAAACCGCCAGCGGCGCCACCCTGCCGATTTCGGCCGTGGTGCAATCCGAACGACGCCGTACGCCGACCGCTATCGAACGTATCAACGGCCAGCGCGTCACTTATATTACCGCCAACCTCGAAAGCGGCGCCGCGCTGGGTGATGTTATCGGGAAACTCCGCAACAAATTGCGCGATTACGCCATGCCCGCCGGTTTTTCGCTGGTGTTCAGCGGCGAGTATGAAGAACAACAGAAGGCCCAGCGCGATTTCCTGCTGTCGATCCTGATGGCCGTAACTCTCATCTACATGGTTATGGCGGCTCAGTTCGAACGATTCCTCGACCCGCTCATTGTCATGGTCACCGTTCCGCTGGCCTTTGTCGGCGTCGTCCCGACTCTGCTCCTGACCGGCACGACTCTCAACGTGCAGAGTCTGATGGGTATCGTCATGCTGATCGGGATTGTGGTCAATAACGCTATTGTGCTGGTCGATTATATCAACCTGATGCGGCGTGAAAAAAATCTCTCAATTCAGGATGCGGTCATGCAATCGGGGCGATTGCGTCTGCGGCCGATCCTGATGACTACCTCGACGACCGTGTTCGGGATGTTGCCCCTGGCCTTCGGCGGCGGCGCCGGCGGCGAGATTCAGGCGGCTTTGGCTCGTTCCGTGATCGGCGGCCTGTCGGTTTCGGCTCTCATTACCCTGATTCTGATACCGGTTGTGTATATCACGGTCCATAATGCGCTGGCCCGTTTCCGCAAACCGGCCGTCGAAGCCATCGAACCCGCCACCGAATAATCAATCGCGCGGCATGATTTTGTTCATTGACTCTAAATCCGGCGACACTCAATGAACAGTTGAACTAATTTGATGATTTCAGTATTTCGTCGAAGTATGCCCGGATGCTTTCTTCGGGCGAGAGAGCGAGTTCATCCCGGAGGCGCTTTTCATAGCCTCGATAAGCGCGCATGGCCTTTAAGACATCGCCGCGCATAGCGTATGTCTGCAACAGCACACGGACACCGTCCGTCCACAGCGGATCATAGGCAAGCGCTCTTTCAATGATAGCGGCGGCTTCCTCTATGGCTCCACTCTCGATGAGTATTTCCGCCAGTTTCAGCGATCCCCGCTGGTATAACGAGTGAAGTTCTTCGCGCAGTTCCACCGTGAAGGACTCATACGGAAGCATTGGCAGGACCGGTCCGCGATAGGACTCCAGAGCCGCTTTGAGGGAGGCGATGTGGTCATCGACGGAGATGGCGGTCGACGCTTCCGATCGAAAACAACCTTCAATCAAGTCGATGAATATAAGATAATCAACCTGAGATTCGTCCGGAAGTTCAAGCCCGTACTGCTGATCAACATATACGACATAGGATGGCCCTCGCGGCACCGCATACGGGTCGAGCCCTTTGCGAAGATCTTTGATACTGGTACGAAGATTCGCTCGTCCCTTGCTCGGATCGCTCTCCGGCCAGAGATATTCCATGAGTTCCTCTTCATGCATCCTTCTGGGATAAGCCACCAAAAGGTGTTGCAGAAGCAGGCGGGCGCTGGAACGAGTGAAGTGCACTATTCGCCCCTTGGAACTGACGGAAAATCCGCCAAGCATTTCAATACGGAGTGGCGGAAGAGAGCCATCCTCCAGAAATTTCCAATAGGCTTTGTGCGCAGCCAGTTCCTTTGCGCCTGGCTTTACGGCTAATGGCTTCAAATGCCCCGACAGGCCACGTACGGACAGTCGCGCCGCCGATTTCCAAATCCGTATCCGTTCTTCCTCCTTAAGGCTTTTATCCCGTAATTCGGCGTCAAATGCGGGCGTAAGATCGATGTCATTAGAGCTGGAGATAAGGGGTCCAACCATCTCAAAGTCTATTCCATGACGGATTGCCTGCGCAACGACGAAGGCCGTAAGACCGTCAAACGCCATTGGGTAAGACCGCCAGCCGATTTGCTTCAGCGTTTCCAAGCCTTTTCTGAGCAGGTCAATCTGGATCTGTCTGTCTTTGGCCTGGCCCAAGGATTTGGCCAGCAGGAACGAACCGGTCGCGATCCATGGATTTAGCTCATGACTTCGGGCCAGATCGAGGATTTGGGTCGCGTGACGTTTGAAGCCGGCGCGGTCGGCGCCTTTTATGGCTCTCAGGGATTCAAGCGCCAGGTAAGTGAGACGACATTCGCTTGGCTGGTTCAGGCCGATTATATCACGCTTACTTGATGAAGGCATTCGATGATCGCCCAGTAAACTGTAATATTCATAGAGCAGCCGGACCTCCAACCCGGTCAGGGCGCCAAATTCCCCGGCCGGTTCCTGCGATTCTTTAAGCAACCGCAAACCTTCGTTCCGGTCGCCCAGATACCAAAGGGCCAAGCCGCGAAACCGCCCCACATAGGCATCCACTTGCAGACTGTAGTCGCTAAACTCCCGCATACTGGAAAAACAAAGGTCGATATCGTCGAGTGTTTCGCGATAGTATCCCATGGCCAGATGAATGCTTGCCTCGAGCATATAAAATTTAGGGAGTTGTGACTGCAAACCCAATCGATGGCAGTCGCTACGAGCCTCTTTGAGCAAGCTCAGCGCCGTCAGGGAATCACCCTGCAAATGACAATACAGCGCTTCGTTCTGATTGGCGATAATTCTCAGACGAATATAGGGTTCTTCAACCAGTTCAGCGGCCTTCCGAACATGCTGAATGGCCTCGCGCAAACGAAGTTCGAGATGGGCCGCCATACCGAGAGTGTTCTGGAAAATGCCGAGCATTGTGGAGCTGAATCCAAGATCAGCCTCCGTCAATTTCCGGTGATCCTTCAAGACCGAATCGTAATGCGGTCCCGGTTCCGTATTGATCTGCGCCCACCAGTAGTTGGCCCAGAGACTGCCGAAGGACTCGATGTCATCGGAAAATCTCTCCGGCAATAACTTGTCCTTCAAGAATGCAATCGAGCCTCGATTATCACCAGATACATTCAGCACATTTGAAAATGTCTTAATATATACCGCATGCTCATGGTACTCGGCCGGAATAGATTCCAGCCACTGCCGCACTCGAGTCCATCCGTACTGGCCGTATAAATCTGTCCATTTTGTATCCATCATCTCCAGGGCCGTCTCGTAATCGCCGAGTTCCATTAATACTTCGATGACTTCATACACCAACCCTTCCTCAAGGTAACGATTGGCAGCGGCTCGGCTCAGGGCGGTCACCTGTTCCGGCGGCGCAATTTTTTCCAATTGCAATCTGAAAGCCTGCCGGGCCAGGGCATGGAGACGGTAATGCCCCTTTTGCTCCAACGCAACGTGCGGGATGGCCGACTTACTTAGTGAAGTCAGGAATTCTTCCACTCGGTCGGGTTCAGAAACAATTGCCGCGCATCTTTCGGCGGTCAGAACGTCAAACATCGACGCTTCACACAGAAATCGAGCCAAATCGGGGGGCAAGGTGTCATACAACTCTTCCCTGAAATAATCCTGAAACGCATCGATCCCGCCCAACGCCAGACGTCCCCGGCCGGCGGCAGCTGCCTCGATCGATGCTACTCCGCGTGGAAGTAACCCTACCGAGACACACCATCCTGATGTCTCTTTCCAAAATCTCTCAACGACCTCGTCCTTGACATCCCGCCCCAGCGTTAATTTCATCGCCTCCTGACACTCGGCGAGGCTAAACGCCATTTGAGATGTGTCAAGGATAAGGATGTTGCCGCGAGCCTGTTCGCGCCGCACCTTGAAGGAAGGAGGAACCCTTGAGGCTATGATTATTGTGAGCCTGTCGCGGCCGCTTCTGGCCAGCACCGCGGGCATAGATGCTATATCGGCATTCTGATCGACACATTCCCAATTGTCCAGAACGAGGCAGACCGGCCGTCCGCTATACTGCTCAATTGCAAAACAGATGTCATCAGTGACTTGACGGATATCTGATCCCGGAGAAGCGATGTCGAACTGCGGCAACATAGACTGCAAAGCCGAGACAAGATACTTGAGAAATTGATCGGTGTTGGCATCGGAGGCATCCAGATGATACCATGTTTTCACTGAGTTCGGCCGCGCTGTAAGAACCTGCTGGGCCAAAGTTGTCTTTCCATAGCCCGCCGGAGCAACCAGCAGGATCAGGTTGGCCCGGTTTGCTTTTTCGACAATGTCGACCAAGCGCCGCCGTTCAATCGCCCGATTCAGGGGTTTGGGGATAGAAAGCTTACTCTTCAGGACATTGATTGCCAACAAAACGCTCCCGCCGATGAAATTCCGTCTTGATCTTGTCTTTCAGGAAAACGGTAGTCGGCAAAACATTCCCCGCGCCGCAACCCCTGAATATTTAAAAATAATATTCGCAATGACAAAAAGCCATTGAAAATGTCGCCTTTTGTCATTCGCCTGTCATTCGTCGGCCGATATTTCAGCCATGAAAACAAGGAAGTTAGATAATGTTCCCCCAGCTTCCGGGGTCGAGAAAGTGCTTCTTCAGATGGTCCGGCGCGGGGATGATTGGGCCGGCAAAGCCACGATTTTTGCCGGTCCGGCGGAATTTCATTTCGACAATTTGAAGGATCTTTTCGACTGGCTGAAAAGAAGAGCGAAACCGCTCGGAAGATGATAATAGACAAAGACTCATTTGAAATATTTCTAAAGGAGGCAATGCATGAGTAAAGCATGGCAATTTATCGCATTCGCGGGATTGGCCATAGTTTTCTTCTGCTCTTGTTCCGATAACAAGACAACTGCACCGGAGCAGCCGAAAATTTCCACGGTCACTACCGCAGCTGTCAGCCTGATAGCACAAACGACGGCGGAAAGCGGGGGAAATATTACTTCGGATGGCGGGGCGGCGGTGACCGCCCGTGGAATCTGCTGGAGTACCAATGTTACTCCTACGATAGCCGATAGCAAGACCACCGATGGGACAGGAACCGGGAGTTTTACCAGCTCATTAACGGGGCTCACTGCCGGTACCCTTTATTACGTCCGTGCCTATGCTACCAACAGTGCCGGTACCGGCTATGGCAATGCTCAGTCGTTCACCACGGCTTTCCCTTCACAGGAGATGATTCTCAGCTCCTTCGATACGGGTGCCGAAGACTGGTCCGTATCGGGAGGGGGACTCTATTACCGGGGAACCGGCGGTAATTCGGGGGGATTCATAGAATTCGAGGATTTTGAGGATCAGTGCGGTACCTTTGCCGTGCCAAATAAGTTCCTGGGCGACCTCACCGTATATGCGCAAGGGATGCTCAGCTTTGATCTCAAGAATACATCTGACAATGGAGGCACAATGCTGGGGTGTTATGGCTCGATAAGGATTACATCCGGATCGCTTTACGCCGAAACCAATGTCGTACCGTACGACACATTTTTCAGCGATTGGACTTCCTTTTCGATCCCGATGACGGCCGATACGTGGGGGGTGACAACGGAACAATGGGACTCCATTCTTGCAAACGTCACAGAGATCATAATATTCATGGATGCACAGATGGCGTACTATGACCGCATCGGTCTGGACAATTTCCGTGTGACTTCACCATATCTTAATGTCGGGGAAAATTCTCCGGGCATGTTGTCGCGCTTTGCTGGCCTGTCACGGGTCTATCGGGACACTTCAACTCAATGACGGCTGATGAGCAAGATATTCCTCAAAGAAGTCGGCCGGCTGGGAGCCAATGGCTGGATCATAGGTGGCCAAAATTACTGCATTTGAGCGGAGGCAAAGTATGAAAAAAGTATGGCTATTAGTGGCAGGTGCCGTGGCGCTTTCGGCGTTGGTCTGTTCCTGTTCGGATGACAAGACTACTACGCCCGCCCAACCCAAAGCTCCGACGGTGGCTACCGTCGATGTCAGCGGGGTATCGCAAACGACAGCGGAAAGCGGGGGAAATATTACTTCGGATGGCGGGGCGGCGGTGACCGTACGCGGGGTCTGATGGAGTACGAGCGCGACTCCGACGATCGCCGATGATAAGACCACCGATGGTTCAGGGGCCGGGAGTTTTACAAGTTCCTTAACCGGTCTGACCGCCGGCACGGATTACTATGTGAGGGCCTACGCCACCAACAGCGCCGGCACCGGTTACGGGAGCGCCGAGTCGTTTACGACGGGGGCCGCTCCGACCACATTCAGCTCCTGGAGTTATGGCGGTCCTTACGTCAACAGAGGGGGATCGGCCACTTCAATGACCGTAGCGGTGACGATCAGCCAGTAATGCGGCTGGAGGCTTGGTGCATAGAGGATTAGCATCTAATACGATTTTGCCGTGGTTCTCGGATTCAATATGGCCGCTCACTAAAGTTATTGCCCTTATTGTCAATAATTCACGTCTTTAAGCGGGCTTTTGGCGCCCCTTGGACTCAAGCGCGCTTTGGGCGGTTCGTAAGGAAAAATCTCAGAAATGATATATTGCAATCCATCTCCTCCTGCGGAGGCGGATAGGGCGCGTCGCGAGGAATTGCATTCGATGCGAGAACTTCTTGTGAGGTATGCGGAGACAATACTGCGACAGATAGCAGATCGCAAGCTGTTGAGGATTTTATGGTGAGTTAATGCAATGCCGGTTGTCAGGATTTGGAGGGTGAACCAGCGCAGTCACGAAGCGATGAATATGCCTAATATTTGACTGCAGGAGCGGCTGTTTATTCCGGCTCCAATTCTTCGGCTTCCAGCAGTTTTCCAGCGAATAGTGATGAATTCTTGACGAAGAAAACAACCGGCAAATCACCGGCCAATGATTCCAACCGTTGAACATATTCCATTTCGCTGCCGATTTCCGGCACGGCCAGACCAAGAAACACCACATCCGCCGAGGCGCTGCGAGTCTGAATCAGCTCCGCAATGGTCGATTCTTCCGGCTTGAGAAACACATCGCACTCAGCCTCGATGCGAATTTCCCTGAGCATCGACTCAAGATATCGTTCGGTGTTTTTCTGGGCGAATTCATTGGAGGAGGCACAGAGGATTTTCAACTCAGAGCCGCGCCATTCGGGATTTCTCGTCATCAAATATGCCAGAAGGAGCATCAGATCGCCATTCTGCTTCAGCCCGCCCCACCAGACATTGATTTCGCGGCGCGACTTGCGAACCGGGAAGATATGCTGCGGATTGATCTTTCCTATAACGACCGATTTCTGGATTTTTTCCAACCGCCGTGTCGTGATAAGAAAATCAGACAACATTTCCGGCTCTTTGGGCCATCCCAGGACGACGGTATTGCTTGCGAAACCGGCGATGCCGTTAGCCTGAGCCACGTCGGCTATCCCATCGATAATATTATCGACCACGTCTATTTCGGCAAAAACACTCAGATCCTCATCAGACAATAGTTCTTGAATCGTACTGAGTCTTCCATGAATATCAATATCGTCTCGTTGCAGATCTCCGACCACAAGTTCGCAGACTGTGACTACTCCGCGATTCTGACTGAACCATGATGCAAACTTGATAAGGTCCAGTTTTCTTCGGGCATCATCCACAAAAACCAGAACGTGAGGTCGCCAGTTTCGTGCACTCATACTGCGGTGCGACAAACGAAGTAATGCCCAGCGAAGCATGGCCTCATACAGGCCGCGCCGAGAATCGCCCCAGGTCGCCTGTTGTTCTCTGCGAGCAAATAGCAACCAGAGGATAATTTCCACGCCGATCGCGACAATGCTGGCCAGGGGGCTGATTAAAAACATGACCCAGAGGCAGGCCAAACCACAAGCGATGTTGAGGAACCATGAAATACGGAATTTGGGACGCCAGGAAGGATCGCCGCTAAGTGTCTCGAGTCCAGCCACCAGGTTGATGGTACCGTAAACCGTAAGGAAAAACATGGTCACGACCTGGGCCACCGCGTTCAAATTACCCAGGAATACGGCGATGAGCGCGATGAGGGAAGTGAGCGCCAGGGCTATGCGCATGCCATATTCGCTGGAAATGAAGTTTCTAAGCCTCTGGCCGGTTATTTGATCGCGACAGACGGCTTGAAGCGTCCGGGGAGCGCCCAAAACGGAACCTACCGCCGAGGATAGAATGGCTCCCCATAATCCCGGAAGAACCAGGAAAAGTCCCAGGGGAGCGATCTTCAACCATATGAGTGAATCGGTCTGCAAATCATAGGAATCCGCTGATTGGGTCAGGAGAATCGGGACTACCAGATACACAATAAAACCGGTGACCGTCGCGGCAATTGCACCCAGGGGAATAGCCTTGCCAGGATTCTTCAGGTCCCCCGAAAGACTGAGACCGGCCATGACGCCTGTCACGGCCGGGAAGAAGACGGCGAAACCCATCCAGAAACCGACCTCTCCACCCGCGGGCAGGATCGAAGGCAGGGGTCCGGTTTTATTGGTGAAGAGAGCGCCGATGGCTAAGGCCACGAGCGAAAGGGCTACCAGAATTAGCAGTGGTATCTGAGTTTTCAACGCGAATCGGGCGCCATAAAGTGATATTATCGATACCATCAGGATGACAGCGATGCTGACTGGTAGTAAAGGAACACCGGGCCATATGATTTTCAGGGATTCGGCTAAGCCATAGGCATATAGAGTAATAGAAATCGATTGTGACAGGAACAGGGGGATACCGATGGCCGCTCCCACCCCGAGGCCAAGGCTGCGCGAGATAATAAAATATGCGCCGCCGCCGCCGACTTTCATGTTCGTGGCCATTGAAGAAAAGGATAAAGTCGTGACCAGGGTGATTAAATTGGCGATGACGACAATCATGAGGGTTTGATAAAGTCCCAGATGACCCACGACCCACCCGAAACGCAAGTACATAATCACGCCGAGAATGGTGAGAATCGTGGGCGTATAGACTCCCAGAAATGCTCCGAGAGACCCTTTTGGCTGCTTCTCCATACTTCAGTCCTTGAAATCGCCTAATCGCTCTGACCGTCCAACGATGGACTCTGCCGCGGCCTTCGATTTAGTGGGAATGATCAGATTTTTCCAAAATAATAAATGCCGGA